>NZ_JADYWY010000001.1:0-674624 GCF_015864635.1 Psychrobacter sp. SZ93C1 | reverse complement strand
TGATCATGTTTTTAACATAATCGGCGTGACCTGGGCAATCTACGTGAGCATAGTGACGTGCATCTGTGTCATATTCTACGTGTGAGGTGTTGATGGTGATACCACGTGCTTTTTCTTCTGGGGCTGAGTCAATAGACGCGTAGTCTTTAGCTTCGCCACCTGAAGTGATTGCAGCTACAGTTGCGATAGCAGCTGTTAGGGTTGTTTTACCGTGGTCAACGTGTCCGATGGTACCAACGTTGACATGCGGTTTTAGACGTTCAAACTTGGCCTTTGCCATGGGTATTTCCTCTTTTTTTTGGTGAATCTTTATCAATCAAAGATCAGTGAATAGCTGTTTGACGGCTCATGATGCAGGTAAGACCATCAAACCGTTGACGCTATGGTTTATCTACTAAAACTGTTCTGTAATCTTGCTAAAATCTATGCATTCAAACCATGCATTTCAACTTCATACAGATAAATATTATACTTACTTTTCAATCTATTGAACATTGCCAACTATTATATAACATCGCTGTTGCACTAATTTATCTTACTGTAGCTTATCTACAAATAAACTTAGTATTTATTAATAAATTGACAGCACTAAAGGGCAACACCTCAGTGTCACCCTTAAATCATCAATTGCTGTACTGTATTTATAATGTTCAATATCCTATGCTTTCGATATCGATGCAACGCTGTTTAAAATAGCAAAGCAAACACAAAAAGCTTAAACAATAAATGGAGCTCATATCGAGAATTGAACTCGAGACCTCTCCCTTACCAAGGGAGTGCTCTACCGCTGAGCTATATGAGCATGTTTTTAATAACTACAGTACAAATAATATTGTAGATTTACTAAAAAAATATCACGACACAGTTATCATAAACTGATTATCGTGATGTATTATTGATAATTTTTGCGATGGTGTATATATGGAGCGGGTGGCGGGAATCGAACCCGCGTCATTAGCTTGGAAGGCTAAGGTGTTACCATTATACCACACCCGCATTTACTCTTATTCTAAAGGACTCTAATCGAGAGTCTCTAAATATATAGAGTATGCTTGGCGCTATGACAAACTTAGAAAATATGGTGGTGGGAGAAGGATTCGAACCTTCGAAGCTTTCGCGACAGATTTACAGTCTGTTGGGTTTGACCGCTCCCCAATCCCACCTTAGGTTGCTTTAAACAAAAATGACTTTAGTTTAAGACATATTCATAAAAAGCTACTTTAAGAGAGATGGTGCCGACTGCCGGGATCGAACTGGCGACCTACTGATTACAAGTCAGTTGCTCTACCAACTGAGCTAAGTCGGCTTGTTCTCTTAAAGTGGTGGCTATTCTATCAAATATTTTGAGATGCGCAAGCTCTTTTTCATCTTTTTTTCAATTATTTTAATAAAAATATTTAAGCTATTGATTAAATTAGCATTTTTATAAATAAAGATATGGCATTAAATTGGCTTTTTGCTCAAAGCATTTGTTTTTGCCACACAGATGGCTATTTAACTAGCGAATGTGCAAACCATTACACGCCATTTTTACTGCTTTTAACAAGGCAAGTGCTTTTTTGTTGGTCTCATCCCATTCAGCTTCTGGAATAGAGTCCGCGACGACACCCGCACCTGCTTGGATATGGATTTTTCCGCGGCGCATGACAGCCGTACGGATAGCAATAGCGGTATCCATGTTGCCATGCCAGCCCAAATACCCTACTGCACCACCAAAGACCGTTCGACGTACTGGCTCTATCTCATCAATGATTTGCATGGCGCGGATTTTGGGTGCCCCTGTTAAGGTGCCCGCTGGGAACGTCGCACAAAAGACATCCAGTGCGTCTTTATCAGGCAATATCGTACCCTCAACGTTAGAAGCAATATGCATCACTTGTGAATAGCGCTCAACAAACATCTTTTCGGTCACCTTAACACTACCGTACTCGCAAACGCGGCCAATATCATTGCGACCCAAATCAATGAGCATCAAATGCTCAGCAATTTCTTTTTTGTCATTGAGCAGTTCTTGCTCGAGCGCTTCATCTTCTGCTTGGTTTTTGCCACGTTTACGAGTGCCTGCTAATGGTCGCACTGTTACTTTGCCATTTTCGATACGCGATAATATCTCAGGCGATGCACCAATGATGTCAAAGCGTTTATGATCGTCTAAGGTGTAGCCATGCACCAAGAACAGATAAGGTGATGGATTTAAAAACCGTAGAGCACGATAGACAGCCAGTGAGTCGCCGGTATAATCAGCTGTCAAACGCTGCGCAGGAACGACTTGCATGACATCACCTGCTAAGATGTAGTCTTTAATCTTATCGACGTCACTACAGTACTTCTCTGCACCTGTTTGTGAGGTAAACGTCGGCGTCGGCATCACTGGCGCGCTTAGATTTGGCATCTCTGCTAACTTCTCTTCAATTTTTTCTAATTCACGGATAGCATTACTGTAGCCATCTTCACTATTGCAGTCGGCATAGACGATGATAGATAACGTGTTTTCTAAACTATCAAAAACTATTACGCTCATCGAAAGCATCAGCCACATGTCTGGCATCGACATTGGATTGGGTGCATCAGACAAGCCCACGCTTGGCTCAATGACGCGTACCATGTCATAGCCAAAGTAACCTACCAGACCACCGCTAAAGCTCGGTAGCATAGCGATATCGGCTGCTGTGGGCATATTGTATTGAGCCATCAGCTGACGAATATAATCAAATGGATCATCTACTGCATTTACATCCGTCTGATCGTTTCTTTTGACCGTCATATTGCCATCTGTATATTGCAAAATCAGATCACTACCCAAGCCAATCATCGAATATCGTGCCCAGCGTTCACCGCCTACAACTGACTCAAATAAATACGCTGAACCATTCAGATCACGTACCTTAGAAAACACAGATACTGGCGTTTGCGAATCCATTAGACGTTTTTTTACCAGTGGTGCATGACTAAAGCCACGGTCTTTAAAAGACTGATATTCTTCAAAGGTCATCATAGTAAGGCTCTCTTAGCAACATATTGGCAAAAGATAAAAAGAATAGAAACAATAAAAAGGTATAGTCGGTTTAATGACATTTGGATACAAGGAAGGCGAGTGAAAGTGCTACAAATAGCAGATTAAGCGAGAATGACACCGTATCCAATTTATAGAGGATTGACTATAGATAAAATATAGCGTCAACACTCTACTGAATGCTGACGCTATAGAAACTCGCTTTTACAGCTTAACCGCGAAAGATATGAGCTATCTGGCTAGTGTTGTATAAGCGACTATTGGCTATACAACGCCTTTATTAAACAACCATAAAGCTAACCCAACGATGAGAATGGCAACAAATACCCATATAAACCAACCACCGCTTGGTTTTTTCTCTATATGTCCTGCATTGGCTGGGTTGTTGACTGCCTGATTTGCCGCGTTGTTGCCTTCGGTACCAAGATCACGAGACTGGCCTAGATTGGCTGTACCTGAGAACTGTGCAGTGGCTGCTTGCTTAGCACGTAAGACATCAGGGTCAGCTTCTTCTTGCAGCTCAGTCGTCGTCGTTTTATCATGCTCTGGTTCGACTACTGGCTCTTCATTCACTACTTCTTCTTCGTGTATCACTTTTTCATGCACGGCTTCTTCATGTACAGCCGACTGCTCTACTAATGGCTCACTCTCGTCCACTACTGGCGATTCAGGCTCTGTCGCTACTACTTCTTGCTCAGCTACTTCTTCTGCGACCACTGGCTCTTCTAGTGTTTCTTCTTCTACTACAAGCTCTGGAGTATCCTCTACTGGTGCAGACTCTATACTTTCTGCGGCAGATAAGACTTCCTCGATACCTGTTTCTTTGACAATTGGCTCTTGTGGGGCTGGTTCAACTGTTTCAGTGGCATTCTCTATAGGCAGGCTAGTATCAGGTGTTTCATTTGTTGATTCTACTACTGCCTCTGACGCTGTATCGACAGTTACTGTCTCAACACTTTCGTCTGTAGCAGGAAGCATATCTTCAATACCTGTTTCTTTCACCACAGGTTCATCGATGGTTGGGTGTTCGATGATGTATTCTTCGAACTCATCTGCTTTGGTAGTAGTCTCAGTAACAGCAGCTTCAGTATTACTGTCATCAGCAGTATTCATATTAGCCGTTGCATCCTCTACCGCTACAGGTGCTAACGACTCAACATTTTCTACAGCAGCCACAGGCGCATTTACCAAAAAGCTAAAGCTGGCAAAGCCAATCGTGTCATCTACTTGCAATAGGCTTGACTGGTTGCCTTCGATACGCTGCTCATTGATAAACGTACCGTTCGATGAGTCCAAGTCTTTTACATATAACTGACCATCTAATACGCTGAGCACGGCATGATTGCGCGATACTTGCTTGCTGCCGAGTACCACATCATTATCACTGCCACGTCCGATAGATAGGCTGTCATCGACCGTCAGGGTCAGTTCTCCAAGCGCTTCTGTCAATGCATTAAGCTGCCAAGTACTCGTTGATGCTGTCGGGTTTCCGCTGTCTATATTGTTTGTCATGATGCCATTCCTTATTTTTCTATTAAATTTCAAATGATTTTAGCTAAATTATTGCCAATTTTTAAAGCGATTTTGATATTAACCGTTATAAATAATACCGTGTCTATTTGCGCTATTTAATGATAAAACGAGGCTTGATAATACCGTTAAGCTTGCTATATGGAATGCTTAATACAGGCATACCATAAGCATATGGACCGATAGAATAATGCTGATAGCGAATGTCGATACCTTCATCCGTCATCGTTATATTATCACTCAATGTAAACGGCCAGTTTTTTTCATAACTACTGACATCGTCGTCCACCGTTTTAACCCACGTTTTATAAGCATCGTATGCAAGTGCTTCGAACTTTGATTTTTTACCTGATTGAAGCATATCATCAAGTTTAATTTGTTTTTTGGTGCTTAGATCAAATACTAAATACTCACTATAAGGCATGCCATGAGCACCACCAGTGAAGACATAGGAGGCAATTTCGAACAATTCAAAATCACTCACATGCCCCAAATACTCAGGCGTGACCATCAAACTATAAGCCCATGAACTGCCTTCAGGAATATCTATAAATTGTGAGCCAACAAAGTCATCAATCGCTGCGTTTACCGCTGCCTGATTCAGTTTCATTTTGATAGGTGCTGACTCAGTCGGTTTACTATTGACGACTAACGCATTGATACGCTCATTCGTCATATCATTTATCCAACGATGATTGGTATTCAAATATTTAATATCAATCTCTGGACAGTTATCACGCTCTACACATTGTGCTTGTATGTTTTCTGGCAACTCATAATTCAAATAATCGGTACTGCTAATGAGATTACCTGCATTTGCAGGTATAGCGACGACCACTAGCAAAAAACCACTAGCCAATAGACCCATCAGACGTGCATGACTCGCTTTCATCGATGAGCGCAGACGTAATGATGAGTTATTAATATTAAATGGATTCGTAGCGTTCATATAGCCTCTTTCATAAACATACAACATTGCTTAACATTTTACCGTAACAATAATGATGTATTGTAGGAACACTGTTTGTGTTTTAAGAAATTACCAGTTTTCAAGCGTTTATTACGTAAATTATAGGTAATAAAAAAGACACGGCTAGCGTGTCTTTAGAGATGAATCATATCGTGGGATAATGAATTTTAATGCTCACGAGTATTACTAAAAGTGATTTCTGGATAGCGATCTTGCATTAACTGCAAGTTAACCCGCGACGGTGCAAGATACGTCAGATAGCCACCACCATCGAGCGATAACTGGTCATGGGCTTTCTTCTTAAACTTGGCCAGTGCCACTTCGTCATCACAGTGAATCCAGCGTACCGTTGCAATCGATACTGGCTCAAAGATACATTGAACCTTGTACTCTTCTTTGAGGCGATGTGCGACCACTTCAAACTGTAGTACACCAACTGCACCCAAGACTAAATCGTTGTTAATCTGCGGCATAAAGACCTGTGTTGCGCCCTCTTCACTTAGCTGCTGAAGACCTTTTTGTAGCGCTTTAGATTTTAGCGGGTCTTTGAGTATCACACGGCGGAACAATTCAGGCGCAAAATGTGGAATACCGGTAAAGTTTAGCTCTTCACCTTCTGTGAAACTGTCACCGATTGAGATGGTTCCGTGGTTGTGCAAGCCGATAATATCCCCTGGATACGCTTCTTCTAATGCTTCACGATCACCTGCCAAAAAGGTCAAAGCATCAGCAATACGTACATCTTTACCCAAACGTACATGCTTTAGCTTCATACCTTTTTCATACTTGCCCGAGCAGACTCGTAAGAATGCAATACGGTCACGGTGACGCGGATCCATATTGGCCTGAATCTTAAAGACAAAACCACTAAAGTCGGTCTCAGTCGCGGCGACTTCACGCTCATTGGTCGGATGCGCTTTGGGTGGTGGTGCATATTTAACCAGAGTATCAAGTACCATATTGACACCAAAGTTACCCAGCGCTGTACCAAATAATACTGGCGTCATCTCGCCTGCTAAGAACGCTTCAACACTAAACTCTTCTAGCGCCATTTGTACGAGCTCAAGCGACTCTTCAAAGGCATCAAACATCAACGTCCCTAGACGCTCACGTATATCAGGATAATCATAACCTTCTCGGGTCTCAGAGACCGTCATCTTGCCGCCATTACCTTTTTCATAAAAGTAAGTTTTGTTTTCGGTCAAATGATACACACCCACGAAATCCTGTCCCATACCAATAGGCCAAGTCACTGGAATACATTTAATCTTTAAAACTGACTCGATTTCACTAAGCAGCTCAAGTGGCTCACGAATTTGACGATCGAGCTTGTTGACGAATGAGATAATCGGTGTGTCACGCATCCGGCAGACTTCCATCAGCTTGATGGTTCGCTCTTCGACGCCTTTTGCCCCATCGACCATCATCAATGCACTGTCTACTGCGGTCAAAGTACGATAAGTATCTTCACTAAAGTCAGCGTGACCCGGGGTATCTAGCAGGTTGACCATATGATCTTGATACGGAAACTGCATGACTGAGGTGGTAATAGAAATACCACGCTCTTGCTCCATACTCATCCAATCTGAGGTAGCATGACGATCAGTCTTACGGCCTTTTACTTCGCCCACTACCTGAATTGCCTGTCCCCACAATAGCAGTTTTTCAGTCATGGTGGTTTTACCAGCATCGGGATGCGAGATAATGGCAAAGGTGCGGCGTTTGGCCACTTCTTTGTTTAATTTCTTTGGATCTACGCTCATAGTTTTCGGCTTCAACAGTTAGTCATTTAGAAATCAATCTAAATAAATAGAATAAATAATGGACGTATTGTAGCCGATTTAGCGTCAAGGTGCAGAAATAGCGCATAAAAAAACACGCCCTAATAGTCAAATAGAGCCTATTGGCGCAATTTTTGAATTAATAGTGGCGTTCAATTTGGGCCGCTGATAAATCTTCTGTCATTGACCAAGCGAATGCCTACTACATCTATGTTTTCAGCGAATACTAGATATGAAATTCATCACAGAATCCTTCAATTACAAATACACAGTATATATTTACGACGGGGCTATACAGTTGACTTAATGGTTTGTTATGCTGAAGCTCGTATCAAAACGTACCCGTTAAATATAAAGTAACTATAAAAACTGACAACAAAAAAGGATGTGTTATGAAAACTCTATACTCTACCAAAGCAACTGTTACTGGCGGCCGCGCAGGTTCAGCCAGCTTGAGCGACAGCGATCTCACTATCAATATGGTAGCGCCAGGCTCAGGCAAAGATGGCAATAACCCAGAGCAGATGTTTGCGATAGGTTACAGCGCTTGCTTTGACGGTGCACTTGGCGCTGTTAAGCAAATGGAAAAAGCAAAGTTTGATTCACAAACGTCGATTGAAGTAGACCTATTACAAGGCGAAGGTCCTGATTATAAGCTAGCAGCTAGAATCCATGTCATTGGTGAAAACACTGAATTGTCTGCTGATGAGTTCCAGCAACTGGTTGAAAAAGCACATCAAGTATGCCCATACTCAAAAGCAACACGTGGCAACATCGATGTAGAATTGACTTCAGAAGTAAAATAATACAAGCTCGACGGTTAAGCAGCTTGATCATTAAAGCTGTTTGATTGTTAGGTAAGTTATGAAATAAAGAACTCAGTTCACACTGGGTTCTTTTTTTATGTGTGATTCAACTGTCTTATGACACGCATCATTCATATCAATAAGCAATTCAATAGGTGATACTGAACATCTCGTAACGGTTAAGCAGTTCGGCACACACTGATTTTATCGTTATAATAAGCACATATTTCTATCTAATAGCTGATAAGTGACCTTTATGACTGATCCTATGACCGACTCCATCACCGACAGTGACCACAACTCCCATCAAGCGATTGATCCTGCCGCATTACCAAACTTTGAAACCATGCCCAATGTAGCGACGATGGACACCAGTCACGTTGATAAAAACCAGCCACCTTTTATCTTGGTTGATGGCTCTTACTATCTGTTTCGCACTTATCATGCCTTACCAAAAACCATGCAAAACTCGCAAGGCCTGATAACCAATGCCATCCGTGGCACGCTCAATGCGCTGCTCAAGCTGATGCGCCGTTATCACCCTACGCATATGGCCGTCTGTTTCGATACCAAGTCACCGACTTTTCGTCACCATATGTCTGCTGATTATAAAGCGGCGCGTCCACCCATCGACGTAGAGCTAGTAGAGCAGATTCCTTATATCCATCGTTTGGTCACCGCGTTAGGTCTTCCCCTGTTGCGTATCGAAGGCGCAGAAGCCGATGATATCATCGGTACACTTGCCCATCGTGCTGTCGCTGAAGGTCATCATGTCGTCATCTCAACGGGTGACAAAGACATGATGCAACTGGTCAATGACTGCGTTATCTTAGAAGACAGCTTCACTGGTAAAGTTACGGACACCGAAGCCGTTATTGAAAAATTCGGTATTAACCCAAATCAGATGATTGATTTCTTGACGTTAATGGGCGATGCCTCAGATGGTATCAAAGGTGTGCCTGGTATCGGTAAAAAAACCGCAAAAGACTTACTCGTTGAGTATGGCGATATCGGCAATATGTTAAAGCATATTGGTTTTATCAAAGGTCGCGGTGCCAAAGGTTTGATTGAACATGCTGATGATATTCCGTTTAATAGAAAGCTAGCTACCATCGTGACAGATTTAGGTATCGGTCAAGACTGGAATGATTTGAAAATCAATACCGATCCTTGTGCTCATATAGACGAGTTACGTGAACTGTATAATGAGCTTGAGTTTAGAAACGAGCTGGCGTCTCTCGACCACCCAAATCATCCTGCCAATGCTAATGGGAACGGCTCACAAAGTGTCGCTGACAGTCAAGCGAATGCCGAATCACAAGCGCAAGTGGCTAAGTCGCTACAATCAAGCAGTATTGAGAATATCCAAGATAGCAAAGCGCATGATAGAGCATGGCATACAGTGCTTGACGAGCCAGCTTTTGAGAGTCTGGTTAAGCTATTAGAGTCTGTACCGCATTTTGTCATCGATACCGAGACCACTAGCATCTATTGGCGTCAAGCTGAAATCGTCGGTCTCTCCTTTGCTGTGCAAGCCCACGAAGCCTATTATATTCCGCTGACGCATAGTCTAGAAGGTGACGAGCTAACAACTAAACAGCTCGACTGTGACACCGTTTTGACATGCCTAAAGCCAATTTTAGAAAATTCAAACATCGGTAAAATCGGTCAACATCTAAAATACGATGCTCATATTCTCAGTCATTATGATATCGATTTGGTCGGTGCCATTCATGAACAACCCAATAACTGGGCCATGGATACCATGCTTGCCAGCTATGTGATTAACGCTGCCGCCACTCGTCACGGTATGGATGACTTGGCACGTCATTATCTACAGACGCAGACCATCAGCTATGAAGACGTCGCTGGTAAAGGCGCTAAGCAAGTCACTTTTGATCAAGTCGCCATTGATATCGCCAGTGACTATGCTTGTGAAGATGCCGACATTACCTATCAATTATTTGAGGTATTTAGCGTTGAGCTAGCTAATGATGCCAATAATGCTAAATTGCTACACGAGCTAGAAATTCCAACAGCAGAGATACTTTGCCAAATGGAAGCACATGGTATTTTGATTAAACGTCCATTCTTAAACGAGCTATCAAAACGCTTTGATGAAGAAATTATTGCACTTGAAAAACGCGCTTATGAAATCGCTGGCGAAGAATTCAATCTTGGCTCACCGAAGCAGCTTGGTGAGATGTTGTTTGAAAAGCTTGGCGTTGCTGGTGGCAAAAAAACCAAATCAGGCCAGTACTCTACTGGTGAAGCAGTATTATCAAAAATAGACCACCCATTAGTCGATATCACATTGGAATATCGCAGCCTATCTAAGCTAAAGAGCACTTATACCGATGCGCTTGATAATGTGGCAGATAGCGAAACTGATCGTGTGCATACCAGTTATCATCAGGCACTGACCAGCACTGGTCGTTTATCTTCTACTGATCCCAATTTACAAAACATTCCTATTCGTACCGCGACTGGTCGATTAATTCGCCAAGCCTTTATTGCTCCAGAAGGTCGTGTGATTCTCGCAGCGGATTATTCACAAATTGAATTGCGTCTCATGGCGCATTTTTCAGGCGATAATAATTTAACGCATGCCTTTAACGAAGGTTTGGATATTCACGCTGCGACTGCCGCTGAAGTACTGGGTAAGGATGTTGCAGAGGTTACGTCAACTGAGCGCCGTAATGCCAAAGCCATTAACTTTGGACTACTGTATGGCATGAGTGCCTTTGGTCTGGCCAAGCAATTGCAAATGAGTCGTAATGAAGCGCAAGACTATATCGATATGTATTTTGACCGCTACCCAGGTGTCAAAAACTATATGATCAATACTCGTGCAAGCGCTCACGAACAAGGCTATGTCGAGACAATACTGGGCCGCAAGCTTTATACCCCTGATATCACTCACAGCAACCGTATGGTCAAGCAAGGCGCTGAACGTGCAGCGATTAATGCGCCACTTCAAGGCTCAGCAGCAGATTTAATCAAGCTTGCTATGATTGCCGTGGATAAGGTATTGCCAAAAGATCAAGCTAAAATGCTGCTACAAGTCCACGATGAATTGGTGTTCGAAGTCGATGCAGATAAAGTTGATGAGATTAGCCAGTTGATTACTAATGCGATGCAAGATGTATTGACAGTTACCGCGGTCGAGAAAGGCTGGAATGTAGACTTTGCAGTGCCGCTATTGGTTGAGACTGATAGTGGTCAGAACTGGGATGAGGCGCATTAATAACTAAAGCATAGAACTTATTCTACGTACGGTTTATCAGAAAAAGGCTAGGCATTTTGCTTAGCCTTTTTTACATTCGAAGATCTATTAAGTAATGCCTTGATATCAGTAATAGCCCCTTTCTTCATCATGAAAGATAAACTCCCTTGCTATGCAACTATAAGTAAAAGTCATCCCTCGCTCATCAGAAGTAAAGCATTCCTAGCCACAACTTCCCTATAATTAACAACCTATGGCATAATACTTTTGTTTACCATTTTCAGAGACCAAAACAATTGAAACCCTTCATGACGAAACCAGCAAACTTTAATACCTGTACCGTTTATATAATTGCCAGTTTAGGTTTATGCACGCCAGTATGGGCAGATGCTACGCCCATTACAGATTCAGAATTGCTAGAATCTGTAAATACAGAAACGGCTTCGTCATCTAATGATAACGATCCCAATCGCGATGAAACTCTTGATCAACTTGGCTATCAACCTACTGAAGAACTTGTCGAGCAACCTATTCAATTGGTACAAGAAGAGCAAGGCTGGACAGATGAACGCCGTGAAGATGTTCAAGACCAATTGCATGAATGGGCACATAAAATGGATGGCTGGTTTGGAGAACCCGATCCCAAAAAGCCTGCCAAAGCCAGCTTACGAGTGGTATTAGACACCCGTTGGACCAACGATCCCAAAACAGGTAGCGATGTTACCGTTGAACCTAGGATTCGTGGCCGCTTGCAGTTACCTGTGTTGGAAAGACGGTTAAGCCTGATTATCGGTGATGAAGAGCTGGATGAAGATACTTTTTTAAAACAAAGCACGACAGACAATACTTATCAAGCAACCTCCAACAACCAAGATAGACTTATTAATACTAAAAAAACGCGAGAAGACAACGCCTCTATTGCACTACGTTGGACGCGTTTTAATGACGAGCTCGAAGATCAGTTGGGGGTGAATACAGATGTCGATATCGGGATTCGTTCACTAGATGATCCTTATCTAAAAGTAAGTATCGACAAAGACTGGTATAAAAGCAAAAAAATAGAAGTGACTAGTGACAGTTTTTATCGCTATGGACTTGATAGTGAGCACTATGTCAAAGGTGGATTAAATCTACAATATGGCGCAGATACCAATCGATTTATCAATAATAACACCACTATTCGCTATCGCAATCAAGATGAAGAAGAGCGCAAAGACTGGGATAACGACCTGAGACAGGTGCATTATTTAGGTAATGAGAAACAGCTAGCCTACGGACTCTCTGCCAGTGGTTATTTTGAAAGTGACAAGTCAACCTTAAACAGTTATGGTCCTGCCATTAGTTATCGCCAACCCATTTGGCGCGAATGGCTATATATGCAGACAGAGCTAAATTACTATAATGACAAAACAGAAGATAAAGACCATTACCCTTCTGCCTTACTACGCATGGAAGCTTTGTTCTAACCCTACTACCAGTCAAGTTTTCTGAACCAGAATCAATAACAACAATTGCTAGTTATATTTAAATTTAAGAGCATCAGGCTACCTAAATTAACAATGTATTATGACCGATTAGTTATATTAATTAACAACATCAGGTCAAATTTGGCGTTATAGTAGCGGCCTATTGAGTTATATATAGCCAAATAATTTTCGTCTAAAGTGAGCCCTTGGGCTCACTTTTTTGTATTTTATGAATCAGGAGATCACCATTATCACTGAAAATAGTATTATCGAAATTGGTGAAGCCATTATCTTAACTTTATGTTTGCTACGCTGCTTACAGTATTCAGTGCAAAGCCGCGTCCTACAGGGTCGCCACTTTTGGCTTGCCTCCGTTTTAGTTTTCTTCAGTGTTATTCGCAGAGAGCTGAGTTATTTGTCTGATTTATTGGTACCAGAAGACTTTGTGCTGCTCGGCCATTCTTACGACTGGTGGGAAGACAGGGTATTACTGGTCATCATTGTGGCGACGCTTATATTGCTAGTTCGTGCGCGCCATTATTTTTGGAGCGTTCTGAAAAATGTCCCAAAATCGTTATATCTAGGTGTTGCTGTCTTAGCAGTACTGCAATATATGGGTGAAAATGCGATTATGTTCCCACATGAGTTTGGCGAGGTCGTCGAAGAGCTGTCAGAGAATATTATCTATATAATTGCGCTGATTTACTTATTACAATTCAAATTATCGACGTTTGACAACCTACCAAGCAATCAGCAAAAATTCACTGTGCTAAATCGACAATAACGGCAGATAATGCCTATTAATTTGTGATGCAATTAAATTCTATTAGAAGTCATCACGATATAGTTATCATCATGTAAGTATTGCCGTATGTTCATCGCAAAGTATCAAATCAGTACTGCTGTAGTGTTTGAGCCATAGTTTGCTATACTGAAATGCAAACACCAAAAACAATGACAATTGTGGCCATCCTGTTAGTGTTGTCGCTCAGTATTGACGTCTGGCATTAACCTTTAATTTACAGCATCTGAATAACTATTGAGTGAATGACTATGAACATATTGATTACAGGCGCATCACGAGGCATTGGTCTGGCAACAGCAAAAAAGCTGGCGGCAAAAGGCCATAATGTTGGGCTATTTGCTACTAACACCACTACGCTTGAACAGGCGATTACCGATAAAGCATTTAAAAAATCGCTGAAACAAAAGCGTGTGATAACGGGTCAGCTTGATGTTACTCAGCCTGACTCATGGGACAATGCTATTACTCAGATGATCGATAATTTTGGCAGTATCGATGCGTTGGTTAATAATGCTGGTGTACTGGTCACTGGCGCATTACCGATGACTGACCTAGATGAGCAACTGGCTCTCATTGACGTCAACTGTAAAGGCGTACTCATTGGCTGTCATAAACTGGCACCTTATTTAGCCGATAATAAAAACGGCAAAATCATTAATGTATCGTCTGCGTCTGCTATTTATGGTCAGCCTGAAGTTGCGAATTATGCTGCCAGTAAGTTCTTTGTACGAGGTCTTACGGAAGGACTTAATATCGAGTATGAAAAGTTGGGCATCAAGGTTATCGATGTCATGCCGCTATGGGTCAAATCTGACATGACAGTGGACATCGAAGTAACCAGTATTGATCGCCTGGGCATCAATCTAGACGTCAATGATGTCGCAAAAACCCTATGCAAACTCACCACAAGTCCTAATCGCAAGCTTAGAAGCACGCATTACTCTGTCGGCCTGCCAGCTAAGTTATTTCAGACACTAGCACAAGTGGCCCCTGACTCATTGATACGTTGGGTAAATACTAAAGTGGGTGCATAGTAGCTCATCAAGCTAGCAACACTACGCTCATTAAAGTATAAAAAATGGCTACCGAATTTCGGTGGCCATTTTGCTTACTAGGGCGTGTCCTCATTTTATAAATTGCGCCTTATTTTATAAATTGTGCCTTACATTTTTTGAACATCCTGTGACACCTTAATACTATCAGTGATACGCATAACGCGTCACACTGAACATGATAAATAAGACAAATCACAATGATCAATAATAATAAGGAAAGCATTATGGATAACATTAAAAGCCCATTACCAGAAGAAATGGATCACATAGAAGGCGATACCAGTATCAATGATAACAGCCAAGAAATTGATTTAGACAATCCTATGTTGCATACCACCGACAACGATGATGCGATTGATAACAGTGTAGGGTTTAATAACTCCGAAGCAGGCAGTGGTGCGACCCAAGGACTGACACCTGTGCATCGTCAAAATATCGATGAGTCGCGTGTCGATGAGATCTTAGTCCAAGACAATCTTGATGATAGCGATTATCCAGATGCGATGGATATCGCTGATAGAGAAGCGGCTGAACGTAGCAACGATGATGATTTTTAGCAATTAATACGACTGTTGATACAACACTTTGGTCAAAAAAAAGCACGCTTAATTATATTAAGCGTGCTTTTTTATCGATCATAAAATAGATTAGATTTTGCTAAAAACCACCTTTACTAAACATGACTTACGCCGCTGATAACGGCTGATCGGTCCACACATCGCGATAACTGGTGTAATAAGTAATCATACCTATTGGCAGTAGCACTAAAAGACCCAGTCCCAATGTAAAGATGACGGCTAATATCATAATTATGGGAGCAACTATCCAAAAAACCAAAAACGGTAGAATGTTTTTTAAACAGCCTTTAAAGCTCATTTTCATCGCTCGAACAGGTTCAATGTCGTGAAGTACAATTAAAGCAGGTGCAAACCAAATGGCCATTAATACAGGGAATAACAGTAAAAAAACCAATAAAGTCCCTATTACTATGCCTACAATCGCAACATTACTTGACTCTTGAGCTAAGGATGCAAACATACTGCCGAATACGATCAGCATCGGTATCATCATGACAATCATAGCCACTAGATACAATACAAATAAAATAATTAATGGCATAAGATGCGTATTGAAGGCTGAGAAGAGATGATCAAATTTCAACTCTCTGCCCGTAGCTTGGTCGGCACAGCCCTTTATGATGCCGCCAACAAATACAAAAGATATGAAAGGGAAAATAAAGTTTACCACGGGGACACTACTGCCAATAACAGCGATGATTAGGTAAGCGACACCAATCGCTAACCACAATAAGAATTGATCTTTAAATATTGCAAATGCCTTGGTAATCCAGTTTACACCCCATCCTGCTTGGCAAACTCGCGGTTCTGCTAATAACTGTGGCAACAAATTACCATATTCATCCATTGGCGGTAAATTCGGTGGTTGGCCGTTAGGCTTTTGCAATGATATAGGATTCAGTGAATCGTTCAAGCTAGACATGCTTATCCTCAAAAATAAAGTGGTACAAATATAAAATCAAGCAAATATGTAAAAATAACAAATAACAAAAATCTGCCTGGCACATTGTTACATACCAGCAACAAAAAATCTCAACTTTATTCTATTGATATGATACATACAAAAAAAATACCGAACATTATGTCCGGTATTTTTTATCATTTATTCATTATAGCCATTACATCAATGACATCTAGCAGTCAAACTCAGTGATTAGGCCCAACCATCCAACGTGCCCGCCCAACCTTTGACCAATGGTGCACTAAGCGCTTCAAGTAAATCAATATGCGCATCATCAAGATTCAATGCTGGAATATAGTGATATTCTTGCCCGCCCGCCTCAAGGAAGTTTTCACGATTCTCAATCGCCAGCTCTTCTAGTGTCTCTAAGCAATCCGCTGAAAATGCCGGACTAATTACTTGTACCGAGCGCACGCCAGACTTGCCCCACTCTTCTAGTACCACATCGGTATACGGCTTGACCCACTCTTGCTTACCAAAACGCGACTGGAAACTAATAATCCATTCATCTTCTGTTAGACCAAGCGCATGAGCAACCTGTGCTGCGGTACATTTACAACGCTTGGGATACGGATCACCTTTATCAGCATAGGGCTGCGGAATACCATGAAAGCTAAACATTAGCTTTTCAGGCTTGCCATGTACGGCTTGAAAGCGACGAATCGAATCTGCCAATGCTTGGATATAAAGTGGATGCGCGAAGTAATCTTTGACAATCGTATAGTTCGGCAAATTACGTTGCTTCAGTGTCCATTTCGTCAATGCATCATAGACCGCACCACCTGAAGAAGCTGAATACTGTGGAAACAATGGCAAAATAACAAAATGATCAACCCCTTCACCACGTAGCGCGTCCATGACATCAGGCAAACCAGGATTGCCATAGCTCATCGCAGGATGCACAGACACGCGAAACGGCGCAGCAGTATCTGCTAGCCGTGGCTCTAACATTTCAACTTGGCTTTTTAAAATCTTACGAATCGGCGAGTCGCCCTCCCAGATACTGGCGTATGCTTTTGCCACACGTTTAGGACGGCTGGGTAATACAAACAAGTTGAGAATAATCGCCCATAAAAATTTAGGAATCTCAATCACACGCGGGTCTGACAAAAACTGTTTTAGGTAACGACGTACAGCAGGTGCTGTTGGCTCATCTGGTGTACCTAGGTTCACTAATAGGACGGCAATACGTGGTGGCAGTTTAGGTTTCATAGCAGCACTATTTTATTAGGTTAATTAAAAAGAGTTCAGGTGAAAGATTATTAAGTCATTATTAAATAAATGCCTTATTAGTGTAGCATTTTATCCATTAATAACGCAGGGTAAAAGCGCACTTATACAATTTGATACTCAGTTGCTATTTGTTTATTATCTATCTATTACGCATCTGCTATAACAACCAAGCACGAAAGACCTAGATCGAAGGTTGTACTCATATGCGCATCGCCATACAATAGGCAGGCGCATTATAAACACAGTGTAGGTAAGACGGTATCGGCACAATAGTCTGTCGATGTGTTGCCATTTTTATTTTATTGATGATTGTTGTCTTGCGAGGTAGCTTTGAACGCACGCCCTGATAATACCAGTGACCAGTTCCCCACAGATACATCCGATTCAATTGACTCAACCAGTGCAGCTGGCACGGTGGGCTCAGTCGGAATCGTCACGCCCCAGATTTTTCATTTCGCTGAGCCATTGACCTTAGAGTGCAATCGCACCTTGCCCTCATTCGATTTAATCATCGAGACTTACGGCACGCTCAATAGCGATAAATCAAACGCCATACTTATCTGCCATGCCTTATCTGGTAGCCATCATGCGGCAGGACTCCATAGTGCCGATGATAAGAAGGCAGGATGGTGGGACAATATGATTGGCCCTAATAAAGCCATCGATACCAATCGATTTTATGTGGTCTGCGTGAATAACATTGGCAGTTGTTTTGGCTCGACAGGCCCGACCTCTATTAATCCAGAAAGTGTAAGCCCAGACGACGAAAGCAATAGCACTGAACCGCCAGTTTATGGCCCTGACTTTCCACTCGTTACGATTAAAGACTGGGTAAAAACGCAAGCCATGCTGTCAGATCATCTCGGCATTAACGTGTGGCATGCCATTGTTGGCGGATCCATGGGCGGCATGCAAGCACTGCAATGGTCAGTCGACTATCCAGAGCGGCTAAAACGCTGTGTGGTGATTGCTAGTACACCGAAACTCTCGGCACAGAATATCGCTTTTAATGAAGTGGCGCGTCAGTCTATATTGTCTGACCCTGACTTCAAAGATGGTCGCTACTTACAAGCAGGCACCTACCCTCGTCGCGGGCTGATATTGGCGCGTATGGTTGGCCATATTACTTATTTGACCGATGATGCAATGAAGGCAAAATTTGGTCGTGATCTAAAATCTGGTAAGTTCATGTATGGCTACGATGTCGAGTTCCAAGTCGAAAGCTATCTACGCTATCAAGGCGAACGTTTTAGCGAAAATTTCGATGCCAACACTTATTTGCTCATGACTAAAGCCTTAGATTATTTCGACCCAACACGTGACTATCCATCTGCCGTAACAAAAGACCCTACAGAATCAGCAGCACAACTTGAAGACTCAATCGCGGCTTCAGTTGAATCTAGTAAGAACAGTACGCAAGTTGAGCTAGAAGATGCAGTAGCGGCGATTGAAGATATTGAATCTGATCGTCAGCAAGAGCTGTCTGCACTCAAAGCGGCCTTTGCTCATACTCAATGCCAGTACCTAGTGATCTCATTTACCACTGATTGGCGCTTTGCACCGGAGCGCTCACAAGAGATTGTCGATGCACTGATGGCGACTGGCAAACCCGTCAACTATATCAATGTTGATGCGCCGCATGGCCATGATTCTTTCTTATTTGATATTCCACGTTATATGGGTGCGGTCAGAGGATTTTTAACGGCGCCATTTATCACGGATAGTCAGTCAAAAAACAGCCATCAAAAAGCAGGAGCACGCTCATGAGAATGGATCATCAATTGGCTGAGCGTTGGATTGCCCCGCATTCGCATGTGCTAGATTTAGGCTGTGGTAATGGCGAACTACTCGCTCATTTACAACAAAATCGCGGCGTGACTGGCTATGGCCTTGAGATTGACGAAGAAAAAATCAACGATGGTATCGCGAAAGGCTTATCTATTATCGAGCAAGACCTCAATGATGGTCTAGCGCGCTTCGCTGATAACAGTTTTGACACCGTCGTCATGGCACGAGCGCTGCAAGCAGTGAAATCGCCTGATGTGCTATTGCTTGATATGCTACGTGTGGCCCGTGAAGCCGTCATCACCTTCCCTAATTTTGCCCACTGGCAAAACCGCCTACATCTAGGGCTGAAAGGAATGATGCCTGTATCAGAAGCGCTACCTTACGAATGGTATAACACCCCAAACATTCATCTGTGTACGTTTAAAGATTTTGAGCAGCTCTGTGCCAAGCATGACATTCATATCGTCAATCGCTTTGCCGTCAGTGATTCTGAAAAAGGCCATACGCCACTGATGAAAGCATTGATTCGACAAGCTCCCAACCTGTTAGCAGACGTCGCTATTTACAGAGTGACTAAACGTACATCAGATTAATATTATCAATGCAGATGCTTGCCTCTTAGTCTCAAAATATTGATATCTGAGTAACTGTATGATTTTGTTACAAACAATATTGGGGAAATTACCGTTAACTTAGGTAATTAGTATTTGAGTTTCGTAAACTTGGGTGTTAAGCTAGCAAAATAATGTTGGCCACGCCCTAATTCCGACCGTTTATCGTGTCAATTAAGGTTAACCAACCCTCAAACATTAAATATATTGCTAATAATTAGGTCAGTTAGTCTCGCTGGACGTCCCCTAATTGTTATCGCCGTCTAAACCTCTTTAGCGGTGCAACTCTTTTGCTTATTAACTGCCTAATTTTGGAGCTGCTATGAAATTATTAAAAGCTGCGTTGTTTACTGCATTGTTCTCTTCTGCAGGTCTTGCCAACGCTGAGTTAATATCAAACGTACCACTTGATACGTCACGTTTTGAGCTAATGCCAATCAGTGAGTTATCTAGTCGTGCTGCACAAGGCAATGATCACGCTCAGTTCTATTTAGCCAAGCGCTTACAGAAAGGTGAAGGTGTTGCACAAAACACCCAACAAGCCATTCAGTGGTATACCAAAGCAGCTCAACAAGGCGTTGCTCCTGCTCAGTTGAATTTGGCTATCATGTATTTGCGTGGCGAAGGTGTACAGCCTAACCTACAACAAGCCCGTGGCTGGTTAGAAAAAGCCGCTATGCGTGGTGATAACCGTGCCAGCTATACGCTTGCTTTGTTAGATGAAAAGCAAAAGAATTTGGTCGATGCTTATAAATGGTATGACTTGGCTGCCCGTGATGGCATGCTAGATGAAAAAGTACGCAACAAAGCTCGTGGTAAAATTGGTCAGTTGGCGTTGAACCTATCAAGCTCAGACATCGCTAGCGCTCGTAGCAAAGCGGATACGTGGTTCCAGAGTAAATAAATTTTAAAGCAGATATTGAACAATAAAAAATCCAGCCTTTGAGCTGGATTTTTTGTACTTAAGGTATTACACCCTTTAATATTATTTCTCAACAGCACTGAACCATATTATGAAAAAAGTAATTTTTTGGATTTTCATCATGACTTGTATCACAATACAGTCATTTTTTATCTATTTCATCGCACAACCGCAATTCATTGAACGTTTTATCTCACTTTGGATAAGCTTTGATGTCGAACAAACAGCCTATACTAAGTTTGTTTTTAGTACCATTGAATGGTGGTCGATAGTTCCTGTTGTGTGTTTAATACTTGCGGTCATTACACTACAACGCCCATCAAAGCTTTTGTCAGCTTTAACACTCATTATTAGTCTCACCGGTGTGCTGGCTTTGGTTTTATCGATATATTCTACCGCCATGCTCATACCGATCGGAAGGTAGATTAGGACAAGACTTATTATTCTACATTCCACAATAATGAGGAACGATAACGTCTATTTGATAGCCACCTTTAAATCTTGGATTTTACGCCTACATTTTGCATAACTGTCGTGCACCTTCCTCATCTATAATTGAATGCTTATTTGCAATATATAACCAACTATAATGCGTGTGACAATTCAAACACAGGAATATATTAGCCAGTGTAGTATCGCTCGACACATAACGATTTGTGACCCTGCAATACTCACTATCTGGAACTCCCTCTGGACGAGAAATACCGTATTTAGAGTAAAGGTTTTTCTGCCAATCAACCATCTGCTGCAACTTTACAACCATTTGCGATTTACAGTGAGGACAGTTTTTTAGAACTGGCATTTCTACTTTATTGAAGCGACACTTGCTATGCTTGAGTACACCATCATCATTTACATAGTCAGTATTAATTTCAGAAAACTTGTTAATGTTAGATAAGGTATCAACACCAGCCTCAAAATTCACTTTATTATGCTTCAATCCGTATAACACACTATTATAGTGAGATTTATACCTCTCAAATATTATGGAACCTACCAAAAATATCGCGATCAGATATAAGTCCATGATATCTGTCCAACTATATATTTTTGCCATAATTAAAAGAATTGCGTATAGCGACAGCCATGCGAAATAGGGCCAGTGATGTAACAATGATTTAGATTTTTTATTTTCAACGATACTTACTTTGTTGATTTGAGCTACATCAACTGGTTTTTCCGTCAAAAGACTGTGATTACAATGTGGACAAAATAGTATTCCTTTTTCGATTAAAGGGACAGCAAACGACTCATGACAACTTTCATGAGGACAAGTGAGGTTTAAAACTTTATTAGGTTTTGTTTTTGGCATGCAATCTCTTATTTTCTACTCGTCACAAATTTTGCAAGATTTATAGCTCTATAAGGAACTATGGATCTTGTTAATATATTTTCGATGGTGATGGCTAAAATAAATATAATTAGTTGCCTTTATTATGAAATAAACAGAACAGATAATGAGAAATGTCTACTATAGCAAGCTCTACTCATAGGATAAATGCCTAAAAGCTATTACAGCTTAGAGCAGATCACTTAATGAGTTATGTATACGCTTAACGATGCCATTCCTTAAAAATATTCAAAACTTCCCTAAAATTTGCTACACTACGCGCGCATTATTTAATTCCACAATTAGACTAGTGTTATCGCCCATTTTAACTGACAAAGTCTATTTCAAATGAATGCGATATAAGGAATCCGAGCGCAGATTGTACCCAAAGTACATCAAGCGAGGATGATACAATAGCGTATTTATTTGAACCAAACTGTTAACCCAACGCACTAGGTTTACGACCTAGCCAGCAGGAGAAAAACATGAGTACCACTCAAAGTAGCAATACCCAAGATAACACCACTCACAGCCCTACTACAACTGACAACAGATCAGCGCCCGCTTACGATAGCGTGACCAATAATATTGTCGTTGCGGCACTCTATAAATTCACACGCTTTAGTGATTTTGAGCAATACCGTGAGCCAATCTTAAATACCATGCTCGATAACGACGTCAAGGGTACTTTGTTAATTGCAAGCGAAGGCATTAACGGTACGATTTCTGGTACGCGCCAAGGTATTGATACTGTCCTTGAATATCTGCGTAGTATCGAAGCGATTGGCACGTTTACCTTTAAAGAGTCATATACCAATGAGCAGCCATTCTATCGCACCAAAGTGAAGCTCAAAAAAGAAATCGTTACCATGGGTGTTGAAAATATCGATCCTTTGCAATCAGTCGGCCGCTATGTAAAACCAAGCGATTGGAATGCACTAATCTCTGATCCTGATGTCATTCTGATCGATACTCGTAACGATTACGAAGTACAAATCGGTACCTTTAAAAATGCTGTCAATCCAAATACTGAGACCTTCCGCGAGTTCCCAGAATACGTGGCAAAAAAGATGGATCCAGCTAAGCATAAAAAAGTCGCGATGTTCTGTACTGGTGGTATCCGCTGTGAGAAATCTACTGCCTATATGCGTGAGCAAGGGTTTGAAGAGGTTTATCACTTAGAAGGCGGCATCCTAAAATATCTAGAAGAAGTGCCGGCTAGCGACTCTATGTGGGAAGGCGACTGCTTTGTCTTTGACAACCGTGTATCGGTCAATCACAACTTAGAAAAAGGCAGTTACGAGCAATGTTTCGCATGCCGCATGCCCATTACTCAAGAAGAGATGCAAAGTAGCGCCTATATTAAAGGCGAGTCATGCCCACACTGTATCGATAAAGCAACTGAAGAGCAAAAGGCGCGTTTTCGTGAGCGTGAGCACCAAATGCAATTGGCCAAAAAACGTGGTGAAGCGCATATCGGCAGCGACGTGATAGATGTGATAGAGAAACGCAAAGCCGCTAAGGTTGAAGCACAACGTTTAGCTGATGCAGCAAATCAAGCCAAAAAAAAATAAACAGTCTTACTTCAGGCTAAACAAAAAAGAGAGGCTCTATTAATTAGAGCCTCTCTTTTTTTATGACAAATTATCAGTGCTTATCGAAACAATCAACGCTGACGTAGTTGATCCAATTTAAAAGTGGTACAAGGCAACCGAGTGCAGATGTACATGCAATACTTCAAGCGAGGTTAACGCTGTGACTCTTTTAAATTGGGTTGACTATACTAGAATAAGATACGTACGCGAATCGTTTCTTCTACGTCTTTTAGCTGATCTAAAGCGGCACTTGAATCGTTATAATCCACATCCATCACCAGATAACCAACATCACCTTCAGTCATTAAGCTTTGCGCTAGAATGTTGATATGCGCTTCAGCGAACAGACGGTTGATTTGTGATAATACGCCCGGTACGTTTTTGTGAATGTGCAGCAGACGATGCGAATTTTCTTTGAACGGAACAGATACTTCTGGGAAGTTCACAGCCGTCGCCGTATCACCTTGATCAGAATATCGAACAAACTTATCCGCTACTTCTAACCCAATATTAGCCTGTGCTTCTTGCGTTGAGCCACCGATGTGCGGCGTCAAGATAACATTGTCAAACTTACGCAGTGGTGATTCGAACTCTTCGTCAGCAGATTTTGGCTCTTTCGGGAACACGTCAATCGCCGCGCCCAATACTTTACCAGACTCTAGCACAGCAGCGAGGTCATCAATCTCTACGCAAGTACCGCGTGCGGCATTGATGAAGTAGCTGCCTTCTTTCATTTGTGCGAACTGCTCAGCTTTCATCATATAGCGGGTGCTTGGTACATCAGGTACATGCAATGTCACGATGTCGGCAGTTGATAATAACTCTTCTAAGTTACTTACTTGCACGGCATTACCTAGTGGCAATTTGGTCACGGCATCATGATAAATGACTTTCATACCGAAGCTTTCTGCCAATACTGACAGTTGTGAGCCGATAGAGCCGTAACCAACGATACCGATGGTTTTACCACGTACTTCATGTGAGTTCGTCGCAGACTTACCCCAGCCGCCACGATGTACGGTGGCGTTCTTTTCAGGGATACCACGATACAGCATAATAGCTTCAGCCAATACCAGTTCAGCCACCGAGCGGGTGTTTGAGTATGGCGCGTTAAAGACAGGGATACCTAGGTCGCGAGCTGCTTCCAAATCTACTTGGTTGGTGCCGATACAGAAGCAGCCAATACCGATCAGCTTGTGTGCATGCTCAAGTACTTCACGTGTCAGTTGAGTACGCGAACGGATACCAATGAAGTGGGCATCTTTAATTTTTTCAATGAGCTCATCTTGATCTAAAGCTTGGCTGATATTTTCGATGTTATTATAGCCAGCACCTTCCAATACTTTTAGAGCATTGGCATGTAGACCTTCAAGCAATAAAAACCGGATTTTGTCTTTTTGTAGTGATAACGCCATGTGGGAACTGTCCTATAATTGTCTTATAAAATTATCTGCGCGATAATCTATGATGGATGAAACGAAAACAGTCTAGATATCTTACACAAAATTCGACACCGATGTTAGCAGATTAGATGAATTATTGATTATCTATCCTGAATTTTTTTTATGCTATAGTAAATTATATCCTTCAGTGTTTATTAAATAGTTTCTTTACTATATGTACTATTTACGCTTTTGCATGCACATGCCATCATATCGCTCTATAATTACCACAATCACCAACGCTTATTTAGCTGAACACACTTACCTAAAAGTGCAGATATCACAACAATGCGTAAGTCACTACAATTAGAATAAGTATGTTTCTATCAATTTAGCGATATAATAACCCCTTTATACATAGCGCTTGTTTATACCGAGATTTGACCATGACTTCTTTATCTAGCCAAAGCACATCTGAAACCCATACCGCAGCTGTCCAAACTATCTTAAGCACTCTGATTGAGACTCATCAGTTTGACACTAGCCAAATCAAAACCGATGCTGAGAGTTTAGAGCATTGGGGCAAAGACTGGACCAAGCATTTTGCACCTGCCGCTGCCGCCATCGTCTTTCCAAAGACCACCGAGCAAGTGCAATCTATCGTCCTACTTGCCAATGAGCACAATGTCGTCCTAACGCCAAGTGGTGGTCGTACTGGTCTATCAGCTGGCGCAGTCGCCGCTAATGGTGAGATTGTCGTCAGTATGGATAAGATGAACCGTATCGGGCAGTTCTATCAGGCCGATCGAATAGTTGAAGTCGAAGCTGGTGTCATTACGCAGCAGTTGCAAGCATTCGCAGAGTCTAAAGACTTGTACTACCCTGTCGACTTTGCCTCAGCAGGCTCAAGTCAAATCGGTGGCAATATCGGCACGAATGCAGGCGGTATTAAAGTCATTCGCTATGGTATGACCCGTCAATGGATTATGGGGCTGACTGTCGTCACTGGTAAAGGTGATATCTTGCACCTCAACCGCGGTATGGTGAAAAATGCCACGGGTTATGATCTGCGCCAATTGTTCATCGGTAGCGAAGGCACGCTAGGTTTAGTCACCCACGCGCAAATCAAGCTGGAGCGTCAGCCGCAAGACTTAAACGTCATGGTGCTGGGCATGGATAGCTTTAACGATGTCATGAATGTACTGGCAGCATTTCAAGCGAAGATTGATTTGACCGCGTTTGAGTTCTTTGATGATGTCGCGATTGACAAGCTAATGGCACACGGTCAAGTACAAGAGCCATTTGAATCACGTACCAAGTTTTATACGCTACTAGAGTTCGAAGCGCCTTATGAGCCAATTATGGACAAGGCCATGGCAATATTTGAGCATTGTATGGAGCAAGGTTGGGTCGTTGATGGTGTCATGAGTCAGAGCTTGGCACAGGCTGAAGAGCTGTGGAAATTGCGTGAGTATATCTCTGAGACTATTTCAGTATTTACCCCTTATAAAAACGACGTGTCTGTCTTAATTAGTCATGTGCCAGAGTTTATCACTGAGATTGATCATATCGTCAGTAGCAACTACCCTGACTTTGAAGTGTGTTGGTTCGGTCATATCGGTGATGGTAATTTGCATCTCAACATCTTAAAGCCTGAAAACATGAGCAAAGATGATTTCTTTGCCGAGTGTCAGGTTGTCAATAAATATGTGTTCGAAACAGTACAAAAATATGGCGGTTCGGTTTCTGCTGAGCATGGTGTGGGCATGACGAAGAAACCGTATCTGAGTTATAGCCGCAGCGAGACGGAGATTGATTATTTACGAGAGGTCAAAAAAGTCTTTGACCCAAACAATATCATGAACCGTGGTAAGATTTTTGATATGTAATGAGCTGCTTACCCTCCTGCCTGAGTGAGTGCTGAACGTTTAACTTACACTCAATAAAAAAGACGCTAATCCATGAAGGTTAGCGTCTTTTTTTGGCTTATAAAAGCGATAATTTATAGATATAGTAGTATCAGTGCCACCACGAGCAATACGCTTAAAAACCCTTGAATAATCAAAAAGGCTTGATGCGGCGCGGCGATATGGCGAAACATATTACCCAGTGCATTATAGGTAATACCTGCGGCTTTCACATGCGGCGGACTGTCGAAGGTTTTTATGATATGCAGAAATTGCTCAGTACGATCAGGAGACCAACCATGCGGTGCGAATGGCAAATACGGTGACAATTGCGTGGCTTGATTTTTGGTCGCTGGTGACCATAACCAACGTTCCAAAAACAGCAAACGCATACGCCAGTCAGCAAAACTACGATGTTCTATGGTCTGCAAGAGCAGCACCTCAACATCTTTATGGCGACTATCTGCAAAAATACGTTGCTTTAGTGCATATACGTGAGCCTTCTCACCTTCGATGCATTGCAAAAAGTGGCCACTACCATAACATAGCGTACCTGTGATGCCATGCTGCTGATTATAGTCACGTGCATGGCTTTCTACTTCGTCAAATATAGAGGCGCTTAAGCGTGAGGCAATCGTCAGGCTACTGACATAAACCAATTGGACCAGAGTTGAGTCTTCTATCTCGTCCCACGTACTGATTCTATCGGTGTGACTTAAGGGCATAATAAAACAATCCTAAAAAACCGTTTAAATACGGCTAAACAAAACAAGCAAAGGGAAACGATGCCCGAATAAAAAAGATACTGACTCACAAAAACGTAGCAAATAGTTACCACGTTAGACTGTCATTGCTTGTGTAGCTTGCTATGATAACGAGCGACATAAAGCGACTAAGCTACCAAGTAAGAAATGCTATATAAAAATGCTATCGAATCAATATGATGTTTTCTTCATACGCATTACCTGAAAATAGTCATAAACGATAGTGAAGATAGTCACATACAAATTTTGCGACTTCCTATCGTCATTTTCAAACAATCATTTTTAAGCGATATTAACTTTAAAAACCACTTTGGCGACGCTGAATTTAACAGGCAAAACAAGATAAAATACACTCATAACTTATTGTAAATACAATGATAAATTATTGTAACGGTAATGTTTTGCGATTGGAATGTTTTTATCACTTTTTTATATAAAAACTTGCCAACGTGACTGCTAAACTCGATTAAGATAATCCATATACAAGGAAGGCGAGTTAAAATACTACAAGTAGTAAACTCGGCCAGACTGACCACCTATCAGGTCAATACAGAATTTACGCTGCCCTATTAGCTATGACTAATACCCATAAATATTCAAAACAGGAACATTATGAGCAAGATAGAAAAACTAGATGACCTTCACCTAACGATTGCTGAGATCAAGAAAAAAGATTACCCTCAATTAAAAGAATTGATGGACCGTGTTTATGTCAACTTAGGCGGCGCATGGTCAAAAACCACTATCCATACTTTGATTGATGCCTTTCCTGAAGGGCAGATTGCAATGTTTGATCATGATCAGCTGATCGGTATCGTTCTCTCTATGCGCGTGGACTATGCCAAGTTCTCTAACCCACATACTTATGACGATTTGATTGGTCAAAAAGAGATTATTAGAGACAACCCAGAAGGTGATGCAATCTATGGTCTAGATGCCTTGATTGATCCAGAATATCGTGGCTATCGCTTAGGACGTAGATTATATGATGCGCGCAAAGAGCTGTGTCGTCAGCTGAACTTCCGTGCGATTTTAGCCGGTGGTCGTATTCCTAACTATCATAATCATCAAGACCTCACCCCTGGCGACTATATCGATGCGGTTGCTGCTCGTGAAATCCATGACTCTGCGCTATCATTCCAATTGTCAAACGGCTTTATTGTCAAACGTATCTTGACTGCTTATCTGCCAGATGATGCTCAGTCTAAAGGTTTTGCCACCCTGCTTGAGTGGGCCAATATTTATTATGAGCCAAAGGACTACAAGCCAAACACCCGTAAGTCTGAAGTACGTATCGGTGGTATCCAGTGGCAGATGCGCGAAGTAGAGTCACCAGAAGAGCTACTACAACAAGTCGAGTTCTTCGTCGATATCATGGCTGATTACAACTCAGATTTTGCCTGCTTGCCAGAGTTTTTCAATGCGCCATTGATGGGTCTATGCGAGTCAACGGATCAAAACATTGCCATTCGATTTTTGGCAGAATATACCGAGTGGTTCAAAAATGAGATATCGCATCTAGCGGTCAGCTACAACGTAAACGTCATCTGTGGCTCTATGCCGTTACTAGATGAAGATGACACCTTATATAATGTCAGCTACCTGTGCCGCCGTGATGGTACGGTTGAAGAACAGCGTAAAATCCATATTACCCCACATGAGCGCAGCGCTTGGGTCATCGAGGGCGGTGATGAAGTTAAGGTGTTCGATACTGATGCTGGGCGCATTGGCATCTTGGTTTGTTATGATGTTGAATTCCCCGAACTTGCTCGTCTCTTAGCACTTGATGACATGGATATCTTGTTTGTGCCTTTTTGGACAGATACGAAAAACGGCTACTTACGTGTGCGTCATTGTGCCCAAGCACGCGCTATAGAAAACGAATGCTATGTGATGATTTGTGGTTCAGTTGGTAACTTACCGCAGGTAGAAAGTCTAGATATTCAGTATGCTCAATCATCTATTTTTTCACCATCAGATTTTGCATTCCCGCACGATGCGATCATGGCAGAAACCACAGCCAATACCGAAATGGTGTTTTTCTCTGATTTGAACCTAGACAAACTAACCCATGTGCGTAACGAAGGCTCGGTTCATAACCTGATTGACCGCCGTGATGACTTATTCAGTCTAAAATGGAAAAAGAAAGCCAAAATTCCAGCCAGCAAACTGACTGATGAAGAACGCCGTGAAAACTCAGGCAGCGTACTTATAGGCAACCCATTACAGGACCGCGCGCAAAAGCCTTAATCAAGTGGGTAGATAATCCATCTATTAACAATCATATAATCAAATTTGTGAATAATACGGCTGATATTTCAGCCGTTTATTTTATCTACTAAAAACATGTAGGATAGCCAAGTAGCCATTATGACGACTGATATTGATAATAAAGAGCACCCTCCTACAAAAACAACCAGACAAAAAGTAATGTCTGCATTTAAGACGGTGCTGTTATACGGTCTGATGTTTATTGTGATTTACACAGCGGTTAACTGGTGGCGACAACCTGTCATGCCAGCTAATCCACAGTTGCAATTGATGGACTATCAAGGGCAAGCGGTTGATTTAGCCGCGCTGAGTAATGAGCAGCCGACACTGGTATACTTTTGGGGTACGTGGTGTTCAGTCTGTAGCTTCACCTCTCCAACGATAAACAAGCTGGCCGCCGCAAATAACTATCCTGTCGTTACTATCGCTGTTCAATCAGGTTCTAACCAAGAGTTGCAAAGTTACCTGACTGAAAAAGACTTTAACTTTACAACGGTAAATGATCAAGAAGGTTATATCTTTGATGATTGGCAAGGACAAGTCACACCCTCCTATGTCATTCTAAAAGATGGTGAGATGACGCAAGGACTAACGGGGATTCAGCCGCTTTGGTCATTAAAGTTACGGCTGTGGTTATCATCTATTTTTTAGTGTTTAATTAATAAGTAAACAGTTCATGTAATCGTAACAAATAGATAATCAATATTCTAATACGTATGATTTAATAGAAGACATATGACTGATAGGCATGATTGATTTTTGCTAAAGTTAGAGTGAAATGGACCAGCTCTTTTTACCCTACCCTTTTTGTCATATAATAGCTGCCGATCCAAATATTTTTTCTCATTATTTTTACCAGCACATTTTATGTTGCAATCGTCTCATTACCATTTATTATTGACGTCACTATTTGCGGACTAATGAGCGACAATGGTTATTTATTGACATGATGGTTGATAAACCGACTATGATGAGCAATATACCTATTATTATATTAGCAATTAAGCAGTAATAACTCAGCATAAATCCCAGTATTATATTGAACATTGAGCCTTGTATCCGGTTTTGAACCGACACACAAACCTACCTTTAAAAAGATACCTTCTATGACTGATAAAAGTACCGACACACCAAGCCAAGATTACAAAGACACACTAAACCTCGCAGACACGCCTTTTGCGATGCGTGCAAACCTTGCCAAACGTGAGCCAGATTGGCTGGCAGCTTGGGAAGCAGATGACGTCTACGGTAAAATTCGTCAGGCACGTACTGGCGCAACCAAATATATTTTGCACGATGGCCCTCCATACGCTAATGGTCAGATTCACTTAGGTCATGCGGTTAATAAAGTGCTAAAAGACATTATCGTAAAGTCAAAAACCTTATCAGGCTTTGATGCGCCTTACGTACCCGGTTGGGACTGTCATGGTCTACCAATCGAACAAAAGGTCGAAGCCAAAGTCGGTAAAGTCGGCAAAAAAGTCTCAGCAACAGAATTCCGTGGTCTGTGCCGTGAGTACGCGAGCACCCAAATCGAGCTCCAAAAAACTGACTTCAAACGTTTGGGTATCTTTGGTGATTGGGACAATCCTTACCTGACCATGAACTTCCATCAAGAAGCCAATATCGTACGTGCGCTTGCCAAAATCTATGACAATGGTCACGTCACTCGCGGTATGAAGCCTGTCAACTGGTGCTTGGACTGTAGCTCTGCATTAGCAGAAGCCGAAGTCGAATATCAAGACAAAGTATCAGACGCTATTTATGTAAGCTTTGATGTGCTCGATACTGACAAAGTGGCTGCATTGGCCAACTTAGGCAATATTGCCGCCATCATTTGGACAACGACCCCTTGGACATTGCCTGCTAACCAAGCCATCGCCGTCAGCCCTGACAGCGACTATAGTGTCGTCGCGACTGAAAAAGGCAACTTTTTATTGGCGACCGATCTGGTCGAAACGGCAGTAACAGAACTTAAGCTAGAAAATAAAGGCGTCCTAGCGACGGTATCAGGCCGTGAGCTTGAAGGTCTGCGTGCCCAGCATCCATTGATTGAAGACCGCCAAGTACCGCTTATCTTAGGTGATCACGTGACCACTGATAGTGGTACTGGCTTAGTCCATACGGCTCCTGGTCATGGTCTAGACGATTATATCGTTGGTCTTAAATATAATTTGCCAGTTGAAAATCCAGTGAGCGGTACTGGTGTTTATTTAGAAAGCGCAGCCGTATTTGCTGGCGAGCACATCTATAAAGCCAATCCAAAAATCATCGCCGCCTTACAAGACAATGGTCACTTAATCAGCCACACCAAAATTGAACACAGCTATCCACATTGCTGGCGTCATAAGTCACCGATTATCTTCCGTGCAACACCGCAATGGTTTATCAGCATGGAAGCCAAAGGCCTACGTGATCGTGCGCTTGCTGACATTCCTTCAGTCAACTGGACGCCAGCATGGGGTCAGAACCGCATCGAATCTATGATGAATGGTCGTCCAGATTGGTGTATCTCACGTCAGCGTACATGGGGCGTGCCAATTACCTTCTTTACTCACAAAGAAACAGGCGAGTTGCATCCAAACACGCTTGAGCTGATGGAAGTCGCGGCACAAAAAATCAATGAAGGCGGCGTTGAAGCTTGGTTTGATGCCAGCTGTGAAGACTTCTTAGGCAGTGAAGCCGCTGACTATGATAAAGCGACTGATACCTTAGACGTTTGGTTTGACTCAGGCACGACGCATTTTGCGGTACTTGATCAGCGTGATGAATTGACCAATCCAGCTGACATGTACTTAGAAGGCTCTGATCAACATCGTGGTTGGTTCCAGACGTCATTACTAACCTCAGAAGCCATGTACGAGCACCCACCATTCAAGCAAGTATTAACCCATGGTTTTGTGGTCGATGAAAACGGTCGCAAGATGAGTAAGTCACTCGGCAACATCATCACCCCGCAAGAAGAGATCAATAAAACAGGCGCTGATATGCTGCGTTTGTGGATTGCTTCTAGCGACTATCGTTATGAGATGAGCGCAGGTAAAACGGTATTTAAAGGTGCGATCGATATGTATCGCCGTATCCGTAATACCCTACGTTTCTTGCTTGCCAATACCGATGACTTTGATCCGGCGACCAACAGTGTTGATATCAATGAGCTAGTAAGCCTTGATAAATTCATCATCGAGCGCGCACAGACAGTACAAGCACAAATCATCAGCGCTTATGATGCGATGGACTTTCACCAAGTCACTCAACATATCACTGCGTTTTGCTCGCAAGATTTGGGTAGCTTCTACTTAGACATTATTAAAGACCGTCAATACACGACACAGACTGATGGTCAGCCGCGCCGCTCTGCGCAAACGGCTATCTACCATATCGTTCAAGCGCTTATTCGCTGGATTACACCAATCTTGTCATTTACTGCGCAAGAAGCGTGGGAAGTATTGCATGGTGCTGACAGCTATGTGTTTACCGAAGGCTGGTACGAGTTCCCAGCTCTTGAGCTAAGTGCTATTAGTAATGACGACTGGCAACGTATCATGCGCGCTAAAGATATGGTGAATAAAAACATCGAAACCGCACGTGGTGAGAAAATCATCAATGCCAACCTATCAGCTGATGTGAACTTATATGCTGATGGTGCGATGCATGAAAGCTTAGCCAAGCTTGGCGAAGAGCTGCGCTTTGTACTCATTACCAGTAGTGCCACCTTAAAGCCGATGAGCGATGCACCTGCTGGAAAAGTAAATGCAGAAAGTCAAACCGAAGGCAATGCAGAAGAATCTACAGATTTAGTGATAGATATCAGTGCTGCTACTGGCACCAAATGCGTACGCTGCTGGCATATCCGTGATGACATCGGCACAGATAGCGCACACCCTGAGCTATGCGCACGCTGTGTGACTAACGTCAGCGGTGATGGCGAGGTGCGTCATTATGCCTAACTCAACAGACCCATTAGAGCAAAAGCAGGTGCATACTCAGAGCGATGGCTCACCTGAGCCTGCTCATGCGACGATAGGGAATTCATCAACGCCGAAAGGTCGCCTGACGAAAACACCAAAAGTTCTCGCTAATGGCAGTCGCGCCTTTACCTGGTACTTACTATCATTGGTCGTGGTTATCATCGATCAGTGGACGAAATGGCTGGCTGAAACCAAGCTGACTTTTCATGAGCCAGTGCCGGTGATTGAGCCATTCCTTAATTGGACGTTGGCATACAACTATGGCGCCGCTTTTAGCTTTTTAGCAGATGCTGGCGGTTGGCAGAAGTGGTTTTTTTCGGGCTTAGCATTGGTAATGTCACTATTTTTAATCGTGTATCTGATTAAGGCTCCGCGCAAAGCCACGCTATTATCATTAGGGCTGGCATTGGTGCTTGGCGGTGCCGTTGGCAACCTCATTGACCGACTGCTACATGGTCATGTCATTGACTTTATCCATGTGCATAATGCCGATGTCTGGCATTATCCTATCTTCAATATTGCAGATATGGGCATCAGTATTGGCGTGGCGATGATTGTCATTGATATGCTGTTCTTGGAAAAGAAGCGTGAAATGCTACGAGCATAGTTGAAAGCAGTTAAATAAAACGGTTTAACTTATAAATAAAAAAGGTGGTTTACGCATTCGTAAGCCACCTTTTTTTTCTTACTCTTTCTTAGCAAGCTGCTGTCCCTTTATATTAAAGAATCTAGCAAACCTTTTAAGAATGACATGTCACCACCAGCGATCAAAAATAACAACCCTGCCATATTAATGACGACAGTCAAATAATACACGGCACGGAATTCAGCCTTTTGTGACTTATGACGAAGATAAGTCTGCGCAACCATTGCCCCTACCCAGCCGCCAAGCGCACTGAGTAGATGCAGTGTCGACTCAGGTGTACGCCAGTTGCCACTTTGGGCTGCTGCTTTATCTTTGGCATACATCGCATAGGTGATAGTGCCCAATGCGGCATACCAGCCAACCACCAACCAATTCAGTTTATCCATTATGGCCAATAAGATTAAGACACCATAAAATCCAGCACCTAAAAACAATCGTTTCTTTTGCCCTGCTTCAAAATCAGCTTGGGCACTACGCTTATGATTACGCTGACGGATTTGCTTATTTTTTTGCGATATTTTCTGTTGTACAAATTTGAGCTCTTGCACATCCTTTGCTTGCATGCGTCCTTGATTGTCTTGCCCAAGCGTAAAAACTACTTGCTCACCGACATCCGGACGACGACGCGCTTTAAACTCGTTAATATGAAAAAAGACTGAGTCACCAGTATCAGTTTCAATAAAACCAAAACCTTTATCCTCTTGCCACTTTTTAACTTGCCCCTGCTGTTTACTAGCCATCGATATGCCCGCTCTCTCTTAAATTCGCTAAATATAGTATAGTTGAGTTCAGATAATTCTGATACAAGGAAACCGAGTGCAAGCTATACATTAGTATGGTTAGCGAGGAAGACGATGTATCGGACTTATATGGACTTGACTACACGCTATTTGCGTTACACTTTTTACGCTTACATACACTGTCAGATGACTTATCATTTCTCATATTATTTCCTACTCTAATATCCCAATTCCGCAATAGATGGCTGCTAACTATGACCGACTCACAATTTATCAATCCCAATGAAGACACCCGTATCACTCACGGCAGTCTTGTAAAGCTACATTTTGAAGTATCACTAGAAAATGGCACGGTGATTGACTCTACTTTTAGCCGCGACGCCCCTGTGACTTTGACCATTGGCGATGAGAGCTTGTTACCAGGCTTTGAGCAAGTGCTGATGAATCTACGCGCTGGCGATACACGCTCCGCTCATCTTGAGCCAGAGCAAGCGTTTAGCGATTGGAATCCTGATAATATTCAGCATTTTAGCCGTACTCAATTTGCACTGATCGCTGACAATCCTGAGATTGGCATGATGGTTGAGTTTGAAGACAAAGGCAAAAATACCTTGCCTGGTACAATTAGCGCCATCGATGAAGACCAAGTTGAAGTGGACTTCAATCACCCACTCGCCGGGCAATCGCTGCTGTTTAAAGTAAAAATATTTAAAGTGACACCACCTGGTGTGACTGGCATAAAGCTCATCTAATACAATAATAAGGACACAACATGCAATATCAAAAACTGCCACAAATCGATGAAGATGTTTCTAAAATTTGTCTGGGTACGATGACATGGGGACAGCAAAACATTGAGTCCGAAGCGCATGAGCAAATGGACATGGCATTGAGCGAAGGTGTGAACTTTTGGGATACTGCTGAGATGTATCCATCGCCACCGGACAAAGACAAGCAAGGTGACACCGAACGTTTCATGGGTACTTGGTTTAATAAAACCAAACAGCGTGACAAGGTCGTTCTTGCCAGCAAAATATCACCAATGGGGTTTTTGCGTGATGGGCAAACGCGATTCAACGCTGAGCAAATCAGTGGCGCTATTGATGACAATCTTAAACGTCTGCAAACAGACTATATCGATATTTATCAGCTGCATTGGCCTGAACGCCAAACGAACTTTTTTAGTCAGCTTGGTTATACTGAAGAAATGGCATCGCAACCGCTAGATGATTTGACACCTTTTCTAGAGACTATTCAAGCATTGAACGATGAGATTAAAAAAGGTCGCATTCGTGCTTATGGTCTATCGAACGATACTGCATGGGGACTCATGCGCTATCTCTGGGAAGCGGATAAAAATGGTTTAATACCACCTCTTACCGTGCAAAACCCTTATAGTCTATTAAACCGCTTGTATGAAATAAACATGGCGGAGATTGCCCATCGTGAGAATGTTGGCTTGCTGGCCTACTCTCCACTCGGCTTTGGTGTCTTATCTGGTAAATATCTGGACGGCAAACGCCCAACAGGTGCGCGCCTCACTATGTATGACCGCTTTGCCCGCTATACCAATGAAGAGGCAATATCAGCCACCGTTCAATACGCCAAGATTGCCGCTGATGCAGGCTTAGATATGGCGCAGATGGCATTGGCTTTCGTTAACTCACGCTCGTTTGTCACCAGTAATATCATTGGGGCAACCACGCTAGAGCAGCTTAAATCCAACATCGACAGTGTTAATTTGACCCTAGGCGCAGATGTGTTAGAGGCGATCGAAGCGGTACATACGCAGCATCCCAATCCGTCACCTTAACTTAATCTAACTTATAGCTATTTAAAAGAAAAAGGCGCAAATCGCGAGAATTATCACTGCGATTTGCGCCTTTTTTATTTCTGCTTACTTATCAATTCAAGCAAGCCTGATACTTAAGAAAACTTATGCTTTAGATGTTTTTTCTTGAACCAGTTTTTCTTGAGATGCTTTTGTCAGTACTCTCGAATGCAATTCAACCAATCCTTCTTGCATACGTGCTTGCAAAATATTGGTAATCTCACTCTTATTTAAGCCTTTAGGATCTATTGGCTCAAGTGGCAATACATAAGCCGTCACATCCTTACTATCCAGTACTTTTTTCAGGCTATCTTTCATCGTCAGCTTGCCATAATAAGGCAGCTCTTCACTCAACGTGCCATCTTTATTGACATAAGCAATCACGAGAGGACGTACAGGAACATCAGCATCTATAGCAGCTTGTAATAGTGTGCCATGGATACGCTTGATTTTTTTGCCATCGGTAGTGGTTGCCTCTGGAAAAAATATAACCGAGAATCCCTTACTCAGGAAATTGGCAATCTGCATCGCGACCGTGCCTGCATCACCGGACCCACGCTCGATAAACACCGTACCTGCCGCATGAGCCAATTTACCAAATACTGGCCAATCACCGATTTCTGCTTTGGATAAGAAAAAGGCTGGGCTCAAAGTGCCTACCACAGGAATATCCATCCATGACACATGGTTCGATACCCACAGACCATGGTGCTGCTCGACTCGCTCGACTGCAATGACTTTTACACCGAAAGAGCCTGCCATTTTTCGGCAAAAGGCCTGAATATAGCGTGGTAGTGTTTCGCGTGGTGGCTGTTTGAAAGCACCAATACGTTGAGCGGCGCGTAGTCCACCAGCAATAGTGGTAGTCATGCCAGCGATTTGTTTACCGCGACCGAACTGCTGTCTGAGTGAAAAGCCTGACTTAGATTGGCTCATCTGTATCCCTCGTGGTTAAAAACGTATGATTGTATATCTTAAATAAACGCAGTGAGTATAACAAAATTTATGAACTCAGTGATGATTTGTTCACTGAGTTATGGGTGCCTTTTGTTAGCACTGGACACTCATCATCTTTCCCTCTCCTCGATGCTACTCACATTAAATATCTCAGCATGATTAAAAGTCCACTAAACGAATTGATGGTATAGTCGATTCAATATAATTTGGATACAAGCAAGCCGAGCGAAAGCGCTACAAATAGTAGATTCAGCGAGAATGACACCGCATCTAGTTTATAAAGGATTGGCTATAGTACGCATATATTCAATGAAAGAGGCCTAATTACCAACCTTGTAACATAAAAGCATCGATATTTAGGCTAATACGCTTTAACATCAAGTGATAAGACCACATATAGAAGGTCATACAAAAGCTATTTCGACGTTTGTTAAAACGTTTATTAAATTGATAATAGCGATATATCTACTTTATTAAATAGGTGACACTCTTTGGATTATTTTGAAAGACATGAAGGTGGCGAACGCGCCATTATAGTACATTTAGACATCCGCCAAATTCAGGATCCTGACGATCTGGGTGAATTTGAGCTATTGGCAGACTCAGCAGGTGCAGATCGCTTGGCACTGGTCACCGGCTCACGTGCACGTCCCGATGCCAGATATTTCGTTGGTAGCGGCAAAGCAGAAGAAATAGCAGAATTGGTGCGCGAGCATGATGCTGATATCGTGCTCTTCAACCATAGTTTATCGCCCTCACAAGAGCGTAATATCGAAGCGTTGGTGAAGTGCCGCGTGTTAGACCGTACTGGTCTGATTTTGGATATTTTTGCTCAGCGTGCTCGTACTTATGAAGGTAAGCTCCAAGTTGAGTTGGCACAGCTTAATCATTTATCGACGCGTTTGGTCCGTGGTTGGACGCATTTGGAACGTCAAAAAGGTGGTATTGGTCTGCGCGGACCAGGTGAGACTCAGCTTGAGACGGATCGTCGCTTGCTACAAGTCCGCGTCATGCAGCTTAAGAGTAGAATTGAGAAAGTCAGACAGACACGTGCACAAGGTCGAGCCCGTCGCCAAAAATCAGACGTGCCGACCATTTCGCTTGTCGGTTATACCAATGCCGGCAAGTCCACTTTGTTTAATCGTTTGGTCGATGAAAACATCTATGCTGCTGATAAACTATTTGCAACGCTCGACCCAACGCTACGCCGCTTAGATTGGCAAGGTGTGGGCCGTGTGGTATTGGTCGATACGGTAGGTTTTGTCCGTCATTTACCACATGAGTTGGTCGAATCTTTCCATGCCACACTAGAAGAGACGTTAGAGGCAGATTTATTATTACATGTTATCGATTCCTCTAGCGAAGACATGCATGAGCAAATTCAAGCAGTCAAAGATGTACTGGCTGAAATCGATAATGATGTGCCAGTGCTCAATGTCTACAACAAGATTGATTTAACTGATGAGCCTGCACGTATCGGCTATGCCAGCGAAGGTGAACCTAACCGCGTCTATGTTTCTTCTAGAGAGAACTTGGGCATGGAAGAGCTATCATTAGCCGTGCAGCAGTTACTCACAGGTACACTGACCACTTTTGATTTGACACTCCCTTATCATGCAGGGCAATTAAAAAACGCTTTGTACGAGCTCGGTGTTATCCAAGAAGAAAGCTATGATGACAGTGGTCATGAGTGCTTAACGATTCGCCTCCCAAGTGATAGATTGAGACAACTACTTGGTCAAGCAGATCTAGACCCAGTAGATGTCCTGCCGCTTGCCCAAGCAACGCTACTGATGCCTGTACTTGAAGAGTTTGAGCAGCCTGATGACGTTGAAGAGCAGACAATGACTGAAGCAGAAGAAAAAGCGTTTGACGAATTTGATGCGCTGAATACTGAAGTAGAAAATCCATCGAAATAGCTAAATTCTAAAACAATGTTTTAAGCATTTAAGTTATAAATAATAAGAGGATGATATCAATCGATATCATCCTTTTTTATGGACTATGTATCGTGATAATTAATATAGTTGATTCAGTTTAAAAGAGATACAAGTACCGAGTGCAGATGTATATGTGATACTTCAAGCGAGGTTAACGCTGTCACTCTTTTATAGAGGATTGACTATATCTAGTCCAAACAACAAAGCACGGTATTACCTTATAGACTTTATTAGTTTGCTTACTCTGTATATAATCGCCTGTTATACATTCAACAAACATTGAGACATAGTACACGCTTAATAAGGCATTATTACCTATACTGACTTTGCGCTCATTCTATTTATCTCTGACTTGGCCAGCATTTCTTATGAAATCTACTCACTTATCTAGTATGCCTCTATGGCTCGCCGTAATCTTGACTTTGGCGCTAGTTATTCTTGTCCGTGAATCAGCCGTTATCCTCTGCCAATGGGCAGGCATCGAAAAAGCCGCCAATATTGTCGGGCTGGTCGCTATGTTTTGTATTTTGATGTCCTGGCGATTGCTCAAAGGTTTGCCAAGCTGGCTAACGCAAGCCAGTAACACCCTATTGGTCGATAGTGGCTTTGCTTTTTTACCCGTCTCTGCTGGTGCAGGATTGCTACTCTTTGCCTTAGGTGATGAGCTATGGGGCGTAATGGCAACGATGATTATCAGTGTGCTGATTCCACTGTGGGGCTTGGCGATTCTTTCCAATCGCTGGCTAAACGACAATGTTAGTACTAACACTACCTCTGTTGAAGAGCACAAATAATAGCTGTGAGCAATATGAACAAGGAAAAGGTATGAGTTTTGACAGTGTATTTGTGACGACCCTAGCAGCCATCGTATTAACCTTGGCGGCGCATGTCATTGCTCGATTGCTGGCACGTAAGATTTCATGGTTGCCAATGGTGATTACCGCGTTAGCACTTGTTCTTTTATTCTTGTTCCTTTTGCAATGGGATTACAATGATTACTATAGTGCGGCAAAGCCGGTATTTGATCGTCTGTTAGGGTATGTCACCGTATTATTGGCAGTGCCTTTGGCAGCGATGAGCTTTAAAGGATTGCCTGTCAAAAAACTCATGTTAATCGTCACTATTGCGAGTCTCGTGGGTGCATTATTACCTATGTCATTGGCGTATCTGTTTTCGTTAAGCCACGACACCATACTCGCTTTTGCGACACGTTCAGTGACCACACCGATTGGTCTGAGTGTCGCCGATTTGATTAAAGCACCACTTGCCATGGCGAACTTAATTATTATTGTTTCAGGGCTTATCGGTGGGGCTTTAGCACGCTTTTTGTTTCGTGGTATCGATGATGACCGTGCTAAAGGCCTAGCACTTGGCTTAGCCGCTCATGCTTTTGGTACCGTGGAAGCTTGGCAAATCAGTCATACTGCCGGACGTTACGCTGCATTTGGGTTGGCAGTAAACGGTCTGGTAACAGCCATCTGGGTACCTATTTTTATCAGCGCACTCATCAGTTAAACCGTCAGTAATATTGTAGGGGCTGAACTAGTTATCTAGAACAGCCCCTCCTGTTTTCCAGTATTTAAATACAATTGATTCAATTTAAAAGTCGTATAAGGTAACTGACTGTAGATCTATATTTAGTATTTCAAGCGAGGTTAACGCAGCAACACCTTTATAGTGGAATGACTATAGTCTCTTGCTTAAAAGTCCCTTTCTCAAAAGTCTCTTACTCAAAAGGCTCTTGCTCAAAAGGCTCTTGCTCAAATTATCTAAGCGGTCTTTTATGGCTAATTTTTCATGCATACAAAGCTATATAAATACTGACTTACTGGCTTAAAACACAGACTAAAAAATCATAGCATATTGATTTGTCTAAAGTTATCCTAAGATACAACCTCTATTTTTACATCTTATTTTGACAATCCTATGCGATGAAAAGTTATTGTATGCTATAGTAAACAACTATTATTTTTTGTATCTATTACGAGTGGTTTCTAGTTAAACGTGGTTTTTCTAGGTTGCTATATTCCTTATAGCTATAAAATCCGACAAGCCCAATAACCGCTTAAATGCGAAAAACGAAGCGCCTATAGGCAAAGTAATTTGCTATTACTCGATAAAAAGTGATAACCGTATGATAAACGTTGCAACCTTAGTGACTCGCTGCTTGTCTCCTGTTCTACTTACTACCGTCGTCCTCTCTAGCCTACCTATCGTTGCTCAAGCAGGAAACATAACGATTTATAAGGATGAAAGTGGAAAGGTATTACTGACTAACGTCAATCCCAGTGGTAATTTTGATCAATTTACTAAAAAAGTTCAGGTGAATTACTACAAAAGCTCTAAGTTGTATGATGGTAGTAATAACGGTTATAACAGCAATAATGATTACGGTAGCAGCGCTGCTAGTAACAGTGGTACCCGCAACGCTTATGATAGCTATATTCGTGACTCTGCCCAACGTCATGGCGTAGACCCTGCCCTCATGAAAGCAATGATGCATACAGAATCAGCTTTTAATCCAAACGCGCGTTCACCAGTCGGTGCCCAAGGTCTGATGCAGCTTATGCCAGCGACAGCTCGCCGTTTCAAAGTGAGCAACCCTTGGAACCCTGCTGATAATATTGAAGGCTCAGCCAAATATATTGCTTGGCTCATGCGCCGTTTTGACAATAGAATTGAGTATGCAGTCGCAGGCTATAATGCGGGTGAAGGCAACGTCGATAAATACGGCGGCATTCCTCCTTTTAAAGAAACACAGAACTATGTTAAAAAAGTCATGAGCCGCTACCATAGCTTATATAAAAATGACTCAGGGCTGTCTGGTGCGAGCATGAGCGCCAGTAACCAAACTAGTAATACGAACGGTGGTCTAAAAAATGTTAGTTATGGCACCAGTAGTAATAATGCCAGTTATACCAATTCTGCTTATGCTGCCTTACGTTAAACCATAAAAACCATGTACAAACAATCAGACATAAAAAAAGCCCGTTAATAAATTAACGGGCTTTTTTATGCTTGGAGACTCTATTTTATAGTTGAATTCAAATAATTTCGATACAAGGAAATCGAGTGCAAGCTATACATGAGTATGCTTAGCGAGGATGACGATGTAGCGGATTTATATGGATTTGACTATACCTCTGATAATGTAGGTGATAGAGTCAGACTACGAATGCTGAATAAAATTTTACTCCACACGCATAGCCCTTCCCAATGTAAAAAATTACTTGTTAGCTGCTTGGGTAGCCGCAACTTCAGCAGCAAAATCTTCTTGCTTCTTCTCGATGCCTTCGCCAACTTCTAGACGTTTGAAACCAAGTACTTTTACGCCTTCAGCTTTTAGTACGTCACCAACTTTTTTGTCGTTGTCCATAACGTACGGCTGACGCAATAAAGTAACTTCTTCTAGGTACTTACGTAGGCCACCTTCGATCATTTTTTCAACGATGTTGTCAGGCTTGCCAGACTCACGAGCTTTTGCTTCGATGATGTCTTTTTCGCGCGCTAACAAATCAGCAGCAACGTCTTCGTCATCAATCGCAACAGGGTTGAATGCAGCGATATGCATGGCAAGATTCTTACCAGTGTCTGCAGCGCCGCCTTCGAAAGAAACCACTACACCGATACGTAGACCATGACGGTATGCAGCGATGTTTGCACCTTCAAGTACTTCAACACGGCGGATCTGAATGTTCTCACCGATTTTTTGTACTAGTGATACACGTGCTTCTTCAACGCTTTGGCCATTACCATATGGTAATTCAGCGATAGCAGCAACATTAGTTTCGTTGTTTTCTAGAGCGATGCTAGCTACTTGCTCTGCAAACGCGTTGAAGTTTTCGTCTTTTGCAACGAAGTCAGTTTGACAGTTAACTTCTAACAAAAATGCTTTGCTTTCGCCTTGAGCGATGATGATTGCGCCGTCAGCTGCGATGTTACCCGCTTTTTTAGCTGCTTTGGCTTGACCAGATTTACGCAAGTTATCAATGGCAGTTTCAACATCGCCGTTTGATTCTTCTAACGCTTTTTTACATTCCATCATGCCAAGACCAGTACGGTCACGCAATTCTTTTACCATTTTGGCAGATACTTTTACTTCTGACATAAGAGTCACCTTAGTATTGTTATGTGAGGTACAGTCAAGTCCATATAAATCCGCTACATCGTTGTATCAGAATTATTTGAATTCAACTATCGTGCTTAATTTTTGATGATGTTGCTTTACTATCTAGCTATACAATCAAGTTGTACGATGTCGCTCTTGTTGTGAGGAAAGCGTTCGTTATGTCGTTATCACAGGAACTGTATATAGCGACAGAAGGTATAAGCGATAATACTCGCCTATTAACGAGCTATCCATCAACAACAAGGCATGACGAGTAAAACTACATCATGCCTATTGTAAGCTTGTACGCTGTTAATAACGTTATATGGATACTGATAGAGGTACTATCAAGTTATCCTTACAACGTTAAACCTTTCAGGTCAGCTATTTATTCTGCTGGAGTAGCAGCTTCTTCTGCAGCTGGAGCTTCTTCAGTAGCAGCAGGTGCTTCTTGCTCAGCTTTACCACCAGCTTGAGTTTGTGCGTATTCTTTACCGGCAATGATAGAATCAGCCATAGAAGTAACATACAAAGTCACAGCACGGATAGCATCATCGTTAGCTGGAATGATGTAATCAACGTTATCTGGGCTAGAGTTAGTATCAACGATACCAATAACTGGGATACCTAGATTTTTAGCTTCTTTGATAGCGATCGCTTCATGATCTACGTCTACAACAAAGATAGCATCAGGTAGGCCGCCCATGTCTTTAATACCGCCTAGTGAACGCTCAAGTTTTTCCATATCGCGAGTACGCTCTAACGCTTCACGCTTAGTTAGCTTAGCGAAAGTACCGTCTTCTGCTTGCTTCTCAAGCTCTTTTAGACGATTGATTGACTGGCGTAGAGTTTTCCAGTTAGTCAACATACCACCTAACCAGCGATGGTCAACGTATGGCATGCCAGCGCGAGCAGCTTGCTCACGGATGATGCCGCTTGCAGCGCGTTTAGTACCAACAAACAATACTTTGTTTTTCTTAGCAGCTAGGCCGTTTACATAAGTCAATGCTTCGTTAAACGCTTTTACTGTGTGCTCTAAGTTGATGATGTGAATCTTGTTACGTGCACCAAAGATGTATGGTCCCATTTTTGGGTTCCAAAAACGTGTTTGGTGACCAAAGTGAGCGCCGGCTTGTAGTAAGTCGCGCATTTCGATTTTGGTTGGATTCTTTGTAGCCATGTGAAATATTCCTATTGGTTGGGTTATGCCTCCACATCACAAAAACTGCCTATCTAGCGACACGCATCTGCTAACGGTTAATGTTTATTGAGACAGCACTAACTTTTTTGCAAATTAATCAAGTCGCCAAACACCCAGCAATTCTTTGCCATGATGTGTGTGTCATTGGTTGGTTTAAAAAAGAAGCTATGCTCAGATTTCAGAAATACTCTCAAACCTAAACTATAAAGCAAATTATAAAATAGCTGCGCCGTATTTTATCATATAACTTACTGTAATCGCCAGTAATTTATCAGTATAACGCAGCAAAGTAAAAGTGAGATATCACCATATTAACAGACAAAAAAAGCGACACAGATGCGTCGCTTTTTCGGGAATTACTTTGGCTGCATATCATTTGCGCTATCTTAGGTTATGCAATGCAAATACCTATCACAGCTTTATGACCATGCCAAGTAAATGGCGTGACATAGCTTTGACGGTCTTTAGGCAAATAAGACACGCTAGGTGCACTTTCTACAATATGCGGTGGAGAGATAATGAACTCAGAACCAAACTCTGTACGAGCATTACCAGAGATAGTATTGGCCATTTCACCCAGCAAATCTTTCATCATTATAATTGATGAGTCAGGCTCTCCCATGACTTTTAACACCTCTCGTAACATCACGCTTGGTGCACTCACGTACACGCAGCCTTCGAGAGGGCCAGATATTTCAATCACACCACTATAATCATAACCAATAGCACTTCTGTTATGATTCAGATAAGGGGTATCAATAGATACTTCTGAGCCATCAATCTGTGCAAAAAATGCATTGATTGAGCTAAGAAACACACCTAGTTTTTCTACTTTGACCATAATATATTAATATCCGTCTTTATTACGCGGCAGTGTCGTTAATCTTGTAAACAAACCACGATCTCGCCAACTTGTGAATGCCAAGTGATGGGAATAATAAAAGAACGCTCATTGTTCGGCAACACAATACTTTGCGGAGAGCCTTTAAACACAAGTGGCACAGAAATATGAAACTCTGGACCAAACTCTTTGCGCGCATTGCCTGCGATAGTATTGGCCACTTCGCCAGCCAAATCTATATAATTTTCATCACTTTTGTCCGTTTCACCCATGCTGTCTAATATAGAAGACAATAACTGACGGGTTGCCGAAAAATACACCACGCCTTTTTGCCCACCTGATATACCGATGACACCCGTATAGTCATGAACTTTTGGCTGTTTGTTTTCTAACAAATAAGGAGTGTCTGCGACGAGCTCCTCTCCACCAAACTGATTAAAATAGTTACTGATAATATTTAAAAAAATCTGTAGCTTTTGTTCTTTCATAATAACATCTACTTAAGTCGTTGAAGGGTTTAGTCTTGCATCAATTCATACAAAGACTCGACAAGCTCTTCTTCAGAAAAAGGCTTGCATAAAAATCCGCTGGCACCCAACGACAACGCTTCAATGCCAGTGGCTTTGTCAGATAACGCTGACACTACTAAAATACGTACATCAGGATCAATCTCAATGATTTTTTCAATGCATTCGAGACCATCCATTTGTGGCATAGTCAAGTCCATCGTGATCACATCAGGACGATGAATATTAAACTTTTCGATAGCTTGAACACCACTGGTGGCCGTAGCAACCAACATAAATTGCCCTGAATCGTACGCGCGCTGAATACGATTTCTAATAATATTTGAATCATCAACAATCATTAATTTATACATAACTGACTTATTACCTTTAATGAAGTGCTTGTCGTCCCTGACAATATAACCTGCTATTTTTAATTAAGCTTTAGGCAATGTAATAACAAACCGTGTCATCTGACCCAGCTCACTATTCACATTAAGCTTACCATCGTAATCTTTTACTTTCGCTTTGATGATATCAAGACCGACACCGCGGCCGCCGTCTTCATCTGCATCATCTTTGGTAGAAAATCCTGAAGAAAACAGCTGCTTAAGTAACTGACCTTTAGTCAACTTATTGGCTTCTTCAATACTAAAACGACCTTCTGTGCTTAATTTAGTACGAATGCTATCATAATCGATACCTTGACCATCATCTTGTACAATCAGCATGAAGTTCGAATCATTATTTTGTATTTCTAGATCAATGGTTCCTACCTCAGCCTTACCAGTCAAATGACGAACACTTGGCGCTTCGATACCATGCACCACAGCATTACGTAGCAGTTGAATACTCATTTCTTTAAATGGCTTTGCTACATGTTCTGGTATATGCACTTGCGTTAGTGTACTACTCTTTACCTGCACTTGCTTACCTTGTCTTTCAGCAATATCTTTTACAAATCCTTCATAAAAAGACAAAAGACTATCATCGTCGTCACTATCTAAATCAATATCCTGACCGCCATCGATATCAACACTATCGACTGAGTCAGTTGATACTGACGTCTCGACCATGACTGTTTTTGATGTGCTATTTTTAGCAATATCATCACTTAGTATAAGCGATTCTTCTGCAGGTTTTGACGTCGTTGGTGCTGAGCGGTTGATACGCTCACCTAACGTCGAGATGGTATTTGATAAGCTTAATAAGTCATCTAAATGTACTGCCAATGGCAAAAAGTCATTGCCAGATAGCTGACCCTGGTTCTGTAATGCGTGCAATTTATCTTCCGCATCAGAGGCAATCTTCGTAAAGCTGTGTAGTTTTAGCGCAGATGCCTCACCTTTTAAACTATGCATCTCGCGGTAAATAGCTTTTAATTTTCCTTCAAGCTCATACTGCGAGCTACCAGGATTTTTCAAGATATTATTCATTTTTTCGATATGCATCTGAGTATTAATAATGAACTCATTAATAATCTTCGGATTTACATTTAAGATAGTGGTTAACATCTCAATTTGCATATCATTTTGTGAGCGCTCTTTCTCTAAACGCTGCTCTAAGTAAACGGCATCTGATACATCATTGACGTTAACCAAAATACGTGCAATGTCTTTATCATCATAAACTCGTGAAAACTTAAAGTCTAAGAAGCGATTATCTGTTGCTTTACTGCCAGACGCATTATGCAACATCACCTTATGCAAAGGATTGAGAGAATTCACCAATTTTTCTTTAACTCGTGGATTGTAGAGCTGCTCAATAAACTGCTGTGTTGTCTTCAAATCCTTATCAGAAATACGGCCACGTAAAACATTGGCAAAGTTCTCTCCTGATAACTGATCAGAACCGATAATACCGTTTAGTGCTTTAGAATGCTGTTGACCAATATTCAGATCTTTATCAAGCAAGAATAGACCCGTACTTACCGTTTCCATAATTTCTTGTGTCTCGCGACGAGCAGCAAATGCTTCAGCATCCGTTTCACGCAAACGGCGTACAAAGAAGAATACGAAGATTAGAAAGTATGTGAAGATAGCGGCAACACCAAGTACCTGAATAAGACGAATGGTCGTCGCTTGACGTTCTGTTTCTTCATAAACTTCATTAGTCAACTGGTCTAGCGCATCGTTCATACTCAAGCTAGAGGTTTTCGCTTGCTCATAAGCCAATGCCAACTCATCTGAAGAGTCAACCCGGATATCACCAGCGCCTTCGAGATATTTTGCGATCAGTGGTTTTAGTTCACTCCAATCTTGCTGTGCCCCTTCCAATGCAGCCAATTCCGTTGCCGTTTTGATACTAGGGATCTGATGAGCATTACCAGAAGCATCAATATATTCAGAACCTTCACGCATACTCGCAAGTAGTTGATCAATACCTTGTGTATTGTTTTCTAGTCTTTCTCTTACACGTTTTTGGTGAGGAGAATTGATATGCTCACCCACACTACCTTGTAAATCGAACAAATCTTTAATAATAGCCTGAGCATTATTGGCTGTTTTATTCGATATATTTACTAATGTGGTATTGCGCTCAAGAACACTTGAGGTATAAAACGTAAAGGCGAGCAGTATTCCAATCAATGCCAAGAAGGCAGCAATCGACAAGATCAAACCCCGATAACGGGAGTTACCGTTGTGAGTTGATATAGTCATAGCAGAATCCTTTCAATGTATATAGTCCATTCTCTATAAATTGGATACGGTGTCAGTCTCGCTGAGTCTACTACTTGTAGTACTTTCGCTCGGCTTTCTTGTATCCAAATTATATTGAATTGACTATAGATAAATTTATATTTATGGTTTATTTAAAAATAATACGTTCCATAACGACTACGCTTGAGGCTACTGCAACATTTCTTGTTGCTCCAAAGAGGTTTTGGTCAAATCAGTACCGAACCATTTGGTGGTTAACTTTGCGTACGTACCATCTTCTTTTAGGCCTTTTAATCCTGTATTTACTTTTTTGAGTAAATCAGGTTGGCTCTTATCAACTAAAAACACTTTGCGAGCACCATCTGCTCTGATACTTTCATAATCAAAATATCGTGGTTGCAAACTTGGCAAATCATTTAACGTATAGCGCAGTACACCAGAATCATCAACTACAGCATCAACTTTGTCTTGTGCCATCGCTTCTACTGCTGCAAACGTAGTCGGATACTGCTCTAAAGAACCTAGCTTATACGTACCTTGCGCGAAGTATTCATAAGGTTCTGAACTGGTCAACACACCCACTCTTAAAGTACTCAAGTCATTTAATGATTTAATATTTAATGAGTCGTCTAAATATACAAGGCTAGTAGGAAGAGGTGCATAAGCATCCGAAAGTAGGTATTTGCTAGCACGCTCGCTGCTATAAGTGAGACCTGCTGCTACCATATCTCGACTTTTATTATCCAAGTTGTCAAATAACCCTTCCCAAGGATCATTATAAACTTCAACTTTAAAACCTTGGTTTTCACCAATATATTGCATCAGCTCTATATCGAAGCCCGTTACATTTCCATATTCATCTTTGAACTCATAGGGAGCGTAATTGGCTTCAGTACCAACCTTAATAACTGGTGCTGTATCAGGCAGATTGCTAACAAAGTCATTCTTACTTTCCGTTACTGGCGCATCAGCCGAATTAGTATTTTCTTGAGTGGAAGAGTTACCACAGCCAAATAGGCCGACACTCAATACAACTGGTAACACTCGATATAACTGCATCATAATCTACCCTTTACGCTTAACGTTGTTATACATTTCAGTGAAAAATAATTTAGCAAGGTTATACAATATGTTCGTAATATTTCCTTACAGAAAGTTACGTATTGATAATACTTATCTAAATTTATGATTGCAATAACTATGTTTAGTAATTCATAAAATACGCTCTGCAAAAAGAAAGCTACTCCATATATATAAGTTTATTTCTTAGGATTCTATTTTCAATAACCCTATGTTTAATAATTGATTTTTATATATTTTAAAGAACTTACGAGACATAAAAAAAGCATTTATACGTACCGAACGTATAAATGCTTCTTAAAACACAATTAAAAAAATATTGCATATTTTATGCCTACTCAGCATCATCCAAATTTAAGTTACGATCTATTTGCCAGATCAAGAAACAACCGAGACCCATTAATGCAAACATGGCAATACCAATTTTGAGTACTGGATTGACCGGAAATAGGTTTAATAATAATCCACCGAAAATACCAACAGAGAACATCAGTGAGCCTTGTAATGCACTTGCCATACCAGCACGGCGCTTTTGGAAAGCAAGGGCAATAGCAGAAGCATTTGGCTGAGTCAGACCTAAACCTGAAATACAAAAGAAGATACAGGCAAGTACCAATGGTAGCCAAGCATCTGTACCCAAAAACAGTCCTACGACGAAAAGTACGCCTGCAGAAATAACCTGCATCATCGCACCAAAGCGTAAAATACTTAGAATACGAAAGCGATTGGTCAACCATTGATTTAGCTGAGTCAGGCCCACAAAGCCTGCTGCGTTCATACCAAACAACCAACCAAAATGCGTTGCCGATACGCCATAAGTATCCATAATTAATTCAGAAGCTGAGCTGATGTAGACAAACATGGCTCCCATCAGCAAACCACCACCAATCGCTGGATAGTTAAATGTTTTGTCTTTTAACAAGTCCCAGTACTGACTAAGTACTTCTTTTGCAGGGCGTACATTTCGGTTTTCTTCAGTCAGTGTTTCAAAAAAGAAAAACTTCGTAAGCAACAAATTAAGCGTACCAAAGGCCGCCAAAAACCAAAAAATAGAGTGCCAGCTAGAGAACTGTAAAAACAGCGCACCCAATGATGGTGCTAATATTGGTGCCAACCCCATCACCAAAATCATAATAGAGAATGCTTTGGCTGTTTGTTTAGCAGTCAAACGATCTCGAATCGCTGCACGAGTGACTACCGCTCCGACACAAGCGCCAAGTGCTTGCATCGTACGTCCAACAAATAATACATACTCATTATCAGTGGTCGCACAGACAATTGAGGCGATGACATATAACGTCATGCCTATATATAATGGCTTTACTCGACCAACACGATCACTAAAGGGCCCATAAAACAGCTGACCAAATACCAAACCTAAAAAATAAGCTGGTACAGAGTTGGCCATAAAAGCAGTGGAGACACCAAAGTCATCTGCCATCGACGGTAGTGCCGGCAGATACATATCAATAGACAACGGCCCTACCGCGACGATAAGTCCGAGCATCATAATCCATGCAACGGGCAAATCAGCAGAGCGTACACGCTCAGAATCGATAGGTTTGTTAGGCAAGGAGGATTTTTGAGCAGACATATTTAGGCCATTTTATATAGTGATTTTTATTTTATTATTCATACTTGCATTGTTTTAGCCTTTACTTAATACCGCTAGCAAAGGCTATTAACAACAATAGTGTATAGTTACATACATCTGTACAAACAGACAATGCTATATCGCACTATCTGCTTGTATTTCAATGGAAGTATAACGTTAATAAAACAATCACGAATCACTATAGTCATTTCACTATAAAAGTATTACTGCGTTAACCTCGCTTGACGTATTTAATATACATCCACACTTGGTTACCTTATATGACTTTTAAATTGAATCGACTATACAATGAATGCCTAAAATATGAATGACGATTTGTTTAATAAAAAATCGATTAGCGGAACTGACGTTTGCCAAATGCAGTACTGGCTTGCTTGGCTTTTCTGAGCGCAAGTTTGCGGTTTTGGCCGAGCATCATTTTGAGCTGCCATACTTTTTCTTTATATAAGGTTGTCGCTGGCTGATGATGCATAGCATTGATGATTCGCTTACTGGCTAGTACGGCATCAGGAGAGCGCTCTGCAAATTCAGCGGCAAGCTGCTGAGCCTGTTCAAGTGGTGTCTCGCTACAATGACTGACCAGCCCTAGCGCCTTACCTTCATTAGCATCGATGATACGTGCACTCATGGCCAACTCTTTGAGCACATCCTCTCGCACCACGCCAAACGCCGATTGGGTCAAGCCCATATCTGGCACTAGGCCCCACTTGGCTTCCATAATAGACAGCTGACAATCGGGATGGCTGATGCGCACATCGCAAGCCAGTGCCAATTGCAGCCCTGCACCAATACAATAGCCTTCCAATACAGCAATTACTGGTACAGGTACATCGCGCCAAGCAAGACAAACACGTTGGAACGAGCTCTGCCATGGTTTTATGAGTTCCCAAAAGGCAAATGCTTTGTTTTTTGGATGGTTTAAATCACCCAAATCGATACCTGCACAGAACGTGCCTTCTGCGCCATTTAAAATAACCGCTCGTATCATTTTATCTTTGCTAATACGGCCTGCCAACGCAATCAATTCACTCACTACTTTGAAACTCATGGCGTTTTTTTTATGTGGGCGATTCAGAGTCACCGTTACTATATTATCAGTGATAGCAACTTTTAAGGTCTCATACTGGTCAGTGGCAATTGGGCTCATAACAATCCTTATTAATGAATAAAATATAGCGCTAATATTTTAATGTTCAACAGACCTCAATATTAACAGGCTTGTCTCTACCCTACCGCAGCAATAACTGACTGCGACGGTACTATTTTCAATCCTCTATGAACTGGACACGGTGTCAGCCTCGTTTAGTCTACTACTTGTAGCACTTTCACTCGCCTTCTTTATATCCGAATTACATTGAATCGACTATATATAAAGTCTCATATATAAAACGCTCATGAACTATCACAAAGCCATTTATCAAAAAGCCACTTATCAAAAAATCACGGACGTTATAATTAATAATTTATTTTATTATTTGATTAGATCATTTTCCACGTCATATCATTTTCACTTAAACGATGATAATTAAGCTGAGGATAGCCAGATAAATCTAACATCTGCAAATTATTTAACGCTGCTATTAATCCCTCATAATACGGCTCAAGCATAGCAAACTGAGCGGGAGTCGTATGCTGCACATTCAATAAGCATTTATCTTCTAGGTCTTGACTGGCCTGACGTAACTGCGGTACACCTGTATAACGACTGCCACCTAATATGCGATGAGCAATTTGCGCTAGCATGTTACGATCCCCAGCTTCCCATGCCTGAGTTAATGCGTGCTTTTCATCATTTATGGTGTCAAGCATCATAATAATGAGCTTGGCTGCCAAATCAGGTTTATTCGCTGAGCGATTGAGCGCGTCTTGCCAATCTAGAATATTTGAAGCGTTAATATCGTTAGCCCCAACATGACCATCATGTAGGTTATGTTTACTGGGATAATTACTGCCGTCTAGAGCCTTTCTGCTTTGTTCATATGCTGCCGAATCGGTATGAGCGATTACTCTGTTGTCAGAGCTACCTACCGGTTTGTTTGGTGCTGATAATAGTGGCACTTGTCCATGTTTATTTAAGTGTAATCCTTCATAACGAGGCTGAGTCTCACGCGGTGGTTCTCGTCTATGATCGTCACGAGGCTGACTATCTCGCAGGTAGTCATCACGAATTTTCTTCAATGATAAAGGACGAGTAATCTTTTGCGGATTTACGCTATCAGATACGCCATCTCTAGTAATCCCATTACTTTTTGACATAGAACCTGTCGTGACAGTTGCATCAGTAGGCCAAGTTGACTGGTTTTCGATCTCTCTATTTTGCCAATCGCTAGATTGCGCATTACCGCTTATCGAGTGACCGATTACCGAATCGATAGCGCCTAAGCTCTGTTCTGACAAATCACTTTCATTCAAACCAATACGTTGTAAACCAGTGTCAGGCAGCAGCATCGATTCTGATGTTGTTGTACGCCCAAGCCATTTCTGTAGTACTTGCAGTAACTGCGGCTGGCTAATAGGCTTACCAACATAATCATTGATTCCGCTGGCGATGAGCTTGTCACGCTCGTCAGCCAATCCATGTGCCGTCAGAGCAATGATAGGAATACGGTTATCATCGCTCTCAATATTACGAATTTGACGGGCTGCCTCATGCCCTGACATGCGCGGCATTTGAATATCCATAAAGATTAAATCAATACTGCCTTTATCCTGAGTAGCCGCTTTATCTTCAGTATTTGCCTCTTCATAAAGCGCACTGTTTGATTTTTTATTCACTTCATCGCGAGCTTCTGCTTTAGATATCTGGGTTTTATTTGACAAGCTTTGCTTATCATTTTTCGATGATTTGGTATGTTTGGTTTGTTGCTTACTGATAATTTCTATGGCATCAAAACCACTACTCGCTGTCACCACTTGAATACCAAGCTCGCTCAGCAAAGCATCTAGCACTAGTAAGTTGGGTAGATGGTCATCGACTGCCAGTACTGTCACCCCTTTCCACCGTGGCTCTTGCAGGCTTTTGGCAACACTGCGTTTCTGCGTATCTAGCATGGCATAGAGCTGTCTTTTATCTAATGGCTCATACAATATGTTGGCGTGATAGCGATTTAAGAGCGCTTGGTCGGCCGCCACTTGGTAGCCAAACACGGCAAGCTTGCCCTGATAATGTAGACGAATTTGTTTTAGCAATGCCATCATATCGTCTTGTGTATCATCATCAACGATGACCCAATCCCAATAATTGCCGCGTTCTTTTAATGATTCGAGCACGCCGGGTAATGAGTTCGCTTGAGTAAGGGTAATCGGTAAATACTGTAAGCTGGCTTTGAGCACTTGAATAGATGCCGTATGATTGATCCATACCAACACGTTAAACTCATCAGTCTCACTCGCAAGCGGCGCCAAGACTGGTAGCTCAATCGTCTGACCAGTAGCGGCCTCTAGCACGTCAACATGTGCTGGCATACGAAACCAAAACGTTGCGCCTTGATTGGCAATGTTTTCTTGTGCATTGTCATGAAAACCAATATCACCGCCCATCAATCGTGTCAGCTGCTTAGATATGACCAGACCCAATCCTGTACCGCCGTATTGACGGGTAATTGATGGGTCGCCTTGGCTAAAGCTCTGGAACAGCATTTTCTGATCTTCTAAAGAAATACCTTTGCCACTGTCCTGTACGCTAATCATTAGGTAGTTGTCGCGGTGATCGTCCAAGCTGACGCGCACGACTACATCGCCGCTATCGGTGAACTTAATCGCATTGCCCACGATATTGGTCAGTACTTGCTTGAGACGCAGGGCATCACCGTTGATACGCATCGGCACATCATTATAAAAGAGCACGGCCATGCGCAAACCTTTCTCAGCCGAAACTGGTGAGAGCATATCAACCACATCATAGATGGTGTCATAGAGATCAAACTCATGGCGATCAAGTACCAGTTTACCCGCTTCAATTTTGGAGAAATCCAACACATCATTGACCAATGCAAGCAAATGCGCAGAAGACTTACGTATGGTTTGCACATACAAATCTTGCTCAGGGTTTAACTCACCATGACGTGCCAGCAGATTGATAAAACCATCGATACTATTAAGAGGTGTACGCAACTCATGGCTGATATTGGCCAAAAATGCTGACTTGGCTTGACTGGTTGAGATAGCCGCATCACGCGCATTACGAATAGAGATGTTTTGCATCTCCATCTCATCAAACGCTAGACGCAAATCGTCTTCGGTTTGCTCAGCATGATCTTTAAGCTCCTGAAAGCTCATATGCAAGCGGCGCAACGTCCTAACCAAATCTTGCTGTAGTAGATTTAGCTCACCATCTGACTCAACTGGAATTGGATAATATAAGTTGTCGACATGGGTACGCTGTAGCTGTAATCGCAGCTCATAGATAGGTGCTATCCAGCGCTTTGAATAAATATTTAGGCTAAGTAATAGAATTAGAATAGTGAATAAGCCTGTAATCACTAGCGCCATGGCAATACGATAACGCGCAATATACAGCGGTTCATTGTCCATATCGACGAGCAACCACAGTCTTTGCCCTTCAAATTCACCCAACACACTGCCATAAGCCGTACCAATAGGCGTTAACTCTTGCGATAAAAACTTTGCGTTGATATCTATTGCAGGCCACGATTCATTTAATCCATAACCGACTGCTGCGAGCACTTGATTGTTTTCATCAATAATAGCGATACGCTGTACGTGCTGCTCAGACTGCATACGACCCAATTTATCTTGGATATCCTCTAGCTTTGTAATCACAGTTTGCGGTGTTTCACCTACATGAATTTCACTGATGTCTTGATTGCGCTCTTGCTCTAACAGTTCAGGAATGAGGTCTGCAATCACTGGTGTATAACGAATCAGCACGGCCTCAGCCAAGACGCCTTGCTCTGAATTACTGGCGCGCATGGTTTCATAAAACACCAAAATACCGCCGACGGCTGCCAACACACAAATTGGTAAAAACACCAATATGATTAATTGGTCATACGCACTGCTAGTATCAAAACGTTTTTTGTATGCCATGCTGTCGTCACTCTCTATTGGGGGCTTTGCTATGTATATGGATACGGTATCAGTCTTGCTTAGTCTATTACTTATAGTACTTTCACTCGGCTTTCTGACATCCAAATTATATTGAACCGACTATATCAATAGCAGTGGCAAGCTATCTTGCCTAAGAATAATTTTTATAAATATTTCAGCTATTTTAACAGCATTTATAGATTCTAATCGATGAAGGTGATATGGCTAATAATTGATGCCGCAACCGACTTTTAACTGTCTAGCTATTTTTAGACACCACTCATTTACCAAAATCTGCTGATGCCATCAGCGTAGCCAAAAACAAAATGATATAATGACGCAACTTTCTACCGGTTGCTATTTTTTTGTGATTGTCACAATACAATCAACTACGAAATCATTAGCTTACCTTGATAGTAACCGTATTAACATCTTGACTCAAAAACTAAAATTATATTTAAGAAATACACTATTATTCAAAAATCAATTTTAAAATTAATAAGGATACTTTATGTCCGCTCCGGCTATGTTAAAGGCTAACTATATTACTCAAGTGACGACGCTAGCTGATTGCGTCGGTCAAACGCCGTTGGTTAAATTGCAACGTCTACCTGAGACAGAGCAGTTAACCAATGGCGCTGCGTTATTGGCCAAGCTTGAGGGTAATAACCCTGCTGGCTCTGTCAAAGACCGTCCTGCTTTTAACATGATTTATCAAGCAGAACAGCGTGGTGATATAAAGCCTGGTGACATGTTGATTGAAGCGACTAGCGGCAACACGGGTATTGCCTTAGCCATGGTCGCAGCGATGCGTGGCTATCCAATAACACTACTGATGCCAACCAACTCAACCCAAGAACGTAAAGATGCGATGATTGCCTATGGTGCAACGTTAATCGAGGTTGATGAAGGGATAGAAGCGGCGCGTGATTTGGCATTGCAAATGCAAACAGCGGGTGAAGGCATTGTATTAGATCAGTTCAACAACCCTGATAATAGTCAGGCACATTACCTCACTACAGGGCCTGAACTGTGGGCGCAAACTGAGGGTAAAATCACGCATTTTATTAGCTCAATGGGCACTACTGGTACTATCACAGGTGTCTCACGATATCTGAAAGAACAAAATCCCGATATCAGAATCATCGGCTTGCAACCTGATGAAGAGGCTGCGATTGCAGGTATCCGTCGTTGGCCTGCCGCTTATATGCCTGGTATCTTCGATGCGGACTTAGTCGACGAAGTCATGGATATTAATCAGCGTGTCGCAGAGGTCTATATGCGCAAACTGGCCAAAACCGAAGGTATCTTCGCAGGTGTTTCTTCAGGGGCAGCGGCATGGGCAGCAGTACAGGTCGCTAAAGAAAATCCTAATGCCGTTATCGCATTTATCGTATGCGATCGTGGCGATCGTTACTTATCAACGGGTTTGTATAACGTTGATGATAGCGATGTTGATAACAGCCTAGAAGTTAAGTAACGAACAGACAACGCTGCTCAATATCGTTGGTTCAATTTAAGAGAGATTAATGCTGTCACTCTTATATACTGGATTGACGATAAGTTGATAAATAGTCAGGATTAACTATGTCACAAGCCCGACCTTCCGACCCTATATTGGTCTTTAATATCGAGACTGTCGCCGATACGGATGCGGCGCGCCGTATCTATCCGCAATTGGCTGAACTCAATGATGCGGATACGCTAAGTGCTTTGACAGCTATCCGTATGCAAGAAGCTGGTCACGATTTTATGCGCCTGCCACTGCAGCGTATTGTCTGTATCTCTGCTTTATATATCAAAGACGGTAATTTCTCCTTGTTTTCGTTGACTGCAGATAAATTTAGCGAAAAAGATATTCTCACTAAATTCGTTCGAGCATTCAGCGATCTTGAAAAACTACCGCAACTGATCAGTTGGAACGGCTCAGGTTTTGATATCCCTGTGTTGATATATCGCGCCATGCAGTACGATTTGTCAGCGCCATGGTTATTTGAAGAAGGCGATCGCATCAAAAACATGCGCTTTGATAACTATATTAACCGCTTCCACACTCGTCATCTTGATTTGATGGACAGGTTCAGTCAGTACGGTGCCAGCCACCGCGAAGCCATGGATATCGTCGCAAGCCTTTATGGCCTACCCGGCAAAACTAATATTGATGGCAGCATGGTTGGTGACCTCGTTACTAATGAGGACTGGCAAGCGCTATCCATCTATTGCGAGTCTGACGTCATGAATACGTGGCTCATATATCTGCGCTGGTTGCGTTTAACGGGGCAATTATCCTCACAAGACTTTGATAGTTGGCAGCAGCAGAGCTATGACTATTTAGTAAAACATACCCAAGCAGATGGCAGCATACGTCATCAAGCCTTCATAGCTGACTGGTCATCTGCACCCAACTCATAAAAATACCGCATTTTAAGCAGTCACTTTTACTTTTATTTCTTTGTTATTTATCATTTATTATTAAGGCAGGTTTATGCAACCCACCGATTCAAAAACGTCTATAGCATCTGACGCAGTGCCACAAACTGACGATAGACAATCCATCGTCGTTCCACCAAATAAGAAAAAATCTAAGCCATCATCAAAAACACGTCGTCGCCTAAAAGATGCAGAACCGATTCCTTTTACCATCGATAGATTGTCGCATGATGGTCGCGGTGTTGCTATCTATGGCAATGGTTTTGGGGTTGACGATGGTCATGCTGAAGACAAGCATGGCAAAACAACCTTTGTCAGTTTTGCGCTGCCAGGTGAAAGCGCATTGGTCAAAATCACCAATAGCCGTGCCAGTTTTGAGGAAGGCGATGCAGTCAGCATCACTGCCAACCCAAATCCTGAACGTACTGTACCGCCCTGCCCTCATTTTGGCGTTTGCGGTGGCTGTAACTTGCAACATTGGCAGCCAGAAAGTCAAATTAGCTTTAAGCAATCTGTACTAGCCGAGATGCTTATACACCAAGCCAATATAGAGCCTGACAATTGGCTTGCACCAGTCGTTGGTGATCGCCTTGGTTATCGTACCAAAGCAAGATTGGGTGTACGTTATGTCACCAAAAAAGAAACGGCTTTGGTTGGTTTCCGTGAGCGCTCAAGTAACTTTTTAGCTGAGTTGAATGAATGTCATATCTTAGACCCACGCATTGGGTTTGAGATTGAAAACTTAAAAGCGTTGATCAGCACGTTAGAGAGTCGTAATAAGATTGCTCAGCTTGAATTGGCCATGGGTGAGCAGATACCTGAGTTGCCAGATGGCAATCAGCCAGTTGCCCTTATTGTGCGTAACTTAGAGCCATTATCAGACGGTGATGTAGAAAAGCTAAAAGTATTTTTTGCAGCACGTAATTGGCAGTTATATCTACAGTCTAAAGGTGCTGATAGCATCCAACGCATTGCATTAACAGATGCTGATGACATGAGCCAGCAGTTTGGACGTCTGTATTACCAGTTGCCAGAGTACGATCTGACGTTTGAATTTATCCCGACTGACTTTACTCAAGTTAACCTATCTGTGAATCGTCAAATGACCAAGCTCGCTTGCGATTTATTAGACCTAAAAGCAGGTGAACGCGTACTAGACTTATTTAGCGGCTTGGGTAACTTTAGCTTACCACTTGCGCGACTCGTCGGTGAGACAGGTTCCGTAGTCGGCGTGGAAGGAAGCGAAGCCATGACCGCACGTGCAGCAGATAATGCACGTCGCAATGGTATCAATAATACTGAGTTTTATAGCCAAGATTTGACACATGATTGCACTGATAAACCTTGGGCCAACCAAGGGTTTGATGCGTTACTAATCGATCCACCGCGCTCTGGTGCGTGGGAGATTATGCAGTATTTACCTAAATTTAATGCTGAGCGAATCGTTTACGTTTCTTGTAATCCTGCAACACTTGCCCGTGATACAAAAGCGTTACTAGAACAAGGATATCGTCTGACACATGCTGGCGTGATGGATATGTTCTGCCATACTGGTCATGTTGAATCAATCGCTCGCTTTGAAAAAGTAGCCGTTTAATCTCTTGCTTCTTAAGTGAGCTACTGAGCGTGCAAAATAGCTGTATTTATATAATCGATTCAATTTAAAAGTAGTACAAGGCAATCGAGTGTCGGCGTATAGTAGATTCAATATAATTTGGATAAAAGGAAGTCGAGTGAAAATACTACAAATAGTAGACTAAGCAAGACTGACACCGTATCTAGTTTATAGAGAATTAACTATATATTAAATACGTCAAGCGAGGTTAACGCAGTAATACTTTTATAGTGGAATGATTATAGCAATTTATGCTGCATCCAAAACTTGGATGCAGCAGCGTTAATAAATAACAGCTATTTGCCTTGATTAACAGCAGACATTACATAGCCTTGCTTGATTTGTCATCTCAAAATGGGATAATAGTAAACAACTTTTCTATGTTTAGAAAATCAGAACTTAGTAAACGTTCATACTCATAGCTTTATATATTTTACACGCATTTTATAACTGCTAAAAATCGCTTTTTAGCAGTCGTATTGGTTTATATCTAATACTTTATGAAAGTGCAAATTTGAAATGTGTGTACAGTAGACGGGGTTATACTCAATTCAAAATAGCTAAGAGGAGTCGGCTATGGTAAAAATTCGTGAAGGATTACCGCTAGTGGATGGACAGACCACACAAGCCGATAGTGCAACGCTTGCAGCCCAGCTAGTTGCGAGCCAACGCTCTCATCAGTCTGCCAATAGCTATGCCCAAATCCCGCTCGATATCAAATACCAGCTAGCAACTCATAAGCTACACACCACTTTTGATCGCTCAGCCTTACATGCTTTTCATAGCCATGATCCAAAGCTTGAGAACGAGTATTCTGACAATCCGCTGTTGGATGAAAACAATACGCTCTCTGAAGTAGAAATTGAAGCTATTGACTTGGATCAGGTTAATATCGACGTTCCCACTTGGCTGGACAATGTGGCCAAACGTATTGGTCAAGACTCTGTCCCTAACCTGCATGCTGCTTGTGAATTTATTCGCAATCATATGAATACTAGCGAGTCTGAACGCTCAGGCGCTTATGTCACTGGTATTGGTATGACCGACATATTGACCTATCTGTATCAAGATGAAGATGCACTTGTTGCTGCCATGCTCTATCGTAGTGCGCGTAAATCTATCATTAGTCTCGCTGAGATAGAAAAAAACTTTGGGTCTGATATATCTACTTTAGTCAAAGATGCCTTGGCAATGGGTAAGCTGTCTGAGATTATCGAGAGCAATAAGCGCTTAGAAGATCACTTCGTGAACAATCAGCGTGACCAGCTATCCAATATTTATAGCATGCTTATCTCTGTCACTAACGATGTACGCGTCGTACTGATTAAGCTGTCTGAGCGTACCTTTGCCATGCGTGAGCTGACTTTCTCTAGTGTAGCCAGGCAAAATCGTGTCGCACGTGAAGTCATGACTATCTACGCCCCATTAGCGCATCGACTGGGTATCGCACAACTAAAATGGGAACTTGAGGATTTAGCTTTTCGCTATCTTGCGCCTGATCGCTACAAAGAGATTGCTAAGCTACTATCCGAAAAACGCAGTGAGCGTGAGTCCTATATTCAGCGCGTGCAAAACAAACTTAATGAAGCGTTAGCAGAAGCCAACATCGAAGGTGAGGTTTCTGGGCGTGTCAAACATATCTATTCGATTTACCGAAAAATGAAGCTCAAAGGCTTATCATTTGATCAACTTTATGATATTCGTGCATTGCGAGTACTGGTTACCAACCCTTCAGACTGCTACCACGTCTTAGGTTTGGTCCATGGGTTATGGCGCTATATCCCTGAACAGTTTGATGACTATATTACCAATCCAAAATCTAACGGGTATCGCTCGCTACATACTGCCGTGATTGCGAAAAATAAATCTCTCGAAGTACAGATTCGTACACATGAGATGCATTTTGAAGCAGAGCTTGGCATGTGTGCGCACGTCAACTACAAAGAAGGTCTGAAGAATAAAAAGGATAATTACCTTAATCAAAGAATCAGCTCTCTGCGTCAGCTCTTATCTATTAATAATGAAACACGCAATCAGCTACGGTCATCGTCATTAACAGGTGAGGATCTCGATGAGATAGAGCTCGACGAAGAAGAGCAACTCGTTGATTTTGATGAGCTAGAACGTATTTATATCTTCAGCCGTGATGGTGATATTACTGAATTGCCAAAAGGTGCGACTGTTCTTGATTTTGCTTACTACGTGCATACGCAAGTTGGTAATCGTGCACAAGCTGCTCGAGTCAATCAACGCTATGTACCGCTCACCTATCAGCTCAAAACGGGTGAACAAGTTGAAATCATCACTAAGGCATCACGTGAACCTAATCGCGATTGGCTGGTTGCCTCGCTCGGTTATATTCACACCAACCGTGCACGCTCGAAATTAAGACAATGGTTTAACAAACAAGACCGTGATAAGAATATTGAGATTGGCCGTCAAATGCTCAGCAAAGAGCTGGAACGACTATCGGTACATCCAAACAGTATCGATTTGAACGATTATCTTCAGCATTTCAATGCCAATACTACCGATGATATTATCGTCGGACTGGTCACCGGTGATATCGGTCTAAACCAGTTAACCAGCCATATCTCGCGACAGCTACATCTAGAGCCTGAAAGGCCTCCTGAAGACTTTATACCCAGTGTAGATAATAGAGACACTGGCAAACTTGATGCCTATAAGATTCACGTTGACGGTCTGGATAATATTGAAGTTAATTTAGCAGGTTGCTGTCACCCTGTACACGGTGAGCCAATTGCTGGTTACATTACTTTGTCACGAGGGGTCAGTGTCCATAATCGTGGCTGCCCTGAGTATTCGCGTCTCATCGAGCGAGACCCTGAGCGTGCGATAGAAGCCGCTTGGCGAGTACAATCTGGTCGTTATCAACCGGTTGACATCCATGTAGAGGCTTATGATAGACGAGGACTATTGCGTGACTTGACACAAATTATTGATAAAGAAAACGTCAATATTCGTCAGGTTCAGACACTTAGTAATGACGATAATATTGCCTTTTTGAAATTTCATATTGAAGTTTCGGGACTGGCTCATTTGTCTAAGCTCTTGGCTAAGTTAGAGCAACAGCATGGCATCTTGCATGCTCGCCGCGCCGTCGTTTAAATACAAGCCTAGCTATACATATCCATTTAATCATAAAGTTGCCATAGAAATATCATGCCTGAATTGCCTGAAGTAGAAACGACCAAAACTAGCCTAGCGCCATTACTAGGGCAACAGGTTATCGATGTAAAAATATTCCAGCCGAAGTTACGCTGGGCGATGCCCGATGACTTAGATATCTTGGTTAATTTCACACTAGATAGTGTCGAGCGCCGAGCAAAATATTTAATACTGAACTTTTTACCTGCGTCATCTAATGATAGTAGCTCAGTGGCGCAATCTAATAAGCTAGCACCTCGACAGCTTTTAGTTCATTTAGGCATGTCAGGTAGCTTACAGCAGCATAGTTATGGCACGGATAAACGCAAGCACGACCATTTAGTAATAGTGTTCAATAATGCTGATAATACCAAATCCCAGCTACACTATTATGACCCAAGACGATTTGGCTCGGTATTATGGTATCAAGATTATAGTGCTAAGCTATTGGACCACCTAGGTCCTGAGCCACTTTCAGATGAATTTACTGCGGACTATCTATACCACTTGATTCAACGTACAAGCGTATCTGGTGAAAACGCCGAGTCCACAGTCACAAATAAAGCTAAATCAAAAAAGCAACCTATCTCCCGCCCTATCAAGTCAGTTATCATGGAACAGCAAGTGGTAGTAGGTGTAGGGAATATCTATGCCACAGAAAGCTTATATTTATCAGGCATCCACCCGGCCACACCTTCTCATCAACTATCGTATGATCAGATTGTCATTTTAGTTGATCACATTAAAGTTATCCTAAAAAAAGCGATAGCACTTGGCGGTTCGACACTACGAGATTTTACCGTTGCTAGCGGTCAAACAGGTTACTTTCAGCAGACACTAAACGTTTACGGTAGACAAGGTGAAGCGTGTCCACATTGTCAGACAACACTTGAGAATATCAAGCTTAATGGCCGAGCCAGTGTCTTTTGCCCTAGTTGTCAACCAATGGGTTAACCATAATTTTCAGTAATTTTACCTACCCGTTTCGATCTACAATCAACAGCGTAGTAATTTCATTTGAATGTCTTATATTTTTTCATTCAAACCAGCATATCATGCGCATTTTTGTTGCTTATTAACGCACATCTTGCTTTAATAGTAATAACACTTACATAAATAGTGCATACGGTTTATTTATCTGTAATATTTAGCTTACCTATCGCTGCGAGGATATTTTTTTGTAGAAATATCAGCAGCCACTAATCATACCAATTGTGAATTTTAGGATATCGTTATGACTGTTAAAGCCAAGAAACAACGCACAGTTAAGCAAAAAGCTTTTACTGTTGCTACCAGCTTAAGTCTGTTGGTCGCTAGCATGCAGCCAGCCTTGGCCGCAATAGAGATTGATGAAACTGACTTTGGGCCTTCCTATGGAACCATGGTTGCGGATGCTACCGTAGGTAAGCCTCTTCAACTGGTCGGTGCCGTTGCTGGTACTGCACTCTACCTTGTTAGCCTGCCTTTCTCCCTAATCGGTGGTAACGCAGATCAAGCGCAGCAGAAGCTATTCGTCGAGCCTTGGGATGCGATGGGCCGTTGCTTAGGTTGCTCTGTTGCTGAAGACAACTATTATAAGTCACAAGCAAATGATAACAACCTTGTGCGTATCGTCGTCGACCAACCATCAGAAATTTTAATCAATACAAACGACTACGTAATCGTTAATCCATAAGCAGTTATTTTTAAGTATATTGCATTATAATATATAGATACTAAATCTAATTTGTTTGTAAATTGACAATAAAAAAGGCTAACGCGACGTTAGCCTTTTTTATTGTTTTATTCACTACATTAAATGACTTTATTTAGAGATGTCAGTATTACTTAACTTGGCACTAATTTCACGAAGTAATAGTACCTCTTCTGAAGGTTCCACAATGGCCTCTACCACTTCTTCTACTTCTTGAGCACGGCGCATTTTATTTACCGTTCTGACCATCATAAAGATAATGAACGCTAAAATTAGGAAGTTAATAAGCACCGTAATAAAGTTACCGTATGCTAATACTGGAACACCCGATTCTTTAAGTGCGTCATAGGTCATAGCAATACCTTCAGGTGCGTCCCCTAATACTAAGAACATGTTCTTAAAGTCAATTTCGCCACCGAATATAAAGGCGACGATAGGCATGATAATGTCTGCCACGAGAGAAGTTGTGATGGTTGCGAAAGCACCACCAATGATGACACCAACTGCTAGGTCCATCACATTACCTTTTAACGCAAACTCTTTAAACTCAGATACCATACTCATTATTTTTCCCCAAAATTTATCTATAAACAGATATAACTGTCTAGTTATCGCCACAATTGGCTTTAATAGTAATTATTGAATATATTAATATGACTATTCATTCTGTCTCTATTTTTGCAAAATTACAACACAAAAAAAAGCAGTATAAAGTGAAGCACTATTCGCTCACCTTATACTGCTAATTTTTTAACGGCTTCAATGTCAGAAAATTTTTACTGACATTGAATTTCAGCGTCAAACATCAATGATATGAATTACTAAGTAACCCACTTATTGATATTAAGCACCTTTTTTACCACGGCCGTGACGCTTACGCTCACTTTCAGTCAAGTAACGCTTACGTAGACGAATCGCTTTAGGGGTTACTTCAACCAATTCGTCATCTTGGATGAATTCAAGTGCTTGCTCAAGCGTAAACTTAACTGCTGGCGTCAACGTCAATGCTTCATCAGTACCACTAGCACGTACGTTGGTTAGCTGTTTAGCTGTCGTTGGGTTAACAGTCATGTCATCGTTACGAGAGTTCAGACCGACAATCATACCTTCGTAAACTTCAAGCTGTGGCTCAGCAAATAACTTACCACGTTTTTGAAGGTTAAATAGTGCAAAGCCTAGGCAAACACCTTTAGCCATAGAAACCAATACACCATTAGAGCGACCACCAACATCACCGATCTTTTGCGGACCGTAATGTGAGAAGCTAGAAGTCATGATACCGCTGCCTGAAGTCAGAGTTAAGAACTCAGAACGGAAACCAATCAGACCACGAGCAGGAATAGTCGCTTCAATACGCATACGACCTTTACCATCAAGTTCCATGTTAGTCATCTCGCCTTTGCGTAGACCAACTTGCTCCATGATAGAACCTTGATGCCCGTCTTCAATATCGAACACAACGTTTTCATACGGCTCTTGTAACTTACCATCAACTTCTTTAACGATAACTTCTGGGCCTGAAACACCCATCTCAAAACCTTCACGACGCATGTTTTCGATAAGTACAGATAAGTGAAGCTCACCGCGACCTGATACTTTAAATTTATCAGGAGACTCTGTGTCTTCTACACGTAGTGCTACGTTATGAATCAATTCACGCTCAAGACGCTCACGAATATTACGTGACGTCACAAACTTACCATCACGACCAGCGAACGGTGAGTTGTTTACTTGAAAATTCATTGATACGGTAGGTTCATCTACCGTTAGTGCTGGTAATGCTTCAACATTAGCTGGATCACAAATCGTATCTGAGATATTAAGTGCGTCAATACCAGTGATACAAACGATATCACCAGCTTGTGCATCTTCAACATCAATACGGTCAAGACCATGATAGCCCATGATTTTTAGAATACGGCCATTACGCGTGTTGCCATGCTTGTCAATGACAGTTACTTGCGTGTTCAATTTAACTTTACCACGCTGGATACGACCAATACCGATAACACCAACAAAGCTGTTGTAGTCAAGGCTTGAGATTTGCATGCGGAATGGTGCATCTGCATCAACCTGTGGAGCCTGTACAACATCAACGATAGTTTTGAATAGTGGCGTCATATCATCAGCTAAATTATCAGCTTCTAAACCTGCAACACCGTTCAATGCTGATGCATAAACAACTGGGAAATCAAGCTGCTCATCAGTCGCACCTAGGTTATCAAACAAATCAAAGATTTGATCCATTACCCAATCAGGACGCGAACCAGGACGGTCAATTTTGTTGATAACAACAATAGGCTTTAGACCTTGCTCAAATGCTTTTTGCGTTACAAAACGAGTCTGAGGCATTGGACCATCAACAGCGTCAACAACTAGTAATACGCAGTCAACCATTGACATAACACGCTCAACTTCACCACCGAAATCGGCGTGACCTGGGGTGTCAACAATGTTGATACGGTATTCTGTATCTACAGTTTGATCTGTCCAGCGGATAGCTGTGTTTTTAGCCAAAATAGTAATACCACGTTCTTGCTCAATATCGCCTGAATCCATTGCACGTTCAGCAACGTTTGCACGGTCGCCAAAAGTACCAGACTGATGTAATAACTTATCAACCAAAGTTGTTTTACCGTGGTCAACGTGGGCAATAATTGCAATGTTACGCAGGTGTTTGATATCGTTCGCCATATAAAATGCTCGTTTCGTCTTAAAAAATGCAGTAGCAGTAAGCGCCGCCGGATAAACCTTTATCATCAACCAGATAGATATTGAATACTTACTTTTAGACGACTGCACCATAAGTGCTGTTAATCAAATAATTTCAATATAATCAAGAATCTACACTGATAAATTCATCATACAGATAGCTATGCTAATGTACATTCTGTCAATTTACAGAATGTTTGGGCAGCTAGTATAACATTATTGATTCATAAATTTATGTAATAACTCACTTTTCTCAATACATAAACAAAAAAAAGCCACCCAGTGGGTAGCTTTTTTTGTAACTATATATTTAATCACATAACCAATTGGCTATTACTTATTGAACAACCATATCTTTAGTTTGTTCAACAGTCATTGTTTTGTCACCAGTGATGATGGCATAAACGCGACGGTTCATAGCACGACCTTCTTCAGTGTCGTTTGGAGCGATTGGGTTGTCATAACCATAACCAACAGTTGATAGACGGTTTGGAGCGATACCGAATTCGTTAGTTAGCATAGATTTAACTGCAACGGCACGAGCTTCAGACAGACGTTGGTTGTAACGTGCTGAAGGACCAGTTTTAGAAGCATGACCTTCTACGCGTGCTACAGAGTTAGGATACTCACGCATCTTCTCTGCTACTTTAGCGATTTCTGGCTGGTACTGAGTTTTGATAGCTGATTTATCGTTATCAAAGAATACACGTAGTTCCATTTTCAGTTCATCAGTAATATCTACTGGTACTGGGCAACCGCGCTCATCTACTACGACGTTCATTGGAGTGCCTGGGCATGCATCGATGCTATCAGGTACGCCATCACCATCAGAATCAAGATCAGATTCAACTACTACTACTGGAGTAGTGTCAACCATTGGCTCTTGCATTGGCGGTACTGCTACTGTAGGTGCTAGATGGCCACCAAGTACAACTTCTAGACCGGCCAAAGCCATGCCTTCCCACCAGTTGTTATCAAAGTTATGAATCGCACGAGCTTCACCACGTAGGCTTAAAGCATCGTTGATACGATACATAGCACCTAGACCTAGGTTACCGATAGTATCTTTAGAGCTTGATACTTCAGTACCAGCAGTAACTGTTTCGCCAGTTACATCAGAAACATAAGTTTCTTGGTTTTCTACTTTGATCTTAGATTGACCAGCACCAACCAATACATATGGCTTGAATGCGCTATCAGTATAACCAGTAAACTCTTCAGTACCGATTAAGAAGTTACCAGAAAGCATGGTTTGTTCAACATCAAAACGGTTAGCACCAGATTTAGCTGAATCTTCAGAAGCTTCGCCATTAGCATTTGATACACCATACTCAACTTGGAACTGAGTAGAAGGAGTAAGCTCGATACCTAGAGCAGCACCAGTATATAGGCTACTTTCTTTAGCTACACCGCCGTTAGAGTTGCCATCACGATCCGTGTTTTCTTGCAAGTTTTTGCCGGTACGAAGGATATCACGCTGCTTGTCAGCTGTATCACTGATATCATCAGTAACATGGTAACCTAGTAATAATGGGCTAATCGTTACACCAGCGTTAGCAGCTAAAGGTGCTGCTGCTACTGCAACCAATGCTAGAGCTATTTTATTCAATTTCATGGACTTCCTCCAAAGGATAATTTTAGTGATGCATTAAGCAAAACCGTTTCTCAAGATGCTTCAAATAGACATCTTTTACGAATTTCAAGTGACAAAGCAAAACCAATTAAGGAGTAGCTTAGCGATTATCGATTCAGTTTACAACTTTTTTCGTTAAGGAGCTACACATTATTACACGATAATGTTGTAACTAAAACACAATAGCTTGCTGGAGTTACCTAGAACTAACACGCCTTACGCATTCTATCTTTTGTATGTCAGTTTCACATAGATAGTAAACTGAATAGCACCTATTGCCTGAGCATATTTTAATACGGTAAGTAATTTTTCTCTATTATTAAAACTCTTCATTCACTAATTGAAACAAATTTTGACAGTAGACATATATTCTGTATATATTAAGATAGCCAACATTATTCTGTATATGTGAAACGCTAACCTGTTTTTAAGTTTTTATGAGATCAAGACACTGAAGCTATAAGGTCTTTATAAAATACTTGAACAGCCAATGACAAAAAGCGAGATTGTTTTATTGAAACAAGTTACTCACTATAGGTAATAAGACCTTATGACACTGCTATATAGAATATTATCAAGTTATAGAAAGCTATTTGCATTTTTGTCACTTTTATTGATATTGATTCAGTATAAGCACGTCCATAAGAGATTTACCTTTTTCGTAATGCAACTTTACATGTCGTTTTCTGACAAATCTACGTTTGATAAAGTCACAATAAAGACAAACATATTTAAAGATAGACAAGGTTTTACGCTTGTCGAGCTTATTTTTACTATCGTTATTTTAGGGATTCTGGTGGCGATTGCCGTGCCATTCATACAAACACAATTAGCACATATGGAAGCCAAGCGTATTAGAAGTCAATTAGAAAGCTCGCTGACCCTAGCGAAGGCTGAGAGTTATATTAGAAGACAGAATGTGATTGTCTGTTTATCTGATAGTGGAGGTCGCTGCTATAGAGATAGCGACAAGACACTTTTGCTATTTGTAGACAAAAATGACAACAAGCACTTCGATACTCAAGTCGATTTTTTAATCGCTCAGCATGCATTGAGTCTTAAATATAGCAAGCTAAGTTTACGAGTTGGAGCTAAACGTCATTACACTAAGTTTTGGGGAGATAGTGGTCAACCTCGAGGGCACTTTGGACATATCAAATACTGTCCAACCGTTGACTATAATGACGCGATGTACTTGATATCATTTAGCCAGACAGGCCGTATTACCCAAAAATTCAATGAAGACCATCCTACTGAATGTAATAATTAGGGCGATATACGATATTTTTTAGTGATTACTGATAACTTCGCTGCTGCTGCCATAACAAACGACTTTGCAACGGTTGATAATCAAGCAAATGATCAATGAGGTGTCGATATAACTTCGACCAATGATTCAGAGTCGTTTTAGTAATACCCAACTCTGCCATCTTAATAAGATCGGCACCCATGAATATAGTTTTCATAGTGGTACTTTCTAAATGTTCAGACTGTGATTCATTCTGTAAGACAGGCATAAATCCCACATCAGGTAAAAAGCAATAAGAACAATTCGGTTTGATAATATCTTGGATACTATCGTGGGTCAAAATTAAGCTAAAACCCAACTCATTAAATAAGTGAGACTCAAATTGGCGCAGACACAATCGTAATTCATCGGTATTTAAGGGCTTTCTAAGCTGATGTAGACTGTCTTGATAATGCTGCCACAATATAGGCATAGGATCTTCAGTGGGTAACAATCGCCACAATATTTCATTTAAGTACAGTGCAGAGTATTGCTGCTGGCCAGTGATATTTTCATAAGGGACTGACTCTAGAGTAGCAGTGATATTACCCTTATCTTCTATACTTCTTGGAATGGCAATTTGTGACGTGATACTGATTTGACTGAACGTCTTTAAGTCACGCTTGCCGGTAGCAAAGAGTTGTAACGGCATAAATAATGGCGCACCTTTTTTCCCAATACCATGTATCACACCATGCTGTTGAGAAAATAAATAGTATAAAGCGCGATTCTCTTGATAGGGACGCTGATGTAATAAGTAACCGACTAGCGCTTCATTACGCATTTTTTATTACCTCAGCATTTAGCACGTAAAGAAACTTTCAAAATGCTAGTGTCCAATCAATATCCCAAACTGGTCAATGCACGCTCATCATCAGACCAACCACGCTTCACTTTCACCCATAATGTGAGCATGATTTTTTTATCGAAAAGCTGCTCCATATCTTTACGAGCATCCATACCAACTTGCTTGATACGTTGTCCTTTGTCGCCAATGACAATCGCTTTTTGACCGCTACGCTCAACATAAATAGTCGCATCGATAAAAGTACAAGCTTTACGTGGACGACCTGTTTTTGGATCAGTATGTGCAGGCTCATCTTTAAATGCATCAATCTGTACCGTTAAATCATATGGCACTTCATCACCTGAACTACGCATGATTTTTTCGCGGATAATCTCACTGGCTAAAAAACGCTCTGATCGATCGGTAATTTGTTCAGTATCATAAATAGGTGCCGCAACTGGTAGATGCGACGCAATCACTTCTTCTAAGCGGTCTAGATTCTGATTTTTTAGAGCAGATACAGGCACAATGTCAGCAAAATCAAAACTGGCATTAAAAGTCTCGATAAGTGGCAATACACTGCCTTTATCTTTTAAGGTATCTGATTTATTAATGACCAATACTACAGTTAAATCAGTCTCACCGAGCTTCTGCAAGGTCAACAAGTCATCGTCACGCCACTGGTCTGAATCAACAACGAATAGTACCAAATCAACATCTACTAATGCAGATACGGCGGCTTTGTTCATACGCTCATTGATAGCACGCACTTCATTACGATGAATACCTGGTGTATCTACAAATACGGCCTGCATCTCATGATTTGACAGAATGCCGTGAATACGATGACGAGTCGTTTGCGGTTTACGTGACGTAATAGACAGCTTTTGACCTAACAAGTGATTCATTAGTGTCGATTTACCGACATTTGGACGTCCCACAATAGCAACGTAGCCCGTTTTAAAGTTATCAGCCATACCTTTATGGCTGCTAGGCGAGAAGAACTCTTCAATTGCTATATCGTTTTCTGACGTAACATCTTCTGAGTGAGCGATACCATCATTCGTTATATCAGTATTATCTTGGCTTAAGTTGATATCTTTTTTTTCAGTCATATTTTCGGCGTTATCTTCATTATTTGAGGGCAAATCAGCATGATTGCTCATAGGGTAATCCTGTAAGTTTTATAACCTGTCAAACGGCAGTTAATGATGAAGTGGTTTTATCAGCACTAAAAAAGGGAAACCGTTGTCGGTTGAGAAATATTTGAGGTTTGAAAGTATATGACGTTTAATAGAAAGCAAATAAGCAGTTTTTCAAACGTCACTTAATATGAGTCGTCAGTTTAAAATTGCGTTAGTAGTAAATCTCTAAATGTTAGTTATGTACGCTTTTTAACTGAGCCTGGAAGTTTGTGCAACTGGTTGATCATAAGCTCTGCCGCTTTTTGTTCAGCGATACGACGGCTCTCACCAGATTCAGTAATATCAGGGCAGTTAATGATATTGACATGGCAACGTACAACAAAAATTTGATACGGTGCATTACCACGTGTTTCCATTAACTCGTAATGTGGCAAGTCAAACTGCTTAGATTGAAGCCACTCTTGTAAACGACTTTTTGCATCTTTTAATGCTTTGCGATCATTGACGTTATCAATCAAATCTCCGTACCAAGAGAGCACGCAATCTCGCGTAATATCCATATCTTGACTGTCTAAATATATAGCACCTATCAGAGACTCTACCGCATCGGCCAGTATAGAAGCACGATTGCGACCACCACCCTTCCTCTCGCCCACTCCTAGTATAAGGTGATTAGAGAGCTCTAAGTTTTGCGCAATGATGACCAGTGACTCTTGCCGTACCAACGTTGCACGCATACGAGTTAATCGGCCTTCATTTTGGCTAGGATAGCGATGATATAAAGCCTCACCGACAATCATACCTAGTAAGGCATCACCTAAAAACTCTAAACGCTCATAGTTTTTCTTGCTATCAAACGAGCGATGCGTCAATGCGAGTTTTGGAAGGCTCAAGTCGTTGAACACATAGCCCAACTTACGCGTTAAGACCGCTAGCCGCTGAATAAATTCTGAGCTAACAACAAGCGTGTCGACAGACGTGCTATTTTGTTGAGGAGTAGGAACCGCTTGGGAATGCTGCGAAGTTGGTTTCATGCGTGGCTTGTGGTTATCCCTTCTGTTTTACGAATTTAGTCATAATATTTATCGACTAAGGTTATAAGGAAAATTTAAGAGGATATTAACACCTCTTTCAATTACTCTGCTGCTGCCATATCGATATCACCTTCAAAACGATTGACGATATCAATATTGCTAAAGAAATTATTGGTTACTGCGTATTGCTTGTAAATAGCTAACTGACCGGTTTTCTTATTGGTAAAAGTAAAAACTTCTTCTGCGGTAGTATTATAGTCAGCATTGATAGATAACTGCCTATTAACACGTGCAACAAACTGCTTGGCCGTTTCGTTGTTATTATTTGACTCGAGAAGTTCTGTACTCAAAGTTTTAGTCAATTGATAATCACCAATCTGAGCTGGCACAATAGCAACTGTCAACTTAGCAGCAATGCCCAACACCATAATGATGAACACGATGCTTGTCACACTAGCGCCTCGCTGCGTGGCCAATCCAGATAATTGCTGCATTATTGTATTCCTCTACCGATAAGTTGCTATTATAGTGAATACCTAAACATTAGATATCCGTTTATTAGATAGCAACAATATTAGCACAAAACTATTATCGAAAAATCAACCAATAGAGATTCTTAACATCTTAGTTAATGGCACCATTGCGTTGAAAAGTTGGTAAGTTAAGTCCTGGTGGCTTATGCATCCAAATATAAACTGCTTTGCCCGCTAAGTTCTCATCCGGTACAAATCCCCAAAACCGACCATCAGCACTACGGTCACGGTTATCACCCATCACAAAATAATGACCTTCTGGCACATTAATACGCCATTCTGTCCCTTCTGAGCTAACCACTTCTGGTGACTGCTGCTGTAGAAATGGTGCGTACTGAGCACTATTCATACCAGTTAAGTAGCGAACAAGATGCTTGTTCTCACCTGGTGTCTCCTCAAAGTACTGCGCCTCGCCTTCTTCTTGTTGGCCCATCGCAGCTGCACTTTCTTCGGTCAGCTCTTGTCCTGGAGCAATTTGTCCCGGCAGATAAAGCTGTGAAGTCAATTCAGCACTTGCCGAAAAATCTACTGGCTGAGTATCAATCGGAACATCGTTAATCGCAAGTACACCTTGATCGTAGCTGACAGTATCACCAGGCAACCCAATCACACGCTTGATATAATAAATACTAGGATTTTCAGGATAGCGAAATACAGCAACATCACCATGCTCAGGCGAGCCTGTATCCAATATTTTATTATAAGTTAGCGGTAGTCTTACGCCATAAGAATACTTGTTTACAGCAATAAAATCGCCCGTATAAAGCGTCGGTACCATAGAAGATGATGGAATATTGAAAGGCTCAATCAAGAATGAGCGCACAATCAATACCACTGCCAATACAGGGAAAAAATCATAAGCCCAGCGTACTAGTAAGCCTTCTTGACCACGCCCACGAGTTTTACGTTGTTTGAGTGCCAATTTGTCTAATAGCCAAACAATACCCAAAACGACGGTTAATGGCACTAAAATTAAATTAAAATCAAAATCCATACTAGTTTGCCTATTAACGAGCTGCTGCTTTAACGGTTGCTATTCATCAATTAATTGTATTCATGATTGTCAATTTCACACTAACAATGAATATTCACGACTTATTCTACTTGCAGTACAGCCAAGAAGGCTTCTTGTGGAATTTCCACATTACCCACTTGCTTCATACGTTTTTTACCAGCTTTCTGTTTAGACAATAGCTTTTTCTTACGCGAAACATCGCCACCATAACATTTTGCTAGTACATCTTTACGCATAGCTTTTACTGTACTACGACCAATGATTTGGCTACCAATAGCCGCCTGAATGGCCACATCAAACATCTGACGTGGAATTAACTCTTTCATCTTAGTGACTAGTGCATTACCACGATAACGTGATTGGGTTTCGTGCACAATCATCGCTAAGGCATCGACTTTATCGCCATTGATTAGCACATCGACTCTCACCAGTTTATCGGCTTGATAACGCTCAAAGTTATAATCGAGCGAGGCAAAACCGCGTGAGACCGACTTTAGGCGATCAAAGAAATCCATGACCACTTCGCCCATTGGAATGTCAAATATCAGCTGTACCTGTCGACCCATAAAGCGCATATCAACCTGAACGCCACGACGTTCAATACACAAGGTCATCACATTACCTAAGTACTCTTGCGGTACTAATATCTGACAGCGGGCAATCGGCTCACGAAACTCTTCGATGTTGTTTGGCTCAGGTAGATGTGATGGGTTGTCTACATAAATAACATCGCCATTCTTTTTCTCAATTTCATAGATAACTGAGGGCGCTGTCGTAATCAAATCTAGATCATATTCACGCTCTAGACGCTCTTGGATAATCTCCATGTGTAGCATACCCAAGAAGCCACAGCGGAAACCAAAACCAAGTGCATCTGACGTATCTGGCTCAAAAAATAGAGACGCATCATTGATCTGCAGCTTTTGTAAGGCTTCACGGAATTTTTCGAAGTCAGTAGACTCTACAGGGAACATGCCTGCATAGACTTGCGGGGTTACTTGCTTGAAACCTGGAATACGATCGACATCAGGCGTTTTGGCGTGGGTAATCGTATCACCAACAGGTGCGCCGGCAATGTCTTTAATACCAGCAATAATGAAACCAACTTCACCCGCCTCTAAAATACCCGTATCTACAGGCTTTGGCGTAAACACACCAATAGAGCCCACTAAATGCGCCTCTTGAGTTGATTTAATATAGAGCTTATCACCTTTGCGTATAGTTCCTTCGCGCACACGAACCAATGACACCACACCCAAATAGTTATCAAACCACGAATCAATGATTAAGGCTTGCAGCGGTGCTTCACGGTCACCAGTCGGTGCTGGAATAAACGCAACCAATGCTTCTAACAGTTTATCAACGCCTAAACCTGACTTGGCTGATACACGTGGTGCATCAACCGCATCAATACCAATGATATCTTCAATTTCTTGAATAACGCGTTCAGGCTCAACTTGTGGCAAATCAATTTTATTCAGTACAGCCATAACTTCTAGGCCTTGATCAACTGCCGTATAGCAGTTAGCTACTGATTGCGCTTCGACGCCTTGCGCGGCATCAACGACCAAAAGCGCACCTTCACAAGCGGCTAATGAACGCGATACTTCATAAGAAAAGTCGACGTGTCCTGGTGTATCGATAAAGTTGAGCTGATAACGCTCACCATTAGGATGATCGTAGAACAACGTTACCGACTGCGCCTTAATAGTGATACCGCGCTCACGCTCAATATCCATGGAGTCAAGTACTTGCGCCTGCATCTCGCGATCTTGCAAGGCACCGCACATCTGAATAAAACGATCAGCAAGTGTCGACTTGCCATGATCAATGTGGGCAATGATTGAAAAGTTACGAATATTGGCTAATGCAGTCACAAAGCGCCTACTAAATTAAGGGTGATAGAATAATGAAACTAAAAGAATAAATGCTGTCAGACGCAAGCGATACAATAACTGTCTATTGCTGAAAATAGCTTATACACTAAAACTGCTATCTCAAATCAATAGTCAAACAGGCTATTACTTACGTGCAGATGTAAAAGAGTATTCTAGCAGTTTTCCACTACAAAGTAAGGCGATTTTGTGAGCAGAGAGATGATTTACAAGTGAAGTTACGAGCTGATAACCATACAGAGAGAAAGTATGATGCTTATTAGGACTTTATTGTCTTCTGTGGTGCTAATAATTCATCAAAACGACTTAAGATAAATCGAAAGTAAAGGCTACTGAGATCTATTGGATTTAGGGTAATTCTTTTCTACAGACTTACTTCCTGCTTGACCCAAATATTTATACATCCACAATGACTTACCATAAAAAGCACCATTCAACTGAGTTTGCTCTATCAAATATTCACGAAATCTTAGATAAAACTCATTGTCTGGACTTTTAGGCTGTTGCCAAAAATCGTTAAGTGGTTTTTGATCGGTTAGCTTAGGCGTGTTATAAATCGCACGACCCATGATCTTGGTTGGTTTTTTATGATATACCGATTGCAGACCCGTAGTACTGTTGATAGTCAGCATACCAATACTATGTTTCATTAAAGTTGGCAAGTGCATATCACAACCGTAAAAAACACGGTTAGCTACTTTATAGCGCACTGCCAAGCTAGATACCAACTCACGATAGTCTCGATGACCACGATCTAACGGATGATGCTTCAGTACCAGCAACTGCTGCTTATCAGCATAAGTCGCAAAACTTGCAATAGACTCATCAATGAACTGTACCACATCTCGATAATCACTGTGATGGGTAATCTGTGAGTCATTATGCACTTGCAAACTAATCAAGAAGTAATTATTACTTTCGTTCTTAGTCAATCTATTTTGCATTTGTTTATCAGGTATGTAATCTCGCAATTTTCGCCATGGTGCTCTCAGCCAAGCAATCGCCTCTTGCCATGCTGTCATGCCACGGTAATGCGAATAGTGTGGATAGCGACCTTTGTACATCCAGGCAATAATATAATAAACAATAGCAGCGATACTCAACCGATAAAAACGATTGTGTGTATATAGCGGCTGGTCATTGGCCTTTTTGAGTGCTTTGATGTCTTCTATGTTTAAGCGTGAATAGCCGTTAATCCCATGTTCTTGCAAAGTAATATAGTCAGGACGCAAATACCCTTCTTCAAATACGAAAAATGAGGTCTCTAACTGCTCACTAATATAGGCAGCTTGCGTATGATGTGGGCGACAATCGCCGAAACAAACAATCGCATCAATGGCATTTTCTTTAATGAATGCCTGCAACCAAGAAGAGAAATGCGCTAATGTTTCCGTATATTCATAGGTATTATCATGATGATAGAAAAAAGCATCACCTGCATTAAAGTTGATTTTGCTAACTTTGATATTTTGGGTTTGTAAAAATGTCGAAAAGCGATTAAAAAATCCGCCCATCTTCCCTTGTAACAGCAAGACGTGTCGATGAGTAAGCAAGTGAGACATCGAAGCTGCCATAGTATTGGGCTACCATTAAGTGAAAGGGTCATAAATAAAAACGAGAGTGGTCGTTAAACCGTGTGAAGACACGTAAAATAAAAAATATTATACCGAAAAAAAACCTGCTTGTCGCAGTGGAATCATGCCACGATGCTGAAGCCAATCAACGGGATACTTTACGCAAGAGCTGCTGAAATCGATGACGCTGCTGCATAAAACGTGTGGCAGCATGACGCTTAATTTGTGTAGTCAAAGTCGATACTGCTGAGTCAGAGGTCTGAATTGAACGATCTATATTGCTAGGCGTTGTATTCTCAGAACCTTGACTACCACTATCTTCTAGCCGATGTTCGTTTTTAGGTGGATACAGATAATCAATAACCTGTTCTACTTGCGCAAGCCCATAGCCATTTGGTAAACGATAGAGTGGATATCGAATGAGCACGCAATACAGTAATTGCTCGAGCGTCAACGCTGTGTCTCGTTTGCGTCTATCCAAGTATTCAGACTTGGGTGACAACTGTGCGTCAATATCGGCCGTTAACCCCCATCCTGCATAAAATGGTAAACCATAACAGGTAACCTGTAAACCACGTAACAATGCCTCAAAACCCGTCAACGAGCTGATAGTGTGCACTTCATCGACACATTCTAAGCAGTCAGGCATCGCTGTATCATAGGCGACAGCATTTACTTGACGTAAACTTGCTGCCGCTACTTTGCCTGCTCGCAACCCTGCCTCAACGTCAGGGTGCGGCTTATAAATCAGATAAGCATCAGGATTGTCTTGGCATACACGATCAATCAAGCCACTATTAGTCTTGATGGCTGAACCGCAATACTGAACTGATAAATCATCTTCTACTTGACCGATAATGAGAATTCGGCGTTTGCCAGATAACTTTGCTTCCTGCATCCATGAGCTATGCTGGCTATTAGAACTATTAACATCAGTGCCCACATTGTATTTACTCACGCGCTGAGTACGTAGCTTTTCTTGCAGCAGCTTTACTCGTGTATTTTGACATGGATTCAGCGCTTCGCAGTTGCATAACAATGTTTCTAAATCTGAGGGCTGAGTCGCATCATAATAGATGCCCTGCTTATCTATTACCACTGATAATGGTGCTAGTAGGGTGGCACCTAAACCATTTGAACGGATAAATCCATCTTCCATACAGTAAATAGAAGGCATTTCAGAAGATGGCACTACTAGCTTTTTCTGGCGCTTCTGTTGTACTTGCTGTCGTTTGGCTAAGCCCCATACGAGTAAAGACCGCTGATAGTTGACTCGAAAATGATCTGGATGCAGTAAATTCTTTAAGCGTGGCTTAGGTTTAACGAATAATGTTGTACGTGGCAGATTGATAAAATCTCTCACAAAAGGCAACTTCCAGCGGCTAAACTCATATACTGTAAAATCACCTTCCAGACGTGATTGCCAATGACGATTGGTCACCAACCACTCAATCGCCGTATCTATGTCGCAAGCCTTTTTGGTTGCAGGATCTACGTAATGGCTATAGTCAATATAAGCGCTATAAAACAGTGTTTCTAGCATTGTATTTATTGTCTTATTAGACGCTATAGAAAATAGTGACAAGCCTGATTTTTTCTTAGTACTCACTGATGCTCTGGCAGACAATTCACGACGATGCTGAACCTCTTTAAGCAAACGTTTTGGTGCGCCACTATCGTCGGTAAGCCCCCAACCGCTATACCAGTTGACACCAAAACAATGCACCTTCTTCCCCAACATCAATGCCTCAAAACCCATATGTGAGCTGACTGTATAGACATGCTCCACTTGAGAAAGCAGTACAATTGGGTTAAGCGCTTGCGTTAATAGTCGAACGTTTTTAAATAGTCCAAGACTGGTCAGGTATCCTGATTTTGATGCAGGATGAGCCTTTATCCAAATATGAGAATCAGGATGATTACGGCAAGCAGCTTTCAGCATTCGCTTAAATTGACGCTTGTTAGCGCCAGCACCTCTAATAGAGGCATCACCAGCCACTTGATCAATTAATAAAACATGAGATTTTAGAGGTATTTTGAGCGTGTTTGTATTTTCTTGACTAACCAAGTCGTCTAATGAAGGGCAATCAATGACTGCATTATACTTGCTAATCTGTTCATCACAAATACGTGCTATCAATTGCTGAGCACGTGCTTCCTCTGTTCCACTCTTATCGATAGTAGCATTTTTAGTACGCTCAATTATCAGCTGCTCGAGGCGTGAACGCTGTGTCAGATCAAAGTAGATACCAACATCATCAACAACCACACTCAAACCATGACGGCTACTAGTACCCGAATCTAGTGAGCGTAAAAAGCCATCTTCAATGCTAAGGGTTGAAAGCTGCTGCCGTGTAGCCGCCTTGTTGGCTCGTTGATAGCTTTTCTTGTGACCCCATCCAATAAATGCATCCGGTTGCTGTATTGATGAATGCATAATTTTCTGTTTTATAATACGTGGTAACGGTAAAAAGGATGAGCTATCATCAACCAAGCGATAGGCTAATCCTGACCACGGGTACCATCGCTGAATATCAGCTTGTAGCATGTGCGGCAACAACACATTGTTATGACGTATACCCTTTCCCACAAGAGCCAGTTGCTTGGGCAGCTGATACTGGGCTGATGACAAATACAATGTGGTATCAGAGGCAGATACAACTGATGTCCTGACTTTATCTTCTGCGCTCTTTACCATCTTTGATACCTTTAGTCATTATTTTACATCGACCAATACAACTAGCTTTAGCCGTTATAGGTCTAGGACAACTTTAGCCGCAATGGCTAGTTGATAAACAATTTGCGACAACCCACGTGCAATTTCCACACGCTTAGTTTTGACTTTCGGCAATACCATAATTTCATCACCTTGTTGGATACGGTAAGCCGTATTGACGACTTCACTGGCACCATTTTGATGAATAACTAGAATATCTTTAGCATCAGCGTTATCAGAGAAACCACCCGAATTAGCAACATAATCACCAACGGTATAATCTGGATTGAAAGTTAGCGCACCTTGTGCTCGTACTTGACCATTGACAGTAATCACTGATGTTTGTGCAGGTATTTCAATGATATCACCTTGCTGCAGAATGATGTCTTGCCACGAGTTTGGTACAACGACTATCTGACCATCAGGTTGTACTTTACGTGCTTTAGCCACAAACTCTTTCACCAAAGCAGCATCATCTTGACGCAAGGCCGCTTCTTCTCGAGTGGTCGACTGCGTCGCAAGCGTTAGCTCTTCTAAGCGATCCAGCGACTCATTAATCATACGTTTTTGTTGCTCAGCCACAGATTCGCGATATATAGTCAAACTTGGTAGCTTCGCTAGTGGACTGGGCTGCAACTGTGGAATAATATCTTTCAGGCGAGCGCCATAGGGTACCACCATCGCACCATTCCCCGTATGCGCGCCCTTAACTTGAACAGCAATGGTACCTGCATAGCGATCTGACGTGACTACCATTTGATCCCCATTATAAACAGGCACGTTTTGAGCATCAGCTAATGAGTAATACTCTGCTGTCTGCGCACGGCCTGCACTACGGGTAATACTAACATTAGTGGCATTCGCTGCTGGACTGGCTACTTGTAATACATCACCTACGGTCAAATCGTTTACATCAAACTCAAACGTGTATTCGTTCTGAACTTGGCCACTAACTGCAAAAGTTTTCTTTTGCGGAGAGACCGTTATCACATCACCATCTCGAAATGAGAATGACTGTAGCTTACCCGCCAATAGGAAATCATATAAATTGACTTGCTGTAACATCTGACCATTACGTTTTATTTGAATATCAATATAGCTACCACGAGTTGGATCAACACCACCTGCTCTGTCTAAGTAAGACAATACTGAATCTGCTGCCAAACCGCCATAATAACCAGGTTGTTTGACAAAACCAGTAACGAATACTTTCACTGGCTGTGCCTGCTCTAGTGATGCATAGACACCGACGTTAGAGCGGTAAATACGACTGACAGCGCTTTTGACCACGTTTTGCAAATTACCATTTTGTACACCAGAGATGCGTACTGGACCAACATTGGGCAAGAATATATTACCTTGTGGATCAACCGTGGTAGTAGCTGCATATTGATAGGCACCCCACATCCTTACTTGAACGTTGTCACCAGGGTTTATCACATAGCTGTCATTAAAAGTAGAGCCAGAAGTGGTCGAGAATGCACCGCGAAACAGCTGCTCACCAAACATCATATCTTGAGTGTTGATATCTTGATACGGACGCGTGGTATTGATAACCGACTGACTGGGCAAACTCGCTGCATTCACTGCTTCTTGCATCGTTGCCTGAGCCGGAACACTACCAGAGAATGCTTGCGTTGAGGCATTGATAGTATTGTTGCTCGTACCAAAGCTAGATCCAGCTATCTGATTAGCAGCACTGTCTGCTGCCATGACTGGCAAGCTCGTCGCGGCCATTGCCAAACTAATCATCATCACGATAGAACGTGGTTTCGTATTCATGCGTTGTATTCCTTTGCTGATCTATCGATCATTATTGATATCTGGTTTGTCAAAGTTGCCTTGATCAAATCTAGCTACGATGGTCACGGACCACTGCCATAACTAAACGAACAAACCCATAGAGTATCAATAGCAATGCTAATGATGTCCAAATGATGTAGCCACGGCGTGGATATAACGCTTCTTCAGCTTCATAAGGCGTTGAAATTACAATCAGGTTTTTCATCTTTTTGAAGGCTTCTAAACGTGCTGTTTCAAGTGATGATAACGATAATTTATATAGCTCAGTCGCAAACTCAACGTCAGCTTTGATAGTTTCAAATTCTACTGCTTGACGATTCAACTTACTGGTATTTGGTGATGTTAACTTGGTTTGTTCTTGACGTGTTTGCTCCTCAATCGCTTTAATCTGACTTCTTAATGACACCACTTGCGGTGCATCTGGATTCAGATAACTGAGCAATTGACGCTCTTCCGTACGTAGTGAACTCAACTGTGCCTGCAGACTACCAATCAGCTGATTAACAATTTGTGCATTAGCTTCTGGATCATAAATTTCATTGTCATTTTGGTAATTTAATAACTTCTCTTTTGTTTCATTGAGACGTTTCTCTGACTCACCCAACTGTGTTTCTGCAAAAACAAGTTGATCGCGAGCTACCTCTTGTGAGATACGGTTTACGAACTGCTCAGACTCATCCAAAATGGTTTTATTGAGCTCAAAAGCATACTTCGAATCAAACCCTTCTGTTGATACTGAAAGTATATAGCTTTGTTCGTCTAAATCGATATGAACTCGTTGTTTGAAATACTCAAGCAGTTCTTCCTGCGTCGCGTCAGGTTTAAGCTCATTGATCGGATCTGAACCATCAATGTGGTAAGCCTCACGAAATTTGAATTTCTTATCTAAGCGCTTTACCATATCATTTGACAAAATATACTCTGTCAAATAGGTCGCGTCTTCTTTGCTAGTACTATTGACACCAAGTAATGCAGACAAACCGCCACCTGAAGCTGTAGTAGTATCACTGACCTGTTTGACCACCACGTCAGCCGTCGAAATAAAGCGCGGGTGCGCAAGGGTTATGACATAAAATATCACTAACACCCAAGGAATAATCACCAAGCCAGTAAACAGCGAGAAGCTAATGACCTTACTTTTTTGCTTTGTGGATATGCTTTTCATAAACTTCAATCGCTTCTGTTGTATCGTCAAAGACGTGTGCTGTTTGATCCATTAACACAATACCAATATCGCAGTTACGTTTAATATCACCGATATTATGCGACACTATTAAAAATCCTGCTTGTTCACGGCGGGCAGCTAATATCTCTTCACTACGCTTCCGAAAAGCGGCATCGCCGACAGCACTGGCTTCATCGAGCATATAATAATCAAAATCAAAAGCCAAACTTAAACCGAACGTTAAGCGTGCTTTCATTCCTGACGAATAGCTTTTAACTGGCATGTCAAAATAACTACCGATGTCTGCAAACTCTTCGACAAACCGAATTTTTTCGTCAATATAAGGACCGCTTGAATATAGACGACAGACAAAACGTACATTTTGACGACCAGTCAAACTGCCTTGAAAACCACCGGCTACTCCTACTGGCCACGAAATCGCCGAGTCAGTAATAATCTCTCCGTGATCTGGTTCATCAAGACCACAGATAATACGGAGCAAAGTTGACTTACCGACACCGTTACGCCCTAGCAAACCAACGCTCTGTTTATCGCCAATGGTCAGATTTAAATCCTTGAACAGATAGTGTCGACCTTTCTTGGTCATAAATGACTTAGAAACATTTTTAATTTCAATCATTTATTTACCTTTTCATCTAGCTTGTGTAGTTAATTCTAACGAGAACGCATCATGTCACGCTCAGCATACTTATAGAACAATAATCCTAGAAAATTCACCCCAAACATCCATTTTAGGAAATATCCCATATCGATATGATATGCAGGATAATTAGGCGCGAAGGCATGCCGCATTAATTCAATATTATGAATAAAAGGGTTATAAAGTAAGTAACTAAAATAAGGTTCGGGAATAATATGAATTGGATAAATGATGCCTGATAAGAAGTATAGTATCGTAAAGAATATTGTAATTACTTTACTAATCTCACCACCGTAGTAACCTATCACCATCATGATTAAACCAATACCAAAGCTAAATATAAAAAGTGTTATCCAACAGAACAAGACAATGTGCAAGTTTTCTAAATTGGCATATATATCAAAAAAAGCTAGGCCTGCGAGTAGTAATATAGAAGTGAAAAAATAAATGACTAACTCTAAAAATGAACGGGCAATAATGACATCAATATGCTTGATTGATCGGTACATCAATAAGCCTTTGTTTGCATCAACTGCGCCTAACGCTCTGACAGCAATTCTTTGGAACATACGAAATGGCACCATTCCTACAACCAAAAACAAAGAAAAATCCATCCCCGGTACTAAGCGTTCACGAATCGTACCAAAAATAACCAAAAAAATTAGTACTTGGAATATAACTTCTAGCGGTGCCCATAGATAGCCCAAGCGATAGCCACCAAAGCGCGTTTGTAGCTCACGCATCAGCAAAGCATGGAACGCAGCACCCATGACTTTGAGGCCACTACGGTGCTTAATAGGACGATAAGGGGGCAATTGTACAGACATAGCGTTACAGGACTTTACCGAAAACAGCCCCTATGATAAGTAAGCGCGACATAAGTTACAACAATTAATCTGTGTATAAACAGATAAGCCTATGATTTAGTAAGAAATCAGTAAGTAATGATAGACAAAAATTCGATTTACTTAACCATCAATACGTACTTCTGCCGTTTATTTTAGGCAAAAAAAAACCAATCTCAATAGATTGGTTTTTTAGTTGATACTAATAAAGTATCTATAAATGGTGGCGATGAAGAGACTTGAACTCTTGACCTCACGATTATGAGTCATGCGCTCTAACCAGCTGAGCTACATCGCCATTTTAGGTTGGCTATTATGCCTAAGCAGATGACTATCGTCAACCCCTAATAAGCACTTTTTCCAAAAAACTTGACCTAATATTAAAAATATCGTCATTAATAATTAACAGCGAGATTTTTTAATACTATGTTAGGCCATTAAAAAAGGTTTGGTAAACCGATAAGCCGGGTTCTGTCGTGGACAATCATTCCTCTAGGCGTACAATCGCTCGTACGCTCAAGCAACCTACCCGCATCGAACGCGGGCCGCGCCATGCCGATGCCTATTTGGTCTTGCTACGCGTGGAGTTTACCATGCCGTGAACTGTTACCAGCCACGCGGTGCGCTCTTACCGCACCCTTTCACCCTTACCGATGACATGAACATCTTGCGATACTCATATAAGCCAAAGGCGGTCTACTCTCTGCTGCACTGGTCGTCAAGTTACCCTGCCCAGCCGTTAGCTGGCACGCTGCCCTATGTAGCCCGGACTTTCCTCCCCTGCATGTCTGTTGCCAGTGTGCAGCGGCGATTGCCTAGTCTACCAAGCGCGCTAGTATAACAAACTTATGGCAGAGTGCGAACGTCTTTTGGATTTATTTTTAGCATCGGTACAAATAGGTTAAATAAAACCTTTGGGCAAAGATAAATAATCATTTTCTGACAGCGTTTCAGTATTAAGCATCTCTGTATTAACAGACATTTGGTTTTTTAGAGCTGGTATCTGTACCCAATGAGCCTTAGTATAATTCGCAGCTAAATAATTTTGCAAAAAATCCACAGTGCTATTCGCAATCTCGGTATCCGTATTGTCAGCATCGTCATGGATATGATTATAAATAATGCTATGTACAGATAACCCACGGGCTTTTATTGCTTCTAAACTCAGTAATGTATGATTAATACTGCCCAAACGACCAGAAGTAACCAAAATAATGGGATAACCTTGAGTAGCAATATAATCCAAAATTAATAAATGCTCTGTAATTGGTACCAGTAATCCACCCGCGCCTTCTAGTAATACCAAGTCATAATCAGCTTGCAATCGTTTGGTGGCATTAGTAATCAGTTCAGGATCTAGCACTTCCCCTGATAATCGAGTGGCTAAGTGCGGTGATGCAGGCTTTTCATAGCGATGAGCGCAAGTGGTAAAATCAAGGTCACATGGCTGTAGAGGAATATCCATTAGTTGACGATGGGTAATGATATCGTCAGCAATGCCCATCTCGCCAGTATTGGCATTCATTGTCACGCCAGTTTGCACCAGCTTCTGAGTGATGACGTTGACGTCCTGCTGCATTAATAATTTGGCAATGATGCCAGTGGCATAAGTTTTACCGATATCAGTATCGATACCTGAGACAAATAAAACACTCATAGCACACCTTATACAAGAAATTGACTGGCCTATAATGCAGGGAGTTTTTGCTAAACTTCAATATTTGAAGCTGAATTCGAAACTTGTGCCAGATAAATTGTCACTACATGTAGTAACGATTGGCATAAGGTCTCAAGCTCAGTATTGGTGATGACATAAGGCGGCATGATATACACCAATCTTCCAAATGGTCTGACCCAGATATCGTTCTCAATCAATAAGGACTGAAAAATAGGCATATCAACAGCGTCTCGTAATTCAATGACGGCGACTGCACCCAAGCAACGTACTTCAGTCACACCCTCTAACAACGCGGCGGGGGCTAGCTGCTGCTCCATCGTGCGTTGCATGTTTGCAATACGCGCTTCAATATCATAAGACATAATCAAATCAATCGAAGCACACGCAACCGCACAGGCCAGTGGATTTCCCATGAATGTAGGGCCATGCATAAGGGCTGGATAGTCACTATTATGAATGGTATCGGCAATTTTTCGGGTACATAACGTTGCGGCAAAAGTCATATAGCCACCCGTCAGCGCCTTGCCAATCGTCATAATGTCGGGGCTGATGGCTGCATGCTCACACGCAAATAGCTTACCACTACGACCAAAACCAGTGGCAATTTCGTCCGCAATCAATAGTACATCGTGCTCATCGCACAGTTGACGCAGCAGTTGCAGATACTCAGGACTATAAAAACGCATGCCGCCTGCGCCCTGAATAATTGGCTCGATAATAAAACCTGCCAGCTTATCGCTGTGCTCATCAAAAAATGCTGTGAGGGCAACGCGATCAGATTCTGTTAAAGCCCGCTCAAACCCTAACGGTGGTGCTGCGACAAAATGCTGCGTTGGTAATTGCTTCCCATATAGGCTATGCATACCGTTAATAGGATCACAAATACTCATGGCATGCCACGTGTCACCATAATAACCAGAATGTGTAGAGGCAAACTGCTGCTTGTTCGATCGCTTGGCAGCCACTTGATATTGAAGTGCCATTTTTAACGCCACTTCTACTGCGATACTGCCACTGTCCGCATAGAAAATCGCATCAAGTCCAGCAGGCACAATGTCGAGTAATTTCTGACCCAAATCTATCGCTGGCTGATGGGTCAAACCACCAAACATCACATGCGCCATTTTACCCAATTGCTCGATAATAGCGTCGTTCAGTTTGGGATGATTGTAACCATGAACGCTTGCCCACCATGACGACATGCCATCGATAAGGCGCGTGCCATCTTCGGTAATGATATAAATACCTTCGGCACGATCGATAACGATATTTGGATAAGTAGGTGGCAGGCTAGCATATGGATGCCAGAGATGTTGTTGATCAAAATCGCTCGTTATCTGGTTTGCATTTATCGTCATTACATTGTTCCTAAAGCGCTTCGAACCCAAATATCATTAATAATGTATGGGCTATTTATTGACCAGTAATACGTTTATATTTAGACAACAAATCGCTTTCTGTCTCGACATGATTAGGATCATGAGGGATGCAGTCAACCGGACAAATAACCACACACTGTGGCTCATCAAAATGCCCAACGCACTCGGTACATAAGTCAGGGTCGATAACATAAATATCATCCCCTTCTGATATCGCCTCATTGGGGCACGCAGGCTCGCACACATCACAGTTGATGCACTCATCAGTAATCAGTAGTGCCATGAACGGCTCCTTACGGTTGGTTTTTAGCCTATATGCTGCAGCTGTTGGCCTATTAAAAGGCTAGCTGTCTTGAATCACCAGTTTTTTTGTAAAGGCATCAGACACACAAGTAGGTACAAATTTAGTGACATCGCCACCAAGTTTGGCAATTTCACGAATCATGGTCGATGAGATAAAGGAATAATTCGGTGCTGGCGTCAAAAATACCGCTTCAAAATTTTCATCAAGCTCACGGTTCATGTTGGCTAACTGGAATTCGTATTCAAAATCTGACATGGCTCGCAAACCACGCAAGACAGCAGCAGCTCCTTGAACACGCATAAAGTCGACGAGCAAACCCTCAAAGCCAACCACGGATACTTGTGGTAAGTCAGCGAATACGGTCTCAACTAAAGCGACACGTTCTTCAAAGTTGAACAACGGCTTTTTATGATGCCCTGAGGCAACGGCAATAACGACTTCGTCAAACAGCTTAGTCGCACGTGTGACTAAGTCCACATGACCGTTAGTAATAGGGTCAAAGGTACCTGGATATAAAATTTTGGTGTGTAACTTTGAAGAATTGGGGGAATCAGGAAGGCTCATAGCATGGCTAACATAGTCGGTAATATTGGACTATATGCTAGCAAATTTTGCTCAAACTTAATACTTATCTGCTACATTTGTCCTAACAGCTGACTTACATTTTTATCGGAGGCTTTGCTACAATGGTTGGTTCGACTCATCCTGCTTATTTTTTAAATAAAAAACACGCTAAACAAGCGAATTAGGATGAGGAATTATAGGTGAGGACAACCATGTTGTTCTTAGAAATCCTTACGAGGAAACCATGTCAAAGAAATCAAAAAAACCTGAGAATCAGATTTGTGCCAATAAAAAGGCGCGCCATGAATACTTTATTGAAGAATCGTTTGAAGCGGGTCTTGCCCTACAAGGGTGGGAAGTCAAAGCCATTCGCGCAGGTAAGATGACCATTACTGAAGCGTATGTGATATTTCGCAATAACGAAGCTTTCTTGTTTGGTGCGCACATTCAACCACTACTATCAAGCTCAACGCACGTTAGCCCAGACAGCATTCGTACTCGTAAGCTGCTCCTCAATCGCCGCGAAATCGAAAAACTAGCTGGGGCAATCAACCAAAAAGGTTATGCTTGCGTGCCGTTGTCTTGCTACTGGAAGAACTCGCTGGTGAAATGCCAGATTGGTCTTGCCATCGGTAAGAAACAACATGACAAGCGTAAAACATTAAAAGATCGCGATTGGGAACGTGATAAGCAACGTGGCTTTAAACAACATTTAGATTAATACAGTCAAATCCACTATAGAGGTGTTATAGCGTTAACTTCGCTCGAAGTATGTTATATACGTCTGCGCTCAGTTGCCTTGTACCACCTCTACATTGAATTAACGATAGCCTCTTAAACGAAGCCAGTTTAATCTAATACAAAAATGGACGATTCACATTATGCTGAATCGTCCATTTTTATTTATCTTTTATTTGTCCTTAATTTAGTTAGCAAATGACTCGCTTTCTTACGAGATCGCCTCTTTTGCCAAAGATTGCATATTTCTACAAGCTTGGCGCAATTGACGAATGCCATGAGCAATCAAGCAGGCAATGCCGACCCAAATCAAACCATAGCTGTAAATCATCGCTGATTCAAATGGATTGCCCAATACGGTAATCGCTAAGACAAACAATAGCGCAGGCTCCAGATAACTCATCATGCCATAGACATTTACAGGTAGCATTTGACTGGCGTCAACGTTAGTTTTCATCGCCCACACGCTCAGTACACCCAGCCCAGCAATCATCATGATAAAGAAGGCAGAACCACTCACCAACCCCAAACTACTCGGTGCAAAAACCAATAAGTAAGCCAACGCAAATGGCGCACAAATGCTTAAATCTACCAACAATCCAGTCACCGCACCGATACCCTGCAACCGACGTAAAATATAATAGACCGGATACGTGCCACAGACCCATAGCGTCGCCCACGATATGCTTTGTGTGCGTACAATTTCACTACCCACTCCTAATGCTGCAAAGCCTACTGCCAACCACTGTAGACGACTTAACTTTTCGCCAAATAATAGGCAACCAAACAACACCATGGTGAGCGGAAATAAAAAGTAACCCATGGCCGTTTGTACACCTTGACCATTAACTGGTGCCCACATAAATAGCCAAAATTGACTCAGAAATATAGGCGTCGGTAATAACAGCCAAGCCCACTGCTTTGCCGTTCGTAATGCCTTTAACTTATCAATGTGCAACCCTAAACGACCACTGATAACCAAATAACCAACCAGTGCCACCCACATCGCGAGCATACGCCAGATGAAAACTTGCGTCCCTGATAACGGCGCTAAAAAGCTACTATAGGCATAAAGAATACCGAACAGCATATTAGACAATACAGCCAACACCACACCCAATATTAACGTACGTTGCTGAGTGCTGCCCGCTGTCCAAATCGCAGGTAAAGGTATGCGCGACACTGTGGTTGCCAATGTATTGGCAAACGCATTAGATAATATAGAAATAGACATAGGTAGCACCGTAAAATAGTAGTCGTTAAGCAAATCAATGGTCAGCACAGTGATGGTCCATAGCTAACTACTGGTTGATAGGTTCTATTTTACTTACGCCTTACGATATATTATTTCTATAATTACCTTTATATGAGTAAGATTATCTAAAAACCTATTAATAATTTAATTATTTATCGGTTTTTGAATTATAGTGATAATAGATTTAATAACAGATTTTTTAGCAGTGTTCTTTGTAGAATTTTGGGAGGTAAATACCGTGAGCCAAGTTTTGGATGACATTGATAAAGCTATTTTGAATTTGCTGCAAGAGGATGCCACGCTACCTTTGAAAACTGTCTCAGAGCATGTCCATGTGTCTATCGCTACAGCGCAGCGCCGTATCCAAGCGTTAACGAACAATGGCGTGATTACCAAGCAGGTCGCTATTGTCGATCCTAATAAGGTCGGCTATGGACTGACAGCAGTAGTAATGATAGAAATGGCACGCTCAAACACGTCGATGCAGCATCGGTTTGAGCGCTTAATGCATTCGCAGCCACAGGTCATGAGCTGCTATGAAGTATCAGGTGATGCGGATTTTATGTTGATGGTCAATGCCAAAAACATGAGCGAATATCATCGTTTCACCACAGGCTTGCTAACTTATGAAAATAACGTGCGCCACTTTAAAAGTCAGTTTGTGATGAATTTCACCAAGAGTGGCACAAAGATTACGTTAGATTAATCTCAAGGCGTGTCATGGCTGATTGCTCATGACTTATTAATTATGGTTAATCAGTCATAATTCATAAATAGATGTCATTATTTTAGATCACATCCAGTGACTAAAGACACGCCCCAGTCTCATATCAAAGCTCTCATTCAAATAGGTATTAAAAAAGCTTTTCGACCACGGCCCTCGGATGAGTTTGCTTGGCAGTCTCTGCAACCCGAAAAAATATTTCATCTGCTTCTACAGGGCCAGCAATATCGCACAAGCAAATATAAGCAAGCTGAATCAAATTATTCAAGAGATGCTCATTGTCAGGTACGATTGGCCGCGCACCTTCCAAGAACTGATTAATGTCGATAGAATGCCCTTTAAAGGTGCGTTCTTTCGCGACAGTTTGGTGCATGATATGAAAAAAACTGCGTTTGTCTGATTCTGTTAGCTGACTACCAATGGCTTCCATCACCGTATAAAAAGCTTGAAGCATTTCAGAAATAGATTTTTGTTCATCAATTTCTACACTACTACCGCTCTCTTCGACCACCTGCTGATGGTCTGTCTGCATCGTATTCCAAAAACCTTTACGAATATCAGACTTGTGTTCTTGTAGCTCAGGATAGCGTCGCGTCGCATCTAAAACGCACTGCTGCATCATTTTTACAGATACCGTCGAGTGCCGCTGCCAATGCGTGGTGAGCAGTCGCACCTCTTCAGGATTTAAGTATTTTGCCAGTACAACTGCCATCGCGGACACGGTTTGATTTACTGATTGAGTGTCGATATTCATCAGTTTTCTCCTATAAATGTCGCTCTGTTAAGTTTTTGGCATCGAACATTTGCTTTTGAAACTCTGGATAGCCAATCTCTGCATGCTCGGTATAATCTAGGCCGCGCTGCTCATGCAAGCGACTGGCTTTTAATCCAAAGCTGACATCAATCAACTTATACATGATGAGTCCCAAGCCTAATCCCCAGACTAACGCCACACCCACACCCAGCGCTTGTACACCCACACGTGATAAATTGAATAAGTCGTCTGAATAAAACAATCCAGCCGCAAGCGTGCCCCATGCACCGCCAAAACCGTGAACTGCAACGGCTGAGACCACATCATCGATTTTTAGTTTCAACAACGCTTGTGTCGATAAGATATAGATTACGGAAGCAGCTGCACCGATGATAACGGCGAAGATAGGCGTCGTTGTCGCACAGCCTGCGGTAATGGATACCAAACCAATCAAACTGGCGTTGACACTATCACTGAGCAAAATGGCTTTGTTCAATGCTTTTGAGATGAGCATATAACTCACTACCGCACTAATCGCTGCTACGAATGTATTGACGGCAATTAGGCCGATATTGCCAGTGATAGATAGTGTGGAACCAGCATTGAACCCAAACCAGCCAAACCACAAGATAAAACCACCAAGTGCAACCAATGTCATATTGTGACCCGCTATCAACCGTGGTGTACCATCAGGTGCGAAACGACCTAATCTTGGGCCAATGACCAATATACCCGCGAGCGCTAGCCATCCACCGATAGAATGAACCACCGTAGAGCCAGCAAAATCAATGAACCCAAGCTCAGCTAGCCAGCCCGTACCACCGAAATAACCACCCCAGACCCAACTGGCGAATACAGGATAAATGAACAAGCAAATGAGACATGCAGCCACCGCGTAGCCTATAAAGGATACTCGCTCCGCCATTGCCCCACTCGCTACCGTAACGGCTGTGGCAGCAAACATCATTTGGAAAAACATCAATGCCCAGTCCATATTAGACAAATTCACTGGCATAAAGTGATCCGTACCGAAGAACCCTGAGTCATTGGTACCCATCATCAACCCAAAACCAACCAAATAAAAGGCCAAACCACCGATACACATATCGGTATAGTTTTTCATCATGACATTGACCGTGTTCTTCGCACGTACCGATCCGCTCTCTAACAATGCAAATCCTGCCTGCATAAAGAACACTAGCACTCCGCCCCAAATAATCCATGCAATATTCTGATACTCAAGTAACTGCGCCACTGTCAAAGTCGCTTCTTCAGCAGCCGTTGCGCTAGACATAATCCCAAACAGTACTGCGCTCATCAACAGTACTTTAGAGCAGAAGGAGGTACATAAAACAGATACCTTGCCCAAGCTAAAATAGGATGCTTTCACTTTACTTCTCCAAACAATTATCGACTTTATGGTATTTATATATGTATTGTTTTTATGAGCCCATCTAAATCAATAGACTCTACGAAAGAGAAAGCAAAGCGCATGCCAAAACGTACTTTGGGCATTGGGAAAATAAAATAGCTACTCTAAAAAAAGAGCACCCTTTAATCGAAACAGACCTGTAATTATTCATCTAGCATCAAATAAACGCTATGATACGAACTGATAAAAGTAAGATGCCCAATACGAAATTGATACTTAGCTTCTGTTCTATTTCATTAGCAGCGGCTCAAGTATTTTGTTCAATAGAATATAAATAATGAGTAGATAAGGCATGTCTAAACCATGTACCATATCAACGAAAGTTTGATAATAACCATCAAACAGAGATATCAATATCAATAGTCGATAGTCAATCATCATAGACAAGGAAATAGAGCATGACTCAGCTTAAAGGCACACCTGCAGACAAACTAGAAAGCACCAGTAAAAGCGATAAGCGTCACACTGCATTACCAGCCAAATTCAACTCAAAAGCAGTGATTATGGGTGCCTCACTAGCAGCGTTGCTAGCGACCTCAGGCTGTGCCACTAGCTCATTATTAGACAGTGACAGTCATACCAGCACCAGTACCACCAGAAATGTGTTGTCTGAAGATCAGATCATTGCTTTTGGTCGTCCCGCTCAAGCATTACCAAAAATGCCAAACGCGTCCATGGTTATCGTTGGTGAAAAAAACAGCTACGTGCTGACCCAAGGTGGGACAGAGATGATCAGCTTACTGGGTAGCTTGACGCCCAAAAATATCCAAGTCGATAACGACATGAATTTTTATGTGCCAAATAATGATGGTTATTTTCAGGGAGAGATGAAGCTTTCTTATGCCAAGTTAAAAGACGAATTTAAGCGCTCTGACTATCAGTTCTTTTTGCAAAACAGTGGTAAAGAATGTACCTCAGCCAGTGATCAGCGCATCAATGCCCAACGCTTTTGCTTCAGTGTCCCAGTCAAAGGTGCTATCTATCCGCAGGTCAGTAATCTAAGCATGATCCAGTCAAATTACCGTCCTTTATCTAAGCCTTATATGGTGAGTTTTTATTCAAAAACCACGCAGAGCCACGTATCTAGTAGCGGCGCAAATACGGCGCAGAAGCTTGTATTGCTACCTTTTGCCCTAGCATTTGACGTGGTTACCTTTCCGTTTCAGCTATTAGAGTAGTCAGTTTTCTGTACTTATGACAGGGTAAATCAAGAATAACAGGTTAAATCAAAAAGGTTTCTAACAATTTAGGAACCTTTTTACTTATAGATTATTCCACACTATCAATAACTTATCATTAATCGCCCATCGTAGAATAGGTCGCATAGTGAGTTGGATTCATGTTAAAATGAGCGCTTTTAAATGAGCCGTTAATATTTTTAATAAATAACGGCTTTTTTTAGTGCCATTTTTCTATTCAACAGGTCCGCCCATGTCTGCCGATACCATCGCCCGCACCGCCTTTAAACAAGGCACAAAACCTCTTTTCGATTACGACAAACACTGGGCGAGCTGCTACGAGCCTGCGCCCTATCTGCCTATGAGTCGCAAAGAGATGGATGATTTGGGCTGGGACGCCTGTGATGTCATCATCATTTCAGGTGACGCTTATGTCGATCACCCAAGCTTTGGTATGGCGATCATCGGTCGTCTATTAGAGTCGCAAGGGTTTCGCGTGGGTATCATTGCTCAGCCAGATTGGAAGAGCAAAGACGCCTTTATGGAACTGGGCAAACCTGTCTATGCTTACGGCGTGACCGCAGGCAACATGGATAGCATGATTAACCGCTATACCGCTGATCGCAAGATTCGTAGCGATGACGCTTATTCACCAGGTAACGTGGCCAATAAGCGCCCTGACCGTGCCGCTATCGTTTACAGCCAGCGCTGCCGCGAAGCATATCCTGACGTGCCAATCATCTTAGGCGGTATCGAAGGCAGTCTACGCCGTATCGCTCATTATGATTACTGGTCGGATAAAGTCCGTCGTAGTATCTTGATGGATGCCCGTGCCGATGTTTTATTGTACGGTAATGCTGAACGCGCCATCGTCGATGTGGTACATGGTTTGTCTAAAGGCTATAGCTTTGAGCAAATGAGTAAGCTACGTGGTACGTCATATCTATTGACACCAACACGGCGCCATTGGCAAGACGATATGACCGAAGTCGCCAGTAATGATGTCGATACGGTCGGTCGTGTTGATCCGATTATCAACCCTTACGTCATGACTGAAGACGTCGATCAATGCTCTATCGAGCAAGAAAAACCGAGCGACTCGCCTGTTGGCCAAGCCATGTCTTCAATGTCATCGCAGTATCAGGGTTTCGTCGCTGAACCGGTCACCAATAAAATCATCAATGCTGACCAAGTGGATGAAGAGACGCAAGTGGTACAAATGCGCGGCTTTGATACTGCTGAGGGAAGAAACAATAAGCCGATGACGGCGCGCAAGCATAAGCTAAAAATGCCGCCACGTGAACAAACCGTCATTCGTCTGCCTGATTATGAGCACGTCAAATCTGACCCAGTGCTTTATGCTCATGCTAGCCGTATCTTGCATCTTGAGACCAATCCAGGTAATGCCCGTGCGCTAGTACAGCGTCACAGCAGCGGTGCAGGCAACTCACACACCTCAATTGACGTGTGGTTGAATCCGCCACCAGTGCCACTATCAACCGAAGAAATGGATTACGTCTTTGACTTGCCGTATGCCCGCTTGCCACACCCAAGCTATGGCGATGCGCGTATCCCTGCTTATGACATGATTAAGTTTTCGGTCAATATCATGCGTGGTTGTTTCGGTGGTTGTACGTTCTGCTCGATCACTGAGCATGAAGGTCGCATTATTCAAAGCCGCTCAGAAGACTCTATCTTGCGCGAAGTAGAAGCCATTCGTGATACCGCTCCTAACTTTACGGGTGTGATATCGGATCTTGGTGGCCCAACAGCAAACATGTACCGCCTAAGCTGTAAAGATGAGACGATTGAGAAGAACTGCCGTAAACCTTCTTGTGTATACCCTGACGTCTGCGAAAACCTAATCACCGATCACAGTAATCTGACTAAATTGTATCGCAAAGCACGTGATATCAAAGGCGTGAAAAAGATTCTGATCGCGTCTGGTTTACGTTATGACTTGGCTGTTAAAGACCCTGAATACGTCAAAGAATTGGTCAGTCATCACGTCGGTGGTTATCTGAAAATTGCGCCAGAGCATTCTGAAGAAGGCGTGCTATCAAAAATGATGAAACCGGGCATGGGCAGCTACGATAAATTCAAAGCCATGTTTGAACAGTACAGCCAAGAAGCAGGCAAAGAGCAATATCTGATTCCTTATTTCATTGCTGCGCATCCAGGCACCAAAGATGAAGACATGATGAATCTTGCTATTTGGCTCAAGAGTCATGGCTACCGCGCTGACCAAGTACAGGCATTCTATCCTAGCCCGATGGCGACGGCGACCACCATGTATCACACGCACAAAGATCCGCTACATAAGGTCAGTCGTGATGAAGGTGACATGGATATCGTCAAATCTGGCAAACAGCGCAAACTGCATAAAGCGTTCTTGCGCTATCATGATCCAAAAAACTGGGTAATGTTGCGTAAAGCACTACAAGATATGGGACGTAGTGACTTGATTGGTAAAAACCGTGGTTGCTTGATTCCACCATTTAATGCCAGTTTAGAAGGTCGCGATGCCGCACAAGACAGCTATCAATCAGCGCGTAAAAAGAACAGTCGTGTTGGCAATGACTCAGTGAAGCGTAGTAATGGCTCGTCAAACAACAGTGTGTCAGCTAAAGGCGCTGCGGGTAAAAACACAGCCAGCAAAAATACCAAAAAGCGTGTCAGCAAGGGTAACTTCCAAACCCAACATACGGGTCTGCCACCGCGCAAAACCAAGTAGCGTTCATGATATAGAAATGCATGCTCAATTCAGAGCATGTTAAGTAAAACAAAAAAGCGTCTATCAACCACTTGTTGATAGACGCTTTTTTATGTGTGTGAGATTGGTTTTAGCTAGTATCATTCTCTACTTTAATTGTCTTCCAAAACACTCACAATGAGACATTACATTAGTCAGCAATTGTGTGACAAAGCAAACATGTAACAAACAATTTCTAACATTTACCTAGGTTTGTTTTGGGTACTATATGGCTATAAGCTTAACGCATACTTAAATATAATTACATGATACCGTCTATATCTTTGGAGAAAACCATGAACACCCTTACCAAAATTGTCGCAGCCCTACCTGCCCTCGCCCTATTAAGCGCTTGTGCGACTACTGCTCCGACTACTCCAAATACATCAGACGTGCCTGAGTCAGATACAACTGCATCAGAGACCATGCCTAGTGCTGCGTACGATCGTATGGCACCAGCGCCTTATACTTGTACTGATGACAGTATCATCACGGCAAAACAATCTATTAATAAGAAACAAGTTATGCTAAACGTGACATTACCTAAAGTAAAATGGGCATCACAGCCAGTTATCCTAAATGGTGATGCGCAAGATCATGTCGCAAGTTATGTCAATGATTCAAGCCCAGACGCGGTCTATGCATGGCACATGAAAGAAGACAAAGGCATCTTCGCTATCAAATGGGCAGATGGTACAGAGTATAACGTCAGCTGCCAAATCTAGTAAAATAATCATAAGTAGAAAGCGCTAGGGCGTGTTCTCAATTCAATCGATAGTTATCTAAATGGGTTAAAAATGGCTAAATCTTGCCAAACGGTGTCAAATAGCTGACTAATATCTCGATATTATCTGCACTATTTTCCTTGTTTGACTGCAATTTATCTCATTTTTATTACCATTTTTAAAATGAGGACACGCCCTAGTACACATTAAACAGTCATCATAAGGTGGCTGTTTTTTTGTGCGCATCTTTATACAATCTGGCTATTTATATAATCTGCCTATCTTATGGATGTTGGTATAACAATCGTTTGTTTACTGCATTTCTATAGAGAACCATAATGAAAGCTGTCAAAATAGCGCATATATACAATACGATGATGATCAATCAAGAGGATACGTCGATGGTTAAGCGCTTAATGAGTACATTGATAATTACGACGGCCAGTATATGGGCGTTAACAGGTTGTGACAACAATACTGAGACGACTGACCAAACCTCTGAAGCTGCTGTCACGACCGCAGAAAGTTCAGAAGTAGCGGAAAACACTGTCGACTGGTCTCTAGTCGCGAGTGGTGAAGCACCTGCTGATATCACCAATTATCAGTATCCGTTTGCGCTCGATAGCCAAAATGTGCAGGACTATGCAGATTACTTTAAAGTGGATAATACTACGGCGCAGCATAATCTGACGGTGAGCATGGCAAGTAACGAGGCATTATCAAAAGCCTTGGATCAGCTGAGTGAGACCTATGTCTCGCATGAGCTAACCGATAGCGAAGACATGACGCTTATCATTCATACCACGCCCGACATCGCTGCCAGTAGCTATGACTATGTGTTTGCTGATGATTTCGCTAAAGGGTTGGTGCTACCTATCGTGATTGTGCCAGATGGTAAGAAAGGTGATGTGAAGGCGCATAGTGAGATGGCGGAGTAGAGATTAAAATTGATACTAATCATTCATATATGATGTATCAGATACTTGTCCATTCTCTTCATAATTAACAAAACAGGTCGACTTCCCCATGGTTTTAGTATCAGATATTAAGACTTTGGATTGAATGTTTTCTGAATATTCAAAATTATTGTCGTCAGCTTGTTGTTTGATATGTTGTATTAAATCACCTTTGTTAATGGAATCACAAAAATTCTGCATTTTTTTAGGGTAATACGTAAAGGCAAAAGCAGAATATAAGAGAGCACAAGTCATAACTATTGTGGTGATACTTCCAGCATAAAGCAGCAGGTTTTTAATCATATTGCCCACTTTTTTTATCAAAAAAGCTATCTTTTGCATTGCGGTAATTACCTAAAAATTTATGCCAACTGACCAGTGTACTTCATAATAAATTAAATATAAAAACCAGTTACTTGATGACGCAACGAAACAAAGCGAGCGCTTGCTGCTTGATCCCTGAACCTAATAAAGCACTGACTAACTCGTCTGAGAAAAATAAAGATTTTCGTAATACAGGGTCATGCCATAGGTCTACCTCGCACTCTTGTGCTGTAGCATTCAGCTGGATACCATCATCAGTTGGTTCCCGTATTAAATGCGTGGGTAGCTTTGTAGCATCAGAGGAGGCTTTAATTCCTCTACTTTCTTCAACATTGAGATAGTCACGCGTTTCTGCAATATTGATAAAGTAATAAGGTGTCTGCGATCTCAGCGCCTCTGTCTCAATGTCATAAATATATACTTGACTAAAATGCGTAGCGCCTAGCGTGAACTGACTGATGATGTCATAGCACTGTTGATTGAATAATAAATACCCCCCCAATAATATTGAACATTAGTTCATCAGACTTAGGTAGTTTCTCATTTGGCTTGATAAATACCTTACTAGGCATATGGTGAGTATTAATATATTCACCTTTAGAGCAACTTTTACAAAAGACCAGATCCATCTCGTTGATGTCATAGTATTTCTGCTCTTCACATTTCTCTATTACATTAGATTTTTTCTTCTTCTCTAATTTGTAAAATTGCACAGCATCAAAAATCTCTGGCAACGTCGCTTTGATACCATAGGTCTCTGTCACATCAAAATTGTTGTAGTTGCATAGCCATACTGCTTTAGTATTGGACATAATTGCTTCCTTAGATAACTAATAGGCTTTGCGAATAAAGTGTAATTATCGTAGGGTACATTTTTTACATTTCACGCAGTAGGTTTCGCTGGGCTCACCCTACGCTAACTATATTGATAAAACATAGAATTTTCCTAATTAATTGTTTTTAGTGTTTCAGATGATGTAGGGACAATATAATCTCTAATAGTGTTATCGATTTTTGCATATATTTGATCAATAAATGGCACTGCATCTCCAAAAATTTTTACTTCTAAAGTCAATACCGTATTGTCCGTGACGATGTAATATAGACCCTCGCAATAACCATACCCTCCATTAGAAAGTTTTGTTTGTACAAACCTTTCTCTCAAATCTGTATTATCAGAAATATTTTCAGGCATCTCAACACTCAGTCGGCATTCGACAACATAAGGTTGATTAGTTAAAGGATTTTTCGAATTCATTACTCCATAGCCATATTTATCGAAAGGAGGCCATAGACCGTTATTTTTTTCATATTCAATATATTTTGCATTAGGATAAAACCATAGTGGGTAATGCTGCATTTTCAATTGAGGTGTATAGCGTTTTAGATCAGTTTGACTTTTTAATTTTTCTGCCGCCGCTTTTGCATTTACAGATGATGGCAATAAATCAATTACTCTAATCTCTATAATTTTTTGTTGACTGACTGGCACTAAACCTACATAACCAGCTTCATCTGCTTGAGAAGGATAGCCTTTGCTATGGTATCTCAACAATTCACCCTCAGAATAAATATAACCTAGTGAGATATCTATAGGTTCACACCTCTCAGAATCTGCTCTCTTCCTTGCGCCTTCAAATCTCATTGCATCAGTCGGTATTTTTAAAGCAGTTTGATCCTGTTGAACTTGAATGATAATAAATTTCTTTCGGTATAATTTTAGTCTACAGCGTACAGGGGCACTTGGATTACCAAATGGATAGGGAGAGTCCGCATATTGAGTCCCAAAGCCGCCCGTCATCATCTCATTGCCTTTTTGTTCTTTATCCAAGACAATCGATAACGGTAAGGCTGTGAATAGCAATAGAAATGATATAAAGAATATTTTTTTCATAGTATAGGCATGCTTATTTTTAATGCACGTAATCGAGAGTGATAGAGTGCGATCAGCGCACCAATGTACTCAGCATATAATGCTTTAAACTCAAAAATCCGTTTCTTAAAGGTGCGCTGGGCGCACCCTACTCAAAAATGTGCCAAATGCTTATTCTTGCGCGAAGGAGTAAAGCAACCGTAACTCTCTACTAAAGCTGAAGACGAAAACTGTAGGCGAGGGACGAGCACCGAGTGAATCATTAAAGAAAGACGGCTCATGACCCGCATATTTGCCCACTATTAAAGCAAGCGATGCTGAGGCCATGCTTTTAAATCTTTATCTTTTGTTCTTGCGCTAGGGACGAGCATGTTATTAAGGTATGACCTAACCAGTAAATCCCCTTTAAGGGATTTGCACTTGCGAACCTGAGGAGGAATAAGCAAAACACTGTTTTGCCCGACGCAAGACAAGAGCTATGCTCCCAGTTAGCAGTGCGATTTTTTAACGGTTCTCATCCCCAACCAAATCTAAAAACTCTTCCTCACCCACGATTTTCACACCCAGTTTTTCTGCTTTAATTAGTTTAGAGCCAGCTTTATCCCCTGCAAGTAGCGCAGTCGTTTTGGCTGAGATGCTGCCCGACACTTTTGCACCCAGTGCTTGTAGTTTGGCTTTGGCTTCATCACGTGCCATTTTCTCCAGCGCACCCGTAATGACCCACGTCTGCCCATCGAGTGGCAAGTCTCCAGCAGCTTTTTGCTCGACCTTATCCCAATAGACACCTGCTTCAAGCAAAGAATTAATCACTTCAATATTATGCGGCGCACGGAAGAACTCGTAGGCAAGCTCGGCAGTGATAGTGCCTACGTCAGGGGTTTTAATCAGGGTTTCGATACTGGCTGCCATCAGGCGATCGAGGTCACCAAATTGCTGTGCAAAGTTTTGTGCCGTCCCCTCACCCACACCGCGAATACCAAGTGCATAGATAAAGCGAGCCAATGTCGTGTGCTTGCTGGCTTCGATAGCACTGATGATATTCTGTACGGATTTTTCGCCCAATTTTTCTAGCGTGACGAGCTCGTCCGTATGATTGTGCAATTGATAAATATCTGCAACCGTCTTGACCAAGCCATGCTCAAAGAAACTAATGAGCCAACTTGCGCCAAGCCCATCGATATCCATGGCACGGCGTGAGACAAAGTGAATCAAGGCTTCTTGCTGCTGCGCGGGACAAAATAGGCCGCCAGTACAGCGTGCCAATGCTTCATCTTCAGGCAGCACCACTGGAGAGTCGCAGACAGGACAAGTAGACGGTAGCGTCACTGGTGTTGAATCTGCTGAACGCTGGTCGTGCCACACGCGAGTGACTTTGGGGATAACATCACCAGCACGATGGACACTAACCATATCGCCTGCACGCACATCTAAACGCTGAATCTCACCAAAGTTATGTAGAGTGACATTACTGACGGTGACGCCGCCTACTTTGACGGGTTCTAATTTACCGACTGGTGTGATTTGTCCGGTACGTCCGACTTGCCATTCGATATCGTTTAGACGCGTCATGACCGTTTCGGCAGGGAATTTATAAGCGGTGGCCCAACGCGGCTCGCGTGATAGAAACCCTAGCTGCTGCTGCAATGACAGGTTATTTACTTTAATCACCATGCCGTCGATTTCAAACGGCAAATCACTACGCATATCGATCACTGACTCATAGTAAGTCTGTGCCGCGCGTGGATTTGCGACCACTTCTACTGCACTGACGGTAAAGCCAATGGTTTTTAGCCACGCCAAGCCTGCTGATTGCGTTTCGATGGTCTCGGGCAATCCCTGATTGATAGAATAAGCATAGAACGCCAGTGGACGACTGGCTGCCACACTGGGATCGAGCTGACGCAGGCTACCAGCAGCGGCGTTACGTGGATTGGCAAAAGTTTTATTTTCGCTCTCTTCTGCTAAGCGGTTGAGACGATCAAAACCTGCCTTGGGCATCAATACTTCACCGCGAACTTCTAGCAACTCGATGTCAGCAGCATCCGCGAGCCAAAGTGGTAAGTTGCGAATGGTCTTGGTATTTTGGGTAATATCCTCGCCCGTTTGCCCATCACCGCGCGTGACGGCTTGCACAAACTTGCCATGCTCGTATTTTAGCGATACGGCCAATCCATCGAGCTTTAGCTCCATCTCATATTCGGGGTTTTTCTGTGCATCATTTAGACGGTCGTTGACGCGGCGCATAAACGTATGTAATTCGTCATAGTCAAAGACGTTGCCCAATGACAGCATCGGAATGTCATGAGTCACTTGGGTAAAGGCAGATAGCGGCATATCACCGACTTGATTGATGGGACTGTCCGGCTGTATAAGCTCTGGATGTGACTCTTCTAACGCGACCAAGGAGCGACGCAACTGATCGTATTCGCTGTCTTCTAAGATCGGATTATCGAGTACATAATAAACATAGTTGTGTGTTTTGATGGCGTCGATAAGTGTGCGCATCTGGGCAATGATTTGCGCAGTAGCATTTTGAGTAGTTTTAGTTTGAGCAGCGGTCGGTACGATAGAATCAGTCATAGTCAGCGTCTTTTCTTTGCAATTCAAGATGCCAATATGATAACAATTTTGTGAGAGACTCGGTATAGTCAATCCCATATAAATCAGATACTGTGTCAGGCTCGCTCAGTCTACTAGGTGTAGTACTTTCACTCACCTTCCTTGTATCTAAATTATAGTCAAATCCATATAAATCCGATACATCGTCATCCTCACTAACCATACTAATGTATAGCTTACACTCGGCTTCCTTGTATCGAAAATATTTGGAATCAACTATATCTTGAACCGACTCTAGCATTTTGCAGAAATGAACGCGCATTAAAAAAGGCAAATAACGTCAATCGCTATTTGCCTTTTATACTACTTCTAATATTAACCAGCTCTTATTTTCCGTAACCTTTAGCCTTCAAGCTTTTAGCCTTCATAGTCGCGAACTTGGTTGCGTAGCTGCTGCTTATACTCAGAGGTGATTGGTTCGTTCTCTTCATCTAACATAATCGCGTCCAAATCACTGGCCATCATATAGGCAATGCTCATCATGCTATCGAAGCTACGCAGGGCTTGCGGATGCGGTAAAGATAAGAATACCACCACGCCATGATAGGTATTGGTCGCTACGCTATGCGGATCAAAAGGCGCGATACCGCTATCGGTGATGCCCATCATGCTAAACCACAGCATACCTGTGCCGTCTTTTTTCTCATAACGATGGAACATATTCATCGCGCCATAACGCAAACCGTACTTATCAATTAACTTCAATAAATCACGACCACGGATAATCGCGGTTGGACGATCACGATATTGGTGCGGCAAGATGGTGATGTTGATGTTGTCTTTAGCATTAATCAATGGACCATTTTGCGCTTCGTCAACAGGCTCTGACAAATGCTGATCGAGAATCGGACTATTATTATCAAAACTCGGCTCTTCTACCGTATCAATCGATGGCATCAGACTGTCTGTCGCCGACATCAAGCTAGAAAATGCATCAGGCTCTTGCTCGGCATTTATCTGCTCAGATGCTGCTGCAAACTCAGTATTCTGCTGCTCATCCTGCCAGCGTTCATAGCTGTCATCTTCAACCATGTCTCTGTGATCGTCATTTAACTCACTGATGATATCGTTATGTCCAGCCGTTTGCTGTGCATCGACATTCACATCGAAATGGGCATGCGGTTGAGTCAATGTATCTTCTTCAACGACCGCATTGAGATAGCTGCGATCAGGTGCAATACTGGTCTCACCTGCGACGGTGTCATCAAGATCTGGCTGATCCACGAGATTACGCTCATGTCGCGGTATGATGGGAATACCGTTTTTATCATAGTTGACCGCCATCGCTTCAGCGCTGTTGCGGCGCTTAAAACTACGAATGACCATAAACAGCCCTGCAAGCATGATAAATGCGGCAATGGCGATCAATATAAACTGAATAGCGGTCATGAGAAATACATCCTAATATATGACAAAAGGGAATACACAAGAGGCGACAAATGGCAATAGTCTAGCATGGCTAATTAAGCTCGTCACCATATAGTCATCGTTTACCGTCAGCCCGACATACTTGCGTAACGTTACCACCTCAACTTCAACTATACCACTAGCAGTGGCCTGCCAGTTATAGTTGAATTTAAATAATTTCGATACAAGGAAACCGAGTGCAAGTTATACATTAGTATGCTTAGCGAGGATAACGATGTAGCGGATTTATATAGATTTGACTATATCAGTTATTTGAGCTACTCGGTAATATAGCGTTCGGCTTCATCTAACGAGACACTGACTAACGTAGAAACACCTGCGCTTGGCATGGTAATGCCTTTTAGCTCGTCAGCAATCTGCATCGTCAGTTTGTTATGACTGATAAAAATAAATTGTAAATCATCTGCCAGCTCATGAATCAAACTGGTAAAGCGTTCGACGTTGGCATCATCAAGTGGTGCATCAACTTCATCTAGTACACAGAATGGTGCGGGATGCTGCTTGAATATCGCAAAAATCAAGCTCAACGCGGTTAGGGTTTTTTCACCGCCTGACAGCACAGCTAGGCGACTATTACGCTTACCTTTTGGTTGTGCCATCAAGGTCAGCCCTGCCCGCCACTGCTCTGATTTTGGCGCATTAACAGGCATATCGTCAGTATTGAGCGTTAAACTGGCTTGACCACCGCCGAATACTTTGGCAAATAAGTTAGCAAGCTCAGTATTAACGGCATCGAGCGTCTGCATAAACAGTGTCTTAGTCGTCTCATCAATAGACTCAATCGCTGCCGTCAACGTCTGCATACTAGCCGCAATATCTGCTGTTTGCTGCGCCAATGGCTCTAGACGTTCATTGACCTCAGCCAACTCTGCCACTGCAGCGAGATTAACTGGGCCGATTTTGCCTAGTTGCTGCTCAAGCGTGGCGCGTTCAGACTCCAGCTCTGCGATTTTATCTGGACGCACACGGCGATCATGCGCGATAAAATCCGCGAGCAAGTTTGAGACGCTCATCACTTGTTGCTGATGCTGCTGGGCTAGCTCTGATGCTGCTTTATATTTATGACTCACCTTATAGTACGCTTCTAAAGCGTCATGAGTATGAGTGCTCGCATCGTCCAAACGCGCCATGCTTAGTGCCAACTCAGTAGCATGATTTGCAAGCTTACCCTGCTGAACTTGTAGCGTATTTTGCACGCTATCCAACGCTGTCTGCTGCTGAGCATACTCTTGCTTTAGCGCAGCCAATGCCGTATCACGCTCGGTCAATAACACCTGCTGCTTATCTCGTGCTGTCTGCGCCATTTGTAATGCTGCTTGCAAGTCTGGTAGCTTATCCTGCTGCTTCTGATGACTCGCTTTTAGCTGCTGCTCGCTCTGTAGCGATTGGTCGTATTGCACAGTTGCTCGTGCAAGGCTACTGACACTATGCTCTAGGCGCATCTCGCTCTGCTGGATACGCAGCTGCAATGCTTGCCATGCATCATCATCGGCTTGGCGCATCCGATTTAGCTCACTGCGTTCAGCCTGTAGTTGCTGACTGGTCGCGCGGGCATCGGATACTTGTGGCGTTAACGCTACTATTTGACTTTGAATATCTTGCTGCTCATGAGTGAGCGCTTGTCTCTCTTGATCTAACTCTTGCTGCTCTTGCTCAAGGGTATATTTATCCGCCATAAGACGCTGGCTATCTGCTTGCAGACGCTCAGCATTGGCACGCTGAGTCGTTAGCTGCTGCTGGTATTTATGTTTATCACGGGTGAGCTGATCTGCTTGTGCACGCGTTTCTTCTAGATTGACCGTTAACGCATCATAGTCACGTTGATTCTTTGCAATGGTCTTTTGCGTAGCTTGTATTTTGGTTTCAAACTCATCTAGCAAATCTTCTAGTGCTTGCAAACGGCTACGCTGCTGCAATCGCTGTGTTAAAAACTGGCTATTACTCTCACCTTGACCATCTTGCTCACCTGTAAACTTACTCAGGTTAATCGTACCCTGACGACTAATAAGCCAACCGTCAGTTGTTAGCAGAATGGCTGACGATGGCAACGCTTTTAAGATATCTGAAAAGTCTTCAAGAGTCTGCTGACTGGTTGCTTCTGATTGCGCAATATACAAGTAGCACTGCTGCCAGAGCGCTAATGCAGGCTGCTTAATCAGCTGTGACAATGGCAAGACTTTATCAATTAAGCTATCTGGCAAATGGTTGATAAATGGCGTTGTAGCTGCCTCATTCTTGGCAGATAACCACAAGCTATGACCGTTCTCTACCGAATACTGACCTTCTGTATTAGCCTGCTCATTTTGTGCTATTTGATAAGTAACGATATCCGATAGGTCACTCTCAAGCACTTGCCATAAGCTGTTCGCTTTCTCAATATCACTGCTCACATCATCAACGTTTAATTGATTAGATTGGTTAGAGATTAGTACATGACTGTCTAGCCATAACGCCAAGACACTATCAAGTAGCGCGGCGTGCTGCTGTCCTTTTTCACTCAGCTCAATCTGCTCACGCAAAGTGGTAATGGCCAATTCGTTATAGCGATTGACGACATTACTTTCCGAGCTAGTTTCTAGATTAGCCGCTGTAGAGACAGAGGCTTGCTGTTGATTTTGCGGCGTAGGTTTTGGATGCAATATCTGATGCAGAGTATCATATTCACTGGCCAATACCGCGTGACGCTTCTCATGCTCACTCAACTCACGTTGCTGCATATTCAAGCGCTGCTGTAAATCATGCGCTTGCGGTTGTAGTTCCGACAGACGCTCATCGACGCTGTCTTGTTGGCGCTCTATCTGCTGCAACTGTTTATTCAGCTCTGCAACTTGCGTCTCTAATGTCTGCTGTAGGTTTTGTGCATCCGTTGGCGCTTGTTCATCAGAGCGCTTATCAAATTCTTTATCAAAACCCTTATTATTGCTAGATGCTGATAATGACTGCTGTAATTGCTGCCATAGATTTTGCCAGTTTTGCTGGCGGCGCTGCCATTTTTCATGGTTCTGCTGATGGCGTTTTTGTGCTTGGCTATTGATGGCTTGCTGCTGTTCAAGCATGCGCGAATTATCTTGCAAGCGTGATAGCTGGTTTTGCGCGTCATGCCATGCACGCTGTAACGGTTGCTCATTGCATTTATGCGTGTCGCGTTTATTCGTCAACTCAGTGAGCTGTGGACGTAACGCCTCTAATATATTCTGCTGCTCGGTTTGCTCGGCTTTTAATCGATCAATCTCACCCACTGCTTGCGCGCGTTGCTGATCCAAGCTCGCAAGTTGCTGCGCAATCACGGTCAATTGCGACTTGGCATCGCTCAGCGCGTGCTCAACTTGTTGATAGCCGAGCTGCTGCTGATAGTGAGCGCTTTGAGCATCATCCTTGAGCCATTGCTCTTGGTTAATGTGCGTGGCGAGCTTATCTTGCTGCGCTTTTAACGTCTCATAGTCGGCTTGCAATGTAGCGACTTCGGCAGTGCTGCGCTCATGGGCGATCTTTTGCTGTTGCTGAGTATGCTTGGCTTGATACAACTGCTGAATGGCCAGTTGCTGCTTAATATCAGCAAGTGTTAAGGCCAGCTCTTCATAACGCTGTGCACTGGCGGCTTGCTTCGACAAGCGTTTTTGTTGGCTGACTAACTCGCTTTGCATGTCATGCAGACGGGCTAGGTTCTCTTGTGTTTTTTCTAGCTTCTTTTGCGTTTCTTCGCGGCGCGCTTGATAACGAGACACCCCTGCGGCCTCTTCAATAAACTCACGCAGCTGCATGGGGCTAGATTCGACAATACGCCCTATCATGCCTTGCTCAATCACCGCATAACTACGCGCACCAAGTCCCGTACCCAAAAACACATCGACCACATCACGGCGACGACAACGTGTGCCATTGATAAAGTAATCTGAGCGGCCATCCTTATTTACCTGACGGCGAACGGACAACTCTTGATACAGGTTAAACTCATGACGAATGCCGGTATGCTCATCTTGCGTATGCTCAAATGTCAGCTCGACACTGGCGACACTTTTGGCCGCCTTATCTTGCGTACCAGCAAAGATGACATCACTCATCGCGCCACCGCGTAACTGCTTGGCAGAGGTCTCACCCAGCACCCAGCGAATGGCATCAATCACATTGGATTTGCCACAGCCGTTCGGCCCGACAATGGCGGTGATACCATGGCGGAAGGTAAAAGTCGTTGGATTGGCAAAGGATTTGAAGCCTGCCAGCTTTAGGGATTTTAGACGCATGAAGAATCAGTAAACTTAGCAAAAACAGGCGGCTATTCTACCTGAAATTGTGGTGGGTTTTTAGGGTTAAACAGCTAACTGCATAAACGATTTTGATTCAAGGCTTTGATGAAACCCCTGTAGCAATTTTTGTTCCACTTGGCAGGTGTCATTTTCTGCTAAATATCGATTGTTAAACTCGATAAGAGCGGACCAAGAGATACTTGCCACTTCTAAATGCTCGACTATTTCTAACAGTTCTGTTCTTAGTAGATGCTGATACTTCCTCGGTCTTTTATGACACAACGCCAGCTCTCGGTCTACGAGCGTTTGCTTGTTTTGCTTTAACGCGTCACCACCGATAAATAACAGCAAAAACTTTGCCCCTTTCTCGATAAAGCCTTTCTCTAATAAATGCTCATACATCAAACAGTATTTTAGGATTTGGTCTGGGTTTTTCCGACCAGCGAGCTTTAACTCATTTGCTACTAGCACGTTCGCTTGATGGTTATAGGCTAAGTTATCCATATACATCGCTTTTAGCTCTGTACTGTTTTCAAACATGCCGCTGTTACCATGTGTCGACCATGATCTATTAGGCTCAAAGCTAATAAACTGCTGATAAAATAAATCGAGATAAACATCACTACATAAACTTAAAAAGATATCGAACTCTTTATTCAGATAACCTTCAGAAAAGAACGTTACTCGGCGAACGGCCTCTCTCGCATCACAGATGCCCATCGTTTGCGTTGAATAGGTCTCTAGCTGCTCAGATTCACTCATTTTTTGATTGAGCTTTTTGATGATTGATTGCTCAATCTCTTCTATATTTTTGCCTACAAGCTCAGGATGGGTAGCCCATTCAATGATTTGGCGTACATATTGCTTTTTAGTAATGCCTAAAATACGCTGCGGCTCCCATGCCAAAAACTCTACCATATTAGAGAGGCCTGTCGTCCATGATAACTGCTCTTTTAGATGACTCATTGAGCCGAAAACACGGCGGTATTTTTCTGCAGCTTTCATACTAATCATGTCTCATGGTTTACATACTAGCTTTATAAAGGTTTGTCATTGCTATAGTCATTCCACTATAAAGTATTACAGCGTTAACTTCGCTTGAAGTATCACATATACGTCTACACTCGGTTGCCTTGTACTACTTTTAAATTGAATCGACTATACAACATGTCAATTTTATCTAAGGATTTGAAGCCTGTCAGCTTTAGAGACTTTAGGCGCATAAAGGGTCAATAAACTTAGCAAAAACAGGCGGCTATTCTACCTGAAGTTGGGGTGGGTTTTTAGGGTTTGTGAGTTTTAAAACGGAAAGATTAGAGTGACCCCATGTCACTCGTTATTCAATTTAGTCTAACGATTCTTCAGCTTTGATCAAAAATACAATAGTAGATGCGGTCATATGTAGCACGTACTGAATAAGATGTTCAGGAACTTCTATTTCAGCGTTACCCTTACCATGACCGCTCAATTTATTTCGAGGCGTGCCTATGCTTGAAGTAAGTATATTACTTAATGAACTGAAATGATCTGTCCAAAATTTTGGTATCAATTCATTAGCTAGGCAACAATCAATAAGTCTCTTAGAAGTATCTTTTTTACCATATTCCCAATCACGCTTATCTAGTATAATTTTCATGGTACTTTCAAAAGCTTTGAGACAATCTGTTAGAGCTGAATCGTAACGACCATGACGATAATGTTCATGAGCTTTTAAAAATTCTTCTTGCGCACCTTTATATATTGGATTACTTAGTAGCTGTAAAGCAGGTTTAACCGCTTCTGAATGTACTAGATCCGAGTCTATTCTAATGATTTGACCACTCTCATACTGATAACCTATGCCATGCTCATGAAAGCGTTGATTGAGTTCTAAAACTGCTTGATGAGAGATTTCTTTAGCATTCTCACGCTTACCAAAACTTAACTTGCATGCTTCGTTTTCTATGCTTCCAAAGATTAACTCTATTATTGTAAGAAAATCATCCGTACTATATTCGCTAAAAACAAACTCAAGTATAGCTTGATAACCATCACGTTGAGTTACTTTGTTAGTCTTTCCTTTGAGAGAAAGCCTTCCTTTCTCCCTACAGAAAAGTTTGCAAATATTTCTCATTGCATTATCAGTATGTTGAACTATTATCAATAGATTTCCATTAAAACCCATTGTGCTCTGTTTACTTTTTAATAAGTCCAGAATTTGTATATCATAAAATACATCCATCAAGATATAACTAACCTGAACCCTAAATTCCATTGGAAAATCAGCATATTGATAAGCGTCTAAAGACTCGCTCATCATATTTTTTTGTCTTTTGAAATACAACTCATGCACTGCCATCTTTTATTCCTCAAACTTAAGAAATTTACAACACCCCAATCCCACTCAACAACAACTGCCCGCCAGCAAACACTAACAACACGCCAAACGCACGTTTAAGCATCAGCGCAGGCAATACATGGGCGAGCTTGGCACCGACTTTTGCCATCGCAAAGCTAGCGACTGAGATGCATAAAAATCCCGTGATATGCACAAATCCTATCGTGCCCTCAGGTAGGTTGACCACATCTTGACCGAACCATGCAAACCCTGCCGCGCCAGCCAGCGCAATCGGTAGACCGCAAGCCGCTGACGTACCGACCGATTGTTTCATCGGGAGGCCCGCCCAATTTAAAAACGGCACCGTCAAACTACCGCCACCAATACCGAAGATAGACGACGCCATACCGATGCCTGTACCGGCACCAAATTGTATGCCAGCAGAGGGTAATGGCTTGCCTAACTGTTCTTTGTTAGAGAAAAACAACATTTTTATCGCTACTAAGAGCGCGCCAATACCGATAATGGCTTGTAGTACCTTGCCGTCAATCATATCCGCAACACCTGCACCCACCAGACTACCAACGACCAGACCCAATGCCATTTTTCGCCATACTTCCCAGCGTACACCGCCGCGCTTATTATGAGCAGTGAGCGAGCTAATCGAGGTCACAACGATGGTCGCCAGTGACGTACCAATGGCCAAATGTGTCACGACTTCTGGCGAAAAATCATATGCGGTAAAGATCCATACCAATGCTGGTACGATAATCATGCCGCCACCCACGCCAAACAATCCAGCGCTGACACCAGCGAACGCCCCTGCAATCACAAACCACACATATAGCATCATCGAATTAGCCTTTTATCTTGCTTATATTTTGAACGGTATTTTTTATCTTACTGATTTGCCTGTTTATACATTTAGTGGCATCTTCTTAATTGCATTTGCCAAATCACACCCCAATCTTTATGCTGTCTGTTCGCGAAAACCGTCCAGTATATCAAAGATTATCCCAGCGACATTACTCAAGTAGAATAAACTTATGCCGATACTTAATCAATCATCTCACTCTGTGTCTGAGTCATTAACACTTGAGCATTTACCTGAGCTGAATCATCGCCATCTTACCAGTAGCGCGTCTACGAATAGCGAGCTAATAGCAGATGTACAGAATGGCATATTGAATGCGACTGAGATGCACCTACTAACGGCTGAAACCCAAAGCGCTGGTCGCGGGCAACACGGGCGCTCATGGCAATCACCGCGTGGTAATGTCTACCTGTCTCTCTATCATCCTGTTCACATACCGGTTAGTGGCTTACTGTCATTAATCATCGGTGTAGAACTGGCAAAAATGCCTGTCATCCAAAGGCTAAATGAGCAATTGCACACGGAGGGACTAACGCCAATCGGCGTGAAGTGGGCAAATGATCTGGGCTTTTACCAAAGTCAAAATCAAAGCCAGAATCAGCCTCAAAGCCAATCTGCCTTAGATAGCGTTGATGTACATAATACGGAACTAGACCAGCAGACGCTGCCGTTTAATAAACTTGCTGGGATTCTGATTGAACCCGTATCGCAAGCAGGCAAACTGGTTGGCGTGGTCATAGGTGTCGGTCTCAATGTCCAAGCCACTCCCACGCTAACTGCGCAAACCTCTGAAGGCATGAGTTATCAAGCGATTAGCTTACAAGATATTGCTGAGACACTACAGCCAAAAGCGCAGGCTGCCAGTCTACCGAGCTTACGTGTGCTTTATCAGCAAATGAGTAAAGCATTGATGGCGGCGATGACGCGCTTCGAGCATCTAAGTATAGAGAAACCAACGGGACATCGTTATTATCTGGACAGCTTTTTAAAGCAGTTTGACTCGATGGATGCACTGAGCGAACTGCGATTACGTGTGACCCAAGAGCATAACGGTCAAACCAATATACTCACGGGCCACGCTTGTGGTATCGATACACATGGATGTTTGCAATTGCGCCAAGATAACGGTAAGATTTCTGCACTTTTCACCGGACGCATTGACGTTATTCAAACGACTTAATCGTTTAATCAACGAGCACTAAAGTGCAGTAGCTATCAGGATAGGATATTGATAATTGCTTCACTGTATATAAAGGGAATTTTATGCTCTGGCTTGATCTTGGAAATACCCGCCTGAAATACTGGCTCACCGATGATATCGGTCAGATAGTCACACATGATGCCAAACAACATTTGCAGGCACCAGCCGAATTGCTGATGGGTCTGACGGATCGCTTTGAGCGTTTTGCTCCTGACTTTATTGGTATCTCATCTGTACTAGGTAACGAGCTGAATGCCAAGGTGTCAGAGACCTTAAGCCGTCTAAATATTCCGTTTGAATTCGTCCATGTCGACGCCGCTCACCCGCTAATGAAGAGTCAATATAACGATGAGCAGCTCGGCTGTGATCGCTGGCTACAAATGCTAGGCGCAGTCGATAAGAAAAAGCGCCAGTGTGTCATTGGCTGCGGTACAGCAGTGACGATTGATTTGATCGATCATGCTGAGCATTTGGGTGGATATATCTTCCCCAGTATCTACCTGCAACGTGAGTCGTTGTTTTCTGGTACTAAGCAAATCACCATCTCTAATGGGACGTTCGACAGCGTTAGCCAAGGTGTGACCACACAGGATGCGGTACATCGCGGCATACTCTTATCAATTGTCGGTGCCATCAATGAGATTAGCCATCGCCATCCCAACTTTGAAGTCATCATGACGGGTGGTGATGCAGCCATTATTTCGCAGCACGTCAACCGTCCGGTACGTCTGCGTGATGATCTATTATTAAATGGTCTAGCACGATATTTTGATCATAGTAAATAATTGACGTGTGTTGTCGTATTTTATAAAGTTAGAATAGAAAAAGCAGTACGTCTTAGGCGTACTGCTTTTTTTGGTTCAAAAACACCTAAATCCTCTGTTACTGCCTATGGTGCTGTAAATACAATCGGTACATCAACTATTCCCATTACTGGCTTTCCTTCTCTCAAAAAAGGCTTCAATCGAGCTTTATACAGTTCATTAATAGCCATTTTATCTACCCTTTCTACACCACTACTCTCAATCACTTTTACATTTTTGATACTGCCTTGCTTATCAACGCGCAATGACAAAACCATTTTTAAATCCGTTCTATCACAAGGCTTTATAGCAGCCCCATTTTCGTCATAGGAACAATGAATTAAATATCTATCCATAGAAATATGACGAATAGCACGATCGAATTTCGGCGGTCTTCGCCAACTTGCTACACTACTAGCAAACTTAATAACAGGTTCAGGATTCGACAAATCAACCAGCTCTGCCTGTGCAGGCGTTATACTCGCTGTCATCGTAAATAATGCAAAAAAGGTAACTAATAGGCTATAAGCACCGATAGATTTTATATTGCTGAGAAAGGAAGAAACTGTATCGTTGGAAGCTATGTGATTAAAAGCTAGCTTAGTATGTGATTTATAGGTCATGATATAAGTAGTCTCACGCATTATTTTGATCGTAGTAAGTAGCTAGTGGTATGTGTTATTAGCCTTCATAAGTTATGATCAAAAAGCAGTACATCTTAGTCGTCCTGCTTTTTTTGACTTAAATACGATAGTTATGGTGCTGTAAATACAATCGGTAGCTTAATGTTTGCCGCTACAGCCTTTCCTTTTATCAAGAAAGGCTTGAAACGAGCCCTCTTAAGCTCTCTAGCAAAAGCAGCATCTATAGTTTTCATACCACTACTCTCAATCACTTTTACGCTTCTGATACTACCTTGCTTAACAACGCTTAAGGAAAAAACCATTTTGAAAACCCTTCCTCCACAAGGCTTTAAATCGTCCCCATCGATATAATACGTACAATTAATTAAGCGTTTATCCATAGAACGAACAACTTGATCAAAATTTGGTGGTCTCAACCAGCTAGCATATTGACCAGCAAACTGAATAATGGGTTCAGGACTAGATAAGTCAACCAGCTCTGCTTGTGCAGGCGCTATACTCGCTGTCATCGTAAATAATGCAAAAAAGGTAACTAATAGGCTATAAGCACCGATAGATTTTATATTGCTGAAAAAGAGAGAAGCTGTATCGTTGGAAGCTATGTGATTAAGATCGAACTTGGTATTTCGTTTACGAATCATTATAAAAGTCTTTTATTTAAGTCATTAAAAAGTGCCACGCTATGAGACATATAACGTAGCACATTTTTAGATTTTAAAATAAAATTATTCGATAAAAGTTAACTTTTAAGTCGTGGTTACATTTTATTTAGTCTCGCTTTATTTGGTCTCGTTAAACAACTCACGACCGACTAGCATACGGCGAATTTCGCTGGTACCTGCGCCAATTTCATATAGCTTGGCATCACGCCAGTAGCGACCAAGTGGATACTCATTGGTATAGCCATTGCCACCAAATATTTGAATACCCTCGCCTGCCATCCAGGTGGCTTTTTCAGCACACCATAAAATCACACTGGCACAATCTTTACGTACTTCTCGACTATGACCGGCACCGCGCGCATCCAACATATCGAGGTTTTTGCCGACGGTATATAAGAAGCTACGACCTGCTTGCAGTATCGTATACATGTCCGCGACTTTACCTTGGATAAGTTGGAACTCACCGATGGCTTGACCAAACTGTTTACGATCATGGATATAAGGCACCACATTGTCCATCACGGCTTGCATGATACCAATAGGACCTGCGGCCAATACGGCACGCTCATAATCTAGGCCACTCATCAATACCTTAACGCCTTCATTGAGACCACCTAAGATATTTTCACTTGGTACGGTCACATTGTTAAAGGTCATTTCACCCGTATGGCTACCACGCATGCCGAGCTTATCGAGCTTTTGCGCCGTGCCAAAACCTTCCATACCTTTTTCAACGATAAAGGCCGTCATGCCCTTGCCGCCTAGCTCCGGATTGGTCTTCGCGTAGACCACCATCACATCCGCATCTGGTCCATTCGTGATCCACATTTTAGTGCCGTTCAACACATAGCTACCGTCTTTTTCTTCAGCTCTGAGCTTCATACTGACGACGTCCGAACCAGCACCGGTCTCACTCATTGCCAATGCACCGATGAATTCACCGCTGACCAGCTTTGGCAAATACTTTTGTTTTTGTGCTTCACTGCCATTACGTTTGATTTGGTTGATACATAGGTTTGAGTGCGCACCATAGCTCAATGCTACCGATGCCGAAGCACGGCTAATCTCTTCCATCGCGACCATGTGTGCGACGTAGCCCATGTTAGATCCGCCATACTCTTCAGGAACGGTAATGCCATGTAGACCGATGTCACCCATCTTTTGCCACAGATCCATTGGGAACTCATCACTACTGTCGATTTCGCTTGCACGTGGGGCAATTTCATTGGTTGCAAACTGCTGCACCATATCGCGTAATGCATCAATATCTTCGCCAAGCTGAAAATTCAATCCAGGTAAACTCATAACGATTCCTTGTGTTTTGATGTTTTTAAATTTCGGATTTTAATCTTTTTTTTAAAGCCACTGTAACTGTATTTTTGATGTGATAGTCAATTCAATGTGAAAGTATGACAAGGCAACCGAGTGTCGATGTATATTGAATACTTCAAGCGAGGTTAACGCTGTCATACTTTTATAGTGGATTGACTTTGCTGTTTAAGACTGACGTTTATTAATGATGGCACGTGCCACATTTGAGCCATTCGGACGCTTTAAGAACGCACTGATACGCTCACCTGCCACGACCAATTTATCCAAATCAATACCTGTGCTGATACCCATACCATGCAGCATATACACCACATCTTCAGTTGCCACATTACCCGTTGCGCCTTTGGCATAAGGACAGCCGCCCAGCCCAGCCACTGAAGTATCAAATTCACTGACACCCATTTGTAGTGCAGCCAAAGTATTGCTCAATGCTTGACCATAAGTATCGTGAAAGTGCCCTGATAGCATAGAAATATCAGCATATTCTAATGCGGCTTGTAACGCGCGCTGAACTTTGAGCGGCGTACCAACACCAATGGTATCGGCAATGCCAATTTGCTCAGCACCAATCTCTATCAAACGCTTGGTGACGTAAGCCACTTGGCTAGGATCAATCTCGCCTTCATAAGGACAGCCGACCGTACAAGAGATAACGCCGCGTACTTTGATGCCTTGCGCTTTTGCAGCCGCTGCCACTGGTGCAAAACGCTCGATACTCTCATCGATACTACAATTGATATTTTTTTGACTAAAGGTTTCGCTGGCTGAGCCGAAAATAACGATTTCGTCAGGACGGTGCAAAATGGCATTTTCAAAACCGCGCATATTGGGCACTAGGACTGAGTAGCAAATATCTTTCTGCCGTGTCGGCGCTAGCGCGTCAAGTAGCGCGCTATTATCGCCCATTTGTGGCACCCACTTTGGCGAGACAAAGCTTGTTGCTTCTAGCTTTTTGACACCTGCCGCAATCAGATCATTGATAAGCGTTTGCTTAACCTCAGTCGGTACCGTCGTTGACTCATTTTGAAGTCCATCACGCGGACTGACATCAACGATGGTGACATGGCTTGGATACGAATGGCTCATACTTATCATCCCTTTTATTATTCGCCTTTCTGTGAGGCTTTTTATTAGGCTTCGTCAGCTATTCGCTTTCACTATCGATGCGTAATAGCTCGTCACCATCAGCGACCAAATCACCTGCGCCAAATAACAATTCTGCCACTACACCATCCGTTGGTGCAGTAATTGTGTGTTCGATTTTCATGGCTTCAATAACAGCCAGTGGCTCACCTTTTTTCACGGTATCGCCAACCGCTACTTTAAAGGCAACAACCTGTCCTGGCATCGGTGATTTTAAGCTACCGACCGCTGCGGACTCTTCGCCTACGTGCGCCATAATATCAACAAGCGTAATCTCGTCACGGCCACTGTCTGTGAACACATAAACGGTCTCATTAAGCACCCAGCTTTGCGCGCTAGTACGTGCACCATCCAACCATAACGTACTATTATGTTCGTCACTGCTGACATAGCTCACTTGGCCTTCATAAACCGTTTCGGTCTGAGCAGCTACATTAATATTGCTATTATCCTGCGTATTAGCGATTTCTTTTTCAATAACGAGCGTAAAGCTACTGAGATTATCGCTACCCTTTTTACTATCAGAACAACTTGCATTGTGCCAGTTACTCATGCCGGCCGTATAAGCACTCTCATCATAAACCAAGATAAATGATCTGGTGTAATCGCTATAGGCACGGAAGCCAGTAGGTTTGCTAAATGGATCGATATCTGACTCTTGCGTCGCCATCTCGCTCGCAAATTGACGAGTAATGGCGGTCACAACCAGCGTTGATAAGGCTAAAGGCTGCTGATTAAAAATCGCATCGCGCTCATGTTCAATCAGAGCAGTATCGAGATTGGCTTTGCTAAACGAATCGGTATTTAAGATATAGCGTAAAAATGCCGCGTTATTCGGCAGACCCACGATACGCGTTTGCGCAAGTGCTCGATCGAGCTTGGCTAATGCTTGCTCTCGCGTTGGCGCATGGACGATGAGCTTGGCAATCATAGAGTCATAGAATGGGCTAATCACATCACCTTCGCGCACGCCATCATCGATACGTACGCCAGTACCATCTTTATCAATCATAAAGGTGCTGTGTTCAGGTTTTTGATACGTAAACAACGTACCGGTCGCGGGCAAGAAGCTATTGTCAGGGTTTTCAGCACAGATGCGCGCCTCAATAGCATGACCGTTGATAGTCAGATCGTCTTGAGTTTTTGGCAATGGGTGACCTGCCGCGACCAAGAGCTGCCATTCGACCAAATCGACACCCGTAATCGCTTCACTGACTGGATGCTCAACCTGCAGGCGTGTATTCATTTCCATGAAATAAAAATTCATAGAATCTTCACGCTGCTCAACGATGAACTCAACCGTACCTGCGCCAACATAATCGACCGCACGAGCCGCTTCGATGGCAGCGGTGCCCATTGCCTCACGCATCGCAATATCAACACCCGGTGCGGGCGCTTCTTCTAATACTTTTTGATGGCGACGCTGTACGGAACAATCACGCTCAAACAAATGCACATAGTTGCCATGCGTATCGCCAAATACTTGGATTTCGATATGGCGCGGTTTTAAGGCGTATTTTTCAACCAATACTTTATCATCACCAAAGCTGGTAATGGCTTCACGGCGACATGAGTCTAATAAATCCACAAAGTCGCTGCTTTGCTCCACGATACGCATGCCTTTACCGCCGCCACCTGCACTGGCTTTGATTAATACTGGATAGCCAATGCTATCGGCCTGCTGCTGCAAAAATTGCGCATCTTGATTGTCACCATGATAGCCCGGTATCAATGGCACGCCAGCTATTTCCATCAAACGCTTGGACTCAGATTTGCCGCCCATAGCTCGGATAGCATCAGCCGATGGACCGATAAAGACTAAGCCAGCATCTTGACAGGCTTGCGCAAAATCAGCATTTTCGCTTAAAAACCCATAACCCGGATGAATCGCTTGTGCGCCAGTCTCAAGCGCTATCGCAATAATCGCATCGCCTTTAAGATAACTGTCTTTCGGTGCCGAACCGCCCAAATAGATCGCCTCATCACAGACAGCCACATGCTTAGCTTCACGATCCGCATCAGAGTAGACAGCGACGGTGCTGACACCTAGACGCTTGGCAGTCGCGGCTACTCGGCAGGCAATTTCACCACGGTTGGCAATTAGAATTTTAGAAAACATAACTATCCCTGTGTGTTATCGTTTTTATTTGAGGTCTTGTCTATTTACTCATTTATCTCTTGTGCATTATTCACCTGCCGTCAACCAATTGGGCTTACGCTTTTGCAAAAAGGCTTGTACGCCCTCTTTTCCTTGCTCTGATGAACGAATATCAGCGATACCTTTTACCGTATCGGCAATCAGCTCATCTGTAATAGGCGCACCAGCGACGTCGTGCAATAGCTGTTTGCAGGTTTTGACTGCATCAGGGCTGTTTTTGATAACTTTGCTGCAAAATATAGCGACCTCATCAGCCAGCCATTCTTCGCTAACACGCTCATGGATAAAGCCAAGCTGACGTGCTTTTTTGGCATCAAACACTTCAGCACTTAAGAAGTAACGCTGCGATGCTCTAGCACCCAGTGCTCGGACGACATAAGGGCTGATAGTCGCAGGGGCTAACCCTAAACGCACCTCACTTAGGCAGAAGTTAGCAATTTTGACGGCGATGGCCACATCACAAGCAGCGACTAGACCCATGCCACCGGCATAAACATCACCTTGAATAGCAGCAACTGTTGGTTTCGGACACTCGTAAATAGTTTTGAGCATTTGTGCCAATTTGTCCGCGTCTGCTAGGTTTTCTTCATAGCTATAATCCGCCATGGCACGCATCCAATTCAAATCGGCTCCTGCACAAAAGGCCTTGCCAGCAGCCGCTAGTACAATGACACGTACCTCATCATCAGCGTCAAGCGTATTGAATGCATCGGTTAGCTCAGCAATCATTTCATCGTTAAAGGCATTACGTATCTCAGGGCGGTTTAATGTCACCGTAGCCACGTGTTGTTCTACTTTAACCAATAAGCTTTTATAATTTTTATCACTGTTTTTTTGCATTATTTTCTCTATATTTTTTATGTAAATACTTAAACAAACTCTTGGTCAATCCATAATAATGTTAATACAAGGAAACCGAATGTAGATGTACAAAACGTACTTCAAATGAGGTTGACGCAGTAGTAGCTTATTATGGGAAGGCCTTAAAATTATTACATTCTAAAGACACCAAACGTCGTCTCTTCAATCGGTGCGTTATAAGCAGCGCTTAATCCTAAAGCCAATACATTGCGCGTATCAGCAGGATCAATTACGCCATCATCCCACATGCGTGCAGTAGCATAATACGGATGACCTTGCTTTTCATACATATCGAGAATCGGTGCTTTAAATGCAGCTTCATCCTCATCACTCCATGCTTCGCCTTTACGATCAAAATTGTCACGCTTGACCGTTGCCAATACCGATGCTGCTTGCTCGCCGCCCATCACCGAGATTCGCGCATTTGGCCACATCCATAAGAAACGCGGGCTATAAGCGCGACCACACATGCCGTAGTTACCAGCGCCGAATGAGCCACCGACAATGACCGTGAATTTTGGCACTTTTGCATTGGCGACTGCCATGACCATTTTGGCACCATGACGCGCAATGCCTTCGTTTTCATATTTGCGACCGACCATAAAGCCAGTGATATTCTGGAGGAATACTAGTGGGATTTTGCGCTTGCAACATAGCTCAATGAAGTGTGTGCCTTTCTGCGCTGACTCACTGAACAAGATACCGTTGTTGGCGATGATACCGACAGGCATCCCTTCGATATGAGCGAATCCACAGACTAGCGTCGTGCCAAAGCGTGATTTAAATTCATCAAAAGCACTGTCATCGACGATACGAGCAATGATTTCTTTGATATCAAATGGCTTGCGCTTGTCCGTTGGAATGACGCCATATAGTTCTTTGGCATCATAGCGTGGTGGACGCGGTTTAATTTGATTGGGTACTTGCTTCGCAGGACGATTTAGATGGCTAACGATGTTGCGTGCAATCGATAACGCATGAGTATCGCTCTGTGCTAAGTGATCGACGACCCCTGACAGACGGGTATGCACATCGCCGCCGCCCAAGTCTTCAGCTGTGACCTCTTCACCTGTCGCTGCTTTGACCAGTGGTGGACCGCCCAAAAAGATAGTGCCTTGTTCTTTGACGATAATAGACTCGTCACTCATCGCTGGTACATAAGCCCCGCCAGCCGTACAGCTGCCCATGACCACAGCAATCTGTGGAATACCTGCCGCACTCATATTGGCCTGATTAAAGAATATGCGACCAAAGTGCTCTTTATCAGGGAACACGTCATCTTGATTGGGTAAGTTAGCCCCACCTGAATCCACCAAATAGACACAAGGCAAATTGTTTTCTTGCGCGATTTCTTGCGCACGCAGATGTTTTTTGACCGTCATTGGATAATAAGTGCCGCCCTTTACCGTGGCATCATTACAGACGATCATACACTCAATACCATTGATACGACCGATGCCCGCAATCACGCCAGCTGCTGGAATCTCTTCGCCATACATATCGTGTGCGGCCATCGGTGCCACTTCTAAAAATGGTGTACCCACATCGAGCAAACGCTCGACACGCTCACGGGGCAAGAGTTTGCCACGGGCTAAATGCTTGGCACGTGCACGCTCTGAACCGCCTTGCACGACTTTACGCAAGTGACCATATAAGTCATCGACCACCGCTTGCATTGCGGCACTGTTTTGCTGAAATTCAGCGGCGTTTGGACTCAGTTTACTGGTTATGATAGCGCTCATGACATCCCTTTTCTTTAATACGTAAATGCGAGTGGCTTTTTTATTTTATGCTTTATTTTAGCTTTTACTCATATATCTTATTCATAAAATAACAGATTAGAATGGTTAAATTTCTACAAACCCAACTCTTCTTTCATTTGTTCAATAATTTTATATTTCTGAATTTTTCCAGTGATGGTCATTGGATATTCAGTGACAAAGCGATAATAAGTCGGCACCTTATAATGGGCAATATGCTCGCTACAAAACTGGCGAACTTCCTCTTCCGTTAAGCTGTCTGCTTCTTTAGGGATAATCCAAGCCGCGAGTACTTCACCATACTTTTTATCAGGAATACCGACGATTTGTACATCACGAATCTTTGGATGACGATATAGATAATTTTCGATTTCGACAGGATAAATATTTTCGCCACCGCGAATGACCATGTCTTTACTACGACCGACGATTTTGACATAACCGTCCTCGTCCATCGTAGCCAAATCACCCGTATGCATCCAACCATCTTGGATAGCCGCGCGAGTTTTAAATCGGCTGCCCCAGTAGCCTTTCATCACTGAATAACCGCGTGTGAGTAGCTCACCGGTCTCACCCAATGCGACAGTCTCACCTGTCTCAGTATTGATGACTTTGACCTCAAGCGCAGGCTGTACTAGGCCAACGGTAGATACTTGCTTATCAAGCGGCGTATGTTCATTGGTCTGGCAAGATACTGGACTGGTCTCTGTCATACCATATGCAATGGTGACCTCACTCATGTGCATCTCATCGATGACACGGCGCATGACTTCGATCGGACAACTAGAGCCTGCCATGATGCCAGTACGCAAAGTCGATAGATCAAAGTTTTTAAACTCTGGATGGTCAAGCTCAGCGATAAACATCGTGGGCACGCCATGTAGACCTGTACATTTGTCTTCTTCCACTGCTTGCAAGACGGTCAGCGGCTCAAAGCCGTCATTCGGATAAACGATACAGCCGCCATGCGTGAGAATCGCTAGGTTGCCAAGCACCATACCAAAGCAATGATACAAAGGCACTGGAATGCACAGCTTATCTTCTTCGGTGAGATTCATGGCCTCACCGATAAAGTAACCGTTATTTAAGATATTGCGATGGCTTAAGGTTGCCCCTTTTGGCGTACCAGTCGTGCCACTGGTGAACTGTACATTGATGGCATCTGTGTTTTTGAGCTGGGCTTGACGCTCTGCAACACGTGGGTCGTTGGCATCGCCTTCCGCCATCCATGCAGAGAATTTCTGCATAAAGCCAAAGGTCTCTTCACTGTCAGGCTCATCAATCCAAATGATACGCTCAATCGTCGGAATCTCGACCAAATCAAGCTGGGTGTAGTCTTTATGATAAATCTCAGGGCACAGTTCACTGATAAGACTGGCGTAATCGCTAGTTTTGAAATGACGCATGAGCACAAGCGCTGAACAGCCCAATTTATTCAAGGCATATTGCAGCTCAAAGGTACGATAGGCGGGATTGATATTGACGAGGATAACACCGACTTTTGCCGTCGCTAATTGCATGAGCAACCATTCAGCATTGTTGTGTGACCAGATACCGATGCGATCGCCAATCTCAAGCCCCATCTCAATCATACTACTGGCCAGTTGATTGACTTGCTGTTGTAGCTCGCGGTAGGTCCAGCGGATATTTTGATGGCGAGAGACCAAAGCTTCGCGCTCTGGATACTTGGATACGATAGCATCAAAAAAATCACCGATAGTCGCTTCAATGAGCGGCACATCAGGACCTTTATCATAGCTTTGGGTAAGCGGTGCATTTGCTGAGCGTGCGCCCATATTAATACTAGGAATGCTATTTAGAATAGTATCAAAATCAATGTGAGTCGCATCAAAATCAGAAGTTTGCGTCATAACGAGTCCTTTCGTTTTACTTTTTATCGTATTTGTCATTTATAGATATTACGTGCTGATAGCCGGCAGACCTGTCACTCTTCCTTGAATAGGTCTTTTATAGATTGTCACTACTATACCGTTGTAAACAAACGGCTGTCAATCATAGTAATACAATGCGTATCATTTAATTAGCTATTAATATTTTGTCTTAGTAAAAATGTAACATAGAATCATGGCAAATATTTGACACAAAAAAGCCAATCATACTATGGCTAGTACAATTGGCTTAATGATTCAAATGAAGAATCAGCGCAACATTAAAAGACTTAGGTGTTAAGGTTGACTCAATATAACCGTATTGAATATTTGAACGGCAGGGGTTTAATCTTCTAAGCTTTAACGATCGGCGGTAACTTAATGGTCAACGTAGCGCTAACTTCATCACTATCATTAAGCAAGTCCATGACCAGCTCTTCATCACTTTCCGTCTTGACCTGCCAATTGCCAGTCGCTTGTGGCACACCTGTCACCATGACGGAGATTGCTTTGTTTTTCAGGCGAATCATTGGTGGCTTATGCTCATAGCCGTTATGCTCTAGGCCCAATACATCATCAGCAATGGTAGCAGCCTGCGCGCGTAATGGGGCGACGTAACGACACGGCACGCCATCGATAGACATACAGTCACCAATCGCATAAATATTGGCAGTACTGGTACGCAAGGTTGGCGCATCTACCACGATACCAGTGCGGCGATTGAACTCAACGCCAGCAGCAGCAGGCAGCTTATCATCGACCGTCAGACCTGTACTGGCAATCACGTGATCCACGATGAGTGGTTCGATTGGCTCAGCAGTACTGCTTTCTGTCGCTGATGGCAGTGCCTCGTAACTAACTTCTAGTTTTTCATCACTGAGACGAGTAATACCCGATACTTGATACCCTCCTAAAAAGTTAATCCCTTGCGACTTGACCGCTTGGGCGATACGAGCCGTCGCTTTTGGCGGTAGCATTTGCGATAGTGGCGCATCGTTTAAATCAATGAGTGTCACCTGATGGCCTGCTTTTAACAAGTCCTCTGCAATCTCCGTCCCAACCATACCTGCACCGACGATAGCAACGTGCTGACTGCCAGTGGCTAACTTTTCTTGCAGCTGTCCAAAACGCTCAATATGATTGACGTGCCAAACTAAATCCTCTGGCAAGCTTTTTGGAAAAATAGGATGCGCACCCATGGCAAGCACCAGCTTATCATAGCCGATCGTGGCATAATCCGTGTTGGCTGGATCTGAGCGCTGTGCAGAGATAAGCTGCAACTGTTGAATGGTCGTGTCAACATCCGTTACTTGCGTGTTAGCAAGTAGCTTAACATTTGCAGCCTCTGCCGCATCAACACCAGTCGCTCTTACCAAGTCTGCCGCACTTTTCTTTTGGCTAATGGCCATGGTCAGCATTGGTTTATGATAGCGATCGCCACTATCAGCTGTCACCAACGTAATCGGAATATCTTTGTCTTTTGCACGAATGGCATCAATCACATGCCAGCCTGCCAAACCTGCACCAATAATGACGATACCGTTGTTTGATGCTGCACTCGATCCTACAGATAGGTTTTCTACGCTCATAGTGACTCCAATATGGTTTATGAATTATTTTAATTATCAAAAATATTAACCACTATTGTATCAGTAAACAGCCATGCACTCATCTATCCAATAACTCACTTAATTAGTTAATATCGAACTCCATGCGATGTGCTGTTGCACGCATGGTTTCACTATCTATTAGTTTTTCGATACAGTATAGACTTGCATGGATGCCTGCACTTATTCCCGCTGATGTGACAATATTACATGTATCATCACTGGCATCTACAAAGCGAGTATCAGAGATAACGTTGATACTAGGATACGATGCCAGATTATCCAAATCCATCCAATGCGTGGTGGCTGACCTACCAGCCAGCAAACCTGCTTCTGCCAATAGTAACGCTCCTGTACACACTGAAAGTGTAAGCTCTGCCAAATTTTCTTGAGTCTTGATCCAGTCAATCACTACTTTATTATGTATTTCTATTTTTTCAGCACCATAACCACCAGAGATTATTAGTACATCAATGTCTGGATGGTTGGTAAAATTATAATCAGGAATAACTTGCAGACCATTCCTAGCAGATATTGGCGCTTGGTTCTCAGCTATAGTGATAACGTCAAAATACTTATTGTTATCAGCATTTTCAGCTAATGAAAACACCTCAAAAGGTCCTGCAAAGTCCAACACCTCTACTTCATTAAACAGTAGTATGCCAACAGTTCGCTTTAGCGTCATAGTCAATCCTAATTAAGTTGATAGCATTAAGTAAAATCACATCCGTCAGTATCATAAACACTATATTTTCAAGCTTGTCTACTCAATTAGCTTAGCCATTTCATCTGCCTTTTCCGTTTGCAGTCGCCCTAGTCCTGCGATTATGCCTGCTCTATTTTCAGCAGTCTTATTTTGACTAAGTTTAAACTGTGCTTGAACATCCGTGATATTGATGCGAATACCAACAATCGCTCGACAAAGTGCTTGAATGTAGTTCACTGGCGCATCACTAAGTGACCATGGAATAGGTTGGTTGGCTTCAAAATCTGTGGTTAGCTTCGTTAAGATTTCAATCAGCATTTCAGGCTCAGTTATCAGGCGAACTAATCCTGTGATATGCACGCTACGATAGTTCCATGTGGGCACCTCTTTATGAGTTATTGCTTTACTTGGATACCAATTGGGACTGATGTAATGACCGGCATCTTGAAATATAACCAGCCACGGTGTATCAATATTGTCATTATTGTTCAAAGAGTTTATTTTGGCAATGTGCCCATATAGACAACCGTATTGACTGCCATCATCCTGCCAGTACATCGGAATATGACAAGCCTCTAATCCTGTATTCGTTTTTACAATGACAGTCGCCTGAGTCTGCTCTTTGATAAAGGCTTTTATAGCCTCAAAGTCTTCCTCTTTAAATGCTTTGGGGGTGAACATCCTAGGCTCCAAGTCGTTTTTCAAATAGCTATACAAAAGAAACTGAATACAAAGCGCCCTATTAAAGATAGCGTTTAACTGTCTTTAATAGGGCGCTTTGTATAACCATTAGCAGTGGAAAGAAAAATAAGTTTTAGAACATGTCTTTATGTTAGAAACAGCGCTATAAATAATCGTAAATCAAAATCTATTTAATGATTGAGAATCTTCGATAAGAACTGCTGAGCACGCTCACTTTTCGCGCCTTCAAAAAACTCATCCTTACTACAGTTCTCAACGATATGACCTTCATCCATAAAGATAATACGGTTGGCCACCTGACTGGCAAAGCCCATTTCATGTGTCACACACATCATCGTCATACCATCACGAGTCAGCTCTACCATAACATCGAGCACTTCTTGAATCATCTCAGGATCTAGTGCTGAAGTTGGCTCATCGAATAACATCGCTATGGGATCCATCGCGAGCGCACGAGCAATAGCGACACGCTGCTGTTGACCACCTGATAGCTCAGCAGGATATTTATTGGCTTGAACCGTCAACCCTACTCGATCTAGATAAGCCATGCCTTTTTGTTTGGCTTCCGCTTCTTTACGGCCCAATACTTTGATTTGCGCAACCATTAAATTATCGATGATGGTCAAGTGAGGGAATAGCTCAAAATGCTGAAACACCATACCGACACGGCTACGTAGCTTAGGTAAGTTGGTTTTTGGATCACCGACAGAGATACCGTTGACCATGATATTGCCTTTTTGAAAGGGCTCTAGCCCATTCACGGTCTTGATCAAGGTAGATTTACCACTACCCGATGGACCACAGACTACGACGACATCACCTTTGTGGACATGAGCGGTACAGTCAGTCAGTACCTGAAAGTCACCATACCACTTGCTAACGCTATCTATCTCAACGACCATCTCACTGCTAGCATGACCACTGTCTGTGACCAGTCCACCAAAGTCATTTATAAACGTTTTAGCATTATTCATCGTTGGCTCCTAGCCTTGTTCTTAATCTTGCCCAATTGCATTCAGTCAAAATATAGTCAATCCTCTATAAAAGAGTTACCGCGTTAACCTCGCTTGAAGTATTACATATACATCTGCACTCGGTTGCCTTGTCTCTCTTTTAAACTGAATCAACGATACATTAATAATAAATGCAGTTAAATTTTGAAAGCATTAGAGCCTATCAAATGAGATCAGATAACCATGTTCAGATAACCATGCACTGATCGACTCTAACGCTTAACAGTCCTTTATTAAAACCTTAACCTTTTCTGTACGCGTTGTACACCGACTGAAGCTGCCAAGCTTAGGACGAAATACACAGCGCCTGCGCCTAAGATGTAAGGCGTCAATAGACCCATTAGTTCACCACGTACGTATGCCGCTCGGAAGAAGTCGGTCAGACCAATAGCGAATACTAAGGTCGTATCTTGGAATAAGATAATACATTGCTGCAATATGAGCGGCAGCATCTTGCGAAAGGCCTGTGGCAAAATCACCAGACGCATGGTTTGGCCATAAGTCATGCCCAACGCTTTTGCGGCATTGACCTGACCACTACCGATAGACTGAATACCCGCACGGACGACTTCTGAGAAGTAAGCCGCTTCAAACATCATAAAGGCGACCACACAAGAGGCAAAGGCTGCATCTAGTTGTAAATACTTACCCGCCACCCAAAAATAAATCATCGGGACGGCAAAGTAGAACCATAGTAGTACCAACAGTAACGGTACGGATCTAAAATAATTAACATACAGCTTAGCGGGAATCTCTAATGCTTTGATACCTGATAAGCGCATGAGCGCCAACACAGTACCTAAGCTGATACCACCGATAATAGCCAAAAACAGGACTTTTAGCGTGGTAATCATGCCACCCATTAAGCCTGGATACGCGGTCGCAAGTTCGGTCATCATATTCATTTCTGACTCCCTGCGATAAGCCCTGGTACTCTTAATTTACGCTCGATCAAACCCATAATAGCGATTAGCGAGAGATTGAAGACGAGGTAGATAATCGTCGCATAAGTATAAATCTCAAGGCTATTCTGTGTGTATTCGCTGATGGTTTTGGTTTGACTGATGAGCTCCATGACACCAACCAATGAGGCGACAGAGGCATTTTTAAAACAGTTAGTCAGCTCAGAGCTAAGCGGCGGTAAGATAATACGAAATGCTTGTGGTAGCAGTACTTGCTTATAAGCTTGCGGAATAGTGAAGCCTAGTGCATACGCTGCGTTTATCTGTCCTTTTGGTAGCGACTCGATACCCGTACGTACTTGCTCGACGATACGAGCTGCTGTGAACAATCCTAAACCAATACTGGCTGAGAGCATCGCGGATGTATTCGGCGATAAATCTCTAAACCACCATTCTTGTAGCGCTGGCGTCAACCAACCAGGTGCCACATAAAACCAAAAAAATAGCTGCACAAGCAGCGGGATATTACGAAAAAAGGTCACATAAGCGGTGCCAATGCGACGAGCTGTTTTGTTAGGCAAGGTACGCATGATACCGAAGACAGTACCGACGACCATCGCGATGGTCCAAGCAATACTACCAATCAGTAATAACCAGCCAAGACCAGTAATCATCCAGTGGATATACAGCTCGTTGCCAATACCCGTATGCTCAAAGAGCACACCCCAGTTCCAGCTATAATTCATGATTGTCTCTCCGAACAGCGATTGAAAAACTTACGTGTCAGATGAGCGATAAGTCCGATCTGAACACGTAAGCAAGCTAGATTGAAGGACAAATACTACTGTGCTGCTGCTACTTTTGGCTGATCGCTATCATGTGGATTGGCGATAAGTGCTTTTAGGTTGTCTGACATCTCAAAGTTCAAGTTGACATTCTTTGGTGGAATTGGGTTTAGGAACCACTTGTCATAGATGCTATTGATTTCGCCTGAGCTAAAGGTTTTGTTCAGCGCGTCGTTTACGACCGTTTTGAATTCAGCATCATCTTTACGCATCATACAACCATAAATCTCAAACGATTGCGGTGTACCAACGATGACCCATTCATCAGGATTTTTAGCTTTGGCTTTTTCGCCTGCTAGCAATACATCATCCATCATAAACGCATCAGCGCGGCCGCTCTCTAACATCAAGAAGCCTTCGCCATGATCTTTAGCAGAGATGATATCGGTATCCATCTTTTTCTCGTCATTATACTGACGAATATAACGCTCTGAAGTCGTACCAGCGGTAGTTACTAGGCGCTTACCTTTTAGGTCTTCAAAGTCATTGATGCCAGAGTCTGCTTTGGTCAATAGACGTGTGCCAATCTCAAAGAAACCATTAGAGAAAGCCACTTGCTCTTGACGTTCGACGTTATTGGTTGTTGAACCACATTCAAAGTCGACAGTGCCGTTTTGAACCAAAGGAATACGAGTTTGTGAGGTAATTAGGTTATAACGAACTTCTAGATCTGGCATGTTGAGTTTTTCTTTAATACCCTCAACCACTTTCATCTCTAGATCATGTGCATAGCCCATAGGCTGATTAGGATCATCGGCAACATATGAAAAAGGAATAGAAGAATCACGATAGCCGACAACGATGGTGCCAGAGTCTTTAATTTTTTGTAGCGTACCATTCATGGTTTCTGTCGCTGCTGCATCATCTGCTGGCGCGTCAGTGCTAGTGTCGCTGCTGTTATTACAGCCTGTTAGGCCTAATGCCACTAGAGCAGCTAAAGTCAACGGTTTAGAGAAGAAGTAAGTCATGAAAAACATCCTTTATCACATTATTACGAGATTTAATGAGTGTTGGACAACATAGTGCTTATTGCCTAACCTAGTTACCATGTATCCATACGGTTGTTGCTGTTGTTTATCACAATGCAACTGAATGTTACTGTACAACAAATTTAATGCTGGTAGTAAACTTTTTTAGTAAAGGATTCATTTTTCCACATATGTATGTTCAAGCAGGTGCAGCCACCTAGTCGCTGTCATATATCTATAGGTATGTCGGTCAAGACAATTAATTTTTCACAGATTCATCCTAGCGTTATGCCATACAGATACGACCTACGAATGGCTTTCTTATACCAAAATTAGATAGATTTGGTGATATTTAGACTGGCGATAAACCATAAATATGTGCAAACAGTACGAGAGAGATGATTGATAAATCACGATGAATCCCCATAAAGCAAACAACTTCTTAATACTACACATGACCTATGACACAAGACACTCAAGCCCCAAATACGGATAGCCAAGCCGCTAGCAACCATCATGACAACGACGTGCGCCAACGCTTCTTTATCGAAGATTCTCCCGTACGTGGTGACGTGGTGCGCCTATCACGCAGCTACGCGAGCACAATTGCACAAAAGCCTTATCCCGAAGCCATCAAACGCTTATTGGGTGAAATGCTGACCGCTGCCAGTTTGCTTATCAGCACGGTCAAAATAAATGGCCGTTTGTCCATTCAGTTGCAATCATCAGACAGCGACAGCTTGCTCAACTGGGCAATGGCAGAGTGCGATCACAACGGTGTCATCCGCGCCCTTGCCAGCTGGAAAGCTGAAAAGGATGAGCAAGTACAAGCGTGGGACAATATGATCCATGCCAAAGAGGCCTTTGCTGAGCTAGGTGAACCTGGACAAGGCGTATTGTTTATCAATATTCAGCCTGAAGGTGGCGAGCCATATCAAGGTATCGTTGAGCGTAGCCATGACAATTTGGCTGACTGCTTGGCGCATTACCAAAAGCAATCTGCACAAATTCCAACGTTGATTAATCTGGCGTCTGATGGCCTGCAAGCGGGTGGTATATTGGTACAGATGCTGCCTCGTACTGCCGCAGAGACTTATGAAGTTGAGCAAAACGAAGATGCTGGTATCGATGATGATTTATGGATACGTTTGTCTGTATTGACGCGTACAGTCAAGGCCGAAGAGCTGACCACCCTCGATGCTAACGAGATTCTATATCGCTTGTATCATGAAGAAAACATCGTCGCACCTGAACCTGCGCCGTTATCATTCGGTTGTACTTGCTCACGCGAAAAATGTGAGACGGCTATCGAGCAAGTTGGCGAAGCAGAGGCATTAGATATCGTGGAAGAGCAAGGCGGCACGTTTGAGATGGATTGCGGTTTTTGCGGTGAAATCTACAAGTTCAATAAAGATGATATAGCAGCGATATTTGCTGGGTAAGTTGCCTTACTTACTATAAATTAGTGCTAATAAAGAACCCTCAAGCGTGATGCTTGAGGGTTTTTGCTTTTCAATAAAAGCTTTATTAAACCAGATTATTTTCTAGTTTCATTGCTATAATCAATTATGGATAACTTGGTTAAAATGAGCTAAAACAATGAACTATAAAAAGATAGATTGGGCAGTCGTTGGTACTATTGCTTGGGTTGTTCTCTGGCTAATCCTTTTAGTAATAGGCTTTGATAGCTTAGAAGGATTTGGTGGACTAGGTGCCTTTTTATCAGGTATTTTCGCACCGCTTGCATTATTCTGGTTCTATAAAAGCTACAGAATACAAAGTAATGAATTAAAACTTCAACGAGAAGAATTGACTCTACAACGTCAAGCATTACAACAATCTGTCCTGGCACAAGAAGGCTCAGAAATAGCCTTAAAAGAACAGTCTAAAGCTATGAAAGCTCAATTATCTGTGGTTGAGAAGCAATTAGAAATTACGAAACAACAGTTGGAAATATCAACTGAAGAAAAAAATATTAATAAACCCAAGTTCTCTGTAGAACTAAATTTTATAAAACTTGGTCAAATATGTGATAGCAACCTCAATCAAAAGAACTTTGAAATAAGCTTTGAATATGTGAATACAAGAGGACAAGCTGATATTAGAGATATCGAATGTATGTTCTTAAGACAAAATCATACGAATTTCCCAATTGCTCAATTTCTAGAGCAACAACTTTTCAAAGTTACATTGGATGCAAATATTATTACAATCACCTCTAATTTTTCATTACATGATTTAGCACTTGAACAAACTACGCTGGGCAACTACGCCCAAAATAATGATGAGTCAGGTAAAACTATAAATACAATGCGAAGAATATTAATAGATATTTTAATACATTGTCAGCTTTCTATTCATTATGAATCAATGCATACAGGTATAGGTATGGATCAATATGGTTTTTATATTTTCAATCAAGACATAATTCTTTCAAGAAGTAATACTCAGACGATATCCATACCGTAACTATTAAACAAAGATTAACAAATGGGATAGACTCGAAAATAGCCTCTACACCGCCACATCCCAACTCCTAGGATAAGAATATATCCGATCTTCACCCGTATAGTCGCGCTGACCATTATCCAATAACCACGCGACCACTTGCTCACGCACTCTTCTGCTATTGATTAAATTCATATGGCTTACACCATAAAATACTGCTTTGTGACCATCTGGCACGAATAGCGCATGCTCAATATCATCTTCACCCAGCGCAGAAGCGACCGATACCAAGCCATCACCCAACATATCTGTCATCTTAGACTCATAATGTGTCTCGACCAGAGCACTCGCCGCAAAGTAGGTTTTGATACCACTTGGCAAACCCGTAGGATGACGAAAATCTTGTGGCAGCACACTACGTCCCTCTAAAGATTTCCAATCAACATCACGAATACTGCCATGACGCAGATCAATAATGCCGGCACTGCGCATATCACCCAGCTTTGCAAGCGAGCCTGCGAACGGCAGCTTGGCAATAATTTCTTGCACGTAATTACCAATACGTTCGAGCACGGCACCGTGATGTGGCGAGCCTAGCGTAATGAGATTACCGACTCGCTTCACCCAGTCTAGATGATCTTGCTCGCCATAAAACAGCGCGCTACGAGAGACCAAGCCGCCCATACTATGACCAACCAAATCTAGCTGACTGATGTTAGGGTTATCATCGACCAAATCTTGCAATATTCGGCAAAACTTACGACCGCTGCGTGAGATACGCCGACCCGTATTATAATCAAGATATAGCACTGTGGTATCAGGCTGGCTAAGACTAATCGCACTACCAAGACCATTACCCTCTTGTGATTGCCAACTCAAATGGCTCATGCATAGACCATGACATAGAATGACCACGCGCCCTGATAGTTTTTCACGTTCTGGCAGTTTTTCATGTTCTGACAGTACTTCACATTGCGGGTTACCGTCTTTATCGTACAGCACCATCGGGATGGCGAGCGGGTTTTGGCTATTGACCAAATGATCACCCATGACGCCATTTAACACATTGACCAGTTTTTTTAAGGACTCAGGCAATGGCTGAGATGTCTTCTGCATAATGATATTTTTATATACTCTGAGCACCGATGCCAGATTATTACCCACCATCAGCATGACATGACGTATCGTGCCATAAATGCGGCCAGTGATACCGCGCTGCCACTTGTTTAAATGATTTTCGTTGAAACGACCTAGAGGGCGCAAAATCACTTCGCGGTGAATGGCTTCTACAATATCAGTCACCTCTACCACACCAACCGTCGCAAGCTGAGCTAAGCCTTCAAAAAAATCCGTCAAAGACACGGGTTTCGTTATCGTTTCTTGACTGCCATCTGCCAACAGCTTGACCAACTCATCCACATCAATGGCTTCGAGTTGGTCTATCTGCTCATACAAATCACTGTGCAGTGGCTCGCTGTTGTCTGGTATAAAATGTGCTTCAAGTTCGTGTCGGATAGTATCGCTGTCGTCACGACCAATGCTATCGCTTACACGGTCTTTATAACGCAAATTTGGAGGGTTCATCATGTTGCTCATAGCGTTCATTGTGTTGGCACATTTAGCGAAAAGGATAGTTTTCTATACTAGTCTTTAAATAGCGTAAATAGAAGAAATCATTGGATTTTGAAGTGTATTAATTGTTAGGAAATATTGTTGGAAAGGATTGATAGGCAGTTGATGTTGCTTGTTTTTTTAATATAGCCAGCGAACTGCTAAACCGCTACAGTGTTACCTTCTCTAGAGGTACTACTTGTACAATCTGAAGTCGGCTGCCTTGTACCCATTTTAGAGTTCTTTGATTATGCTGTACCCAAACAAAAAAACCTCAAGCCATGGCTTGAGATTTTTCTGGTAAAACGCTTAGTTATTTATGTCTGTCACCAGCTCGATATGGCGTGAACGATTTACGAGAACGATTCTGCCAATATCACATCACCATCATTTTTAGTAATCATTACCGTGGCAGATCTTGGCGTAATACCGCCTTTGACTGCACCCCAAGCATTACCAGGATGCTGAATATTGATAAACAAGGTTTTGAAATCTGGCGTCATGGTAATACCTGTCACCTCACACCCTTCAGGTCCCACAAAAAACCGCTTAAGATTGTCATCGGTCGCGGCCAAGCCTATGCGAGTATTTTGTCCTGTTGAGGCTGTTTTGACTGACCCATCATTGACCTTGCCTGGCAATGCCGCCAATAGCATACAGTTGGTCGTGTCTGTATATGCACCATCATCTGTCTGAATCCACAATACGCCGCGCGGGTCAAAAAACAAACCGTCAGGAGAAGACAAATCATTATTGGCATTCAATCCTGATAGGTTCTCTGCAGACTTGTCACTAGGTGACGCAAATAGATAAATGTCCCACTCAAAACTGGTGGCTGCATGATCGCCATTTGTTTCGGCCCAGCGGATAATATGACCATTATCGTTACCAGCGGCTTTGCCATTCACATCGTAACTGCGAGGATTACTGGCTGAAACAGGCTGATCGTCATCGACGCCGCGGTTTTTATTATTGGTCAAGGTTACATACACTTCGCCAGTAACGGGGCTGACAGATACCCATTCAGGGCGATCCATCTTCGTAGCACCCAACACATCGGCAGCTGCACGCGCAAAGACTAATACGTCATCTTGACCATTAAACGGCAGTACACTGTTGGTATTGTCCAATCCATTTTGACCATAAACCAACGGCTGCCATGTACCACTGCCATCTTCATTAAAGATTGCCGTGTACAGCGTGCCTTCGTTCATATATTTGTCACCCGCTTTTAGGCCGCCACCGATATCGCTTTTTGACCACTTAGCTTTTGACACGAACTTATAAATATACTCACCGCGTGAGTCATCACCCATATAAAACACCACAGGGCGACCTTGCTTAACAGGTGCAAACGCACAGTTTTCATGAGCAAAACGACCCAAAGCTGTACGCTTTTGAGGCATGGCATTTTTATCAAACGGGTCAATTTCGGTGATATAGCCAAAAGTATTAAAAGCATTACGATAATCATCAATGGCTGTTTTACCTGCGACGGTCATATTCCAGCGTGCAAATTCATCTGCCATGGTAGCGTCTGCTGCTTTCGGTGTATGCCACAAGTAACCCCAAGTAGCATGGTCTTCTTTTGCACCATAACGCTCGCGGCCATAATTTTGGGCAGCACTTAATTGGCTAGCGTCTTTACCGCGAGCGAACACGCCTAAGAAATTCTCTTCGGTGGTCAAATAAGTACCCCAAGGCGACAACCCTGCCCCGCAGTTGTTATTGATGCCACGTGTTTTTAAGCCAGTAGGGTCAAATTTAGTCTTGACCAAATCAGATCCTGCAACAGGGCCAGTGAGCTGTGACGTGGTGCTACTGGTGATGCGGCGGTTATATTTAGAGTCTCGAACCATCTCGTAACCTTTGCCACTAGCACGGCGCTTCATCTCAACTACCGCCACCCCATGACAATTCACCTCACGGCGCACATCAGTGGCTCGGCGAACTTCTTGAAAGATGGGCTCAGCACTGCTGTCTTTTTTCACATCATAGCCAAATGGACTTAATTCGGCGCTGTTCACGTATTCATGATTCATGACTAGCAAGCCGCTTTCAGAGGCTTTGACATCGTAATTATTACCTGTTTTGCCAAAAAACCACATGCCATCATGATTGTCACCCATGCGCCAATCAAATGATTCAGCAGATTGCTCACGGTTGTCTTTCCAGTCCTCGATACCCGACATCAGCGGTGTGCCCAGTGGCAATATCATTTCTGCCTTGTAACCATCAGCCACGCTCATTTCTGCTGCGGTCGAATGTGCCACGGCAGTGAACTTTAATGTTTCTGGGCGGCTTCGATTACCATGTGCTGGAACAGTAGCATCATCGCCACTACGAACTGTCATGGTGCTATTGGCGCCTTTGGTATGACCAACCAATGGTAATGCACCAAAAAAGGCAGCAGCGGTTAATCCCGTGCCACCTTTTAATAGACTACGGCGGTTCAATCGACGGCTGATAATGGTTTGAAAATCCATATTATTAGTAGGATTAGAATCTTCAATGACTTCATGAGCGAGATTTTGCTTATTATTTATTTGATTGTTGTTTACTTGCTGATCGTTATTTACTGGCTTATTGCTTAATAGTGTCATTATCAGTCACCTTGCTATTCGGCTGGATTGTCATAAAAAAACATCATGGCACTGCTATAACAGTACCAAAAAAACATGAAGTAGCCGCTATCCTACTCAGTATTCATGACAGTATGTTGAACGTTAGATGACAATCTGATGACAAGAAGCTTTGGTAATCCTATAAAACAAAAAATCCCAAGCGCTAACTTGGGATTTTTTGACATGAGTTTGAGGTTAAATACGACTTTAGCAAGTTTACTGTACTTGTGATACCCACTCATGTGCGCCTAACTTAAGTTTTACTTGATCACCGGCTTGCAATATACCAACACCACTTGGGGTGCCAGTCATAATCACATCGCCTGCTTGTAAGCTAAACGCGTGGCTAATTTCTGCAAGTAACTCGTAAACTGAAAACAGCATTAAGGCGCTATCACCATCTTGCTTGAGCTCATCATTGATGGTGAGTTGATAGTTTACTTGGCTAAAATCTCCAAAAGCTTGTGGGTCAACCCAATCAGCCAGTACACAAGAGCCATCAAAGCACTTGGCACGCTCCCATGGATGACCTTTTTCTTTTAGCTTACTTTGCAAGTCACGTAACGTTAAATCCAGCCCTAATGTCACGCCACCAATCGCTTGCTTTGCTTGCTCAGCAGTTGCCGCAGATAGATCGGCTGACAGCTGAATACAAAGCTCCGCTTCGTAATGCGTATCGCCATATATTGTCGAATCAGGACGAACAATGGCATTGCGTGTACTGACCACTGACGATGCAGGCTTCATAAATAAGATGGGCGATTTTGGTATCTCATTTCCCAGCTCGCGGGCATGTTCGGCATAATTACGACCAACACAGACTACTTTGCCGATGGGGGCACGCAATCTGTTGTTAACATTGGCGACACTGGTATCATCATGGATGCTAGTAGAAATCGCATCGGCTAAAGACATATGTGGTGACTGGCTCATAATAGGCGCTCACAGCAAATTATTGTTATTTTCGTAAATGTACATACCGCACTATTTACTCTAGGGCGTGTCGTATCGTGTCCTAGCATTATGCTTATGATAAATAGTTTTTGCCACAACTTCTTAAGGAATCGTACTGGTAATCACGTCTGGTGGTACATAACTTGTGTGGCGATTCATTCTCTTTTCAAACAATCTAAAGCTAAACAAAATCACCCATGACAATAGCAGATACACGATACCAGCAGCGAAGAACAACTCCATCAAGGTGTAAGTACGCGCACTAATCGTACGAGCAACCCCTGTGATATCCATCAACGCAATGGTAGATGCCAATGCACTGCCCTTGAGCATAAAGATAACTTCGTTACTGTAGGCTGGAATCACGATACCAAAAGCACGAGGCAACGTAATACGTGTCAGCTTCTGCCACTTTGACATACCAATAGCATCAGCCGCTTCCAACTCACCAACAGGAATGGTCTGAATCGCACCGCGAATGATTTCTGCTAGATAAGCACTGGTATTCAGCGTGAAAGCAATAATGGCACACCAATACGCTTGGCTAAGTACAGGTTCCCATAAAAACGATTCACGTACTGCCTCGAACTGACCCAGACCATAATAAATCAAAAATATCTGTACCAGTAGCGGTGTGCCACGGAAAAAGAAGATATAAGAAAAGGGTAATATTTGCACCAGCCAGCTCTTTGACAAGCGTAACTGCGCTAAAACCAAACCAAAAAATAGACCGATAATACCGGAGACAACGACCAGCTGTGCGGTCAACACAGCGCCCTCTAATAACTCAGGAATATTATCAAAAATGACCTGCCAATTCCAATCCATAGTATCTCTCCCTTTATCCTATGGTCGATTGACGATGAGTGGACTGACGGCTCAGCTTTTTAGCATAGCGTGCTGCTGGATTGGCGCGCCATTCAAGCCACATCATAAAGCCAGTAATCAACATGGTCAGACCCAAATAAATAATCGCTGCTGCCATATAAAAAGTAAAGGGCTGCTGCGTTGATTGAGCGGCACGTGATGACTGATACATAATGTCTTTGAGGCCTATGACCGATACCAATGCGGTATCTTTGAGCAAGACCAAAAACAAATTGCCCAATCCTGGCAACGCAATCTGCCAAACTTGTGGCAAAGTAATACGATAAAACGTCTGAAAAGGACGCATACCAATCGCTTGCGCCGCTTCACGTTGTCCGATGGGAATCTCTTGAATTGACATGCGAAAGATTTCAGTCGCATAAGCGCCAAAAGCAATCGATAGCGCCATTACGCCACCCCAAAAGGCACTAATCTCAACGTATTCGTTATAGCCGAATTTTTTGAGAATCGTCATCAGCAGTATCGAGCCGCCATAATAGATGAACAGCACCAATAGCAACTCAGGGATACCACGCATCGTCGCCGTATATACAGTCGCAAGCTTACGTAGCAGCCAGACATTAGACAGCTTAGCGGTCGCACCAAGCAAGCCCAAAGCCATACCAATAATTAAACTGGTAACGGCAAGCTTGATGGTGACGGTAGCGCCGCTCAGTAGTAGCGCGCCAAATCCTTGTAAATCAAACACAATTATCCACTCTGTCTCTTTATATTAGCAATTTGCAAAATATGAGTTAAAAGAATCAGCATCAATAGCTGAGCGCTACTAATAATCGTATTTTATACCAAATTAGGTATGGGTATTTTGCGTCATATATTAACGTCAAAATGATACGAAAATTACTGCGAAAATTGACGCGGTAGAAATGAGGGCTGATTTTATCATATTCACTGCAAGCTATGTTAATACTCACATGTAAAAGCAGTGCCTAAATAGGCACTTATCTTCTTAAAAATGAGTCAAATCAGGACTGCTTTTATAAACCAAGCAGTCAATATAGCGAATATCCAACTATTTTTTAGAAAAAAGAAGGGCACTACCATTAAGGCAATACCCTTCTTACTGATTAAATCAAACGCTAGTTTATGAGACATGACCATTCAAACGGCTATTACGTCACATTATAGCTACTCGCTCAATAGAGTATTTAACGAGTTATTGAACAAGTTACTTAGCTTACTCGGCAGGTTCCGCTACCGTATCAGTCTCAGTTGCTTTTATAGCACTGGTTTCTGGCACCGCAAAATATTTGTTATTGATATCATCATAAGTGCCATTTGCTTTAATATTGGCTAACGCCTGATTGATCTTTACTTGTAGTTCGTCACCTGGACGAACCGCGATGGCAAAGTTGTCATTGATATCAATCTCTTCACCTTTGAGCCCATACTGACTGCCTGATGTTGAACCAAGCCACTCTAGTGCTGGCAATTTATCAGATACCATTGCATCAACACGGTTTGAGCCCAAATCCAAAAACGCATTACTGAGCGTATCATACAGCTTCATATCAGCGTCTGGATACGCCTTCTCAAACCACTGCGAAGAGATGGTCGAGCGCTGAGCGGCGATAGAGTTTGCATTGATATCACTACTATTGCTGGGATCAAAACTGCTGTCTTTTTTGGCTAAAAAAACCAACGTATTGCTAAAGTATGGCTCAGTAAAGCTGACTTGTTGCTCACGCTCAGGGGTGACTGACATAGCCGCCACAATCGCATCATATTTACCTGCCTTTAGACCGGGAATAATACCGTCCCAATCTTGCGCCGTAATTTCACAAGTCATCTTCATATCGGCACAGAGAGCATTGGCAATATCTACATCAAAACCGCCAAGAGTGCCATCCGCATTTGTATAGTTAAAAGGCGCATAAGCACCCTCAGTACCAATACGTAGCACTTCACCCGTCGTTTCTGCCTCAGCAGTCACTTGAGTGGCATCATCACTCGCATCATCTTGACCATTACTACAGCCTGCTAAAGTTAAAAGCGCAGCCATCGTCACTAAAGGCACTGAAAGTCGTCGTGCCTTTATACCATTGATAACTGATGCGTTCGTGACTGCATTGTGTTGGTCAAAATGGTTTTTCATGATCATCCTTGGAGTTTGTTAATAGAAATATTGCTCATCGCTATCGGTTCACGGTACTGTATTTGTTCACGATACTATTGTTCACGGCACTATTGCTCACGGTACTGCGACCTCACCCTTGTATCAGCTAAAGATAGTGATAAACGGTGAGATACATCAGTAGTCGCTTGCGGCTGTTTTTCTTCAGTAATTATTTTTCTTCAGCAGCCATCGCATCAGCTGGCGCTTCTTCGACACTATCAGTTGTTGCGACTGCTTTTTGTGCGGCAGCCGTTGAGCTAGTACCAAAATAGCTACCGGTGATCTGATCATAGGTACCATTGTCTTTTAGCTCAGCCAAAGCAGTATTGAATTTAGCCACTAATGGATCACCTTTACGGAACGCGATACCCATAGCATCTTCTTCAGTGCTGATTTCTTGACCTTTTACTTCATAATCTTTACCAGCATCGGTTTTTAGCCAATCATTACCAGTGACTTTGTCAGACATCATCGCGCGCACACGACCTGAAGTCAGATCCAAATACGCATTGTCTTGAGTGTCATACAGCTTGATGTCAGCTTCGGTGTGCTCGTCTTGCAAGTACTGTGAAGAGACTGTAGAACGCTGTGCAGCAATAGGCTGATTATTTAAATCAGCAACGCTGATATCATCGCCTTTTTTACCAATCAAGATAATACCAGTGTGAAAGTACGGCTCACTGAAATCCACGACTTCTTTACGCTCAGAGGTGATCGACATACCAGCGATGATTGCATCAAATTTCTGTGCATTTAGGCCAGGGATTAGACCATCCCAATCTTGAGAAATAACTTCACACTCAGCTTTCATTTGCGCGCATAACGCATCGACCAGCTCAATCTCATAGCCAATCAGTTTGCCATCAGCATCGGTATAGCTAAATGGCTTATAGCTCGACTCTGTCGCAATTTTAATGTTCAAAGGCGCATCGCTAGCCGTATCAGCTTCAGCGCTTTCTGCTGGTGCTGAACTATTATTACAAGCTGCCAGCATAAGCATTGCAGCGCTTAGTGGGGCAAGCCATAATGCTTTTTTACCCATTGATGATGTCATTGAATTTGTCATTCTCGTTGTTCCTTAATATAGTTACTAGCCGGTAGTCACTCATGACTGATGTATAAAAGCTCATTTATTACAGCTTATTGACCAAAGTTCGCTTGCTCAAGACGAGCCAGCTCACCGTTACTACGGATTTCACTTAAGGCTTTGTCAAAATCAGCTTTGAGTGCATCACCTTTACGGACAGCAATAGCAATATTGTCATTGTTATCAATTTCATCGCCAACGATACCGAAGCCTTCAGTATTATCCGCTAACCATGATTTGGCAGAAACTTTTTCAGCCAATACAGCATCACTACGACCAGATTTTAGATCCAAGTAAGCATTGTCATAGTTGTCATACAACTGCACGGTATTACCGTCTTTGCCTTCATAGTTATCTTGTAGATAAGCGCCAGGCGTGGTCGAACGTTGACCACCAAGGGTCAAATCTTTGATTGACATAGGGTCAAAACCACCAGTACTATCCGTCAACCATACCATTGTGTTGGCAAAGTAAGGCTCGCTGAAGTCTACTTTCTCTTGACGTTCAGGCGTAATCGACATACCTGCGATAACGGCATCGTATTTCTGCGCCAATAGACCTGGAATAATACCGTCCCAATCTTGAGCCACGATTTCACATTTAACTTGCATCTGATCACATAAGGCATTGGCGACATCAATATCGTAGCCTGCCAAAGTGCCGTCAGCATTGGTATAGTTAAAAGGAGGATAAGCACCTTCGGTAGCGATACGAATGGTCTTGCCAGCCGTTTCTGCTGCAGGGGCATCAGCATTGCTATCGGCGGTTTCATTAGAAGATTGACCACAAGCGCTCAACATCAATGCTGCAGTAACGGTCATCGACGACCACAATAGGCGAGAATTCGACATCATACATTCCTTAAATTCTGATGGGTTTTTAATGTAGGGTTCTGATATTTTGTTCTCTGACGTCCCTGTCAGACAAGCAATATAGACAGCAAAATAAACAAGTAGCCGTCATAGATGGCCACCCGTAAGCCTTTTGATAATACCTGAGTAAAATATCAAAAACAAACGTTTTGCATACCGACTGTCATTAACGAGTAATAAACAGTCAACGATACTTACTAATCCGTAATTTTCTATTTAAAACGACAATAGGACGGTAAGAGCCTTACCATCCTATTATTTTGAGTAGAGAATCAGAGCTTGCGAGAGCTGTTTGAGACAATGACTATTAGATACTTAGCTCTGATAAATATTTAGCGTTGATAAATACTTAGTTCTGACGATGTGACGCCATAAAGTCTTTAACACGCTCAGAGGTTGGGTTGTCAAAGACCTGCTCAGGGGTGCCAATCTCTTCAATCACACCTTGATGTAAGAATACTACTTTGCTTGATACTTCACGGGCAAAGCGCATCTCATGCGTGACGATGAGCATCGTGCGGCCTTCTTCTGCCAACTCACGCATCACAGCGAGTACTTCATTAACCAATTCAGGGTCTAGAGCAGAGGTTGGCTCATCGAACAGGAGCACTTGCGGCTGCATAGCCAGTGCGCGTGCGATAGCCACACGCTGACGCTGACCACCAGACAAGTTCGCTGGATACGCATCTTTCTTATCAAGTAGACCCACTTTATCTAACAGCTTTTCAGCATCGCTAATGGCTTGGTCTTTTTTGATTTTTAAAACCTGCGTTGGCCCTTCGATAATGTTTTGCAAAATCGTTTTGTGTGGCCACAAGTTAAAGTTCTGAAACACGAAGCCAACACGCGCACGCAAGCGTTCTAATTGCTTGATTTCTGCTGCTTGCAACTCACCTGACTTAGCAGGCTTTAGCATGAGTTCATCGTTACCAATGATGATACGACCTTGATTGGGCTTTTCGAGCAAGTTAATGCAGCGCAATAAGGTGGATTTACCTGAGCCAGATGAGCCCAAAATTGAGATAACATCACCATCATATGCGGTAAGAGATACCCCTTTTAGCACTGCCAATGAGCCATAGCTTTTATGGATGTCTTGTAAATCTAAGGCGATAGGCCGAGTCGGATTTTTTTCAATATCAAGCATGGTTCAGCAGACTTCCAATAAATATGAATGAAAATACATAAAAAATCGTGGTATGGAGTATAAGTATCAACCCTAATAAGGTCGTGATACGCTTATAACTCGTCATACAAAGAGAAAAAGTGACACATTGTCTCTTATTACACGGTAAAAAGGCAAATCCTGCGTTTAAGCAATCTGCCACTCAGCATTTATAAACCACTGAATAGCTGACATAAAAAAGCTCAGACTGCATTTGCAGTGCTGAGCCTTATTTTATCACTTTCACGTACTAGGCGTTGTTTTATCTGTTTACCCACTTTCAATATCTAATGCGGATAAGTGGTAGCTGCTTAGCATATCAAAACTTAGCACGTTAAAAATCAGTACGTCGAAACATGCTCTTCACTTTCAGTACCATCCAACATCTCTGTATCATCTGCTGTCGCTACTGCTACATCGTCATTATCGCCCACTGCCATGCCATCATCGGCGCTAGCAACTGCAATATCATCACCATTACCTGCGACAGCCGCATCTTCCTCTACTACTGTCTGTGCATCAGCCGCCGGCTCAGTTTCCATAGGGGCCTCATCTTTTTTACCACAGGCACTCAACGTCAGTGCAGCTGCCACTAACCCTATTGTTAGCCAGCTTTTAGCCATTCCGTTTTTTTCGATATTATCATTTGTAGTAGCCATAATAATGCTCCGCTCGTTATAGTTAATGCTTAGCTATCAATAAAAATCATCTGATTAATAGCGTTGTATTGATATTCTTAAAAATACCAGTCTTAGCACTTACTATACTGACGATCGATCGTCGCTACCTTAGTACTTACAACGCAATTCTGTTAGAGCCATGTAACGATGTATTTGATTTTTAACCAACCTTTAACAGTAGCCATATTAGAAACGCATGTGAATAAAACAAGAAGAGCATCAAAACAGTGCTCATAAACGCTTTATAAAACGGGCGCTGTTCACAAAATCAACTTTACTATCGACCTCATCTGCTCTATGTTAAATAGCATAATGCTGGATAAGCATTCAAATGTCACTTTTTGCCAAACTTTCGCCTTTTTGGGCGCTTTTATCTGTTTAAAACATTTATAGTTATAAGGAAAATAATTTATGAGTCAATCGAATACCACAGACATTACCGCATATATGCAATCTGTTGGCAAGCAAGCACGAGCCGCATCACGCGCCCTCGCTGCTGCCAATACTGGCGATAAGAACGCTGCCCTCATGGCCATTCATGATGTATTAAAAGTCGCCAAGCCAGATATCCTAGCAGCCAATAAAATCGATATGGATAATGGTCGAAACAACGATTTGGATGCCGCATTACTTGATCGTCTGGAGCTAAATGATGCGCGCTTTGATGGCATGCTACAAGGTCTAAAAGACGTGGCATCATTGCCAGACCCTATCGGTGAAGTCACTGATATGACCTATCAGCCGTCAGGCATTCATTTAGGTAAAATGCGTGTACCACTTGGCGTGGTCGGTATGATTTATGAGTCTCGTCCTAACGTAACGTTAGAAGCGGCTTCACTGGCATTAAAGTCAGGAAATGCCATTATTTTACGTGGTGGCTCTGAAGCTTTTGAATCCAACCAAGCCATTGCCAAATGTATCTTGGAAGGTCTAGAAAAGGTAAATCTATCTGGGCATAGCGTGCAGGTATTACAAACCACTGATCGCGCCGCTGTCGGTGAGCTCATCACTATGACTGACTATGTCGACGTCATCGTACCACGTGGCGGCAAAGGACTGATTGAACGTATCAGCCGTGATGCCCGTGTGCCTGTGATTAAGCATTTAGACGGTAACTGCCACACCTTTATTGACAGTGATGCAGATGCCGACATCGCTATCAAAGTCAGCGTCAATGCAAAAACGCATCGCTACGGTACGTGTAATACCATGGAGACACTACTGGTCGATGAGTCAGTCGCCGATGAGCTATTACCAAAAATTGCTGAAGCTATCATCGCTGCTGACGATGCCATGCAACTGCGCCTTGATGACAAGTCACAAGCCATCTTAAACGAAAATGCTACGCTCAAAGGCCATCTATCAGCTGCCACTGCTGAAGATTGGGATACCGAATATCTTGCCCCTATCCTAGCGGTAAAAGTCGTGTCTGGCATTGATGAAGCTATCGAACATATCAATACCCATGGCAGTCATCATACTGATGTCATCATTACGGATAACTATACCAAGTCGCAACGTTTTATTCGTGAAGTCGACTCGGCAAGCGTCATGATTAATGCCTCTAGCCGTTTTGCTGATGGTTTTGAATATGGATTGGGTGCCGAGATTGGTATCTCAACAGATAAGATTCATGCTCGTGGTCCTGTGGGATTAGAAGGTCTGACCTCACAAAAATGGATCGTGTATGGCCACGGTGAGACGCGCACTTAACGGATAGCGTCTCAACCTAGCACTTATCTACTCACTTAAAGTATAATCCACAAAAAACGTCAGCTCCATTGCTGGCGTTTTTTTATTAGGGACGAATAGGTTATACAGGCGGCGCAATCGTAATTTTGCACCATAACACAAACATGCGATAGGAAAGTAGGCTCATGCAAAGTGGTGAAATCAAACACTGGAATTCAGATAAAGGCTATGGCTTTATTGATGTCGATGATCAAAGTGAAGACGTATTTTTTCATATTAGCAAAGCGCGAATGCCACAGCCGATAACGGTCGGACAAAGAGTCTACTTCAATAGTGCACGTAATGACAAAAATCAGTTGAGAGCAACCGAAGTAACCCCTGCTTCGCTCAGTATTCAAGAAAGTGGAAATACAGATACCGCTAAAAGCACGTCATACAATGCTAATCAGAACGATTCTAGGCAGAACAACTCCAATAATAACAATGCTAGCCGAAAAAACACTGGTCGCAATACTAGAAACCAGTATCAAAATAAAAAAAGCCCCCTGTCTACGCTATTCAGTCTCATCGCCATTATCGCGGTCGCCTTTTACTTCTTTGATGATCTACAGTCCACCTTTTTTGCTAGTAGCACAGAACCTACAACGATACCTCAAACGTACTCTGACAACTCAGATCCAGTATCTAACTCTGCGGTAACAGGCGATGCGCAAATAGATCAGACCATCATGCTGATCAAGCAAGGTGGACCATTCCCTTATCCTCATAAAGATGGCACGACGTTCTATAACCGTGAGGGACAGCTACCAACACAGTCGAAAGGCTACTATCGTGAATATACCGTGCCAACCCCTGGCATATCGCATCGCGGTGCAAGACGTATCGTCACGGGTGGCAATCCGCCAACTGTCTATTATTTAACCGTTGACCACTATGATAGCTTTCGCAGACTGGACGTAAAATAATATGAGCCAAGCCATACATTATATAGACAAGAATAGTAACCAAAACGCTACAGCACTAAGTGCTGGCATCCCGACACAGGCTGTTACCATAGCAGCGGACGAGGTACTAAATAAAAACACGTTATTAACAAATTTAGCCAATGCCTGTGATTTTCCCAGTTATTTTTCACACAACTGGGATAGTGCGTGGGATTGCTTAACAGATAGTGACGTGACACACCTAATGTTAGATCTCACATCGGTGAAAAAAATAGACACGGAAGATTTTAATGTCTTCAAAAGCATCATAGAAGATGCCTACACAGATTTTGGCAAGCCGCAATTGTGGGTGATCATGCCGTCTACGGATGACGCCTAGCCGATAAATCATCAAACAAGCCTGAATTCGAGATAAAGCCATATTTATCCCAAATTCAGGTTAATTTAGTTTTATAGAAAGGATTAACCTATGGAAATTACTTTAAATGGCTATTACACCCTAATCTTTGCCACCTTGGTACTATTGCTTGGACGATTTTTGGTCAAAAAAGTCAAGTTTTTAGAAGATTTTAATATTCCAGAACCAGTAGCAGGTGGTTTGATTGCTGCGGTCATTGTGTATGCTCTTAACTTTATTTGGGGCTACAGTTTTAATTTTCATCAAGGGTTACAAACAGCCACCATGCTGATGTTTTTTGCCTCTATCGGTCTGAGTGCTGATTTTGGTCGATTGAAAGCAGGTGGTACACCGTTACTGATTTTCACTATCGTGGTGTCAGTGTTTATCGTACTGCAGGACGTGGTTGGCGTGACAATGGCAAGCGCTCTAGGACTAGATCCATTGCTCGGACTCGTCACAGGCTCTATCGCACTTACAGGCGGTCACGGTACGGCAGGCGCATGGGGCGCTGTATTAGAGCAAGAGTATGGTGTGGTTGGCGCAACGACCCTCGGTATTGCTGTTGCCACGTATGGCTTGGTAGCAGGTGGTATCGTTGGTGGTCCTGTGGCACGTCGATTGATTAATAAACTTGGCTTAAAACCGACACCAGCCAATGCAAACCCAAGTGACGTTGAAAAAGTGGCAGGTGCACAGTCCTTATACAGTACCAAACACAGCGAAAACGATGATGATGGTACTCAGGAAATGTTTGAAAAGCCTGATAACATTCGTCTGATTACCGCATCATCAACCATTGAAACCTTGGCGCTATTTGCGGGTGCATTGGCATTTGCTGATTTGATGACGATAGTTGCTGAAGGTACTTCATTTGAGCTACCTACCTTCGTATGGGCACTGGCAGGCGGTGTGATTCTACGTAATTCATTAACCATGATTTTTAACTTTGATATGTTTGATCGTGCCATTGATGTGATTGGTAATGCGTCATTGAGCCTATTTTTAGCTATGGCGTTGCTGTCATTGAAGCTGTGGGAATTGACAGACTTGGCAGGCCCTGTACTCATTATATTGCTGGTACAGACGTTTGTGATGATTCTATACGTTTACTTTGTCACCTTTAAAGTGATGGGCAAAAACTACGACGCGGCGGTGCTATCGGCAGGTCATTGCGGTTTTGGTATGGGTGCAACGCCAACCGCAATTGCTAATATGCAGGCAGTCACGGATCGCTATCTGCCCTCGCCTAAAGCGTTTTTGATTGTACCGATGGTTGGCGCTTTCTTCGTCGATATCGTTAATGCGACGGTATTGCAGATATTTACTAAATTGCCGTTTATGTAGGCTACTTGGTAAAAGGTTAGACTGAATTGATGTGAATAAGCCCCGATTATATTTTTATAATCGGGGCTTTTACTTTCTATACTTTGACGTTACTTATCGAAGCCAATACCAAGCCCAAATTTTTAACCTTTCCTCAATACTAAAATTCCCTTATAAAAATTAATTTAGATAGCCTCACTTCTATGGCATCTCTTCATTTAAAAATGGTGATAAGTTGTAGTAAAGCCAAACATGCAACTGACTTAGATACGCCTATATATTTCTCTGGACTTAATTTAGTCGTCCACTTATTATCAAACTAATGACGACTATTGCAGATTCTTATGAATTCAAACCTTATTCTATCTAAATTACCTATCGTCCTCGCTCTAGCGACAGTGTTCTGCGCAGTGCCAACGTGGGCAGATGACTCATCTATGGAGATATGTCAGAAACCTCCTGTAGCGGGCTACGATAGTGTTGATTGCTTAAGCGAAGGGCTTGCTGTCGTTATACGCTCTACCTTTGAACATCCATATTTTTATCACAAACATGGTTATATTGATACCTCAGGTCAAATCGTGGTGCCACTACAATATGATAAGGCTAGATCTTTTCAAGAAGGACTCGCAGCTGTTGCGACGTCTCGTCCATTGACAAATATAGCCATGCTATATAAATGGGGGTTTATCAATAAAAATGGTGAACTTATTGCTCCACTACAATATGAAAATGTTAAATCTTTTTCTGAAGGTTTAGCCATGGTTGAGAAAAACAGTAGTAGCGGGTTTATCAATAAAACTGGAGAGGAAGTCATCTCACTACAATATAGTCAAGCTAGCTCTTTTTCTGAAGGCGTGGCAAGCGTTCAAAAAGGTGATAAATGGGGTTTTATTAATAGAGCTGGAGAGATTGTTATCCCTATCCAGTATGACTATGCAAACTCTTTTTCTGAAGAATTAGCCCTCGTCGAAAAAGACGGCAAGTATGGTTTTATCAATAGGCAGGGTGATGAAGTTATCCCTCTACAATATGGCTATGCAACCTCTTTTAATGAGGGTTTAGCCAGCGTATCAATGACAGAATACTATCCATCATCAGAGTATAATTATGGATTTATTGATAAGAAAGGAGATTTTGTCATTCCAGAGCAGTATGATCATGCTTATGCCTTTGATAACGGTGTAGCTCGGGTGGTCAAAGGAGACAAATGGAGTCTAATCGACCCAAGTGGCAATAGAGTCACTTCTACAAAATATAGTGCTATTGAAAATTTTAATGAAGGGCTAGCACGCGTTGAGAAGGATGATAAATTTGGCTTTATCAATAGATCAGGATATGAGGTTATACCTACAGAATACGATTATATGGAGAGCTTCGATCAAGGATTAGTCATCGTCGCTAGAGAAGAAAAAGAAAGTGTTATAAATAATGTAGGAAAGGTCATTGCGCCCGTGCAGTTTGACCATATCTCCTACACTGCCGACGGTATCATACATGTCTCTCAAGCAGATAAACATGGATTCATCGATAGATCAGGTACTGTTATTTCACCCCTACAGTACGATGAGGCCAGTGTATTTATTGATGGTTTAGCACGGGTTAAAAAAGACGGCAAATATGGCTTTATTGATAGAACTGGCAACGCTGTTATTCCTTTGCAATACCAGGCTGTCTTAGACTTTAATGAAGGCCTTGCTGCAGTTACCAAAAACGGTAAATCAGGTTTTATAGATAATACAGGAGCTATCATAATCCCTCTACAGTACGATGATGCTTGGCATTTTGATAAAGGCTTATTGGCAGTTGATACAGAAGATATGATGGGAATCATCGACAAAACTGGACAAGTCGTCATTCCCTTAGAATACGATAACATTGATACATTCAAAGAAGGTTTAGCTTCGGCCCAAAAAGAAGGCTTATGGGGCTTTATTGATACTGGAAATAAAACCGTTGTTCCCTTTAAATACGATAAGGTTGAGCCTTTTGTTAGTGATATGGCTCTCGTTACCAAAAGCAATAAGGTAGGTTTAGTAAATAAGTCAGGCCAAGAGATAGTGCCAGTACATTTTAGCGATCTTAAGTTTTTAGATTTAACGTATATTAATTTTTTGGATGAAGCTCTGAAAGGTGCTACGACCTTTGAATTAGAAGATGAGCAAGGTAACCCTATAGCTGTAGCAGACAACAAAACACATTTTTCAGAAGATAGTCTATGGTACTTTGAAGGAGACATCACCAGTGTGAAACAAGACGCGCAGTTAGGATATCTCGATAATGATATCGCCATTATTCCGCAGAACCAAGGCGCTATAAAGCCTTTCAATAAAGGCATCATACTTGTCAAAAAAGAAGGTAGTATATTTTATATCAAAGCAGAAGTGAGCTGACCACAAAAAAACCGCCTAGCAAAAGCTAAGCGGTTTTTTGTGTTATATAACTTGCAGCAACATCTGATTAATACTTACTGATTTTTTTCGCAAACTGGCAATCCTGCACAAATCGTTTCTACCTAAAGTTTAATAGCTATCTAGCAAACAACGAATGTCAGCCATCGAAAAGCCCGCCAAGACTAGTCTTGGCGGGCTTTTTTAATTATCAAGTTACAATAGAGTGTTCAATCGAACCCATTATTTATACTTTTTAATTTCACCACTTTTCACACGAGCTATGAAAGAATTAACTTCTTTTTTCACAATTGGCATCAAGAAGTATAGACCGATGATGTTAAAGATTGCCATAGCGAACAGAGCCGCATCTGAGAAGTCGATAACAAAGCTAAACTGTACGATGGTACCGATAACAACGAAAACTAAGAAGATAAGTTTGTATATCATCTCGCCGCCTTTACCTTCACCAAAGAGATAAGTCCAAGCTTTTAGACCATAATATGACCATGAAATCATCGTTGAAAAAGCAAACAATAATACCGCGACAGCTAGGAAATACTGGAAGATAGGCGCCGTTTCCATAAAGGCAGCACGGGTTAGATCCACACCAGTGAGCGCTTGGGTTTGCAAGTTTGCGACAGTGTTCACCCCAGAGATAGTAATAACGAGCGCCGTCATAGTACAGATAACAACCGTATCAATGAAAGGCTCTAACAGCGCTACTAAACCTTCAGTAGCAGGCTCTTTGGTTTTTACCGCTGAGTGAGCAATAGCAGCTGAACCAACACCTGCTTCGTTAGAGAAAGTCGCACGTTTTAAACCTTGAATTAACGCGCCAATAAAGCCACCAGCCACGCCAGCACCAGTGAAGGCACCCGTGAAAATCTCGCCAAATGCAGCGCCGATATGATTAAAGTTTGCAACCAGTACGATGACACTCATTGTGATATACAATAAAGCCATAAAAGGCACGACTTTTTCGGTAACGGTTGCAATGCGCGGCATACCACCAATGATAACCATACCGACTAAAAACGCTAAGCCAATACCAAAGAATATACTGTAATCCGTTGGAATGCTAAAAGTAGAGCTCATGACTGCAAAGGCTTGGTTACCCTGAAACATGTTACCAGCACCAAAGGTCGCCAATATACACATAAGGGCAAAACCGACGGCTAACACCTTACCAAATCCACCCATACCACGTTCAGCCATACCACGGCTCAAGTAGTACATAGGTCCACCTGATACGGCACCAGAAGGCAGAATTGTACGGTATTTAACACCTAACGTACACTCTACAAACTTGGTCGCCATACCGAACAGACCAACCATAATCATCCAAAAGGTAGCACCAGGTCCACCAATAGCGAGTGCTGCACCGACACCAGCAATATTACCAAGACCAACCGTACCTGACAAAGCAGTAGCTAATGCTTGAAAATGGCTAACCTCGCCTTCTTCTTTGACAGCAGGGTTTGGATCAGTATATTTGCCTCTGACAATATCCAAAGACAAGCCTATATGACGAAATTGAATAAAACCAAAATAAAAGGTAAAGACTAATGCGGCAATTAATAACCAACCTACAATTAGCGGAAAGCTTACTTCACCAAGAGGTACTGAAAAGAAAATAAGATCAACGAACCAGCCAAATATATTGGCCATAAAGCCATCGAGGCCAGCACCAAATGCTGCTAAACCTGATTGTTCTTCTGCTTGCGCAAGAGTAGTACTAAGTAATAGGATCGTTGCGACTAAATATTGTTTTTTCATATAAATTCCTTTAGTGAAAATAATATTTATATAATCATTTACAGCGATACTGATACAAAGTGTAATTATTTATTATACTTTGTATCAGTATTATTACTAAATGTTCAATGTCGACTATATACTAATAATTTTATATAAACAAAAACATTTGCATATTTTTCTCAATTAAACATCAACTTAGCGCTTTAAAGCTGACAGCCAGAATCAGTCAAACTCACTATATTATCGATAAATGTCGGTAGCTGTTATTATTATAAACAACAGACCTAAATAACATTAAAAGGGCGACATGACAATCTCAACACAGGTTTACGTTACATGTTCTATTTTTCTAAAATTTTAGTCCTTTCATTTATACCGGACTTTTATCGTCTACAAACCCTTAACCATATTTCACTAGGTTATCCAGCATTGTAGAAAGCCATGCATTATTATCTGCAATATACGTGTCCCCTAGCTCGATGATTTCATCACCCGCTTGAACTGTGTGAGGATAGTCAGTCATGGCGTCTTGTATATAATCCTGCCCATGCATCACCATATCCACCATACTATTTTTAGTCACTTCGAAATGACATTGCCAACCAAGCACCCACGTACCTAACTCTTTATGTTTTGGCGTTTGATAGATAAAACCTTGATTGGCCCAAGCGTTTGATTTTGCAATTGCAGTCGCACCTTGAGGACACTCAAAACCATCGCCATGCCAATGAAACACTGTAAATTCGTGCTTTGGTAAATCTTTTAGTAGCTGATGCTCTAGCCCTTGTTTGGTTAATTGGATTGGCATCCAACCAACCTCTTTTATACCTGATGGAGCAACTTTTGCCCCCAAACTATCCGCTATTAACTGCGCCCCCAAACAAACACCAATTACTATTTTTCCTTCTTCGATACTTTGCTGAATAAAGGCCTTCTCATCCGCTAACCATTGAAAGTCAGCTTCATCATGAATGCTCATTGGCCCGCCCATAATAACTAACCAATCAAAACTGTCTTGAGAAGGCAATGAATCATTCTCGTAAAAACGAGTGACAGCAATGCTATGACCTTGATTATCTGCCCACTGTTGAATATAGCTGAGTTCTTCAAAATCAACATGGTATAGGGCATGAATACGTAACGTCATCGAATTATCCTTTTATTAAAAAAGAAAAACCGCCTAGCAAAAGCTAAGCGGTTTTTTATTATACAACGCTTAATAAGCGCCGTCTAAATCAGTACAGAGTTAAGCTTACTGGTTTTTTTCGTAAACTGGCAATTCTGCACAGATCGCTTCTACTTTACCGCGTACTTCAGTAGCAACCGCTTCATCACCGCGGCTGTCTAGTACGTCACAGATCCAACCTGCTAACTCGCCCGCTTGTGCTTCGTTGAAGCCGCGAGTAGTAATGGCTGGTGTACCGATACGGATACCAGACGTTACAAACGGAGATTTTGGATCGTTTGGTACGGCATTTTTGTTCACAGTGATGTGAGCTTCGCCAAGCCATTTGTCCGCTTCTTTACCCGTCATTTCTTGCTTAACGAGGCTGATCAGCATTAGATGGTTTTCAGTACCGCCAGAGATAACTTCATAACCGCGATCTTGAACGACTTTTGCCATTGCTTTAGCATTTTTAACCACTTGCTGCTGATAAGTAGAGAAGTTGGCTTCTAATGCTTCTTTGAAGCAAACCGCTTTAGCAGCGATAACATGCATCAATGGGCCACCTTGGTTGCCCGGGAATACCGCAGAGTTTAGTTTCTTAGCAAGTACTTCATCACGAGACAAAATCATACCTGAGCGTGGGCCACGTAGGGTTTTGTGCGTGGTAGTCGTAACCACATCAGCGAAAGGTACTGGGTTTGGATAAACACCACCAGCAACTAGGCCTGCAACGTGAGCCATATCTACTAACAGGTAAGCGCCTACTTCATCCGCGATGTCACGGAAACGCTGCCAATCGACCACTTGCGAGTAAGCTGAAAAACCAGCAATGATCATTTTAGGCTTGTGTTCACGTGCTAGAGCATCTACTTGGTCATAATCAATAAGACCAGTGCCATCTACCAAACCGTACTGTACGGCATTGTAGTTCAGGCCTGAAAAGTTGATGTGTGCGCCATGAGTCAAGTGGCCACCAGCATCTAGGCTCATGCCCAATACTGTGTCATTTGCTTCTAGCAATGCTAAAAATACCGCTGAGTTTGCTTGGCTACCAGAATGTGGTTGAACGTTCACATACTCTGCACCGAACAATTCTTTAGCACGGTCGATGGCCAATTGCTCTACAACATCCACATGCTCACAACCACCATAATAACGCTTACCAGGATAGCCTTCAGCGTATTTGTTGGTTAGGTCAGTACCTTGCGCTTCCATCACTGCTTGTGAGCAGTAGTTTTCAGAAGCGATAAGCTCAATGTGATTTTCTTGACGAACGCTTTCTGCGGCCATCGCTTCAGCAAGTACTGGATCAAAACTTTGAAGAGAGATATTTTTAAACATATTTAATGTCCTAAGTAGTGACTGTCATTGAAAAAACGTCATTTAAAAGAAGCTTATAGCCTGCCCACAATAAAACAACTACTGCGTCAATACCGCTAGAAGTATGTGTGATACCTCTGCACTTTTTTCAGCAATCTATTGTTTTTCGGCAATCTGTTTTATGGTATGACCATTATTGTGAATGGGGTCTATTAGCAGAGATTAAAACAAGAATAAATGCAAGCGAGTGGCCCGCCATGAAGTTGTCCAATTCGGCAATAAATTCGATACACGTATGTACCGATATCATCGCTAAAGATTAAGTGTAACATGAAAATTTGTGCTGCGAACGCAAAAAAACCTCACCTTAAGATGATGGAATTAAATGACCATATAACACAGATAAATAGCCAATAAAATAAAGGATTTACCTGCTATGAATTCTTGGTAACAGACCGTTTTACACGTATATAAGCATAAAATATTTTTAAGCGTGGCTAGATATAGTCGATTCAATTTAAAAGTAGTACAAGGCAGCCGAGTGTAGATGTATATTAAATACCTCAAGCGAGATTAACGCCGTAATACTTTTATAGTGGAGTGACTATTATAGTGAAGTGATTATAAGAATGCCGGTAGAAACGTTTCACTGATCATTAGCGTACGGCCATACCAATCATAACGGGTTCGCCGTTGCCAACCTGTGGCCGTTTGCTGAATAAATCGCTGATTAGGTAGTGTTCGGCTGCGCTTGAATAGCACATAACCGATGGGTGTGCCTTTGAGCTGTTGTAGACGGCGGGCACGGCCTTTTAGACTGGATAGCGGAAAGATACTTTGTGCATCTACCCATGGTAATTCATCATTGCCATAAAGCTGCACCTCACGCACCCAAGCCAACATCGGACGATTAAGCGCAGCACCCTGCAGACCCAATTGCTGCTTTTGTATCAGAGACAGCTGCCGATAACCCTCAAAACTGCGCTCTACACGTAAGGGCTTCCCTGCTTTTACTTCCAACATGGCAGTGAGAGAGCCTTTAGCATTGAGCCACGGTAGTAGCTCACTAGGAGGTGACAGATTGCTAAAACAAGACGTTTGAGTACTGGACATAGTTAACGGCTAATTGTGAAGTATTGAAGAAGAAAGGCTGATACTAATTATTTATATCAAACTCTGGCATATTGTCCGCATTAAAAGGCAAGGCCTCAAATGCCTGCTGACGATACTGCGCCATATGCTCACGGTCTTTGCGACAAAAATCTGCAATCGCGGGTACAAAACGTGGATCATAGATGCGGTGCAGCGAGTGCGTCGTCGTTGGGATAAAGCCACGAATCAGTTTATGCTCCCCTTGCGTACCTGGGTCAAAATACGTCAGACCTTGCTCAATGGCAAACTCGATACCCTGATAGTAGCACAGCTCAAAGTGCAAACTGTCGTACTCGCCCAGCGCCCCCCAATAGCGCCCATATAAGGTCGCATTATTATCAACATCAATATTGTCGCTATCAGGTTTATCGTATAAGAACAAACTACTGGCAATAATTTCACCATCATCATTGAGTGCTTGGGCGAGCATCAGATGCTCAGGCATGCTCTGTGCTAATGCCATAAAAAAATCTATCGTCAGATAAGGGTGTTGACCTCGCACTGCATAGGTCATCACATAGCAGTGATAAAAGGCCTTCCAATCAGCATCGGTAATATCCGCCCCACACTTACGCTGACAGCTGATATTTTGCTCAGCAACTTTGCGACGCTCAGCACGGATGGTTTTACGTTTTTTGGCTTTTAGGGTCATCAAAAATGCATCAAAATCTGCAAACGGCTTACTATCATTAAGTAAATCTTTATTTTGCCATAAGAACTGACAGCCTTGACGCTCAAGTATCGGCATCTCGATTAGCGCAGATTCTACGCCACGTTCTTGTGCTGCTATCGCCAGCGCCACATCGACCTCAGTCGGCATAGATGTGGTGGCAACAGATGCCATCTCAGGCGTGACAAACAATCCATGCCAGCTTGAGGCGCCTACTTGTTGAGCGATATCGTCGACACCTGCGATGGCGGTTTTGAGGATATCCTCATTTAACGTCTCCCCTTTTGCCAACCACAGACGCTGACCGGTAATCGGTGTATAGGGTACGCTGGTGACTAATCGCGGATAATAGTCCACGCCGTAGCGCGCGTAAGCCTCTGCCCACGCATGATCAAACACAAACTCCCCGCGATGATGACCTTTTATAAATACGGGTAATACTGCAACAGGATGTAATGCGTTTTTTGCTACGTTCTTTATTGTATTGCCATTGCTGTTTTCTTTGTCGTTGCTGTCGTCGCTATCAGCATAATTGGCGACACGGTGCACTAAAATGAATATTGGCAACCAACCTGCCTGCTCACCTATCGCACCTGTGTCTACCAGCGCCTGCCAAAAAGCAAACGACATAAAGGGCGTATCTGGTGTCTGCCAGTCTGCTTGGTTCTGCCAACTGGTATCATTAATCAGCGCGTATTCTAAACTCATACTCTTTATCATTATTATAGTCGCTATATATTTATCGATAACCGATTGGTTAGTGGCCTAGCCTAGCAAATTTTTGATAGTTTGCTGTCACAATTTGCAAAAATTCATCTATATGCAATAAAAAACCACCTACTATAATAGAGGTGGCTATGTTTTATAATGGTGCTTACTATCCTATTCTCCATCTCAATATAAAAGCTCAAGAAAAGACAGTAGTTGCATGGAAAAGATGATATCGAAGCTGATGACTGGTAGAATAAGGTTGTTATTAGCTTAATATAATTCAGATACATAGGATATGAGCGAAAACAGTATACTTAGTTCATTATACAAGATTGACATCATAGCCGATTTATAGTGGATTAACTATAATATGAAGTCAGCAGTTCACCTTCAAGCCCTTTTGTATAGGCAGTCAAAGCATCGTACTGTTTTAAGAGGCCTGTTTGATGAACGCTAATAGACGTGCGTAAAAGAAAAATTTAAATGGTCTTCAATATTTCTGAGACCACATATGATGTACTTGATCTAACCACATAGTTCGTTATTGCATAGTATCATCCGACGATATTCGAATTTATGTGTACGTATTATTTTTAACGACAACTAAAGGGATACCCGATTACAATGTCAAAAATTATCTATACAAAAACTGATGAGGCCCCTGCTCTAGCAACCCTTTCATTCTTGCCTATTGTTGAAGCGTTTACCAAAACGGCAGGGATTGCTGTTGAGACAACTGATATCTCTGTTGCAGCGCGAGTATTGGCTGAATTCCCAGAATATTTGACGGAAGAGCAACGCGTACCAAACAATTTGGCTGAGCTTGGTCGTCTGACACAAGATCCAAACACCAATATCATTAAATTGCCAAACATCAGTGCTTCTGTACAGCAACTTAAAGCCTGTATCAAAGAGTTGCAAAGCAAAGGCTTTGCATTACCTAATTTCCCAGAAGATCCACAGACTGACGAAGAAATAGAACTGCGTCGCCGTTATGGTAAAAGCTTAGGTAGCTCAGTTAACCCTGTACTACGTGAAGGTAACTCAGATCGCCGCGCCCCTAAAGCCGTCAAAAACTATGCTCGCAAGCATCCGCATTCTATGGGTGAGTGGAAGCAGTGGTCAAGCACGCACGTGTCACACATGCATGGCGGTGACTTCTATGATGGCGAGCAATCTATCACTTTAGATAAAGCTCGTACCGTACGTATGGAGTTGTTGCTTGATGACGGAACCAACAAAGTCTTGAAACCTAAAATTGCTTTGCTTGATAAAGAAGTGATTGATTTAATGGTTATGAGCAAACAGTCATTGCTAGACTTTTATGAGCGTGAAATGGAAGATTGCCGCGAAGCCGGTATTCTATTCTCACTACACGTAAAAGCCACGATGATGAAGGTGTCACACCCTATCGTATTTGGTCACGCGGTTCGTATCTACTACAAAGAAGCCTTTGCAAAGCATGGCGCGACGTTTGACGAGCTAGGCATTAACGTCAATAACGGCATGGCTGATTTGTTTGACAAAATTGCAACTTTGCCAGCCTCAAAGCGCGAAGAGATTGAGCAAGACTTGCATGCTTGCCAAGAGCATCGCCCACGTCTGGCCATGGTTGATTCGTCAAAAGGTATCACCAACTTTCATTCTCCAAGCGACATTATCGTAGATGCATCAATGCCTGCTATGATTCGTAATGGCGGTAAAATGTGGGGCGCCGATGGCAAACTATATGATTGCAAAGCCGTTATGCCTGAATCTACCTTTGCCCGTATTTATCAAGAAATGATCAATTTCTGTAAATGGCATGGTAACTTTGATCCAACGACAATGGGTACGGTTCCTAACGTTGGCTTGATGGCACAAAAGGCAGAAGAGTACGGCTCACATGACAAGACTTTTGAGTCAAGCAATGCGGGTATTGCACGTATTGTTGATGTAGATACTGATGAAGTATTACTCGAAAAACGTGTTGAAAAAGGCGATATCTGGCGCATGTGTCAGGTTAAAGATGATCCTATCCAAGATTGGGTGAAACTGGCTGTTCGCCGTGCGCGCGAATCAGACACGCCTGTTATTTTCTGGTTAGACCCATATCGTCCACATGAGAATGAGCTGATCAAAAAAGTTCAGACTTACTTGAAGGATCATGACACTACAGGTCTACACATTGAAATCATGTCACAAGTTCGTGCCATGCGTTATACCCTAGAGCGCGTTGCTCGCGGTCTGGATACTATCTCTGCCACTGGTAACATCCTACGTGATTACCTCACTGACTTGTTCCCAATTCTAGAGCTAGGCACCAGTGCCAAGATGCTATCAGTCGTACCACTAATGAAAGGTGGTGGTCTGTTCGAAACAGGTGCAGGTGGTTCAGCTCCGAAACACGTTGAGCAGCTCGTAGAAGAAAACCATTTACGTTGGGATTCATTGGGTGAGTTTTTGGCCTTGACCGTATCTTTGGAGCATTTAGCCGAAAACGATAACAATGCTAAAGCCAAAATATTGGCTGACACGCTAGATACAGCGACAGAAAAACTGCTGTTGAATGACAAATCACCATCACGCAAAACAGGTGAATTAGACAACCGTGGTAGTCACTTCTATCTGGCCATGTACTGGGCACAAGAGCTGGCAGCGCAAGACCAAGATAGCGAGCTAAAAGCACAATTTACACCATTTGCGAAAAAGCTCAAAGACAGCGAAGAAGCTATCGTCAAAGAGCTGAACCAAGCTCAAGGCAAGCCTGTGGACATCAAAGGCTACTACTATGCCGATGAAGAATTGGCTAAGAAAGCCATGCGTCCAAGTGCTTTGTTTAACGAAACACTTGCATCGCTGTAATTTCTAAGCGATTGCACTTAGACAGTTAAGCTCAATCGCTGTTGGGGTTTATATCCAAAAGCGATTAAGCAAGTTTAAGCTTTAGTAAAGAAAACACCTCAACTGCCTTAGGGCGTTGAGGTGTTTTTTATGGTCTTTCATAGCATATCCAAGTTATATTGGAACGATTATATTGTAGAGCCCTTTTCTGGGTGCCGTCATACAGCCTACGCTCTCAATCACCTCAGCAAAAAACATGAGTGGCCCTGTGAACAATAGAAAAACACTTTATAATAGATGCTTATCTTAATTAGAAAAATATATAGTATTCAAAAAAACATGACAAACCTATCAAAATATAGATGAAATGGAAGCCCCTAGCTCGTACTGCCTTATTTTTGTAGCAGGACGCAGTATATCCAGAGTGTGTGCTCATTTTTATTTTGAATGTTAAGGTGTATCATCATTTGGATAGTAAGTAATACTGACTCATTTATATTTAGGAAACAGCTGTTTATGTCGACCTCTAGTCTCGTACTATTCAACAAGCCTTATGGCGTGCAAAGTCAGTTCAGAGATGACAGCAATAACAACCACACCACGCTATCTGAATACTTTACGGACAAATCATTGCGGGTAGCAGGCAGACTTGATGCGACCTCAGAAGGTTTGCTGATTCTGACTGATGATGGTCGAGTTAATAAAGCAATTACCCATCCACCCAAAGCCAATGCTGGGCGCAAGCAAGGCAAAACTTACTTAGTACAAGTTGAAGGCATCCCTACACCTGAGCAGCTTAGTAAGCTCCAAAAAGGCGTGATTCTCAAAGATGGCAAAACCCTGCCTGCTGAGATTAAACATGTCAGTGAAGATGAGTTACCAATGCCGCTCTGGCAACGTGACCCACCGATACGTGAGCGTAAAAGTGTGCCAGACTCATGGCTGATGTTGACTATTTATGAAGGTAAAAATCGCCAAGTAAGACGCATGACTGCGCACGTTGGGCTACCTTGCTTACGTTTGATACGTTGGTCAGTTGCAGGTTTTGAATTAAGTGACTTAGCAGTTGGTCAGTCTATACGAGTTCATTTAGATAGTGAGCGCTGTAAGCAGTTAGGGATATTCGGTTAATCTATAGTTAATTCTCTATAAAAGAGTGACAGCGTCAACCTCGCTTGAAGTACCACATAAACATCTGCACTCGGTTGCCTTGACTCACTTTTAAACTGAATCAACTATATAGCATTTTTTGTCTATAAATTAGTTAGCTTACGACCCATTAAACATAGCGTCTCGAACGGGTAAGGTTTATCTGCTAAGCTTCGAAACATGAGTGGTTGTCTGTAATAGGTTTCATTCATTTATTATTAAATTTTTATTCTAGGAATACATTATGATTGCTTCTCATCGTTTTTTATTGTTGGCCACCAGTATTTCTGCTGCGCTCATACTGAGTGCCTGTCAGCCGACAACAGAAAACAATGAAGCGACCACTGACGAAGAAGTCACCACGCCAGTGACTGATATAGCAGAGACTCAAGATGAAGCCGAAGCTAATGATTTGGCGGAAAATGAAGACATCATTGACGAAAGCCAAATGACTGATGTGCTCAAAGACTATACAAAATCAATGACTAGAATGCATGATGAAATGATGATCGGTATGGGTTACAACGACCCTGATACTGCCTTCGCTAAAAGCATGCTTGGACATCATCGTGGCGCGATAGACATGGCAAAAATCCAGCTTAAATACGGCACTGACGAAAAAGTGCGTCAGCTCGCCCAAGAGATTATTGACGCTCAACAAGTTGAAATCGATATTTTGAATAAATGGCTTGCCAGCCACCCTGATACAGCCAAACCTAAACCTAATACTGAGGCCATGCAACAGGCCTATGCTAGAAGTATGGATGTCTTGAATGGTGAGATGGTATTAGGTATTGCCGATCCTGTCCCTGACATGGCATTCACGCGCGGCATGCTACCGCATCATCTGGGCGCAGTAGAAATGGCCACTATCCAGCTGAAATATGGTACTGACGAAGAGATGCGTCAACTGGCACAAGATATCATCGACACTCAGCAACCCGAAATCAAACGGATGCAAAATTGGATTGCAGACTCTCAAACAGATGAAAGTACAGAAGATAAACTTGATGAAGGTGAAGTAGACGCAAAAACTGAAACACCTGACTCTTAAAGACTGAGTTACTTCTGATGTTTGAAGAAAACCCCAAAGTATACTGATAGTGTATGACGCAAAACCTCTGCTAAATATGATCATTTAGCAGAGGTTTTTATTTTCTATGAATGCTCAAACTGAATACTTAGGCAGAGTGGCTAAAATCGATAACCTTAAATTAGCGTACTCAAATTAGTATACTTAACTCAATGCCCTTAATTCTGATAACGCTCTATCGCATTTAGCCACGCTTGCCAGCCCGCATTATTTAGAGAGTGCTCGTCACTAATTCCTGACGATATATCATTTTTTGCTAAGTGCAGACTTACTTTATGCGGAAATGCTTTTTCATTAATGTCATTCGTACTATTATCAGCACTGGCTGACTGTTGTAATTCCATAGCCGCTTTCGGCAGTACATTGACACGTATCAACTCATCACGGCGGAACAAGTAACATTCAACGTTATGTGCTGCATTGCTAAGCGAAACCAACTGTTTACTATCCGCTTTGATACCATCAATCGCAACAATGACATCATGTGCTGAAATCCCAGATCTGGCAGCCGCACTATCACGCTGTACGCGATTAACCTTTAGTCCGGCGGGCGTTTCAGTACAACGCATACCCCACGGCACATGCTTATCCGCGGTCTCTTTGGTATTAGTACGCATGTTAGTACCATTGGCAGCCAACAGCGCTTCAATCGGTAATTCTTCAACACCATTGACATAACGATGCTCAAAATTTTCCCACTCCTCTACTGGCATAAACTGCCCAATGACCGCACCCATATCAGCACTACTGATGCCAACACGCTTGTTATCATTTTGCTTGGCTTGAGTATAAAAGGCCTTGACCACATCAAACAGACGATAGCGACCAGCACTCTTTTGTAGCAGCGTCAAATCCAAACATAATGCAACCAGCGCTCCTTTATTGTAATAGCTAATACCCGCATTACCCGTATTTTCGTCATTGCGGTATAACTTAATCCAAGCGTCAAAGCTCGACTCTGCGACACTCTGATACGCACGCCCAGCGGTTTGATAGTAGCGATTGATTTGCTCAGCCAATAGCTTGAGATAGCTTGATTTGTCAATCACTCCTGACGCTTGCAACATAAAGTCATCGATATAAGACGTAAAACCTTCAAACACCCAAAGTAACGGCGTGAAAGCCTCACGGCGCAAATCAACCTCTAGCATGACATCGGGGCGTACTGTTTTAACCCACCATGAGTGAAAATACTCATGGCTGCATAAACCTAAAAATCGCTGATAATCTGTGCTGGGTATTTTTGGCTCATTGATACTTGGCAAGTCACGGCGCGGAGTAATCAAACTGGTAGAGTTGATATGCTCAAGGCCACCGTAATCTTGACCACTGGCAAACGTCATAAACGTATAATCATGGAAAGGTGCATCACCTAGCCAGCCTAAATACGTCTGGCAAATCTGAGTAATATCTTGCTGCAATCTGCCCATATTGGCATTGTGCTTACCAGCGAGGTAAAAACTATGATGTAGCGTCTGATGTTCATTATCTTGAATAATAAAATCAAATTTATCTTGTTCTGCGATTTCAAAAGGATAATCGATCATCTCGTGATAGCTATCTGCTTGTAGCCCGTAAGCATGCTGACCGTCGAGTTTCAAATGGGTAGATTTCAAACCAGATGCCAAAACGACACGCTCTTCTTCTTTATCTGTAAAAAACGCGGCCGGAATGATTAAGCTCACATTGACAGGCGTATGCTCTTGCCCCTCAACTGCCAAGGCAAGCGAGGTGAAATTGCCGTATAAGCGCTGCTGATCAACATAGGCAGTACGTACCGACAGATCATAACAGTACACTTCATAGTGAACTTCTACTGTTTGCCCTGCCTCTACTTGAGGTAGCTGCCAAGTATGTTTGTATATTTTTTGCGCACGATAAGTCTTAAGTGGTGTGTCGCTATCTGTTGTTTGGCTAGTTGTTTTGCTATCCGTTGCTTGACCATCTAACACCTGATAGTGCACGGCGGTGATGTTGCGGGCAAACTCACGCATCAGATAACTACCCGGTATCCATGCTGGCAACCAAAGCTGAGGAGAATTGGCCGTTGCTGTAAAGCTCAGCGACACATCGATCAAATGCTCAAAGAAACGATCAAAATTGAATCGATAACTGATATCAGCGATTACGTTGGCATCGTTAGCACTATCATTGTTGGTATTGCTATCTATGAGTTTATTATTCGCAGTATTGGTAACGGAAGTCATTGTCTTTTTCATCCTTGTTTTTATCATTATGTTAGAAGCCCTTACTCAAAAACGCAACCGCCAAACCACGAATACCCAATAGCTCACTCTAAACTGCTTAAAACACCGTTTATTTTAATAAAATGTGACATTTATTGAGATTAAATGGCATTTTTTCTTGTTTTTACCTTGAAAGTTATATGTGCCATCTCAATTAAAGATGCTAACTGCTAAAGTTACTTTAATAAACTGATGATAATTGACTCATGACGTGGCTATTTGGCCTGCTAATTGGATTTTTTAGGTTTATTGCAACCGTATTTAATTTTTTACACAGATATATTTAGGATAATTTATGACTACTATCGCAAAAGATACCGCCGTCAAATTCAATTACACACTAAAAGACGACGAAGGCAACATTCTTGACCAATCACCAGAAGGTCAACCACTTGCTTATTTGCATGGCCATAGCAACATCATCCCAGGCCTTGAGCAACAGCTAGAAGGTAAATCTGCTGGCGAACAAGTCAATGCAGTTGTTGAACCTGCTGATGGCTACGGCGAGTATCAAGAGCAAGCAGTACAACACGTACCACGTGACAACTTCCAAGGCGTTGAAGACATCCAACCTGGTATGCAATTTCAGTCAGAAGCTGGTGGCCAAGTCATGCTAGTTACCGTTACTGCTGTAAACGATGAAGAAGTAACCGTTGATGCAAACCATCCATTGGCTGGTAAGCGTTTGACGTTTGACGTTGAAATTCAAGAAGTACGTGCAGCAACTGAAGACGAACTAAACCATGGCCATGTACATGGTGCTGGTGGCGTTGAGCACTAATCTCTTTTAGAGAAGAGTAAGAAAGGATGAGGCGATAAATTACCAATGTGACTGTCGTTTTATCTAAAAAGGGTCAGTAGCCATCGCTACTGACCCTTTTTTTATGCTTATTTTTATACCTACAATTTGTAGAAAATACTACTGAGACTGTATGATGTTCAATAGGTCTTCAGCCAAAATCTATCGATTACTATCCTCCAGACGTAACAAAGCCGCATAACGACAAGCGTTATGCGGCTTTTATCACTAACCATCCATGTCATCGTTATAAGATACCTAATCCCGGGGCATCTTGTAACTATTCGGGCATCCAGCCCTATCATCCCTAACCAGCAAACCACCTATCCTTGATGCGACTTGTAAGATACCAATCCCTAGTACCAATGAACCTTTTCGTTCAGCCGTGCCGTACAGTTATAATCGCAGATTGCCCCATGGTTAGTAAGAGGTATAAACGTCAATCCATGTAAGCATATGCTTACATGGATTGAATCATACATTTTTGCCATTCACAGCACTGTTGTTTATAGCTTCTCTTGAGGACTAAGCAACGCTTTCGGTTGAGCGCTCAGCATGACATAAGCGGCTTCATCGATGAAGGCTTCGTCTTCAGGTAACTCTGGACGTTCACTGGCCTTCATGCGACTGCGTTCTTCAAATTTTGCATCCATTGCCGCTTGATAAGTATTCCAATTGGCATAAGGACGCTCACCAGTTGCGATAAGACGTTTGTTCTCAGCTTCTAACGAACGTTTTTCAATCAGTTGCATTTTGGCTCGGCGACTATTGATATCGAGCTGGATAGGTTTTTTCTCATCTTCCATATCACGAATATCATTTAGCGCTGATAAATAAACAAACTGTGGATTTTGCTCTTGACGGATTTTGGATTGCTGATTGAGTGTCGCTAATGTATCGTTGGTAAACTTGCCTTCAGGCTTATAAGGGGCTGTTTTGATAGTATCCCATGGTAAGGCTTTTTTCTGTGCGCGCTCACCAAAGGTAGCATCATCATAGATATTGACCAGTTCAACATCAGGCACCACGCCTTTATTCTGCGTACTACCACCAGTAATACGGTAGAATTTACGCTGCGTTAAAGTGGCTGAGCCTAGCGCCAAACTATCCAATTGAATTTGGGCAGAGCCTTTACCTGTCGTCGTACTACCGACGACCAGACCACGCCCATAATCTTGAATAGCAGCCGCAAATATCTCACTGGCTGAAGCAGATGCTAAGTTGGTAATGACCGTCATGTTGCCACTATAAAGTTGCTCGCCACCATCATCGTCACGGTAGACTTGAATATTGCCGCGATTGTCACGAATTTGCACCATCGGCCCGCTCTTAATAAAGAAGCCAAGCATTCTAGCGACTTCATCTAATGAGCCACCTGGGTTATTACGTAGATCGACAACCAAACCATCAATGTTTTCTTTATTGAGCTCTTTTAGTGCTTTTTCGGTATCGATACTGACGCTACGGTAGTCTTCACCGTTACGGCGGGCTTGATAATTCAGATAAAAGCTTGGAATCTCAAGAACACCAATGCGTTTTGGTGTTTTATCAATATTAGGACGCTGCACTTCTACGACACGATGAGTAACACCTGACTCTTCTTGTTTAATAATATCACGGACGACCGTGACGTTACGGGCGCTAGCATCAGGAGTATTAGGCTGACGTACTTTGATGGTCACTGAGGTTCCGCGCTTACCACGAATCAAACTCACAATCTCACGCGTTGACCAGCCAACCACATCGGTCATGGTTTCACCGTCTTTTGCGATACCAACGATCAAATCATTTGGCTTGATTTGTCCAGATTTAGCCGCTGGACCACCATCTACTAAAGTGACAATTCGAGTATAATCTGGGTTTTTACGGTCTGGACGGATAGAAACGCCAATTCCTTCTAGTTGTAAACTAGATTGAATTTGCAGCTCAGTTGCCTGAATCGGTGCATAGTAATTACTGTGTGGATCGTAAGTCAGCATTGCTGTATTTAAGACCGTTTCCATGATCTCATCATTGGTAAGGCGTTTTGACTGCTCTTGCTGACGCGATAAACGGTTTTGTAAAATTTCGCTCGGGGTACGCTGATCATTGCGAACCAAATCTTGTCCACGCGTAATATCTGGATTGCTTAAAAACACTTCTTCTTTAGCTTTTTCGTCTTCTTGACCCAGTGTGATACTCATTAAACTAAATTTTAACTGACGCGCCCAATAATCACGCTGCTCTTTTTTGGTTTTGAAATGATTGAGTTTTTCACGGTCGAGTACGATGGTGTCTTTGCCAGTCAAATCGATCTTCGTTTTTAGCATTTTACTTGCCATCGCAAAATACTCATTTGAACGTTTGCGATATCGCTCGAAAACATATACGCCTGCAGATAAATCACCCTGTTTGAGACGAGCACCGAAGTCATCGGCATATTTTTTCTTAAACTCATCGACATCGGACTGCAAAAATAAAGTATGGTTTGGATCAAGGCTATCAATATACATAGATAGAATCTCGCTACCCGTTTTACTGTCGAGCGGCTGATTCAGATAATGACTACGGTCCAGCAATGCCGCTACTTGGCGAGTGGTGACTTTTTGTTCGGGAGTTTGTACGAAGCTTTCAGTATTGGTATCGGCGACTGCCGTGCCATAGCTCTGGGTAAGAATAATACCGGCGATGCCCACTGACGCTGCACTGAGTAACCACTGTGCTGGTTGTTTTTTCATCATGTATCCCTAGTTATTTTGCGTTAATAATATTATTTGTTTTATAAAGATCAAAAGTGCTTAAATATCTCGCTACCTATAAATTTCATTTCTTCTGTACGTTTAAATATTTGTTGCTGATCATGTTTGTCACTAATAATGCCTGTTAGATATTTTTCGATTATAGCGTCCTAATAATAGCCCCTAAAATTCGTCAAAAACTGCCAATACAATGTTCAAATAGCGTTCGAAATCAATCAATATTATCATGAGCATTATGGTTGGACTGTCTCAAACTGTATAAGCAATATTACACGCTACACCTGCACATACCAAACTTTCTATGATATTTGTTTTGCATCATTATTTGGACATGTTGGTACTGCTTTAATGGCTATCTAAAAATTGATTTGAGTCGATACCTGTGCCACATTATGCTCAATTAATAATAGCTGTCATAATAAGACAGTTTTGATTCATCACTTGCTACTTTTAGCGCTACCCATCATATAACAATATATAACACCATAAGGATTACGCAATGTACGGCGTCTTAATGATTGATATCGATAGTACCGCACTGACTGCTGAAGATGTTAGTTTACTCAAACAGGCACAAGTTGGCGGAGTAATTTTATTTGCTCGAAACGTGGCAGATGCTGCGCAAGTGCGAGCCTTGTGCGATGATGTACGCTACCACAACCCTGATATATTAATCGGCGTCGACCAAGAAGGCGGTCGCGTCGCGCGTCTGCGCAATGGCTTCACCCCTTTACCAGCGATGGGCAAGCTCGGTGAATTATTCAACCAAGACCCTAGCCTTGCGTTGAGCCTTGCTTATGATTGTGGCTATCTAATGGCGACAGAAGTATTGGCCGTGGGTATTGACCTCAGTTTTGCACCAGTGCTTGATAGAGACGGCATCAGTCAAGTCATTGGTGATCGCAGCTTTCATAATGAGCCACAGGCGATCACTGCCCTAGCGACACAGTTTATGCGCGGCATGAAAACGGCAGGCATGGCAACCACAGGCAAGCATTTCCCCGGACACGGTGCGGTTGCGCCTGATTCACACGTAGCTGAGGCCATCGATACACGTAGTTTTGATGAGATTATGAATAGCGATATGCAGCCGTTTGCGCAAACGCTCACATCGCTTGATGCGTTAATGCCTGCCCATGTTATCTTTTCGCAAGTCGATGATAAACCGGCAGGGTTTTCTAAAATTTGGCTAAAAGACATCATCCGTAATCAGCTTGATTTTGATGGTGTCTTGTTTTCTGATGACCTATGCATGGCAGGTGCCAAAGCAGCGGGCGATGTCAGCGCACGTGTAAAAGCGGCAATTGAGGCAGGATGTGACATTGCACTGGTTTGCAATGATCGAGTTGCTGCGCATGAAGCAGCTCAAGCAGCTCAAGACCTTCCTTATCCCAATCAAAACCGCATAAAAACCATGTGTGGCGACATACCAGTATGGCAAGGGGACCTTGAATCTACTTGCCAGCAGTTTGAGTATTGGCAACAGGCCAAGCAAAATGTGACTCAAGCCTTTTTTAGTCCTCAAGCTGATGGGCAAACACCTAATAGTACCAATGCGCCAAAAGACCCTACTGACTATAAATAGCTCTCTATAATTTATAAATAACAAAATAAAAAACCGCATCTCATTAAGGTGCGGTTTTTTATTATTAGCAGTACTTCAATCGAAATAGTATCGATTAATTGGTTGGATCTATTACTGTACCCTGAGTCGCATCGTCACCATCAGGCAATATATCATCGTTATCACTGTCCAGTGGGTTCAAGTCTGGGTCAAGCGCATCATTACCAACAATCATTCCATCGTTTGCACCAGTGAGCTGATCGTCAACGACAAACTCAATACGGCGGTTATGGAAACGACCTTGTTCGGTTGAGTTATCAGCGATAGGTTCTGATTCGCCCATGCCTTTTACTGTGAGTTTATTGGCATCAACACCTTTAGAAACCAAGTACTGTTTGACAGATTCAGCACGTGCAAGAGACAACTTGTTATTATATTCGTCCGATGCTTGACCATCTGTATGACCGACAATCATCAGTTTTATATCCGGTGCTTCGCTAATAATTTTTGCAGCACGGTCAAGCAACTCTTTATTAACTTCAGGAAGTGTCGCATCATCTACAGTAAAATTGATAACCTGAATACTTAGCGCACGAGCCACATCACTTGGATCGGGATTGTCACCAAGATTTTTCATAGCATTGTTTGCAGCGAATAGACTACTCTCTATCTCATTCTTTAAGTCTAACGGTCTTTCTGCTTGTACCTTCATGGCTGGAGCAGCGGCTTTTAAGTCAGCGATTAGCTGGTCCAGTGCTAGTACATCAGACGTATTAACGGTGATAGTATCGCCTTCGATCAGCATGCTCGCATTTGGAACATTTTTGAGAATAGGCAAAATGGTCGTCAGCTGAGCTGTGGCTGGCATATCTATCGCAAATTTATCATCGACATCAGCACGGCATTTATTGGCTTCATCGCCAAATGCAGCCGTGAGTGCATTCATCATGTTGGTCTGCAACGTTTCATCACCCACACGCATACGGCAAGCGTACAGTTCGCTGTTTTCATCAGTGGCAATACGTAATGAGGCAAGCTCTACATTGCTGACACCCGCGACTTGCTGCGCCATCGCTGGTGTAGCGACAGGCTCAGGATTTTCTTGGCAACCACGTAATAATGCCCAAGCCAATGCACCCAAAATAATCAAGCCAATAATTGGTAGTAGCGCTTTCAAAAAGCTGTCTTTTGGCTCGTCTTCACGTGGCAATGGTTCTGTAGTCGCTGTCTGAGAAATAGGCACTTCAGTTGCAGGCTCAGCGGCCAAGGTACTGACTGGTAAGACAGCGCTTGCCCATGTAGGAATGTGGTGCTGATAGCTGTCTAGATTATCATGTAAAAATTGTGGTACAGGCGTGGTACCTGCCAAGCTTTTTATTTCATGAAAAGCAAGTGGCGCGGCCATAGCAATGAGTCCGCGAGAGGCTGTCGCATCGACATTGTGTTTGCCTGCCAGCTCACGAGCGATTTGATCACGTTGCGAGCTGTCTGTCCATACACGATCATAGAACTCTTGATCATCACGAGTAATACTCTCATTGGCAAAACGGTCATAGGTAGCATTATCCGCTAGGCGGGCAGCAAAAATAGCGTAGAACTGCTCAAGTAGATTTTTTTTAGCTGGGCTACGATCATCCTCCAATACTGCTGGACTTACTGTTCGGGTCAAATGACTGGTAATATCCATAATATAACTCCCTATTTATTAATACCTGATTATAGGCTTAAAATACTTAAAAATATTGTTAGATAAGATTTTGATGATAGATAAAAGCTATAACGGTCGGTGTCATTATTGCTGTATTCAGTTTTTCATTATTATAAAAGCATTAAATCAGCTTTAACAATCAACACGTTGTTGTGCGAATGATACGTTAGGTAATGTCGCCACTGTCACATATAAACCTATCACACACAATATCCTATATCACACAGCACCTTAGATAAAAAAATGGTGGTACGAGAAACTCATACCACCACCCCATACTGCTTATCTATCTGAATTGTTAATCCTAAAGTAAAAACAATCAAACATCTCTTGTTATCAAACTTACTAATTTCTGACTTGGGCAGGCTCAGCTATAAAAGAGGTACCCGCCAAATCATCTAATTCTGATTCTGAAATAGGGCCTGATGGGCGGTTATTCGTCGGTGCATTGTTGGGAATATTGCGAGTATTATTAACAGGCTCGTTCATATTATTATTGTTCATGCCATTATTAGGGGCTGGCACCATACGATCGCCTGTATTGTCATCTGCTGCTTGGAACTCTCCAGACCCGCCGTTGCTATCACCGTTACCATACTGATTATTTAAAGCAGCCTCATCGTTTGCAAACTGACCGCCCATCTCATTCATTCCTGACATACCGTTCACGTTATCATTGTTGCCATTATTGACATTGTCAGGTAATGGCAGTGGCTCTTTGCTATCTACTATCATCGCTGGCGCCAAGGTGCGGATATCCGTGACCAGTCGTTGCAATAAATCACTATCTGGCGCTGCTAACGTGAGGCGATCATTCTGCAATTCTAGACGTGCAAATGGCACCGCTCTAAGCATGTTTAAAATATTAGGCAGCATCTCTGTCGGTAGATTTGCCATACTATTGGCGACGCCTGCCCGCACTGTCAACTCACAAGTGCTTGATTGCTGACCAAAACTGGTATTGAACGCTTGTTGCAATGCACTCTGTAGCGCTTCATCACCCACGACAGCGCTACAGCTAGTGAGTCCTCCGCTGTTATCCATTCCGATGGTTAGCTCGACCGGTGTCAATACTTCTACAGGTGGCGTAGGCGCAACGACGGCAGGTACTGTCGCAATTGGCTCCACAGGTGGGACATTGTTTGGCTTGATTAGTAGCGCCCAAGCAGCCAGTGCCATAGCAGCAATCGCGAGGACTAATAAAAACACCTTTACCAATAAATCATTGCGTTGATTACGAGTGCGTACTTTTGCTCGCTTGACGCTACTGTTTTCTGCTAGATGATGTGCTGATGGGTTGACATGAATGGCATCCAAGTTAGGACTCAGGTCATCGCTTTCTTTTTCTGTCTCAGCGCTATCCATATCAGCTGATGCCACTGCACTGATTGCGCTTGTCTCTACATTGGGCTTATCAAGTTTACCTAAAACGTTATCAGTCTCTAATACAGGACTTACTTCCGCTATGGTTTTTGAACCTAACTCATTGTTCAGACTTGAATTGGCGGCAATAATAGGTGCTGACCATATCGGTAAGTACTGACGCAGCGCCGCCTGCTCACCCTGCAAAAATGCTGGCAAAAACTGTCCATTGGCCAATATTTTTAGCTCACGATAAGCGAGTGGTGATGAATTGATAAGTAACTCTGCTGTCATTGATTCATCAATATGATGCGTAGCGGCAAGCTCTTGGATGATAGTCTGCTGCATTTCATTATCTTGCCATAGCTGCTTAAACAATGTCGTCTCTGTGCCATTGTTGGTCGCCAGCAATTGATCGGTGCGAAGTAGTTGCGAGTAAACCTGAGGCAATGCTAGGCGTGCGGCTAAAATGGCATAAAACTGCTCAAGTAGACTGACATGCGCCACACTATCTTTGCTATCACTCTGACCTAATACAGCTGGGGTAACGGTTTTTTCTAACTGGTCGATAATACTCATAGATTATTGCCTCTTTCGGCCTTCGCTTTATACGTGTAAAAGAATTGAGTGTTGGTTTTAATTTTAATTTTGTCTACTAATGACGTATTCTTAGCATATTTCTATCATTGATGAGACTGCTGCCATCAGCTCTACTTACTATCAATCATCATTACTATTAGCACTAGTTACTGTCATTATACGAAGCATTACTTATTCTGCCTGATACATTGTTATATTATTCACTATAACAGCCTGAAAATGCATTGTTTTGTCACACAATAAGTTTTCGTATCATCATAACTACTGTTAGTATGACTTCATTATTAATATTCGACATTTAATCATTAATTATTGGTCATATGTAGGTTTTTACTCAGCCGTAACACTTAGGCTTTGAACACTGCCAGCATTTATAATACTGCCATTTATAACATTGTCATACATCAGGCGCGGCCTAAGGATTTTCCTTTGTTCAATCATACGACCCTTATCATTATAATCACCGTTATTATTAGCTTATTAGCGTGGCAAAATAAAGCGTTATTCAATCGACTTATTTTTTATCCACCAGCGGTAAATAATGGTCAATGGGATCGTTTTGTGACGCATGGTTTTATTCATGCCGATAGTATGCACCTGCTCTTCAACATGTTTACCTTGTACTTTTTTGGTCGCGCGATTGAAGGATTATATCAGTCATTTTTATTCGGTTATGGTTTTGTGGTGTTCTACGTACTGGCCATTATCATTGCGATGATTCCAAGCTACCTTAAGAATAAAAAAAATGCCAGCTACTTAAGCCTTGGTGCTTCGGGTGGTGTATCAGCGGTATTGTTCGCCTTTATTTTGCTAGCACCGTGGGAAAAAATCTATCTATTTGCGGTCATTCCTATCCCTGCTATATTATTTGCAGTCGCTTATGTCGCTTATAGTATATATGCGGACAAACGTGGTGGCTCCAATATCAATCACATGGCACATATGTGGGGTGGTGCATTCGGCGTCATAGCGACGATTGTGCTAGAGCCACGGGTGTTATCACACTTTATCAATGCGCTATTGTCTCCTAGCTTCTAGATAGATAGCTTTTGGATTAGAAATAATAAAACAGTAATGGTACAGGGCTGCTCTTAACGACCATCGCTTTTAACGATAGTAGCTTTTGAAGACAATAGCTCTTAACGATAGCAGCTTTCTGAAATTATTGTAGACAGTAGTTATCTTAGCCTTATCAGTTTCGTATTCTTCGACTTTATATATATTAAGATTTGATAGTTAATTATGATTATAGATGTTATCGGTGATATTCACGGCTATGCAGACAAACTGGTCGGCCTGCTACTACAGTTAGGATATGTTCATAATGGTGAGTGCTTTATACCGCCAGCAGGTCATCGAGCCCTATTCATCGGTGATTTAATCGACCGTGGCTCACAGCAGGTGGCGACATTAGAGATTGTCTTTGCGATGCTAGATGCTGATGTGGCTGATGCGGTAATGGGCAACCATGAATACAATGCGCTGGCTTTTGCCGCACCTAATCCTGATAGTCCTACCCAATATCTGCGCTCACACAATGATGTGCATACACGCCAGCATGAAGCATTTTTAGCCGAACTACCATTTGGCTCAGAGAGCCATCAATATTGGCTACAGCGGTTATATGAAATTCCATTATGGATTGAAACTGACTATGCTTGCTTTGTGCATGCCTGCTGGGATATTGATAGTATGGCGGTATTAATGCCATTATTGACTGATAATAACTGCCTAACCCCATACGGCTTAATCGCCACTGCCAAAGAAGATACCGCACAGTTCGATGCATTAGAGCGAGTATTAAAAGGTGTAGAAACACCACTGCCTGACGGTTTGGTCATGGTCGATAAAGAAGGTACTGAACGCTCACGTGTACGAGTACGGTGGTGGCTTGATGAATTAGAGTCGCGCACACTGCATGAGATTTCACGTGCGCCTTCATCAGCAATGGCTCAAATACCGAAAGATGCAATGGCCGAAAACATCGACTTTGCTCTAAAGACGCACAAACCTGTATTTGTTGGTCATTATTGGCTAACCGGCATGCCCGAACCACTGAGCAATCAGGTCGCTTGTACCGACTATTCAGCGGCAGTAGACAGTGGTTATCTTACCTGCTATCAGCTCGATACCGAGCAGCCACTACCATTACGATCCAGCAACTTCATACAATATCGCCATGATGAAAATATCCATATAAACCCGTAATATTAGCAATATTGACGCATCTATCGTATTAAACCGTAAACTTGGCTTTACGAAGGCGGCTAAATTTTTGTATGATGGTCTTTTTGAGGATATCAACGCATGAGCACCACATCGGCAACTGTTAACACTGTTGAGCAAAACGGACCTATCACCTCTCCTGCTGGTCAACCGAAAGTTGGCATCATCATGGGCTCACAGTCTGATTGGGCAACCATGAGCGCCGCTGCACAATTACTAGCAGATTTCGATATCGCTTTTGAATGCGAAGTGGTCTCAGCACATCGTACGCCTGATAGACTATTTGATTATGCCAAAAATGCGAAAGGTAACGGCTTACAAGTTATCATTGCTGGTGCAGGCGGCGCCGCTCACTTACCCGGTATGTGTGCTAGCCAAACACCACTCCCTGTCTTTGGTGTTCCTGTAAAATCATCTATGCTTAGCGGTTGGGATAGCCTACTGTCTATCGTACAGATGCCTAAAGGTGTCGCCGTTGGCACATTGGCCATTGGCTCAGCAGGTGCTTATAATGCTGCTCTACTTACGATTCAAGTCTTAGCCTTGCATGATGACACGATTGCTACTAAGCTAGATCAGATGCGACAGTCTCAGACAGAGACCATTCTTGCCAGCCCAACGCCAGGTATTATCAATGCCTAAGTAAGTATAGACTGGACGACTTTTATAGCCGAGTCTTTAAGAGTGGTAGCCCAAAAATAAAAGCTATCACACTGTATTTTTTAAGCAAGTCCGATTAGATATAAGGTGCATACAGTGCACCTTTTCCTATTTTCACCCATTGATTTTTAGATTTTAATATACAAAAACCTTATTCACTTTTACTCAAAGAGCCTGCCATGACTACAGCAAACGCTTATCCTGTTACCCAAACCATTCGTACCATCGGTATTTTAGGCGGTGGTCAGCTTGGTATGATGCTTGCCGAAGCAGCCATACCCCTAGGCTACCAATGTGTATTTTTAGAAGACAGTGCCGACTGCCCTGCCAGCCTATACGGTCACGTCTTTCATAGCGAGCAATTAGAAGCATTTATCGAAGCTGCTGATGTTTTTACTCTTGAGTTTGAAAACACGCCGACAGCAACTGTCGAACAGCTTACTGCCTTATCAAAATCTGGTAGCAAGCAAGGCATGTTTCCACCATTGATTGCGCTAGACATTGCACAAGATCGCTTAAAAGAAAAGCAGATGTTTAACTCGCTTGATATTGCCACCGTACCCTTTATGGCTGTCAATTCTGAAGCTGAACTAAAACAAGCTTGTAATGAGTTAGGATTGCCTATCGTTCTAAAAACCAGCCGCGGCGGTTATGATGGCAAAGGTCAATTCGTCATCAAACAAGACAGCGATATTAAAGCCGCTTGGCAAGATCTCAAAGACGCAGTTACTGGAAAAGGCTCACTCACACCGACGCCAGCACCATTAATTGCCGAAGGTTTTATTAACTTTAGCCGTGAAGTGTCTATGATTGCGACACGTGCACAAAACGGTCAGGTTCGTTGCTATGACTTGGTCGAAAACCATCATCACCATGGTATTTTAGCCAAAACCCAAGCCCCTGCTGTTGGAACTAGCCATTTGCTTAAGCAAGCGACCGATGCTATTACCACCGTCATGAACCATTTAGACTATGTTGGTGTCATGGCGCTGGAGCTATTTGTGACAAAAGACGCACGCGGTAATGACGCATTGCTTGCTAACGAAATTGCGCCACGCGTACACAACTCTGGGCATTGGAGTATTGAAGGTGCTATTACCAGTCAGTTTGAAAACCATATTCGCGCAGTCGTCAACCTACCATTAGGTGATACGGATAATGTACATCCAGCGATTATGCTCAATATCTTGGGACAATATCCTGATATCAGCGCCGTGCTAGATATAGATGGTGCGCACTATCATAGCTACCATAAAGAAGAACGTGACGATCGTAAGATTGCGCATATTACTCTGATGCCGAACGATGTGGCCGATTTAGAGCCCGCTTTAGCCAAGCTCGTCGCGACTCTACCTAACAAGATGGGGCTTGAGAAAAAACCTTCTGCGATTGATAGCCAGCCGAAAGTGGAAGATAGTCTAACCACGGCTGACCCTGACAATACTGTAGAAAGTAAAGAATTGGCTATTGAAGACAGCCAGTCAGATAAAGCTATCAATGCTAAGTCGAAAACAGAAAAGGCTAAGAAATAATGCAGATTTGGGTGGATGCGGATTCAGTACCATTGATAGCCAAAGACTTGATTATCAAAACGGCTGAACGCACACAAACCATGGCGATATTCGTCGCCAATCAGTCGATTAAACTGCGCAAGTCACCACTGCTCACTATGACAGTGGTACCGTCAGGGTTTGATAAAGCGGACGATTATATCGTTGAGCAAATACAGCCAGGCGATTTGGCCATTACCAGCGATATACCCTTAGCCAATGATATTTTGGACAAAGGTGGCATGGTTTTGACCACTCGCGGTGTGATCTACGATAAAAATAATATCAAGCAAAAGCTTAATATGCGTGATTTTATGGATACCATGCGTGGTACTGGCGTCTTGGAACTACAAGAGATGAGCGGACAGAAGCCTTATGGTGACCGCGATAAAAAAGCATTTGCCGATGGATTAAATAAATTGGTGCGTTAATCTTAAGACATCCTACTCTTCGGTTATACGTTTTTAGCTATAGTCGATTCAATTTAAAAGCCTAGTTGATTCCGTTTAAAAGAGAGGCAAGGCAACCAGTGTAGAGGTATATCTAATACTTTAAGCGAGGTTAACGCCATAATACTCATAGTGGAATGGCTATATCTTGCAAACCGTATACACTGATAACCAAATACTATTAAATCGGCACGCTTCATAACGAAGCGTGCCGATTTTTTTGTTACTCTACATTCAGCTTTTAAACATCAGTTTTTGAACAAAAATAACGTAAACAATAATAGGAATGATTATGAAGATTTTAGTAATTGGCGCAAGCGGTCGAGTCGGTACTGACTTGGTTAAGCAGTTATTGGCTGACGACCATCAAGTGATTGGTACTACCCGTCAGGAAGAAAAGCTATTTAAAGATGACAATTATAGCCAGCTAGACTTAGACATTACAGCTGAAAAAGACGCAATTCAAAAGCAAATCGATCAAGATATTGACGCTGTTTATTTTGTTGCAGGGTCAGGTGGTAAAGACGTCTTAGAAGTAGACTTGCATGGTGCAGTTAAGACCATTCAAGCGACGCAAGACAAAGGCATCAAACGCTATATTATGCTCAGCACGGTATTCTCGTTAGACACCAGTAAATGGGATAAAATTGCCGACTTAAAAGAATATTATATCTGTAAACATTATGCTGACCAATGGTTAATCAACAATAGCACTTTGGACTACACCATCGTACAGGCAGGCGCGCTAAAAGAGCGTGAAGCCACTGGCAAAATTACTGTCAATAATGACAGCTCAGGCGAAAATTCAATTGAAGATGTCGCCACTACTTTGGCCGCTGTATTAAAGGCAGACAATACTATCAAGACCGTCTTTAGTATGCAAAATGGTGAGACAGCCATTGAGGAAGCTATCGCAAAATTATAATCATTGAAGCAAAAAAGCGAGTAAGCCGAAAGGTTTACTCGCTTTTTTATGGCTGTCATTTGAGAGTAGATTATTAAGTGAGTAATGATATAGTCAACGAACTGCTAAACCGCTACGGTGTTATCCTCCCTAGATGTACGACTTATACAATCTACGGTCGGCTGCCTTGTAGCTGTTTTATATTTCTTTGACTATATTTGGCCCCTAAAGAGTAACTATTAAAAAATAACTATGCCAAACCACTTGGGAACGGAATGACTTCTTCTAGACTACTAGCTCCTGTAATGACCATTAGCAGTCTGTCTATCCCAACGGCAATACCGCTACTGGGAACCAAATCATCAGATGCCGCTAGTAAATGCTCATCGATTGGCATTTGTGGCAGATTGTGACGCTGGCGCAATTGGTTATCTTGCTCAAAGCGTTCTCTTAACGCTTGCCCATCTGCCAGTTCATCATAAGCATTGGCAATCTCGATACCATTAATATAGAGCTCAAAACGTTTGGCAATTTTATTACCATCTTTGTCCAAAGCCGTTTTTGCCAATGCGGCGGTCGTTGGCGGATACTCTATAATTAACGTTGGTAGATCATGGCCTAAATTTGGCTCAACCGCATGACTAAATAACAAATCCAGCCAGCTCTGGCGACGGTCTTCTTCCGTATTTACATTACGGCTTAACTCGCTGTTAAAGTCAAAACCTGTTAAGCCTTTATCTTCTGCTACTGCTTGTAGTGTGGCGAGGCTAGCAGTTAACGGATGAATACCAACAAAATCCATAAAAGCATCAACATAACGGTAATGGCTCATGACGACCGCATTACCATAAAGCGCTTCTAGTAACTCACCCAATTCAGTTGCCATATCATCTAGGCTATAGTTTGGCTGATACCATTCGAGCATCGTAAATTCGATATTGTGCCGTACACCTATTTCATTGTCTCGAAAAACAGGACAAATCTGATAAATAGGCACCTGCCAGCTGGCCAATAAACGCTTCATAGCGAATTCAGGTGACGTATGCAGATAATAGGTTTGAGGTTTATCTTTATAAGTGACCTGCGCCGCGACTGACTGCAAAAAAGTATCGGTATTACCCGCTTGTGACAGTAGCGGTGTCTGCACCTCTAACACTTGTCGTTTGGCAAAAAACTGACGGATATTACTCATAAACTGCGCACGCTGCTGTGCCATCGCTAATGTCATGGTCGGTGCATAGCTAGGCTTAGAGCTAATAGATTTAGAAGTAATAGGCTGCGAAGAAATGTTATTTGCTTGAGTCATTTGTGATCTACTGCGATTGATAAATAATCGGTTTGGTAATTGGGTGTTTGAATTTTTTAAAACTGCCATTCACGACGTAAATGATAATCGCGTCTCAAACCATCAAAGTCAGCACCATCTATCTGCCCATCAGCTTCCTTGCTTCTCAATGAGGCATCATCTTGCTGAATATCATAAAACTTTATCAGTCTGTCTGGATGTGCTTTTAATTCAGACCATAGAAATAAGTTAAGCGGTAATAGCGCGTGCATCGTTTGGGTAGGTATAACGGCCAGTTTTTCACATAGCGCATCATAAATGATTTGTGTGCCACGCAACTTACCTTCTAACGTATAGCCAGCGATATGCGGAGTCGCAATAGCAAGTTTGGATAATAATTGCTCAGCAATCTGAGGCTCATGCTCAAACACATCAAGCACCACTTGTCGCCCAGTACGCTCAATATCTGCTACCAGCGCATCTGCCTCAATCACAGGCCCACGCGCGCTATTAATCAGTATTGTATCAGCAGGCATCATAGCCAATGTATCGGCATCAATGAGATGACGCGTTGGATAATCACTACCTTTGGGATTAGTCGTATTCTTTTCATTTGTTAAAGGCACATGCAGACTGACCACATCGCTTTGGCGAAGTACCTGCTCTAAACTGGCGTTATTTATCTTGGATTTTGGTAATAATGGATCATAACCTAATACTTGCCAACCCAAATCATTGGCATACTGCGCAAGCGTACTACCAATATTGCCCAGACCGATGATGCCCAGAGTGATTGATTGCTGCCAATACTGCGGACGCAACGTTAATGCTGCCGTCAATACATACTGTGCGACAGAATGCTTACTACAGCCAGCAGCATTGGCAAAAGTGATGTGGCGCTGCATTAAATAATCTTGATCGACATGATCCGTACCGATGGTTGCAGAACCCACAAACTGAACACTGTCGTTATTCGCCAACAATGCCTCATTCACTTGCGTCACAGAACGTATCAACAAGATATCAGGTTGCAGTTCTGCAAGTAATAACGCGTTGATATCTCGTCCAGCAACGGTGATGATATCTACAGCCTGCTCCGATGCTTGGCCAAGTGTAGAGGCGTTAAAAAACTTGTCCAAACTGGCGATATTGCTATCAGCCAAAATAGTAATATGATTAATAATATTCATTCTACCCTTCATCGTTTTTATAACCGCGACGCTATAATAGCTGTTATTTATTGTGACTCACTCACTGGTGGCAATGCGTCGTCATCAGTCAGCTCTATCTCTTGTGGCGAAAATATTTCATTTTTATGCTGTGATATCCATTCACGCCATACCGCAAGCCCGATAGCCAATACCACAGGCCCGATGAACAGACCAACAAAACCGAAAGCTGTCAAACCACCTAGCACACCAATAAAAATAATAATAAAAGGAATTTTGGTTGCACCACTAATCACAATAGGACGGATTAAGTTATCAACCCAGCTGATAACCAATACACCCCATAGTGCCAAGCCAATCCCTTCTGTCGTATGGCCTTGACTCATTAACCAAATAGAGACAGCGCCCCAAGCGAATGGTGTGCCAAATGGAATCAATGCAATGATGAAAGTTATAATAGTCAATAAAATAGGACTTGGCGCACCAGAAAAATAATAACCAACGCCCGCAAGCAATGCCTGTGCCAATGCCGTCAAACCAATACCATAAACCACGGCTCGCGTGGTCGTGCCTACAGAATCAATATAACCATCAATACGATTGCCAATGATATTACGCAGTGCTTGACGGATCTGGCGAACCAAGCTGGTACCATCACGATAAAAGAAAAACAGCGTCATCAGTGCCATGCCCAACTTAGCAAGACCGCTAAACACCACATCAAAGGCGACTTTGCCATAATATAAATGTGATTGTACCCAAAGGCGAAACGTCTCTAACGTCCCTTCAGGATTTTTATTGATTCTCCACAGTACATCTTTGACTTGCTGACCAACGATAGGTAAATCTTTAACAGAGTCCGGCACATCTAAGTAGCCGACCTTTATACGATAGATCAAATTACTGATTAAACTGAGCGCCTCTTGCTGTAGGATAAACACACCAATGACAAGTGGCACACCTATCATTAACGAGATACTCATCGTCATGATGGCAGCGCTGACATTGGGGCTTAGCTTTACTTTTTCATAAAAAAAGTTATAAACAGGAAAAGTCACATACGCTAAAATCGCTGCCCACAGTGCTGGCACGATAAAAAACTGTATCACCTGAAAACACAGTACAAACAGCACGACCAATAAGGTAATGGCCAGTAAACGCTGAATAATAAACTCTTTTGTCCAATTTTCAATCATAGCGTATAAACCAAGTACACACAGCAAAGACCTATTATGACTCTGCTGACGAGTTTATAAATGTGAGATGAACCGCAGTTTACAGACCGTGTCCATAAACTGCATCCATTAGCGAGGGTTGTCAATCACCAACATAAACATATGGGTAAAAATCTAATTTGAGAGCGTTAGATCATAGGATACCGTAACATAGATATTGGCTATAATTTTGACTAAAGTGAGATAAAAACAAAGCGATTATCACCGCTTATTATGCAACAAAATACGATGACTATTATAACGCTATGTTGTAATCTTTACTTACAACTTTCTATGCGTAAGCTTACTAGATGATGACAGGAATAGATAGAAGCCAATACATGGGTTTAGTATGTAAAAACAATACATTAATAACGGATTCTACATTCACACTTTAAAGCAATACCTTGTAAGGTAATTCACTGGCGCGTTCTATTTGTCGCGACAATTGATGTTATACTAAAGTCATTATTTTAAGCTTTTCAATATAGTTAAGTTTGTTTGGCCTCATTTATTTTGACCGTTATACAGACACCGTATTTTTCGAACTATATGCCACAACCCTCTTTTATCGCCCTTCTATAGACTATCATAAGATCTAACCTTTAGAGCGGCGTCATAATTTTGGATATTATGCGTAAGCGTTCGTCAGCACTGTATTTTGCCAACGTCATATAAAAGCCTACACGTAATTTAAGCTCATCATATAGGTTCAATATTAGAACTCGATATGAAAAAGTGCTATTTTTAGTTAATTTCGGACTTACTTTGATTTTATTTTAAATCAATACTGACCCATCAAATTTTAAATAATATATCGATAGGAACAATAAAAATGTCAAAAGACACTGATAATCCCAATATAACCCCCTCAACCGAGGCCAACAAGACTAAGAAAACACAAGACACCGTTACTTTTGCTTTGGCCCAATCACATTTTTTGGTTGGTGACATCACTGCCAATGCCGAAAAAATGCGTACATTAGCATTAGAAGCACGTGAGCAAGGTGCGGATGTCATTATCTTCCCAGAGCTAGCACTACTTGGCTATCCTCCACAAGATTTGTTACTACGCCCAAGCTTATCGGGCCGTGTCAAAAGCGCCTTATCTAGCTTAAGTGATATCAACGATATCGTGATGATTGTTGGCTATCCACATGTTGATCATCATGGCACGTTTAACTCTGCTGCTATCCTACACAATGGCCATCAGAAAGGCTTTTATCATAAGCAAATCTTGCCAAACTATGGCGTTTTTGATGAGCGTCGTTACTTTGATAAAGGCCGCAATCAAGTCTTGTTTGATTATAAAGGTATCACTATCGGCCTGCTCATTTGTGAAGACTTATGGGAAAAAGGCCCGATTACTGAGCTCAAAAAGCAAGGAGCCGATCTGGTTGTTAGCTTAAATGCGTCACCTTTCGAGATCGAAAAACAAGAAAACCGTAAAACCATGCTTGCCAAACGAAGCCGTGAAAATAACTTACCTATCGTTTATGTCAATGCCGTTGGCGGTCAAGACGATTTAGTGTTTGACGGTGGCTCTATGGCCATACAAGCTGATGGTAGTGTTGCACACGAAGCACCGCGCTTTATGAATCAGTTACTGCTAGCTACTTTAGACGTCAAGACTGCTAAGTTTGATAGCCAAGTCAAAGCACCTTTGACCTTGAGCCGTGAATCAGAGATGTATCAAGCATTGGTTGTGGGCTTACGTGACTATGTAAACCACTCAGGATTTTCTGGCATTATCGTTGGCCTATCAGGTGGTATTGATTCAGCATTGACGCTATGTATCGCAGTTGATGCGTTGGGTGCTGACAAGGTATACGCGGTGATGATGCCTTACGAATATACATCGCAAATCAGCTTAGAAGATGCACAAGCACAAGCACGTCGTTTGAATGTGTCTTATACCGTTTGTCCTATCTTTGATGCTGTCGAAGGTATCCGTCATACCCTAGCGCCTCTATTTAACAAGTCACCGGCAGATACTACCGAAGAAAACATCCAAGCACGTGCGCGTGGTGTGGTTCTGATGGCATTGTCTAACAAGTTCGGTCACTTGGTCATCACCACTGGTAACAAGTCTGAATTAGCAGTTGGCTACTCGACGTTATACGGTGATATGGCAGGCGGATTCGACGTACTAAAAGATGTTTACAAGTCACAGGTCTATAAGCTAGCCAGCTATCGCAATCGCTTAGAAGATACCCCAGTCATTCCTGAGCGAGTCATTACTCGTCCACCATCTGCTGAGTTGCGTCCAGATCAAAAAGATCAAGACAGCTTGCCTGACTACGATATCCTAGACGGTATTCTTATGTCATATATCGATGAAGACATGGGCTATCAAGATATTATTGATAAAGGCTTTGATGCTGAGATGGTCGCAAAAGTCATTCAAATGGTAGACAATAGCGAATACAAGCGTCTGCAATCACCGATTGGCACTAAAATTAGCCACAAAGCTTTTGGTCGTGAACGCCGTTATCCTCTAGTAAATAAATGGTCAATCAAAGGCTAAGTAATATAAGGTTAATCAACATCCAGCGTCTCTATTTGCCTGACTTCTATTACCTAGGGGTTTAGGCGGCGCTGATAACCTCATGTTTTGCCAAAAACTAAAATACTTTATGACTAGCTGGGTGCTTGCCCAGCTTTTTTAGGTTCTATAAACCGAATTTCTATCCATAACACCTATCTTTTAATCCTAACCGCTTATTTTTTACATTCAACCAATTACCTTTCTTGTTAATCCTTATCCTTTTTACCGAGTATCTCATGAGTTTGCTAACTGCTAGTGTCTTTCTTATTTTACTACTGGCTCTCAGTGCCTTTGTTTCTGCTGCCGAGATTGCTATCGCAGCTGGTCGCAAAATTAAGCTACAAATCATGGCAAAAGAAGGGGATGTTCGCGCATTTGACGTCCTTAAAATGCAGGAGAACCCTGGCAGCTTTATCACTGTCGTACAAGTTGTTTTGAACGCTGTCGCGATTTCAGCTGGTGCAGTAGGTGAGTCAGCCATCAGTCCTTACTTGCGGGTTTTAGTGAACAATGAAGCAGTGTCATCCGTTATATCCTTTGTATTGATTACCAGTTTATTTTCTCTGCTCGCCGACTTAATGCCCAGACGATTGGCAATGTCAAACACAGAGAATATAGCCGTGCGACTTGTACGACCAATGATGCTTTTGATTTTTGTTTTGAAACCAGTGATTTGGATATTTGATGGTGCGGCAAACGTTCTCTTTGAAGTACTAGGTATCTCCACCACACGTCAAGACGATATGACGCCAGAAGATATTTATGCCGTGATGGATGCTGGTGCTGAAGCTGGGGTACTTAAGAAACAAGAACACCACCTGATAGAAAACATCTTTGATATGCAAGAACGTACGGTAACTTCAGTGATGAACCCGCGCGAAAATATCGTTTATTTTGATACAAAGACAAGTACTGAAAAAGTGGTCGAAGTGATGATCGATCAACCGCACAACAAATTTTTGGTTTGTCATGATGATGATTTAGAGCATATTGTGGGTTATGTAGAATCACGAAGCTTTCTCGCGTTAGTGCTTAACCGACAAGAAGTCAGCTTAACGAGCAAAGAGCTATTAATGCCTGCCCTTTTCGTCCCTGATACTTTGTCTTTATTTGAAGTGCTAGAGATGTTCAAATCTACTGGCTCTGACTTTGCCGTAATCGTCAATGAGTATGGATTAGTCGTAGGTGTTATTACGCTCAAGGATGTGATGAGTATCGTCATGGGTGAGCTTGTGACGCTAGAGGAGCAGCCCATTGTACAGCGGACTGATAACTCGTGGTTAATCGATGGAATGACGCCTATTGAGGACGTGGTTCGTGCGTTAGATATTGTCAATCTGCCTCGCAGTCAAAACTATGAGACACTCAGTGGTTTTATGATGTATATGTTACGCAAAATTCCAAAGAAAACAGACACGGTCGAGTATGCCAATTATCGATTTGAGATTATCGCGACCGACAATCTCAAAATCACTCAAATGCTAGTGACCAAAATCGATGAGATTGTCTGATAAATAGCACCTAATGAATCTAGGATAATGTCATCAGTCAAAACATTCTTATTTTCGTCCTGATGATCTCATTGATGACATACCTTACCGACTATCTAGCGTTAGTAAATTAAGATTAAGCTCGTGCACCAAATATGCCAGTGCCGACACGCACCATCGTCGAGCCATTGGCTATGGCTTCCGTCATATCGCCACTCATACCCATACTCAATGTATCCCAACCATTCAGCTCTGGATGCTTTTCTTTAACCTCCTCAAATAGTTGCTTAGTACGAGCAAATGCACCAGTATCTGACTTGGCAGGAATAATCATCAGACCACGTAACTTTAGTCTCTCATATGCTTTGATAGTGGTTACCAATTCCAGTAGCTGATCTGGCAGACAACCTGATTTACTTTCTTCATTGTCGATATTTAATTGAATTAGTACGTTCAATGGTGGCAGTTCAGCTGGACGTTGATCGTTTAAACGTTTGGCAATAATGTCGCGCTCAACCGTTTGCACCCAATCAAAACTCTCAGCAATATCGCGGGTCTTGTTACGCTGAATACTACCAATATAGTGCCAAACTATTCCCTTACCTTCGGGTTGCGACTTTAAATTGTTAATTTTTTCGAGAGCTTCTTGTAGATAATTTTCACCAAAATGACGCTGCCCCTTCTGAGCCAAAGCAGAAATCATATCGGCTGGCTTGGTTTTGGACACAGCTAATAAAACAACACTATCAGCTTGTCTTCCAGCACGATCACTTGTCTGATGTATTTGTTTACTGACTTGCTGCCAGTTATCAATAAGGCTTGAATTATCCATATTATTCTCAGTTTTATTCATGTATCACTCACAGAGGTAATTTGATCCGTTTTTAAATTCGTAATTTTTAATTCTTGTACCGATATCTATTATTGGTCATGATCGCATTTTTTATAGCCATAATTCCATATCTAGCCCAAATCCATATAAACCCGCTATATTTTTATCCTCGCTAACCATACTAATGTATAACTTGCACTCGGTTTCCTTGTATCGAAATTATTTGAATTCAGCTATAAATGAATTCAAATCTATAAATTACGGGGGTAAATGGATAATTTACATTTTCTTATCGTAGTAGATGGTTAAATGTCAGCAGTCTTGTTATTATATTGTTACATGGTTTAACATATGCTACTGAATATAATAGTAATGGTAAAAGCACTAAATTATATTCTATTCATATAGTGTACCTAAGATAGGTCTTTTGTCGATTATCAACCACGCCCCTTTATGCTCGTTTGTTCTACCCTTATTGATTGATAGGAATACCTGATTATGGCTGAAAAAAACAACTTAAGCATCGAAGATTTGCTGCGCTTTACCGTTAAGCATAAAGCATCGGATTTACATATTTCAGCCGGCATGCCTGCCATGATTCGTGTCGATGGTGAAATGACGCGTATTAATATGCCAGACATGACTCACCAAGTCGTACATCAGCTTATCTATGACATCATGAACGATAAGCAACGTGCAGACTTTGAGGAATTCTTTGAGACGGATTTCTCTTTTGAGATTCCTAATCTAGCACGCTTTCGGGTAAATGCCTTTAACCAAAATCGCGGTGCTGGTGCTGTCTTTCGTACCATTCCTTCCAAGGTATTGACCATGGAAGATCTGGGTATGGGCGAAGTATTCAAGCGCATCTCAGACTTAAAGCGTGGTGTGGTACTGGTCACGGGTCCAACAGGTTCTGGTAAATCAACAACACTAGCGGCCATGATTGATTATATCAATGAAAGCCGTAAAGAGCATATCTTAACCATCGAAGACCCTATCGAATTTGTCCACGAATCTAAAAAAAGTCTGATCAACCAACGTGAAGTTCACCGTGATACTTTAGGCTTCGAGCCTGCTCTACGCTCTGCATTACGTGAAGATCCTGATATTATTTTGGTTGGTGAGCTACGTGACCTTGAGACCATTCGTTTGGCATTGACTGCGGCAGAAACTGGTCACTTAGTATTTGGTACTCTGCACACCAGCTCGGCGGCAAAAACAATTGACCGTGTCATCGATGTATTTCCTGCAGCAGAAAAGGATATGATTCGTGCCATGTTATCAGAATCACTCCAAGCCGTGATATCGCAAACGCTGCTACGCCGTCAGGCAGGTGGACGTGTTGCAGCACACGAGATTATGCTAGGTACTCCTGCTATTCGTAACTTAATACGTGAAAATAAAATCGCTCAGATGTATTCTGCTATCCAAACAGGTGCAGGTGATGGAATGATCACACTCGATCAGACACTTAAAAATCTAGTGTCAAAAGGTACAATCAGTAAAGACGTTGCCCGTCCTTATGCTAAACAGCCTGATGCATTTTTGTAGCATTATTTTTATTATTCACCATTAGCGATCTTTCAATCATGATTTCAGACATTTTCTTAATCGAGTTACATCGAATGCAGGTACGATATGGATATTGATAAACTATTACAGTTAATGATCAATAAAAATGGCTCTGACCTTTTTATTACCGCTGATGTAGCACCTTCCATGAAAGTAAACGGGAAGATTCTACCTGTTGGTAAAACGCCCTTAAGTTCAGAACAAACCATGCGATTGGTCAAAGGTGTCATGACACCAGGCCAGATAAAAGAATTTGATGAAACCAACGAGTGTCAGTTTGCTATTGCAGATGAAGCACAACAAGCCCGTTTTCGTGTCAGTGCTTTTATACAGCGTGATATGGCAGGGATGGTTTTACGAAAAATCGAAAATAAAATTCCAACGGTTGAAGAGCTACGTTTACCACCCGCGCTAAAAGAGTTAGCCATGAAAAAACGCGGTATCATTCTACTTGTGGGTGCAACGGGTACTGGTAAATCCACCACCCTTGCCTCCATGATAGGACACCGCAACCAAAACTCTCATGGTCACATCATCACTATCGAAGACCCTATTGAGTTTGTGCATCAACATCGTGGATGTATCATCACCCAGCGCGAAGTTGGTATCGATACTCACTCATTTGAAGCAGGCCTAAAAAACACCTTGCGCCAAGCACCAGATGTTATCTTGATTGGTGAGATTCGTAACCTTGAAGTCATGAGCTACGCCATTCAGTATGCAGAAACTGGGCATTTGGTTTTTGCAACCTTGCACGCTAACAACGCCAACCAAGCAATTGACCGTATCATTCACTTCTTTGAAGCAAATCGCCACAATCAGCTATTCATGGATTTATCACTTAACTTGCAAGCAATCATCGCGCAGCAGCTCATTCCAACACCTGATGGTAAAGGACGCCGCGCTGCTATTGAGATTCTATTGAACTCACAGCTCATCAGTGACTATATCCGTAAAGGTGAAGTTCATGAGATTAAAGATGTCATGAAACGCTCGCGTGATAGTGGCATGCAGACTTTTGATCAGGCGCTTTTTGACTTATATGAGCAAGGAGAAATTACGTATAAAGAAGCCATTCTCCATGCGGACTCTCCTAACGATTTACGCCTTCAAATTAAGCTGAATAGTAAAAATAGTACAGGCAATCTAGATGAAGGTGCTGACAGCTTATCTTTAAACATCACTTAAATACGGCTGTCTGTTTGAAGCGGTAATAGAGCCTTTGCTAGAACACTTGCACTCTTGACCACAAAAAAGCCCTCATTACTAATAATGAGGGCTTTTCGCTGTTTCAAAGATCTTTATAAGCTCTGAGAAACGATTTGTTTTTGAGAATTAAGAAAATCAAAGATGGTTATTTGATACTATCCTGACATTCTTGTTCGTCGCAGATACCATATAGCACCAATGAATGACCTGACAGCTTAAAGCCATGTTTTTCTGCAACCTTTAGCTGCTCTTCTTCGATTACCTCATTGTGGAACTCTACAATCTTTCCACAAACATCACAAACCAAATGATCGTGATGACCTTCTTGGGTAATTTCGAACACTGACAAATTGTTTTCAAAGTTGTGACGTTCAACGATGCCTGCTTGCTCGAATTGCGTAAGCACTCGATAAACAGTCGCTAGGCCAACATCTTCGCCTTGTTCAATTAACGCTTTATAAACCTCTTCTGCACTCATATGATGCAGCGCTGCACTTTCCAGCAGCTCTAAAATTTTGATACGAGGTAACGTCACCTTTAATCCGGCTTTACGTAAATCTTGATTGGTAAAAGAAGCCATAATATCCCTTCTGACTGTGACAGTCTTAGCAAATAAAGAACCAAAAATATGAGATAAATAATCATTAGCGATTATTTTTTATAATATATGAAGCATTTTAAGAACAGTAAACTTACTTATTCTGAGTGAATTATTCGTCTATTATTTTTCAATAAATATTTATGCAAGTATATGAATTTAAAATATAAATGATAACACCACTCAGGTAGCGTTTGGTAAATAATGTCGTAAGTGGTAGGAAATTGCAAGTAAATGACGTATCATTTGTCCAAGATTGTCGGTCAGACTAGCACCAACCAGCTTTGGCCGCGCCTAATTCATTTCTTGTGAGTCATCTTACCATGATAAAGACATTAACTTTTCGTCCGTTGAGCCGTACAAGCACATTACGCAAGATTGTCATCACCAGTATGCTTAGCGCCACTGTCGCTATGTCTGGCTGCTCATTATTGAGTGTTTATAAGATTGACTTGCCACAAGGCACTGCTATTACTCAGGCGCAAGCGCAAAATCTACAAGTAGGCATGAATCAAAACCAAGTACTTTATATTCTTGGTAGCCCAGCCATTAGAGACACTCTAGAACCTAAGCGTTGGGATTATATTTATGACTATAAAGCAGGGACAGAAGGCAGCCGTAAAGGTATTGCTGATGTCAAAAATGCTAGCCAACACTTAGTTATCTATTTCGATGATAACGGTTTGGTCAGTCGTATCGAAGGTATAGAAAGTCTTCCTGCTTCGTAATAGTGATAGGCTTAACTGCGAGATTTACTTTTGCGCTGAGACATAGGATCAGCGCTTAAGCTACGATATACCTCAATACGGTCAAAAGGCTGTAAACGATAGCTAAGCGGTTGCTTCTGTGCGTAGATACCTACATGCCAACGCTTAGCAGTCGGAGTAGCAATATCAGCAACCTCATCACACCATTTTGCTAAATCCGGAAACTCTACCAACCAGCCTGCTTGCTTTAGTGCATCATACAGACTGGTATCACGGCTAACTTGTAACGCTAAGTAATGCTGACGCTTTTCATCTTCGGCATATGCCAAGTATACGGTCATTAATGTGGTCTGCTCTGACGGCAACACATTCTTACTACCAATAACATTATTTTGATCAGCTGTTAGCTTATCCACTGCATCACCCAACCTATCAAGGCCAATAACAATGCGACTGGTACGACCAAACGTATCGCTATCCGCCATAAGTTATACAACGCCTCGTTGCCAAAGTTCAACGACTTACGCAAATGACTGATTTTCATCTGCCAACCTGCAAAGATCGATAACAGCAACACTGCCACACTACTAATAATGACCAAAATACCGACTAACCACGTGGTTGGAATGGAAATGACTAACACCAGTGCTAGCACCAACGTCAATCCCAAACTGACCAACAGCCCGAACTTGTGTGCCAACTGTTGCGTACTATAATGTAGCAGATAACTCGCGACGAACAGCACCCCTACCCAATATAACAGCTGTCCAATTGGTGGTAATGACACGCCGCTAATTAATAGTGCAACCACACCAACGATTAACTGCAATATCCAAATAGGTAGTACCAATTTGGTTGCACGATACTCAGCTGTCACTCGACTGCGAGCAGGCGTTTGCGCGTTATAATTGTCTGTGTCTACTGCTGTTGCCGTCTGTTTGGTTATTAAATTTTGACCGAACCAGTACAAGCCTGTCCCTGCACCAACACTCACTAGCGCTAACGCTACTGCACGTGCCCATTCATTTAAGCTAATGTCAGTCATCGCAAAGTCGATACTAGGTAGACCATTGGCCACACCTAGTACCAAACCGACAACCATCAACCCCAGTCCAATCGCTAAAGGAGCAACGCCAACTAAACTCAATAATAGAGCGATGACCATCAAGCCCGCAGCAACTGCAAAGCTTGGCACATCAGGTGCGCTATTCAGTTCAGTCAATGCACCTAATATGCCAGAGCTTGCACCAGATACAACCAATGCTGCGATGATGATAGACACCAATGCTGCTAACCAACCAAAACTACGCCAGATTGGACTGGCATCTGCTTCACGAGTCAGCTTTTGCATCCCTGCTAATGGTGCTTCGACACTACGATAGGCCAACGCTATTTCAGCATAAATGACCGGCAATGATACCAGTACCATTGCTAGTAACCAAAGTAGCCAGAAATCAATCTCGCCAATAGATGCAGGTGCAAACCAACGAAACAAGAGTAACGGTAGCAGGGCTGCGATAAAGTAAGAGGCATAACGGATCATCATAATCTAAATCCAAACGAGCTAATATCATTCACAAAAATTAGAGTAGCAAGAAAAATGAGTGCAAGCGCTATACAATATAGGCTAAATGACTTTGACACGGCTAATCATACTTTTTGAGTTTGATGTAAAGTGAATAACGATAATTTATAATTATACGGTACAAGGAAGAGCACCTGTATATATACTGCCCCTATAATATAAGGGATGAATAGTTATAAAAAAACCCCGAAATCGGGGTTTAATAATAAAACAATGACGGCTATACGGTCTAGAGATCAGTAGCGGCACTTACGAAGCATCTACTACGTACTCGTAAACAGTATTAATAAATTAGTGAACAGCACTTACGTAGTCTGACAAGATACGAATATCATGATCCGATAGTTTCGACGCAACTGTCTGCATCATACCCATATCGCCTTCTTTCGCTGCATCGTTGACTCGCTTTTGGTCATCACTGTCGATATCATCGACACGGCCAGCGGCACGGAAGAGTTTTAGCTGAGTAGATATGTATTCTGCATGCTGACCACCTAGCTTTGGAAATGCCGCCCAAGTATTACCAGCAGCATCTGGCCCATGACAACCCGCACAGCCGATAACGCCGCGTGATTTGTCACCACCTAAGAATAACTTAGAGGCTGCTTGATTGGTCGCAGGATTACCAAAGCCAACACCCCAAGGCGCTTGGCTAGCATAGTAACCGGCCACATTGGCCAAGTCTTGCTGCGATAAGTTCGCAACTTGCGATTGCATGATGCCATTCTTGCGGTAACCCGCTTTAAAATTGACCAGCTGTTTATAAAGATATTTGACGTTTTGGCCACCTAAGTTAGGCTGCGCAGGGACAACACTAACACCAGTAGCACCATGACAGGCAGCACATACGGTTTCTGCGATTTGCTTACCAGCATTGACGTCGTGTTCAGGAACAATAATAGCAGCTTGTACGCTGAAACTTGCAACGCATAAGCTGGCAGCAGCGATTAACTTTTTCATTGATACAAATCCTACTAACTCGGTGTAAGTATTATTGAGAATGAGTGTACTAATAAGACACCTGATACAAACTGCCTTATAATTAGCGAGGCAAGTATATGATTTAAGGTCTTGGCCACAAACAATCTGAAAGTACTTACTAACATCAGGGTTTATTTTCGATTATTATAGCAAGACTTTGTAGCATTTGCCTACTTAATCGTCACATCCGTCAGTTTTTCTAACAAAGCACGCTAGGATACTCACAAAAAATAAAAAGCGCATAAGAGTCGTAAAACCCAGCGCTTTGTTTAGTATGACTTTGTCTTATTCCCGCATCTATTACTTGCTCATATATTCAATAAGCTTACGATAGTCATCATCACTGCAAGCGTCACAAAGACCGCCAGCAGGCATTTGAATCATACCGCTTTTGACTGAATTGATCAGCGTAGGCATGCTTTTTTGCTTTATGAGCTGCTGCCATTTCGCACTATCACCTTTTTTAATCGCATTTAGCGCCCCACTATCGTGGCAAGCTGCACATGAGTTATTATAGGTCGTGGCGGTATCAGCAGAGTTTGCGTTGGTCATAAAGACGGTGCTTAGTACTAATGTCGAAACACTAGCTATTAGAATACGGCGAGCTTGGCTAAAAAGCGTGGTGATTGAAATCATATAACACCCCTTTTGCTATCTTATTCGTTTAATCACTCTTCCTATTAAACGTCTTCCATTTATTGTATCTTATTGAATATTGTAACAATATATGTCATCTAAATATAGATAAATCAAGTTTCACTTTGGTAATGCATTTGGTATAGCGATAACCAGTACCCATGACTTTAATGTTATGTTGCTATTTATATGATGCTAATCGCAGTTATTTCAATAAGTAAGACCACTAATAGTATAGAATGGTCAGTAATTTGAAACGACTGCTTTTACGACCCAAAGACACTGAAAGTTGCAACGCACAACGTTGCTCAGTCTTTTGTCGAATGCACCGCTTTCACAACCCGCTAAATCAAATTTTATAACCGTATCCAATTTTTTAAGATTAATGAGCCATTTATGAATACCCCGTTTACAGATGTCGCCGCCGAACATGCGGTGTTCAACACCAAATCCCGTCAGAAGATTCAGCAAACTGAATTTATGATGTCAGCACCTACTTTTCGTCTTTGCCCACCTGACATGGGGTTAGAAGTTGCTTTTGCCGGACGTTCAAACGCGGGCAAATCGTCGGCTATTAATGCCTTGACCAATCAGCGCCAACTAGCACGTTCGTCTAAGACACCTGGACGTACGCAGATGATTAACTTTTTTAGTATCGGTGATGCTGATAGACGCCTAGTTGATTTACCTGGTTATGGCTATGCAGCGGTGCCACTTGAGATGAAAAAAGAATGGCAGGTTGAGCTAGAAGAGTACTTGGTATCACGCTCAAGCCTTGCCGGTTTGGTACTGATGACTGACATTCGTCATCCATTGAAATTCTTTGATGAGCAAATGCTACGTTGGGCAAATGATGGCGAACTGCCAGTACATATCTTGCTAACCAAAGCAGATAAACTGAAATATGGCGCGTCCAAGAATGCTCTACTTAATACTCGTAAAAGGCTAAAAGAGCTGGGGTTGAATTGCACCATTCAGCTATTTTCAGCTTTGAGAAAAGAAGGCTTAGATGAGTTGGCTGGGATAATGGGCAACTGGTATGAGTACCAGCTTGATGCAGACAAAATTATTGAGTCCTCTTTTGCATTATTAGAAGGCGAAGAGCTAGAAGACGCTATTGAAAAAGACAGTGCTCAAAAAGAAGGCGCTCAAAAAGAAGGCGCTCAAAACGAGAGCAAATAGCTATTATGGTTTGCTATAAAAAAAGGGTTTATCGTTATTATCGATAAATCCTTTTTTATTGTCACAGAGAGCACATTGTAGCGACACTATTAAATAGCTAAGCCACTCAAATTGAACTTATCCACATAGGATTTTAGCCAGTGCTTCTGGTGTATCGACCTGATAAGTAGGGTGCTGTGCGGCAAGCTCAGCACTAGATGCCGTACCATAATCCACCGCTATACTGGTCATACCCAGCTGAGTCGCCATTTGAATATCGTAGATACTATCACCGATAAATACAGCATCAGAAACTTGCTGCTGCGTATAATTCAGAATATCAGTCAGCATCTGTGGATCAGGTTTTGAGCCTGCCTCATCAGCACAGCGCGTCATCACAAAGTAATGATGGCTCTCTGAAGCATCTAACACACGATCTAAACCCTTTCTTTTTTTGCCAGTTGCGACCGCTAGCTTTTTACCTTGTTGCTGCAAAGTCTGCAACATACCTTCTATAGGCGCAAAAAGCGGCGTACTGTGGCTATTGGCAATATAGTACTCTGCATAGCTTTGTTGAATAGCCAGCTTCTGCGACTCATCTGCTTGCGGATACAAAATCTCAATGCCATTCATCAAGCTAAGGCCAATGATGTCCTGCACGGCTTTATCAGTCGTCTGAAATCCATGCGACTGCCCTGCCACATGCATCGACTCAACGATTAAACCAATTGAGTCCATCAATGTACCATCCCAATCAAAGATAATCAGCGTCTTATCTGCTAACTGATGATTGGCTAATAACGAAGCGTTTTCGGTAGAAGTTGTAGTACTGGCTACAGATTGTTCACTCATGAATAGACCTTAGCGAATAGCGATAATAAAGTGTAGATACGAAAACGTCACGGCGGCTTATTAGGAAAAATAAGAGTTCGTGACGTTTAGGATGAATACTTAACAAGTAAGGCGTTGACTGTGCTACTTATTCAGGCAATGTAATTTGCTCTGGTAGCCAGTCTGCCATGTCATCTGGTAGCGGTGCGGTAATGGTTTCATAACCTGGGATATCTAAGCGCCATGCATGTAAGCACAGGCGATGAACACCTGACTTGTCATGTACGTTGTATTTATCATCACCCAAAATAGCATGACCAATATGAGCCAAATGCACACGGATTTGATGCGTGCGCCCAGTCAATGGTTTGGCTTCGATCAAGCTCACTGGCTGATCAGCAATCATAAAACGACCATGAACGACAATATCTGTCTGGCTTTCTTTAGATTGTGGGTCTTGCTTATCTACTTTGACGCGGCGTTCACCACTAGCGACTGTATAGCGTAGTAATGACGCATCGATACGTTGCTCGTTTAACGCTGGTTGGCCTTTTGCGATACACAAGTAATGCTTCTGGATGGTTTTGTCTACTAGATGCTGTTGCAATGCTTTTAGTGCTGAGCGTTTTTTAGAAATCATCAACAGACCTGACGTATCTTTATCAATACGATGTATCAGCTCTAGGTATTTTTTACCCGTCACTTCACGCATGGCTTCGATGACGCCAAAGTCCAAACCACTACCACCATGAACGGCGATACCAGAAGGCTTATTCAGCACTAGCATCCCTTCATCTTCATAAACCACACGTGCTAATAAACTTTTAGCAAACTCGGTGCTAATGATTGGTTTTTCACGGGTAGCGAGTACCACTGGCGCGATACGTACCACGTCTTCACGCTGTACTCTATCGTGCGCTTTGCAGCGTTTGTTATTGACACGTATTTCATCAGAGCGAATCATTTTATAGATATGCGGTTTTGGCAAACCTTTTAAACGGTTCAACAAAAAATTATCCAAGCGTTGATCGTGCTGATGGCGTGTTACTTCAAGATAATTAACCTTACCAAAGTTGCTGATTTCATCGTCAGCGCTTTGCGGGCGTGTTTTGCTATTAAAAATAGCAGGAGCTTCGTGGGTAGGTGCGTCTTCAGTCATTTTTGAGTTCGTCATTTTTAGTTAGGTATTTACACAAAGATTTGCTATAGTTTAGCATGTTGAGCGACAATTAAGCAGAGGCTGCGGCAATAATCATTGTTGTTTCAGATAGCTGGCCACCATTTTTGCTACTTGCTAGCAACAAGGTAGAAGCTGTATACCCTGCCAAGATTGTACGTTTCATCTAATTTTAGGGTGTACTATCTGTTTAAAAATATCCATTACCGATATTTATAGATATTAGCCCATAAATTGAAAGAACCGCACTGACTTTTATGCAGTGCCATAACATTAAATAGTGACACTAAATACCTTTGTGTTAATAAATTCAGCATTAATAAATTTGGCAAAATGCCTATTTATCAATCGCTAATAACACTACATTGACTCACAACCTGCATAACAATGACATTTTTTGATAGTCCTTTATGCGAGCGTAGCTGAGCAAGTATGGGTGATTTAGCATTAGGATCGAAAAGTATATCGATAGCTGCCTAAGTATTGGTGGTCAAACAGATGACGATAACAATGTAAATACAGCACCACGCCGATAGCCTGGTCATTTATTCTGTTTGCCAAGTACGCCCCGCTAATAACCAAAGCCGCGATGCCTAACCTTAAAACACCCAAGATATTATTGACGTTATACTAGAAAGAACGATAAATAAAGAATGACCAATTACTTTACCTAGAGAGATAATTGCTGAATAACTATTTTATATAATAGGACTCATAACAGCGATATTATTGCTAGACTTTGATGGATTGACTGCAACAGCAATATATCTTTTCAATATTTTTAAGCCAGTAACTGACCGTCGACTGCTCCTACAAAGCGTGCTGACATCGCTACCAACAGAACTTACTGATAATGAAAATTTAATAGTATGCTAACGCATGAACATTTAAACTAAGCCTATTAATAATAAGATATGAATAGATAGCCTTACACCCTATACGATTTATATTTACGTTAGCACTGCTAACATGCTTTAGGTAAAAATAAGCCATTAAAAAAGCCCAAGCGCTTTATTAAATACATCATTTACGTTCTACCGTTGACTAACGTCTACCAATGCTAATAACACATTAGCCATACTTGCCATCACGCCCTAAAGCCCGTCTCGTCGTTGTTATGCGTACTCATAGGATACAAATATGAAACGCATTTTGATCAACGCTACTCAAAACGAAGAAATTCGTGTCGCCTTATGTAAAGGCAACCACCTGTACGATTTCGACTTAGAAAACCGTACCCGTGAACAAAAAAAATCTAACATCTATAAAGGTCATGTGACCCGTGTCGAGCCGTCGCTAGAAGCGGTGTTTGTCGAATATGGCTCACAGCGTCAAGGTTTTTTACCGATTCGTGAAATCTCTGCTGAATATCTAAGCGGTAACCCACGTGACGAAAATATCAAAAAATTGATCAAAGAAGGCGATGAATTAATCGTCCAAGTTGAAAAAGAAGAGCGTGGCAATAAAGGCGCTGCCCTATCGACCTATGTATCATTAGCAGGTCGCTATCTGGTATTGATGCCAAACAACCCTCGCGGCGGTGGTATCTCACGTCAAATCTCAGGCAAACTTCGTGAAGACATGAAGCGCATGCTGAGCAATCTTGATTTGCCAAAAGGTATGAGTGTCATCATTCGTACTGCTGGTATTGGTAAAACTCAAGAAGACTTGCAACACGATTTGAACCACCTTCTCAATATCTGGCAGGCCATCCAAGAACAAAACCAAAAATATCCTTCGCCGCGCTTGGTTCACCAAGAAGCGGGCGTTGTCACACGTGCCGTTCGTGATTATCTACGTGATGACATCGCTGAAATTTGGATCGATAATGAAAACGCTTATATTGAAGCGGCAGGCTTTATCGATGCAGTGATGCCAAAACAAGCTGAAAAATTGCGTAAATATACTGATTATGAGCCGATGTTTTCGCGCTTTAATATCGAAAAACAAATCGAAACAGCCTATCAGCGTGAAGTTCGTTTGCCTTCAGGTGGCTCAATCGTTATTGACCAAACGGAAGCACTGGTCTCTATCGATATCAACTCAGCCAAATCGACCAAAGGTTCAGATGTCGCTGAAACTGCCTACCATACTAACTTAGAAGCCGCTGATGAGATTGCTCGTCAGCTACGTTTGCGTGATATGGGTGGTTTGATTGTCATTGATTTCATCGATATGAATGACAATAAGCATCAAAAAGAAGTGGAAAAACGTCTGATTGATGCCACTAAATATGACCGTGCACGCGTTCAATTCGGTGATATTTCTAAATTTGGTCTCATGGAAATGAGCCGTCAGCGTCTACGTCCTTCACTAGAAGAATCAACTGGCTATATCTGCCCACGTTGCCACGGTAACGGCATGATTCGTGACTTGCGCTCATTGTCACTATCTATCATGCGTCAAATTGAGCAAATCGCTCTTAAAGAACGTCAAGGTGAAGTACAAGCAGAAGTACCAACTGACATCGCAGCATTCTTATTAAATGAAAAGCGCGACAGCTTGGTCTATCTTGAGCAAGACAGCGGCACTCGTATCACGATATTACCGCACGCACATTTAGAGTCACCAAACTTCAAACTGCACTTCAACCGTGATGGTTTTGCACCTTCTAGCTATGAGCGTATTACGGATACCGCCCAAGAACATAGCGATTTGGGCTATGAAGTTGACTGGCAAACCGCTGAAAAAGAGCGTCCAGAACAGCAGCCTACTCGCCAGCCACGTCAAGCAGTAGACAATAAAGCTACTAATAATAAGCCAAACAATACCGTTGAGCATAGCAACGATCATCGCAACAATAAAAGTACCACGAACGTTTCATCTGCGCGTGCACCGCAAGCTAGCAAAAGCCAAAGTGTTGCAGCACCTGTCGCTCCAGTAGCGGCTCAAGCACCAGCTCCTGTGCATGTTGAGACAGCTGCACAGCCACAAGCTGTAGCATGGTTGTCAAATCTCTTTGCTCAAGCACCACAAGCATCGACAACCCCTAGCGTGAGCAGTCGTGATGCAGCAGAAGCTATTGAAGCACTAGTAAACACTGGCGCACAAAGCTTAGGTTCATTTGGACAAACTGATAACAGTGCTTTGACTACTGCAGCTAACCCTGCGCAAGCAACTCAGCAGCACAGTAATCAGAAGAATGATGCACCCCAGTCAAATAACGATACCAATCGTCAGCAAGATCGTCGTACCTCTGACAGCGACACTGATGATAGTAATAATGAAGATAGAAGAAGACGTAAACCGCGTAAATCTAGATCTTCTAAGCCACGTCAAAGAAAAGATCAAACGGATGAGACTAGCGATAATGTAAGTAGCGATGCTGATAGCAACACGTCAGAGAATGCCGCAAATAATGTCGCAAATAATGCTGATGACAAACAGTCGAGCAATCAGGACAAACGTCAGCATGACAATAGACGTACGAATGATCGCAATCGCAACAATCGTCAAGACAGCAATAATCAAAACAGTAACCGCAATGCAAACGCGCGCAACGCTACTGATGACAAAGAAAGTGAAGCATCAGAGGAGCAAGTTCGCACTAAACGTAAATCGCACACTCAACGCGGCTCACGTGGCAAGCTAGAGCGCGGTGAAACGCTAACAGCTGAAAATGTTAAACAACACAATCAGCAAGCGACGGCAAGCAATAACGGCGGTAGAAACCAAGCCAATACGCGCCGTAATCAGAACCCTAACGAAGTCGTGCTACAAGTCAACGAAGCACCTGCTGCGCTTAAGCCATCAGAAGTTGTACATCTGTCGTTAGATGACAGTAAGTCAACACAGGCAAAACCTCAACCTGCTGAAAAGCAAAGCTCAGCAAATGACGTTGCGAAAGATGAAGTAGCCAAAGCGTCTAATACTCAACCGCAGACTAATAGCAGAAGCACTGATAAAAAAGAGGCTGAAGTTAAGGTCACGGCTGAAAAAACAACTGACGATAATGCTGTAGAAGTCAGCGAAGCTAAGGTTGATAGCACTGCTAAAGACGATAGTCATGATGGCCAAAATAACGTCGTGAAAGCTGATGCTAACACCGATGTTAAAAAGCCTGTCGTAGATGAGCAGTCAGTATCCAAAAGTGATAAAGACAGCGCATCTGACACTGTGAAGCCAGTAGTTGCCGAAGCAAATAGCACGCCAGTAGTAGATAAGTCTCAGGAAGCGAATACGCCTGATGAAGCTGCTACTGATGAAGTTGCTATTGATGAAACTACTAAGAGCAGTAATGAGGGTGACAATGCTGAGAAAGCTGCGAGCGCTCAGACTACTAGCCCTAGCGTAGAGGCTAATAATAATAGTAGTAGTAGTAGCAATGATAATGACAGTACCAAGAGCAGCTCAGCACTTGAGCTGACACATGAAGCATTGTTTGCGACACGCTACGTGACTGCTGAAAAGTTTGGTCAAGCCAGTAACGATCCACGTGTTGTGCTTAGTAAGCAGGCGCAATCACAGGTTACTTCAGAGCCTCAAGTCAACGAGCAAGCAGTCGTAAGCGTGCCAGCTATTCGCGGTACGGTTGGTGAGTTTATTCGTGCGACATTGCCAGAAGCTCAGACTCGCTTAACAGCAGATGGCGTGATCAACTGCTTTATCGAGACGGTTGCTTTGCACATGGCGCAAGCTCAGAGCTCTGATAATAGTGCAACTGTAAGCGCTATCGATAGTAACGAGCTTGCAACTCAGAGCTTTAATTTTAGCAACTACGGCTATCAGCCATTAGCAGCAGACTATCTAGCACGCTTCGAAACGATGACCCAAGCGGTCAGTCAGTTTGCGGCCACGCAAGGTAAAACCGACGTTGAACCTCGTGCTATCGGCAAACGTGCTAGCAATGATCCACGTGGTCAGCACCCTGATTATCAGGAGCCAGCAGTGTTAAGTTTACCGACTGAACAAGCAGCTGATACTCATACCGAGCAAACAGTCTCTGAAAAAGCAGAGAACGAAGTAGATGCTCATAATGTAGAGGCCAATGCGCTAGCCAGTCAGGCTCAAACGGACGACGTCAGTGCTGATAGCGAACAGCTGCTAGAGGCAGATCAAGCCTTATCAGAATCTACCAGCCAGCCAGCTGAAGAAAACACGGCTGCTGAAAATGTAGATTCTGAAGAGACTAGTGTCACAAGTGATGAAGCAACGGCTGACACTGTTATCGAACCAGCACCTGAAGCTAAAGTAGAAGAGCCTACCAAAGAAGAAATTCAGGCGGCAAAGTCAAAAACCACGATAGCCAGTTATAAAAACATGATCGAAAATGTGGCTGAGCAACTATTACCTCAGACAGGTATGTTCAACTTAACCACACCTAAAGTCCCAAAGGCTCGCACTCGTAAGCCTAAGACGGATCATAAGAAGCCAACGCAAGCAGAACAGCTGGATAGTGATAACTCAGACAGTTAATAGTCATTAGTTACTCTAGACGTAAAAAGCCCCGCATATAATATGCGGGGCTTTTTATTACCTGTTAGTTAGAATCTATAAACTTTAATGGGCAGTAGACTCTTTACCACCGCGGACATTATTGATGGCAGTGATGATAAACAAAACAATGGCACCAACCACGAATCCAAGAATGCCATGCAACAACATAGTGACCAAACCTTCTAGTACCCCTATCTGATGCACAATACCTTCTAAAAAGTGCTCTAAAGGTGCAATACCATGGGCGATAATACCACCACCCACTAAGAACATAGCTATCGTGCCGGCAATCGATAGAAACTTCATCAGCTTTGGTGCAGCAGACAACATAAACTGACCAAGCTTGCGAGTACCATCGCTAGCATCTGGCTTCTCAATTAGATGTAGCCCCGCATCATCAATTTTTACAATACCAGCAACCAGACCATAAATACCAATGGTCACAACAATAGCAACGATAGAAAGCACAATCCCTTTCTCTAAGATACCTGCTCCTGCTGCAGTTATTGCACCTAAAGAGATAACTAAGATTTCGGCTGACAAAATAAAGTCAGTACGAATAGCCCCTTTGATTTTCTCTTTTTCAAACGCGACCATATCGACATTATCATCCGCATTTGCCGCACGTCGTGCTTCATGAACTTCATCATGCGGTAATAGCTTTGGCCAAAATTTATGAATGACCTTTTCAGCCCCTTCATAACTCAAGTATAGACCACCCACCATAAGCAAAGGGGTGATTAACCAAGGAATGAAGTAGCTGATGAGTAGTGCAGCTGGTACTAAGATAAGCTTATTGACGAACGAGCCTTTGGCCACTGCCCAGATGACAGGCAATTCACGACTTGGTCTAACGCCAGTTACTTGCTCAGCGTTGAGTGCTAAATCATCCCCAACCAAACCGGCTGTTTTTTTAGCAGCTACCTTGGTCATGACAGCTACGTCATCCATCAATAGGCTCATGTCATCAAGTAAGAGTAATAAACTGGCGCCTGCCATGTGTGTTCCTTATTATGAATTTTCTGAAGTAAACAACTATAAGCATATTATTATATAGAGTCTGATAAAAACAATGTTAAATACTGCTACGGTTAATCTTATATAAGCCAGATACGGTATCAGGGTCGCTCAACCTACTATTTATGATGCTTTTGCTCACCTTCCTTGTATCTGAACTAGGGCGTGTCATCAATTAGATTGTGAGGCTTAAAATGAGAAAAATTATAGATAAACAAGGAAGAAATTGCCGTTAATATGAACATATTGGCAAAATTACTGACGATGTTTAGCAAGATTTAGCCATTTTAAGGCCACTAAATATATTTATGTGCTAATTGATGACACGCCCTAACTTAAACCACCTATATTAATAGCCTAGCGATACAAGCATAGATATTAAATAGTACAAATGTATCTTAGTTTTTGAGTCTACCTTTATCAGTAGCACTATAATCATAGTCTATATATAGTCAAGTCCATATAAATCCGCTACATCGTCATCCTCGCTAAGCATACTAATGTATAACTTGCACTCGGTTTCCTTGTATCGAAATTATATTGAACCGACTATAGACCAATAGCCTGTGGCTGTTATTTACCATAAATATGTTAATATAGACGACATTACCACTTACCTTACATGACCGATACTTTCCTAAATCTCCTTAATATTCAAAATCTTAAGGGGTTTTTCATGCACTATCATATATGTAATTTCATCACCTTCCTTCTCAAAAAAAATTTATGACTAGGCTCGATGCCGACAGGACACCCATATGCCACTTCCCTTTGTAAAAAACACCTTGGCTCGTAAGCGCTTTCCTCAAAGTAACTTATCTCGTTTTATGATGAGTGCCTTGCTTGTTGTTGTGGCGGCAGGCTGCTCAAATAATGCAGCGGATGCAACCAGCAATACCAGTGTTGTCAACAATACAAAGACCAACGTCAGCACCACTAAAACGTCAACGGATAACGATGCTACCGTGGTAGATGCGTTGCAAGCAAACTTAAAAGCGTCTGGTATTGAAGAGAAAGTTATTTCAGCAGTACCAACTGATATGGACGGAATTTATTGGGTAACAGCAGAAGGATTACCTCCTTTCTTTGCTGACAAGGCTGGTAAGCACATTATTCAAGGGCAAATCATCGCGGTAGGTCAAGGTGCTCCTGTCGATATTAGTGCTGCCTTGGTTGCTACTACAGCGCAAGACGCATTAAAAGCAGTCGATAAAAAAGACATGGTTATCTATCCAGCAAAAGGCGCAACGAAGGCTATCATTTATGCCTTTACCGATGCAGACTGTGGTTATTGCCGTAAACTGCATTCAGAAATAGATGATATCAATGCGCGCGGTGTCGAAGTGCGTTATTTAGCATGGCCACGCAGCCAAGAGTCGGTGCCAAAGATGGAAGCGATTTGGTGTAGTGAAGATCGTCACGCCGCAATGAATCAAGCAAAAGTAGGTGCCAATATTCAAGCGCCTAGCTGTGTCAATCCTGTGCAAGAGCATATGGCGCTTGGTACCAAACTTGGCGTGCGTGGTACTCCAGCTATCTTTACTGAAGCAGGACAACAAATTGGCGGCTATTTACCTGCAGCACAATTGGCAGAAGCTGCTGGCGCTAACTAAAATTTATCAGATGATTTAATTATTTGTGACACTTATCGTTGGTTCGAGATAATTCAGATATAGGCAAGGCGAGTGAAAGTACTGCACATAGTAGACGGAACAAACCTAACCACATGTCTGACTTATCTAGAATAGACGGTATAACGATTGCGACATTGTATAGACGTCACAACTGCTTGTCGGTATGATACGATAAAGCGCTATGAAAAATCTGCAGCATACTTTTATTTGAGCATTTTTTATTCAACTATAATGGCGCCGCGATAATACGACTACTGTCAAAATACGCTGAATACTATTCGCAAATTTGACTCGTAATGGCTTTATACTTGGTTCATTATATTTAACCTCTTGAGGATACTGTGAGCAATTCCATCAAACTAGCGATACTTGGTCTGGGCACCGTCGGAACGGGCGTGATCAATCTAATTAATGATAACTTAGATGAGCTAAAACGCCGTAGCGGACGCAATATTATTATTACCGAAGTCGGTACGCGCCGTCAGCGTGATGATATTGATCCCGATATTATTCAAAACAGTGACTTGATGGCAATTGCTGCGAGCGAAAATGTCGATATCGTGATCGAAGTGATCGGTGGTACGACCTTAGCTAAAGACGTCATCATGCACGCTATTAAAAATGGCAAGCATGTGGTCACTGCTAATAAAGCGCTGTTGGCTGAGCATGGCAATGAGATTTTTGCTTTTGCTGAAGCCAATAACGTCCACGTTGCTTATGAAGCAGCCGTGGCAGGCGGTATTCCAATCATCAAAGTGATGCGTGAAGCACTCGCTGCCAATAAAATCGATTGGCTTGCAGGTATCATCAACGGTACTGGCAACTTTATCATGACTGAAATGCGTGACAAAGGTCGCCCGTTTGCAGACGTACTGAACGAAGCGCAAGAGCTGGGTTATGCTGAAGCAGATCCAACTTTTGATGTTGAAGGGATTGATGCGGCGCACAAATTGGCCCTACTCGCCTCTATCGCTTTTGGTATTCCATTACAGTTTGATAAAGTCTACTGTGAGGGTATCACTGGCATTACTTTACAAGATGTGAACTATGCGGAAGAGCTTGGCTACCGTATCAAGCATTTAGGATTTGCCGTACGCCGTGATGGTCAAGGCGACAATAATGCCGCTGGTATTGAGCTACGTGTACATCCAACGCTTATCCCGCAAGATGCGTTACTCGCCAATGTTAATGGCGTAAAAAATGCCGTATTGGTCAACTCTCACCCACTTGGGCAGACGCTCTATTGTGGTGATGGTGCTGGTGCTGGCGCGACGGCTTCTGCTGTCATGGCCGATGTCATGGATTTGGTTCGCGTATTGGGTAGTACAGACAATGACGACCAAGGTAGCAATAATCAAAACAACCATGGTCATCATGTACCACATTTGGCCTTTATCCCTGAGCAACTATCAGATACACCGATATTACGTGCCGAGCAGATGATCACTGGTTATTATTTGCGTGTGCATGCTAATGACAATCCAGGTGTACTCGCGGATATTACCCGTATCCTAAGCGATGCTGGTATCAATATTGATGCGATTTTGCAAAAGCCTGCGCATAAAGTGGGTCAAGTACCCGTGATTATCTTGACGCTACCTGTGGTCGAGAGCCAGATGAATCTAGCCATTGAAAAAATTGAAAAGCTAGAGACTATTACTGATAAAGTAGTACGCATTCGCTTAGATGAGCTAGCGTAAGCAAGTCCAAAACCTGCTAGATTATCAGCGTTTGATCATTAGTAAATGTTTGATTTTACTCAATGTAAGATACTCTCATTTAAAATACGCAAAAAGGAATAATAAAAATGTCAAATGATGCAATTGTAATTTTAAACGGCGCACGTACACCAATGGGCGGCTTCCAAGGCGCGTTGCAAGACATGAGCGCAACTGATCTTGGCGCTGCCGCTATCAAAGCTGCGGTTGAGCGCTCAGGTGTGAGTGTTGATAATATTGATGAAGTTATCATGGGCTGTATCTTAACAGCAGGTTTGGGACAAGGTCCTGCACGTCAAGCCATGCGTAAAGCTGGTCTGTCTGATGCTACTGGTGCTGTCACTATCAACAAGCTATGCGGCTCAGGTCTAAAAGCAGTGATGCAAGCACATGATGGTATCAAAGCAGGCAGCTTCAATGTTGCCGTTGCTGGTGGCATGGAGTCTATGACCAATGCCCCTTACCTTATGCCAGGGTCGCGTGGCGGCTATCGTATGGGACACAAAGAAGTCAAAGACCACATGTTCTTAGATGGTCTAGAAGATGCTGAAACTGGTAAGCTCATGGGCAACTTTGCTCAAGAAATGGCAAATGAAAAAGGCTATACACGCGAGCAAATGGATGAGTTTGCTATCGAATCGCTGAATCGTGCGCTAACCGCTATCAAAGATGGTCACTTCGTAGACGAGATCGAAGCCGTTACCTTTAAAACCCGTAAAGGTGAGCAAACTGTCGATACCGATGAGCAACCAGCACTTGCCAATGCTGATCGTATCCCAACCTTACGTCCTGCCTTTGCAAAAGACGGTACTATTACTGCCGCAAACGCCAGCTCAATCTCTGACGGCGCTGCTGCTGTTGTTGTCATGAAAGAGTCTCAAGCAAAAGCTGAAGGTTTGGATTACCAAGCGCGTATCATTGCGACCGCTTCTAACTCTCGTCATCCTAGCGAATTCACAATTGCCCCAATCGGTGCGATTGAAAAAGTATTGGCTAGCGCTGGTTGGTCAGTAGCAGATATCGATCTATGGGAAATCAACGAAGCATTTGCAATGGTGACCATGGCTACTATGGACGAGCTAAAAATTGAACACGCTAAGGTCAATGTCGAAGGTGGCGCTTGTGCACTCGGTCATCCAGTAGGCTGTTCTGGCGCTCGTATCTTAGTCACGCTTATTAACTCTCTAAAGCGTACAGGCGGCAAAAAAGGCGTTGCCACGCTATGTATCGGTGGCGGTGAAGCCGTTGCTGTTGCAATAGAACTTGCCTAGTATTTAAAACTACTTAAAATTTGAGCACGTTAATGACTTAGCATGTTCAAACTGGATTGATAGCTTCGAATTTTATTAATTTCATTAGTATTCAAAAACCGCAGCGCTTATTACTCTGCGGTTTTTTTGTGTCTATCAATTCTCAACACGCATAGAACATTACTCTCTGTAAAGTCACGTTAACTTATACCCCTAGCTATGTTATGCCACTTACAGCCCATTACACGCAATTACTTCAAGTGCACACTTTGCTACCTTGCTCATATATCTCATAAAAAATCATGATGTTAGGATTGTTCCAAGTCAACGTAGAAGCATTTCTTAATGACTTGGTACATGTTTTATTATAAAAATAACTTTTCAAAAATATGATATTTCCACAATAACTATCAATAATTAACTCATAAAAAAGGAAGACAACAATGAGCCAACTAATTCGTTTAAAAGATATTCAAGCAACTCACCAAGACCTTATCGGTGACGACTATTATGACCCAACAGGTAAAACTGCTTACGGTGTCAATGAAGAAAAAATCGGTAAAATCGAAGGCGCACTAGTAGAAGACACGACAGGCCGCATCCGTTATTTAATCGTCGATGCAGGCGGTTGGTTCAGCTCAAAAGAAGTGCTAGTACCAGCAGGTTTGGCTCGTATCATTGGAGATGACGTGTTCTTCGACAGCTTAACGCAAGCACAAGTTGAAGCGATGGAAGTATATGATCACGACTATCAATATAGCTATAAAGACCAGTATCAAAAAGATCGTCAGGCATTTGTCGCTGATACCGTCCCTGTTGCAGAGCGTATGGAAATTGAAGACCATGCCTATGACGCACCAAATACGCTAGAGCTACTAGAAGAACGTTTAACCGTCAATAAAGACCGTATCGTTGCAGGCTTAGTGAAAGTTGGTAAGCATATCGTGACTGAAGAACGTAACGTAGACGTAGAGCTAGAAGAAGAACATGCCAATATTCAACGTACCAATGTGGATCGTCCAACAGACCGCCGTATCGGTGAAGTGAATGGCAATGAGACCGTAGAAGTTGAGCTACAGGCTGAACGTGCTCGTGTCGGTAAAGAAACTTATGTCACTGAAGAAGTAAATGTTGGCAAAACAACTGAACGCCATACTGAAACCATTGTTGAAACCATTCAGCGAGAAGAGTTAGATGTTGACCGCGATGGTAACGTAGTCGACCGCGAAGGTAACATTATAGATCGTGATGGCATCACTGCAGAAGACGTACGCCGTGCTCGTGGTATGTAATATGCCAAGCCATCGTATCTTTGCTGGGCTCTTGCTAAAAGCATTTTCCAAGCAAAACGCGATAGTAATGAGCAACTAAAGATATTTACTTAGTGAATTAAGATCAGAGCATGTCTCTGGTCTTTTTTTTGCTAATGGGTCTGACAAAATTAATAATAACGTTAAATCAACCAAACTTTTTAATATTGACGCTCCATTAGCTGTATAACTATAAATACTGCCCAATTATAAGGAAATTATGATGACGATTGATAACAATAATAGATTTCACAAAGACAGTACTCATGAAGAGCAAGCACCACTATCTAATGAGGAACGTGATATAAAAAAACTCAGCAATGCAGAGAAATCTGGCTATTTAGAGCTGTTAGAAGAACGTCCTGTCATTAATAAAGAACGTCTAGATGTGGGCAAAGTAACCGTCACCAAGCATGCACGCACCAAAACCATTGATGTACCTATTGAGCTCGTAGAAGAGTATATTACTATTCGCCCTGAATACCATGACGCGGCCAGCCAGGATCTGTTATCTGGTGATTACGATAAGCAGGACATACTGCGTCATGTTGAGCCATCACTTGATAGTAAAGCCGTCGTCACTGTCAACGGTAAGCAAATTGAAATTGGTGATGAACCTGTCGAAATAGTCTTATCTCGACAAGTAGCCACTATTACCAAAGATACTTATGTTATCCAAGAAGTCGATATCAGCAAGACCACACATAAGCATACCGATACCATCCAAGTAGCGCTGAAGCATGAAGAGTTAGATGTGACGGAAGAAGGGTTTTTAGAGCATGAGTCTGAATCTGGTACTACAAACAAATAATGTCTGACCAATTTCCCAAAAATTACAGATAAAAAAAGCAACGATAATGTTGCTTTTTTTGACTGCTATCATTGATTCACTTTCTACAAGATGATGTATTTCTGGGATACATTTATTAAAACCTTTAGCGAGCTTTATACACAGCAATTGAAGAAAACTTATACTAAAAGTGCGTCGTGACAGTTATGATTGTCTTATTTTGCACCACTGTGTCTAGTTAACGTCGCTATCGCTATCCTCATCTACCGAAATAACGGTACCCTCTTCGACTTCATCTACAGACGTATCTGATGTATCGATGATTATATTATTAGGTTCAGCAGGTTCGGCAGACATCGGTATTGTTTCTTCAGTATCAGCACCATGCGCCATGTCGACATCTGTCTCTGACTTTTGCTGACAGGCACTGATAGATAGAACACCCGCAAGCAGTGCGGTAACCACTACTGATCCACGTAACCGTTTTAATAACTCCACACTCATAACACACTCCCAAATAAACATGTTAAACACTATAGCCTTTCGATAAATTTACGCCTATGCCGAATTTGTAAGCAATCAATACAGCATAACTGAGAATTTTAACAGAGTCAGCTTTACTATCGAAAAATTATAGAATGATACTAGCGACTACGAAAAAGCCCCTATCCGCTTCAGATAAGGGCCTTTCATAATACGCGACTAATACATCACTACTAATGCTCAAATACCCATATTTGATATGTGTTTATGGATAGTCGAAACTATATTTTACCATGACATTGTTTGTACTTGAGGCCTGAACCACAAGGACAAAGTGCATTACGACTGATATTCGAGCCAGCATATGGATTTGGTTCACCATCACCTGCTATAGCACCGCTCACACCAGCTGCTGCAACACCGCCACCTATAGTACTACTTTGGGCTTGCGCCTGACCAGCAACTCTATTTTCGTTACTGTCTCCGTTGCTATCTAGGTTATCAACACCATCATGCTCGAACTGCATTTGCATATGAGCGGCATTTTCACGTTGCTGAATCTCTAACGCTTCTAACTCTTCTTTGGTTGGAATATGTACACGTGATAAATCTTGTACGGTCTCAGACTTAATAGCACCAAGCATCATCTGAAATAACTCAAACGATTCACGCTTATATTCTTGCTCAGGGTTTTTCTGTGCATAGCCACGTAGATGAATACCTTTACGGAGCTGATCCATCTGGGTCAAATGCTCTTTCCAGTGTTTATCTAAACTCTGGAGCATAAAGTGACGCTCAAGCTGAGCTGCGTCTTGTTCACCCATCTGGTCACGGCGACCATGATAACGCTCTAGTGCTGTTTGGACGATTTTTTCACGCAGTCCTTCTTCATCTAAGCGACGATCTTCATCAAGCCAATCATTAATCGGCATTGAGATTTTGAACTCGTCTTCTAGCTCATCTTCAAGACCGTCGACATTCCATTGGTCATCGATAGAGCCCGGCGGAATAAATTGGTTTATCATTGCGTTGTAGACTTCACGATGCATCACTTCAAGAGCATCGAGCAAATCCATCTCTGCCAATAAATCATCACGCTGACCATAGATGACTTTACGCTGCTCATTGGCAACATCATCATATTTCAGCAAGTTTTTACGGGCATCAAAATCGCGGCTTTCTACTTTACCCTGCGCGTTCTCAATTGATTTGGATACCATTTTATGTTCGATGGCTTCGTCTTCTTTGAGACCCATCGCACGCATCATATTAACGACGCGATCGCCTGCGAAGATACGCATGAGATCATCTTCTAATGACAAGAAGAAGCGCGACATACCTGGATCACCCTGACGACCAGCACGACCACGTAGCTGATTATCAATACGGCGTGATTCATGACGCTCAGAACCAATGATATGCAAACCACCCGCGGCTACCACTTGGTCATGCTTAACTTGCCACTGGGCTTTTAGGCGCTGCATTTCTTCAGGGCTGACAGAATCAATATCTTCAATAAACGACTGCCAGTTACCACCAAGGATAATATCGGTACCACGACCTGCCATGTTGGTCGCGATGGTGACAGATTTTGGGCTACCTGCCTGAGCGATAATTTCAGCTTCACGCTCATGCTGCTTGGCATTCAAGACGTTATGCTTGACGTTTTCTTGATCCAATAAGTAAGACAACTCTTCACTGGCTTCAATCGTCGCCGTACCAACCAATACTGGTGCGCCTTTGGCTTGAATCTCTTTGATCTCGCGGATGATGCCTTTGTATTTACCTAACTTAGTTAAGAAGATCTGATCATCCATATCAATACGAGCAATCGGCTCATGCGTTGGAATGACGATGACATCTAGGTCATACGTAGACTTAAATTCTGCGGCTTCAGTATCAGCCGTACCAGTCATGCCTGATAACTTTTCATACAGACGGAAATAGTTCTGGAATGTAGTGGTCGCAAGCGTTTGGTTTTCTGCTTGAATTTCGGCATTTTCTTTTGCTTCTACTGCTTGATGCAGACCTTCTGACCAACGACGACCAGGCATTGTACGGCCAGTATTTTCATCAACGATGACCACTTCGCCTTCATCAACGATGTAATGAACGTTTTTGACAAACACATGATGGGCACGAATAGCGGCTTGTACGTGAGCCAATAGTGGCAAACGACTTGGGCTATATAAGCTTTCATTTTCACCAAGCTCACCGACTTCGATTAAGAAACGCTCGATTTTTTCGTAGCCTTTCTCGCTAATCTCAATCTGACGGTTCTTTTCATCAATCCAGAAATCTTCTTCTTCGTTATTCTTATTGGCTTCTTCATCTTTTGAACGGATTAGCACAGGAATAATTGTATTAATCAGCGCATACATACGTGACGAATCTTCGGCTTGGCCTGAAATAATCAACGGCGTACGTGCTTCATCAATTAAGATAGAATCAATTTCATCAATAATACAGAAGTTTAGGGCGCGCTGTTTTTTCTCTTCTAACTTAAAGACCATGTTATCGCGTAGGTAATCAAAACCATATTCGTTATTGGTACCATAAGTAATATCGGCTTGGTAAGCGGCGATTTTTTCTTGTGGCGGCTGCTGCGAATAAATAACGCCAACCGTCATGCCCAAAAATCCAAACAACGGACGGTTTAATTCAGCATCACGCGCGGCCAAGTAATCATTGACCGTGACCAGATGTACACCTTTACCACTGATAGCGTTTAGATACATAGCCAAGGTACCCATCAAGGTTTTACCTTCACCGGTTTTCATCTCAGCGATTTTGCCTTCGTGCAAGGTGATACCACCGATCAGCTGCACATCGTAGTGACGCATACCATTGACACGTAGTGATGCTTCGCGGCAGACGGCAAAAGCTTCTGGCAACAATGCATCTAAGCTTTCACCATTTTGATGACGCGCTTTAAACTCTGCGGTTTTTTGTTGTAATTGCTCATCAGACAGGGCTTGTATTTCGGCCTCTCGTGCGTTGATTTTGCTGACCACTTTACGCATGCGTTTCAATTCACGCTCGTTTTTAGTGCCAACGACACTGCCTATAATCTTTGATAACATAATTTTTTGACCTATGGAAATATTCGATAATTAGTGCGCATTAGCCAACGCTTAGCTCGCTGCCTTGTCATTATCCGGCTAACTATAGTCAAAGTAGTCTAAAACAGCTACAAGGCAGCCGACTGCAGATAGTACAAGTCGTACATCTAAGGAGGATAACGCCATAGCTATTTAGTAGTTCTCTGACTATACCACTCAATGAAGTATCGCCTAATGAAGTATTGCCCAATTAAGTGTGACGCCATTATATATGGTTATGCTGCTGATGGATACAAGGGCAACGAGTAGATATTTGCCAACATAAAAGCTCAGTAGGACGTGTTAAAATGATGCTTGCATACTCAAATCTATCGAATTTATTAGGGTGTAATTCACCCGTTATGACCCATTGTAAACGAAGGTTTTTAGTACGATTCAACCAAAACAATAAGAACTCATCATCCAATGTTTTTCTCATTTATTCTTTGATTCAATACCTAGATTTAATATTTAACCCTGCTTATCCAATGCCCATTTACTGAAAATCATCAATAAAAATTCATTTAATGTTTAAGCACCATTTGTATTTAAACCTATAAGAGACTCTGCATGACCGTTAAGCCATCCGCTCAAAACTCTAATACCTCAAAACCTAACCCATCAATAGATGCCACGTCAAAAAAAGTTAGCGCTCAACACAGCTCTGAGCCATTAACTGCTGACCATTTAATGATAGGCGATAGCGTTTATAACTTGGCCGATCATACGCCGATGATGGTGCAATATCTAACCATGAAAGCCAACTATCCACAAGCGCTGCTGCTGTACCGGATGGGTGATTTTTATGAGCTGTTTTTTGACGATGCCAAGCGCGCAGCACACATATTGGATATCACGCTCACTCGCCGTGGTACGGATAAAGCAGGCAACACGATAGCCATGGCAGGTGTGCCGTTCCATGCTGCCGATAGCTATATGGCACGCTTGATCGCGGCTGGTCAGACAGTAGTTGTCTGCGAACAAATTGACGAATCAACAACTGGTAATGCTAGTGACAAGGCCAACGTCCCTGCAATGGGCGACAAGCAAAAGAAAGACAAAAGTAAATCTGCTGCTGCTAGCATCATGCGCCGCGAAGTGGTTAAGACTTTGACAGCAGGGACGATTACAGATGATGCATTAATCGCGCCAAACCATACGCCTACTGTCGTTGCCATTGATATTGCCATACCCAAAGCAAATAGCAAACAATCTCTGCAAGCTGCTATTAGCCAAATGGACTTGGCCGCTGGAACGTTGACCACGCAAACCCTCAGTGCGGATCACGATGATATCGAAGGTTTGCAAACTCAAATGCTGACGGTACTCGCACGCTTTGCTCCTAGTGAATGCATCATTAGTGAAGCACTCAGCGATAGTATTGGCGATACTGATGCAGCGTGGATATTATGGTTACGTCAAAATCTTGACTGCCCTATTATAGAAGTCGCTGCCAATGACTTTCATCCTGAGCATGCCAGCTCGACCTTATGCCAGCAATTTGAGGTACAACGTCTCGATGGATTGGGTATTAGTGATGCAGCACTGGCTCAATCTAGCTGTGCAGCGCTCATTCATTATGCACGGCAAACGCAGCAACGCCATGTACCACAACTCAATCAGTTAATCGTAGAATACAACGACGACTATCTGATTATTGATGCCAATAGCCAACAGAATCTTGAGCTGTTTACGCCTGTTAGCAGCAACGGAACTTCATTGATATCCATATTAAATCATTGCCAGACTCCAATGGGTAGACGATTGCTAGTACAACAAATGAAGCGCCCACTCCGTCAACATGCGCGTATCAATATGCGTTTGGACGCGATAGCATCTCTATTGAATACAGAGGGTCATTCAACCCAACCTGCTCAAAGCTCAAAAGATAGCTCACTGGTGACAAACTTACGCGAGACGCTACATGCCATCGGTGATGTTGAGCGAATCAGTAGTCGCATCGGTCTGATGAGCGCTAAGCCCCGTGATTTACGTAAACTTGTCGATGGCATTGCCAGTAGCAACCAACTGACGACCTTACTCAATGAATCAGGTATTAGCCATGAGCATGCTGGTCTATTACCGATGCTTATGCAACAACTGCCAGCTCAGTTACCTGCCATACAATCCGTGGCCGAGCTGATAGAGCGAGCCATTGTCATAGAACCACCTGCCCATATTCGGGATGGTGGCATGCTTGCTGCTGGCTATGATGAAGAGTTTGATCGCCTGACTCATTTACATGACAACATCCAAGTAACTTTGGATGAAATGGTCGAGCGCGCACGTCAAGACAGTCAACTGCCCAGTCTAAAAGTTGGCTTTAATAAAGTCAGCGGCTTTTATTTCGAGTTGCCCAAAATGCAGGCGAAAAATGCACCAGCGCACTTTATCCGTCGGCAAACACTCAAAAGTAGCGAGCGTTTTATCACGGATGAATTAAAAGAAGTCGAGACAGAATATCTAAGCGCACAGACGTTAGCATTAACTCGGGAAAAACAATTGTATCAAGAGCTATTAACTGTCTTGAGCAGTCATTTAGCTGACCTACAACAGCTTAGCGCCGCCATCGCGCAGATAGATGTGCTGAGTAATTGGGCGCAGCTCGCTTTGGATTATAACTGGCAGCGTCCAGTAATGAGTAACAATTCAGAACACACTATAGATACTCGCAATCAAACTAGCATCAATATTAAACAAGGTCGCCATGTCGTTGTTGAAGCAGCCTTACAGACAACAAATAGCGTGACTCAAAGTAAGGCGAAACACCCTACCCAGTTCGTTGCCAATGATTGTATTCTTGGTCAAACAGTAGGCAGCAATGAAAATCCTGAGCGACTACTAATGATTACTGGCCCTAATATGGGCGGAAAATCTACCTATATGCGCCAAACCGCACTGATTGTGTTACTCGCTCATTGCGGCAGCTTCGTCCCAGCAGCGAGTGCTCATATCGGTGATATCGATCGTATTTTTACCCGTATTGGCTCAGCTGATGATTTGGCAGGCGGTAAATCGACGTTTATGGTGGAGATGATTGAAACCGCTAATATCCTTAATCAAGCAACGGATAAGTCATTGGTACTGATGGACGAAGTCGGACGCGGTACAGCTACCACTGACGGTTTGGCCATCGCCCATGCTTGTGTCAATCGATTGGTAGAGATTGGCTGTCTGACACTATTTGCCACTCATTACTTTGAGCTAACACAGTTGGCGAAAAATAATGAGAAAGATCAATCTAGTATACGTAATGTGCACGTTGCAGCCAGTGAGATCGATGGTCAGTTATTATTACTTCATCAAATCAAGCAGGGTGCAGCAAGCTCTAGCTTTGGACTGCATGTGGCGAAGATGGCTGGTATCCCTACTCAAGTACTAAATGATGCCAAACGCTACTTATTAGATAACTTAACGGCAGATAATGTAAAGTTAGATAATCTAAAAGCAGAAAAAGAACGACCTATTGATGATAAAAATGACTTAGCTAAGTCAGTAAAGGATAAACGTGAACAGGTTTATGATATTGAAACAGACAAGGCAACCATAAGTATTGATGGCCAACGTCAAAGTATGGGAACTATTCCACAACAAAATCAGTTATTTAGCTTGCAAGACGAACTGCACGCCATTGATCCTGACAGCCTAACACCCAAGCAAGCACACGATTTACTTTATCATTTAAAGAAAATCATTAGTCATTAAAGGGAATTGTCAATTAGTCATAAAGGCGTTAAAATACGCTTTATTTTAATCTATTCTATTTAGCCCTAAGCCAATAACAGGTAGACATCACTATGACCTTTGTCGTTACAGATAACTGCATCCTTTGCAAATACACCGACTGTGTAGAAGTCTGTCCTGTGGACTGCTTTTATGAAGGTCCAAACTTCCTCGTCATCGATCCTGATGAGTGCATCGACTGTGCGCTATGCGAGCCTGAATGTCCTGCCAATGCCATCTTTTCAGAAGATGAAGTGCCAAAAAGCCAAGAGATGTTTACCCAGCTCAATGAAGAATTGGCGCAAAAGTGGCCGAATATCACTGAGATGAAAGATCAGTTGCCGGAAGCGGCAAAGTGGGATGGCGTGGAAGGTAAGATTCAATATTTAGAGAAATAATTAGCGATTTAAAATCTCAATTTTAGTTGGTTTAATATCTTGAGACACAAAAAACCACCTAATGGTGATATGCTATTAGGTGGTTTTTTGTGTCTCATTTTTTGAGATAAGTTACTTCGATAATAATTATCTTGAATGGTTGTAAGACAATGAACTACACGACTTCAGTTTTTTGAGCATGACACAAATAGGTTCAAAAGCTATTATTTTATCAATTTATACAGCATATTCCACAGCTTAAACCATGATTTTTCTAGCCAAAGGATAGCATAAAACAGTTAATACGCCCCATATAACCCAACTAAACTGCAATATACTTTGAGGGGGCATAAGTCCACTTGCATTTATCAGCAAAATAATTAGAAAAAAAATGAGAGAACTAATTAGTACAGCAGCAATCATATATTTCATAGCAACTCCTAAATCTAACTACAAAAAGCATCAGAAGAACATGACTAGCTTACCAAGGTCGCAAATCTACGATGTCAACAATTTTTCCACCTTCTTTCTTATCAATTAATACTACCATATTTGAAGCACTAGCCTTTAATGGTAAATAGCCGTCTGCTGTTGGATATTGAGACAAGATCTTATCTACTTGTCCTTCAGTGTTATAGTTATATAACTCATCAATAAGCTTGGCTCTTGTCACAATGATATTATCTACAGCTCCAAGTGGTTGATATAGCTCTGGACGCTGTGACGGAGCAACACCCAAACCGACCTCATCAAATAATATTTCATTGCTTGCTTCTATATCACCTGCAGGAATAATGGCAGCAACGTATTTTGGTTTCCAATGACTAACTTGTCTATATTCTGGTAATGCCTCTGCAATCTTCCGAGTATCTATCTCATTATTTTTGACAAGATCAAACCGATCTACATTATAAGCGATCCAAACAGGACGCCCATCATAGACATGATAAAACCCATATGAAAATGCTGCTAATTGTAGTAAGACAATTACGGTCAGGTCAAATTTAAGAGTTTTCTTGTTAGGTTTATACACAATAAATGTTAGCAAAGGTCCCAATATAATATCTATCCCAAGCATAATCAAAAATATCTTAATTACTCCAGTTGCCTGATATAGAGGCTGTGGATACCACACACACAAAACGATTACTAAGCTAACAGCTGCAATCATTAAACTGGCTACTAAATGCCAGCCAAAAGCTTTAAGTTTATATATAAGCATTCAAAAAGTACTCTAAAAATATATAGGTAATCACTCTGGCTATTGTAGCCTGTTCTCATAGCTTACTGAACAAATTTTGAAAATATTCAGCCCATAAAAAAGCAGCCAGTTGGCTGCTTTTTTATACTAAGCTTTAATAATCAAATAGCTATTAACGGCACTGTGCTGGAGCAAAGTTTGGTTCCATAGAACCAGCTGCTAAAACAGTAATTCCATCAGCAGTTGCTTGAGCATTAGTTGATGACGCACAAGCCCAGTCTAGAGAGCCAGAATTGCCAGCAGTTAATGCAGCTACAAATGCTTCACCTGCGCCAGCTGCACCGTTACGAGTCCAAGGAGTTAAAGTTAGAGTATTAGCTGCTGCGCCCACACCTACTGTGGCTGCATTATAAGTAATAGTGATGAGACCACTATCATCAGTGATTTGGATACTATCTACATACTTAGAGTTAGCACCTGTATTCGCCGCTTGTGCGTTCCAAGAAGTTGCTGTTCTAGTTAAATCAGCAACAGTAGATACTTCAGTAGACAATGCTGTCTTAGCTGGCTCTGCTAAATTGAAACCTTCAGATACACGTGAACGAACTGTATAGTCTTGATAAGCAGGTAGAGCGATCGCAGCTAGGATACCGATAATAGCGATAACGATCATTAGTTCGATTAAGGTAAAACCTTTTTGAGTAGTAGCGTTCATAGTACGTCCTTTAGAGTAAGGTGATAACAAATCGATTGATACGCTATTCGGTATCACTATCTGCCATCTATTATAGATAATGTGGGTGTCAGTCTAAGTTAGTAACTTATCCTACTGACTGTCTTATTATTATTGTTGCAGGTAATGTGCCAACTTTTTAGTTTGTATTTATCTTTTACTATAGAAATATTGCTACTGATATTAAAATCTATTTGCAAATACTGGTTACCTATAGCTTGTGATTGCTTAACTTCCAGTGTGCGAAGGTATAATAAACAAGGTGTTAAATGCAATTTACTCTGAGCTTAATATTGTAGGCAGCAGCCATAAAGTGGTATAATTAAGCTAGTGACAATTTTTGTCTACCCTTTATTGTTACAGTTAAATTGCTGAAATTTGTCAGTTTAAGTGATCTTTAGTTGTATGAGGTAATTAAGCATGACGTTTTTTGTCAAAGAGTAAGAACAAACTTTATATCATTAATGACATAATACAAAAAAGGCTACCCTAGAAAAAATTTCTAGGGCAGCCCGTAAAGTATCGTAAGCAAAACTTATTTGTATTAGGTAAAATTATTGAAGCTTTGAAGCCATCCATTTATAAGTTACTAACTTATTCGTTCCAGCTACTGTCTGTACCACATTTTGCGTCTACACCAATCACAATCACACGACATCTGATACCCTGGTTATTTAAACTAAGGCTACCATCGTTAGCCATCTGAGTATTGACTTTTGGAGTAGCAGTGATTAACCATTGGGCTGTTAAAGGATCCGGGTTGATAGTAACATCGTAGAGTGCGGTGCCTTGTCTAGGATATTCGATAGCAAAGTCTGTACGGATATCAGCACTAATGGTATTGTAACTGCCTTGAGCCAGTTTACGACTCTCAATCTCTGAGGCAATGTTTTGCATCTCGCTCATCATATCAGTGCGTTTTGTTTTGATAACATATTGCTGATAACTTGGATAAGCAATGGCAGCTAGCACACCAATGATAGCAACAACTATCATCAGCTCGATCAAAGTAAAGCCTCGCTGCTGTATTAAAGAGTACTTAGATGTTTTATTAGCCATAAATATTACCAACTCTTCTCTCCAGTACCACAGTCAGTCGATGCACTAGTAACCGTTCTATCTGTGCTTTTGCACTGTACGCCTGTACTCGTAGTCATAATAATTTGAGCATTTGAGTTTTCAAATGCTGCATTTGGCTCTGCCAACATACGCCATGAGTTACCTGCGGTAGAGTAGGCCGTACTCGTAGGTGCCAAACTATTTCCTGTACTACCATCTACGAGGGTAATCCGATAATCAAAGTCTAGATTATCACTGCCTTCTGGGACATATACTATTGTATTAGTAACCGTATCATCATAGCCATGACTGATCGACCCGTCACTTGCCAATTTCCTTGGTTGAAAGCCTTTGTAGGTCAGTACAGTAGCACGCCAACGGTTTAGTTCTATCTCTAACTGCTGCATACGTGCTTGAGCTTGCGATTCAGCATTTCTCACGACATACTGTCGATAAGATGGAATTGCGATCGCTGCTAAAATAGCCACTATTACAATGACCATCATAAGCTCAATAAGAGTAAATCCTGACTGGTATTTTAAAGTTCTTATATTCATGCTATGACCCCTATTAATCTACTTCATACCATGTTTTTGGTTGTAGAGTGAAGCGATCATTGAATATGTACTCACCAGCTGTTCCATCACCAGATATTTGGTCAGCAACTGTCAGACTTTGGCTTTCATCAATAGGGCTATCACCACCTTTACTCGAATCAGTGCCAAAATCAACTCTATCTTGGGTACGTTCAGTCAGTGTTTGCGTACCAATAAGTAAACGCTGATTAGACAGTGTTGAACTACGAGGGCCTAGTGTTAGCTCTTGGATACCCTCGCCTGCTCTAGCAAATCCTCCCGTACCATTATTAGATGTCGCATCTGTACAAACACCATAAGGTAAGCAGTACAGCTGTCTTTCTGAGCCACCAACAATTTTGGCTGTACAAGAATCTGTAGCTCCATAACTCATATCTGGATTATATACGGTGGTATACAGGAAGTTACTAATGACTTCTGACTTACCTATGCCTTTGGTATATCTAACGTTGTTATAACCATCAAAACGGTTGAGTGGATAATACCAACCTTGGCTTGCGCCCGCTCTCATCGTATTGATCACTGCATTTTTCTGATTCAGGGTATAACCATCAGCTGGCTGAGTACCGAGAGCCGATGGCAAAGCAGATAACTGAGCATCACTCAAGTCAACTACATCCTGATTGCCGCTGGTCGTCGCAAAGTCACTTGCATAGAAAATATTGTCCGACTTAGTCACATCATTATCGATAATGCCATATAGCCGATCGGATTTGGTAGTATCACGTATTTTAGATAAAGGTGAGCTTCGATCGCCTGAAATAGCATTCACTAAGGCAAATAATGCATTGGTCACCGAGTTACGATAAAAGCTTACAACAGGACGCTCATAAAAACGATAATTGTATTTTGTATCAGTGCCTGTGTATGCACTTGCTAGTACACGGGTAACTCTTGTATTGGTAAACGAGCTCTCAGGTGATGCTGTTCCTGATGTAACAGGCCTAACAAAACCTGCATTGGTAAAGTCTGCACGAAATATTTGACCACCCAAATCTGCAAAATAGAGATGATCCATAAAACCATCATTATCACGGTCTAGGGTAGTAATACCAGCGACAACACTGTTTGTCATACTACTAACTGTTCTTGATGCAGTACTGTCACTAGAAGCAGACCATATCAAATCTCCTGTATTGGCATTGATGATATAAACAGCATTACCTTTGGCCGAAGATTTATTCGAACAAATACCTAGTGCTGTATCAATGATGCCAACCTGGAAACCTTCGTTTTCGTAACACGTATCATAGCCACCACCAAACACCAACACATCTGTACCAGTATCAGTCTCACTGGTTTTTATTTTTGCTTCAGTCGGTTTTGACCATATCTGTCCCATTCTACTAAAACCTGTCGTCGCTGGAGTAATAGAAAACAGCATACTAGGGTTGTCTGGATCGTGAATATCAATACCATAAAAAGCTTCACCACCTAGACGTAAGCCACCATAAGCAAAAAGGCCTTTATCATTAGTAGTATCAATATCGACTCTTAAGTTGGGGAAATCATATTGATAATCAGCAGTCACTAACCATGGTGCATCGATACCAAAATTTGGTGACCCTATATCAGTCTTCGTTGCATCTTTAACGAGTCCAGCTGATTTGTTTGAGTCTTTTAGTATCTCTCTTGGGATAATAACGAACTTTTCTCTACCACCATCACCTGTCGCACTATAGTCGTCTGCGTCTACTAAATGTAAACCGCCTTCAGTAGAACCAAATAGTACATAATCATCACGTTGGTCTGTTACTTTGCCATCAGCATCTAAAGTGGCAGAATAGGAGACTGATGCTGGTGTTGAGTGTACTGTTGCACCAACAACTTTGATTGGTACTGAAGCATTAGCAGTCGTCAATGTCATGTCTTTGACAAGCGTCGCTGTACTAGGAAGGGTATCAAATCCTAAAAAATTAAGTAGTTTTCTTAAGGTGTCTTCAGAATAAGTCGCTGAGTCATTAAACGTAGTACTCGATAAAGACGTATTATCTAAAGTCACTTGCCCTGAGCTATTTACACCGAATTTTCTCAATACCGTAGCATCAGCATCGGTAGTATCAACAGTAGCACTTCTCAAATCTTCTACGTATAAAGCTCTGACTGTAGATACGCCTGTTGTTGGTGTATTAAGTCGTGCATAAAACCCACCAGATTCCACACCGCTATTAGCATTAGGGTAATCCCTATCTGACCATAGGTCTTGTGTTGCTGGATCTAACTCTCCTGCTACATTCTCGAACAGCTTTCTGTTATTTTGACCATACAGCGTGCCTTCATTTAAGCTATATTTTTTCATATTGCCATTCCAGATTACTGAATTTTCAGCGACCTTAGGCTGTAACGTTGGATAATACGCAACCGCGAGCTGGCTATCAGCACGATATGGATCATCAGGGATAATAATAGTACCTGATGAAGTAGAAGGTAAGTTTTGGTTTAAGTCACTAACGAAAGTGATAATACTATCGACAATATCATCTGTAGACTGTGCTGAGAAGAAACCACCCTCACCGAAGCCACCTACACCAGGTAAATCCTCATGTGCTTTTTCACCCCAATTACATGCGTTCCTTGCATCAATATCTGAAATATTTGCACAATTATAAAAATCACGATTGGCTGTTACACCAGTTTTTGGATTGGTATAAGACAAATTTCTAATAACTCGGTTCGCTATCGGTTTTGCTGCATCTGTCGTTTTATCAACATCAAAAACTGAGCCAAAACCAACAACTGCGGTATAAATCTCTCTATCCGTGCCTAATGGATTAATCGTTGGGTCACGAAGTGCTTTAGCAAATGCACCAACTTCAGGCATACCATTATTGCTTTCACTACCACTGGGTAGTGAATCTGAAGATGCTGCAAAACTGCTATTATTTAAGACGGTACGCATGATTCTTGCAGGATCTGGAGAACTGTTGGGGTTACCATCTGTTAGGAAGTATATCCCTCGCCCATCGCAGCTAGAAGGAGATGATAACGGACTAATATAGTTGCTATTAGTTTTGGAGGTAGTAACAGAATCATCAAAACCACTATAGTTGCCACCTCCATTATAATACATTGTGTTAGTACCTAGCATATAAGCTCCCGCTTCTGCATAAGCATTTGCAGTCGGAGTACCGTTAGATCCCACTAGACCTGCTATCGAGGCCTTAATCAGAGCTCGCTGTGCATCGCTTACTAATGCTGCAGGTACCAGTATTTTACCACTTCTACCGTCAGCACCTGTATAGTTGTTAAACTGGTCACTCTGTGCAGAGAACTGACCAATACCAATAGAAACCTTACTTGAATCTAGCTGACTACTATCCATTAAAGTAAAAATAGCATCTTTAAGACGGGTGAGGCGATCGTATTGTTTATCGTTATTTGTAAAATAATAGGTATTACCACTATTAGTGCCTGAGTTCAATCCCGTTACTGTTGGTTGTGTTATCTCCGTAGAGCATTCTGTAGTGCCAAAACTAAAGCTTCCTAAACCATCACTATCACCACAACGGTACCATTTATTGTTACTACTTTTTCTATAAAAAAACTTTCGAACTTCACAATATTGTTTAGTATAGCTTGGTAACGTAGATGAGCTTTCACTTCCAACTCCTCTAGAAGAAACTCCTGAGGGTAGATCACAGGCAGCGGTCGAAACATTGGCAGCCATACTACCTGATGTATCTAGCATCATGGTAATAGTAGTCTTACCACCTTCAGCTGCTTTATAAATCTCTAAATCACCGATTTTTTTGCCAGCCACATCTGCCTGTGATACAGGCATGGCCATCATCGATGCCATGATAACGACTAAGTACTTTAAGGGTAACTCAAGTTTTTCAGAATCAGGTAGTACGTTGCCAAGTCGTTTCATGACTTTTATCCTTGTATATATTAGAGCCAATAATTGATGTGCTAAGGTGTCACAGAGAGAACACACTGTGGATCCAGTGATGCTCTACCAAATGGAATACATAAAGTAGAAGAAGAAACGTTTTCAACGTCCGCTTGCTCATATAGCATTTTGCTTGGTGTAGTAGCCGCTAGCATGCAGTCATTTAGTGAGTTTTTTCCTGACGCTACATTAGCGCTAATACTTGTTTTTGCAAAACAAGAACCCTCTGTATCTACAGGCTCACTATAAGATGGCAAAGCGGAAGCAGCTCGAATATCAAACTGATACTTTTTGCTTGTTCTATCCTCAACTTCTTTACCAAGAACCATATGACCAAAAGCTTCTGCATCAGCAGCAGTAGGAGTGGTTGTTACACTTATTTGCGTAACAACAGTTTGTCTTGCGCTAGTATATCCATCTGCACTTGTGTAATCACATATACCATTATTCAAACTACTCCAGTAACCACCCGTAGCTTGTCTCACTGTCGCATTTGCCGTCAGATATTTTTTCGTACGAGGATTAAAGCAATAGATAAACTCATTTTCTGAGTTTTCTTCATTTAATAAGAAGTGACCAAAAACTCCTGCCACACTAGTGACATCTAGGTACTCAGTAGATGTTGAACTACCATTAATCATCGCTTCTAACTTTTGGTTAGCACTATCAGACGACTGTAATAAGACAGTATTAATCTGATCACTGGTAGCAATCTTCAGATCTGTATTACTCTGTCTAACCGCTATAGCCCCTGCCAACATTATAAGAACCAGAAATAGTAGAACCACTACTAGCGTTGCACCTTGCTCAGTACTTCGATATGTCAAGCTAATATCGACATTTTTTGCTTTCAAATTTGATGGATAGTGGTAATGAGTCATTTTTGGTCTCTCTACTCAGGGTGATAAGCTAGTACTTACATTTACTACACGTGCATTACGTAGTAAGGTCGTAGCCTCATAAGTCGAACGCACTTGTCTCGTACGATTAGCATCTGTCTTTAGATTGTTGTCTTGACCTAATAAAATAAATTCATCTTGGTCAGCACTACCTAATACAGCCGTGCTTCCATGTACAATAATGCCTACCTTAAGAGCTGTTATTGCTGGCCTATCTGTCGTGATAGCTAGATATGCGCTGCTGGGTAGATACATCACCTGTCCAGCATTAGCGCCACTAACTTCTTGTATACCTAATAAAACTTTAAACTGGTCAGCATTAACGATGAACTCCTGACCTGCTTGGCCGAAACGACGTGAGTCCGTTGGTGTCGTGTCTATGCCACCAGCTTGATTAACACGTCCTGCATCACAGGCTAAGACTAAGTCTCTAATAACTCCCGTACTGCTCGCACCTGTCGCTTGACGTAAAAAATAACGTTCTACTACAATGTCATTCACCGCAACATCTGATCCTTCACAGTCACTCAAGGTATTGCCTGTAATATTAGTATATTGAATGGTTAGTTGATCACTGCCTACAGTAGTGTTTGAAACGCCTGTCCAACCATTAGTACCACTAGTACTATCACCAGCTCGTCTCGTCAAATAACCAGTATCGCTATAAGTCGCTGCTGTAATACCAAGATTAGCACCTGTCAATACAATGCCACCGTTTACAGTAGTACTATCAATCTGAGTAGTGGGGTTGCCAAGATTCGCTAGTCGCATGTGTTTTTCTAGTTGCTGTAGTCCAAATACACTTGCATCCTGTAACTCGCTGCCACTCGCTTGGATACTACTGGTTTTTACATTAATTATATAAACTTGAATAACAGCAGCAGATACTATTAGACCAAGGACTAAGGAGATCATTAGCTCTATTAAAGTAAAACCTGCCTGATTGTAATGGCTATATTCACGGTTATGAGAAAATATCATCAGTAAGCCTCCATAATAAAGCACTCTGCACCATTCTTATAAGTACCATTTGCGTTGGCGCATGCATCTTCTGCAGTATTATCTAACGCAACGGTTGTGTCTCCCCAACTAGCTACAAAACACTGACGTTCTTGGTTACCCGATGTATCGGGACAACCGCCTGGAACCATGCCAACATTAATATCATTTTGGGCTGCATAAGATTTCATCAACAATCCATCACGCGTTGCAAGCTGGTCGATAGTACAACTGTCTGCTGCTACGGGAACAGTATCTGTATTTTTTATGCAGCTGTCCTTAGTTATACTAACACCGTCAATACTTATCGAATCCGAAGAACTATTTATAGCAGTTTTAAAAGCACTAATACCACTTGGATTAAGGCGCATCGTTTCAGCACCACCTCTCATGATGGTCAAAGATCGTGTGCGCATTAGACTCTCGTCTGTTGCTTTTATCGCTGACATTTGCATGGCACTAAATCCTAAAACAGCCACAGCTAGTAACAGTAATGACACCATCACTTCTATTAGTCCTACGCCTGCTTGCGTGCTTTTAGTATTCATCAACAGCTCCCAGCATTCATAGTATTAACATTAGCAATTGTAGTGAGTTCTACTTGTTTAGGTGTCTCATTATCAGACCCGCTATCACAGATCGTATATAGGACTGTCGCGCTATTATCTATTGTCTTATTTGGTTTAAAAACAATGTTATTTACAGTAGACGGTGTAATCGTCTGAGTAACCGTACTCCTGTCACTGATATCGTAGCTAGATATATCGACATTATTAGCTTGCAGTGTAATCGTCTGAGGGCTAACAGTGTCATCATATATAACCGTTATATCTTGACGGCGGATAATACTTTCGACCTTAGCTTCTTTTAATGCAGTAAGTAGTGTCGAAGTAGTAGATTTCACACGCTGATTGGCAAGTTGGGTACTAATATTAGGTCCCGCGATACTAACGATAATGGCAAGTACAGCAATTGTTACCATCAGCTCAATTAGAGTAAATCCGGAGCTGTTCATTCGTAAACTGATTGGTAGACTATTTGTAGATGCGTTCACATCAAATCCCTATTTATAACGGCCGTTGTCTGTCTGATAGCGATGCTAAGTTCCGCTGAAAGCATTAATCATGGACTCATATTTTTATAGTATTTTCGCTAAACTTTTTATGTTTATAGAACATAAAACCTGCAATTTTTATTCCATAATTTTTAGTTGCTATTTAATAACGAAGTAATAGCGGATGCGTCAATAGCACAAGCTATCTAGAACTCGTCATTTTTATCGTATTATTCAATTCAGCGGTGAGAAAAATATTTTGTTAATAGCCAACAATTTAATATATACAGTTTTCACAATATAGCGCTAAGGTAACAAATTAGCAACATATTAGTATATTTTGAGTGGATGAAAATCGCTATTAAGGCTGACTTCCATGTGCTAACGCATAGGCAGACAGGAGATAGTTGCTATGATTTTGATTATCTAACACGGTTGCTTTTGGTACAGACAGTACACGCCCTAATGCCTGTAAGCTGGCACCTGTGGTTGCAACATCATCGAATAGTAATAAGCGTTTGACGGGAGGGGTTTCTATCAATACAAAAGCATTGTCCAAATTACTCAAGCGTTCAGCACGCGTGAGTCCTTGCTGACTGATCGTATCATCAACTCTCATCACGCCGTGCCACAATGGTATCCGCCAGTGCTTGGACAGTTGTGCCGATAAAATACTCACTGGATCGAATCCACGTTTTACCAACCGTTGATCGGTCGTTGGCATGGCGACAATCACGCTATTATCATGATGACAACCACGCGGCCGTGGTAACTGACGTATGGCATGCAGTAGTATTGGCAGTTTGGTTATATCTTCGTGATGTTTAAAGCCTCTAATGGCTTGACGCATCGGATAGTCGTAATAAGTGGTGGCCTGAATAGGCAATGAAGTACCAGCAGAAATATCAACCTCGAAAGGCTTGGGTAACCAAACGATACTATGATGACAGTGAGCACACAGTAGCCCTCTACTTAAGAGGTGATAAGCCTGTTGGATCAACTTGGCAGAGAGGGAGTTATTATTTGAAGGTCTAAAGACTGTATTGGTATTTAGTGGATCATTGCTATTACTACTTAGCGTTGATTGGCTTTGTAACAGTTGAGACTGTGGAGAGCTACGATAAACACGGCATAACTGGCAGCGTATATCTAGATACTCTGCCAGCCATAATCCAGTTTGGTAAGCCGCTAATCGCCGCATAAATTACTGTAAGTAGACAAGCTATTAAAAACCGCGCCAATCATTCAGCACAATACCGAAACCGATAGAGGTGTTTTCATGATTGTAGTCGATGATAGACTCACCATAACCTTGGAAAAGCTGCACATAACCATTGATGTTTTCTGACAATGGATAAATATAATCTAGTTGCGCCGCGCCTTTATTGGTGCCTGGATTATAGCGAAGGGTTCCGCTCAAGCTTTGTTGATCAGGCAAATCATATAAGAACTTGATATCGCCATAGCCCATATAGTCTTCAATATCTGGGTTATCATCTGTACTACTACTCTCGTTATTTACTCGAGCCCATAAGCGCGGTACGATCGATAGCTTGCCCCACTCTGCGCCTGCCATCAGATAAGCACGGTTCCATGAACGTGATAAAGGATCATCTTGTCCATTAGAATGGTGAATGGCACCAGCACCCAACATACGCAGACGCCCGCCAAAAGGCAGGTTGGCGGTGACAGGTTGGGTCAGGAATATTTCGGGCTGATAGTCAGTCGCACGGAATGGACGTGAGTTATCTTCGTTATAGACCTGCCAATGTGACTCTTGCGTATAACCAAACCACAAGTCAGCATTACTATCGAATAAATCTTCTGCAACTTTAGATTTTAAAGATATCTGGAATTTTAACTCAGACTCTCTGACATCATTAGAAGTGAAAGACTCTGTTTCCCGCGTTGGTGTGCTTGGGTTTAAATTAGGGTCAAAAGTATAAAATAGCGGTAATAGATAAGTCGGTCGATACGGTCTTACGGTCCAAGTCCCGCGCTCACTGTTTTTATCCAAATCGTAAGATAAGCTCAGTGGTGTATATTTTTCGATATCAGTCTGAGTGACACCTATGTTAGATAAAATCTGTGCCTCAGTATTGGTATCATCTTCCGTTTCTACGCTGTCGTTTTTCTCCAAGTTGCTTTTTGCGAGTCGTTGATTGCTCACTAAAATAGTATCTGCATCTTCAACCGTCGTACCACTCATAGCCGTTTCAGCCTCAGCAAATACCACTTGTGGATTGCCTGAAATCGTACTTTGAAAGGTTTTTGCTAAATCCAATGGCTGTTTGGTCGTGGTGTAGCTCGGCGTTTTACCTTGATCAGCCACTTTATCAAAACAGGCCAAACGTGCAGCACTGGTATGTACTTGGGTACAATCAAAAAATAGCTTAGCTTGCTCAGCAATAAACTCTTTGCTCACTACCTTGCGATTTTGTTCAGCCGTATCTGATTTTGTTGACTGCTCATTCATACCTTGTGGTATTTCAGAATCTTCATATTCAAATGCTGTCTCTGGTATTGGCAACTCATTATAAGTTTGCGTATTGTCGGCAGCATGCACTTGCACTGTAAAGCAAGTTAACGCTATTCCGATAGCAATGTTCAGATGATGTTTCTCTGTTTGAAGTAAGATATTTTTTCTCGCTTTGGTAAGAGGCATAGATGGGCGCTGTGCAGTGATATGGGGAAACATAAGTATCCTTTGTCTCACTGGCATCATCGCCAGCAAGTATATGAAGTAATGAATATGACCATTAGCGTCATCGCTAAAATAGAACAAGACCAATGATATTCAGGTATAAAAGTCCAAAACTGTCATCGGAAATGCGTCTTTAGCATTGTTGCTTTATTGTAATGAAAATATGGATATTATACTAGCGTTATCGCTTCATAATACAAATGTAGATATGAATAAAAGATGTTAAACCAAGTGCTTAGTCTCATTGTGATAGACAATTCTTAAGCACATTAAAAAAGCCAATATACTATCATCATAGTATATTGGCTCTTTCGGATTATTAAGCCTCAGCAAAAGACTTACTCATATTGTTAAGCATAAGTCATTAAGCATGAACTATTAATTATCAGTTATTAAGCATCGTCAATGTCTGCTCAAATTCTGAACGACCAATTTCACCTACTTGTTGATTGACCAGTTGACCATCCTGATAATACAGTAAAGCAGGTGGGCCAAATAACTTATAGCGTGCCAAGATAGCTTTAGAGTCAGCCGTAGTCTCAGTGATATCAAGTTTGACCAATTGCCAGTCTTGCATCTGTACAGGACGATTATGGAACAAATTCTTGTCCATAATGCGGCATTCTATGCACCACTCAGCGGTGACATCTACTATGACTTTTGGATTGGCAGCGATAATGACATCTAACTCAGCCAACGTAGTGACCGTCTGATCTGTTACATTATTAGCAGTTGACTGACTCGTCGTTGACTGTATCATTGGCACTGCACTCAATGATGCAAGCGGATGTAGACTATCATCGTTACCTAATGCGGCACCTACCATCAAACAAGCCGCCCAAATACCTGCAAGCAAACCGAATGCTTGGGTGAGCATTCGACCTTTACCCAACCAGCTCCACGTCCATGTCGCTACTACCATGAACCATAATGCCCACACTATCAGCATTACTGGCGATATAAAGACTCGTTCAATTAATAATAACGCCACAGCAAAGAGTAGTAAGGCAAAACCTTGCTTGACCCAATTCATCCACTCGCCAGCTTTCGGCATGATTTTACCTTGAGTTGCACCGATTAAAATAAGCGGAGCAGACAAACCAAACCCAAGCATAAATAAAGCAGCGAAGCCGAGCAGCGGACTACCAATGGTAGACACTGCAAGCAGCGCACCAAATAATGGTGCAGAGACACAAGGCGATACTACTAAGGCGGACAAGAAACCAGCGACCAAGCTACCACCTGTACTACCAAGCTTACTATCACCTGCTTGGCTCAACCCTTGCATTTTACTACTGATGGCTCGTGGCAATCGGATACTAAACACCCCTAGCATATAGAGTGCTAGTAGAACGAAGACAATCGCAAAACTGATTAAAATAATGGGATTTTGTAGCCAACCAATAATACCCAATGACTCACCGAACACCGCAATGATAGCGCCCAAAATACCATACGCGGTCGCTACACCGATGGCATAACTGGTGGTTAAGATAACGCCACGTTTAACCGTTGGGTTCTCTTCACGAGCAACAATATTGGCGACGATAGGCAGCATGGGTAATACACATGGTGTCAAAGCCAAACCAAGACCTGCTAAAAACAGTAAAATCAGTGCCAAGCCAGGATGCGTTCCTAAGCCAAAAGGATCGCTATCGACGACACTATTGGTAGCCGCTACCGTATCACTTTGCGCAGCGTTAGCCGTGGCCTCTCCATCTGCTCCAGAAATCGTATTAGTCGCTGTCAGCTCGCTGTCTAGAGAGCCTTCATCTAACAAGGCATAATCAATAACCTCATCATCTGTCTGTACTTGCCCTGCTTCAGCATTGTCTATATCAATATCATTTTCAGACACCTGTGAACCAGCTGCTAGACTAGCGTTAGCTACTACGTCAGCATTAGAAGTATTGGTGCTATTTTCTACAGACTGTGACGTTGTAGCAGCGATACTGATAGTCGTATTAATTTTTTCAGGTGGATAGCATAGCCCCGCCTTGGCACAACCCTGCCAACCAATGACAACCGCGGCATTGTCTACACTTTTTCCACTCTTATTCGTCAGAGTCGTGGTGGCGACCATATTGATCTGATCAAATACAGGTACTTTTCCAAAGGTGGGATCATCAATCAGCACGGGCTTTTGACTAAAGGTAAACGGTGCTGCTGTCACTCCATCAGGCAGCGTTAGCTTGATTTTATCTTTATAAACATAATGCTCAGGCGTGATATCAAAATTAATGGCTAAGCGTGTACCACTACCCGTAGCACTAGTGTCGGTAATGACCTGAAATGCTTGATCGACTGGTAGGAATTTTTGCTTTGCGTCACTCTTACTATTGCCAAACAAGTCACCCAATCCGGCCGCTTGCGTAGTCATGGACGTCGCTGCCAACCCAGTAGCAACTACACCAGTAGGTAACAGTCCTGCAAATAACGAGCTACTGCTTATCGCAAATGCCAGTAGATAAGACTTTTTAGCAGGACGGCTTAGCGTTAGCGATGAGGGTTTTTCTTTTGCCTTAATCGACATGAATGGCTACCTATTTATTACCAATATTCTATAGTTGAATTCAAATAATTTCGATACAAGGAAACCGAGTGCAAGTTATACATTAGTATGCTTAGCAAGGATGACGATGTAGCGGACTTATATGGATTTGACTATATTTATGACCAAGATATAAAGCGACTTACTACCTATCTAACAGCAATATCGACCGTGGTTTTTACCTTTTCTGGTGGATAGCACAAACCTGCAGTGGCACAGCCTTGCCAGCCAATCACAACTGGCACATTCTTAGCACCTTTACCATTCTTCGTGGTCAGCATCGTGGTGGCCACCATATTTCTTTGCGTAAATACAGGCACCTTACCAAAGGTCGGATCATCAATTGAAACAGGAGACTGACTAAAAGTAAACGGTGTAGCGCTCACACCTTTAGGAAAATTCAAGGTTAATTTATTCTTATAGACATAATGGCCTGGTGTGATATCAAAATTAATCGATAAGCGCGTGCCTTTAGATGTCGCCTTAGTACTACTCACCACTTGAAAGGCTTCATCAACAGGCAAAAACTTTGATTTGGTATTACTGTTATTGAACAGCTCACCCAAACCAGCTGCCTGCGCACTCATGGATGTCATTGACAATCCAGCCATTAACGAAGCACTCATCACAGTAAATGCAAGCACGTAAGATTTGTTAGCCACACGCTTTTCTATTGCGGCTGATGTTGACGTTTGGATTGACATGAATAACTACCTTTGATTGCTACTATTAAGGACTGGTGGGGAAAACCTAAACTGGCTTTCTTGTATCCAAATTATCTAAAAATGACTGTCTCATACAAAACTCTATAATGTAAAAACGGTATAGAATGGCTTTTATTTTATCTCTTGATAAAAAACATCAACCAATAATTGCCTTATTGATTGATTTTGAGCGATGACTCATTTAAATAGTCAAGCATCCCACCTATACACGGTTATTTTAGTAGACCTCTGTACTGATACTCTTAATAATAATGAATAGCATAATGGCTAATTTTTATAAGAATCGCTTCTGGATAATACTGACTTCTCAAATAAGGCTCACTATAGCTTGATGACTGGTTTTACCATAGTAAAAATGTGACTCAGTCAATAATATACAACAGTAAGCAAATATTAAGAAAGCTAAGGTAAGGTTTAGAAAGTAGCTATATTGGACATTCGATAATGAAAGGAACAAGTCAAGTAATCAGTGATAACGGTCGATCCAACCATTCGAATCTTTGGCGATATTAGGAAAGACAGAGCGCTAAAGAGCAATACAAATACAGCCATACTCAATAATAGTATCTAACAATCAATTTGAGAGAATCAAAAACTTAAAGAAGCGGCGTAGAGTCGCCACTATCTGGCATCAAACCTTGCAACAGCAAAACATCTAAATGCTGCTGTTGCAGTTTTTTGTCAAAGTCATTTACTTCTGCAATCAGCATTCTTTCGATACGCTTGTCACTAGCAAACACACTCAATCGCGCACAGATAACCGCCAATTGATAGATACGTTTTTTACAATATCCATCTAACCCTTGCAACAGCCTGACCATATGCGGGGTCTCGAGACTGGCATAGTCATAATCTGCAACGACCGGCTGACTAAGCGCCGTAACACCATAGCTGATAGATAAATGAGCACAGAAATAACAGCTAAATAAGTAACCAACGACATGCCCAATATAATAGCCGCGGTCATAGGTAAAGCTACTCACACCAAAGTGTCCAAGCACATAGCTATTGAGACTGCCTTGATCACGGATAGGTTTACCGTATTTTAGCTTGCCCACAGTCGCAAAACACAACGGGTTGCGACCATCTTGGGTAGTCAGCTGCCACCCTGCTGGTTGTTGGGCTGGCATGTGACGGATAATATCGGCGATGATATCATCAACCACATGTAACTGCTGCCAAAGACGCTCTAGCCCATCCGTATCCATGAGACCGCGCTTATCAAGCTGCTGAGCGAGTAGATACTGCTGATGCTCTGCAAACTGTAACTTAAGCGTTTGTACCAGATAAGTGGGACGCGTACTGGCAGAAGCCATATATAGCAGCCGAGTACGCTCGTGCTGAGCCTGATAAAGCGCCACTCGCTGTTCAGCAATATTACTCTGGTTATCAGTAGGTTTTTGCGTGGTCGAACGGCTATGAGAAAGCCCAGTAGATGAAGTTTTAGACGTTACGTCTGTCTCTGACCCTTCAGCCACTATCTCTTCTGAATTTGGTAAGGTAAACAGCGCTAGCAATGTCGCCTTATCAAGTGGCTCGGCTATATTGTCTTGTTCCGTACTTTCTACCAGACATTGGTTATCCTCAACCTTGTCTGTAGCGTTGTTTGTACTTGTATTGCTTTGTTTTTTGGCAGACGCAGCAGAGCTTTTTTGGCTATCGGCTTGTGCGCTTGGCTTTGCGGTCGGTTCAGTCATAACATACCATCAGCAGCAAAAATAAACATCATCTAGACTAGATGCTATTTCTACCATACAGTGAAATATAGTACGCTAAAAATACGCACGCACGCCTAGACAACTCATTATTCCATAGTACCTTAACACAAGCACATTGTCAGCCATACATCATCAAAATACCAGGCGTAGCAGTCAGATAAAAAGTCTCTATCGACACCTCATTCACCATGGTCAAAAATAAAAAAAAGCGCTAAAGGCTCAGTGGTGCCCTTAACGCTTTTAATATAAATAGGTGCGATGACCGCAAGCTAAGCCATTATTCTTTTTTGATATTGCTGGCGATACACTTTAGGAGACACCCCATAAACACGCTTGAATGCCTGGCTAAAGGTTGAGTCTGACGCATAGCCAACCAGCGAACTAATACGGCTGATGCTGTTTTGCTGTAAGCGCAAATAACGTGCAGCTAAGCGCAGGCGATAATCGATCAGATAGGTCAACGGCGGCATCCCAACTGTATCTTTGAAACGTTGTGCAAAGCTTGATCGTGACATACCCGCTACCTCGGCGAGATTATGAATTGTCCAGCTTTGACTTGGGTCTTCATGCATAGCGGCCAACGCTTTGGTTAGAAATGGATCTTTCATCGCTTTGAGCCAGTTTTCTGTAGCCTCAGGCAGGCTCTCAATATACACACGTAAGCACTCAATCATCATAATACTTGCCCAATGATTGATAACCGCAGTCTTGCCCATGCGTTCACGCTCAGCTTCTAGCGTTAGGAGCTTAATCTCGACATCGATGACTTCGAACCGACCATCAGCTGCATCATTTATTTCAGGCAAAATTGGAGGCAGTACAGATAATAAAGGACGGATCATTTCTTTATCGTATTTGCACTCAATCAATATCAAAGATGAATTGGGATCACCGTTACCATTGATTTCAAGCGTATTACTTTTACAATTAGGTAGTAAATCATCCAATGACTCTGCACCATCACCATGATGGTTCAACGCGTAGCTGACATGCCTATGCGCGTTAGGAATCATAATCATATCACCAGCATGTGCCTGCCGCAGACCATTACCAACGTCAATACAGAAACTACCAGACATGACCAAATAAAATAAAATCGTATCTTGTCGAGTGATTGAATAAGACCAATTACCAGTACCATTCAGGCGATAATATTTGGTTTCGAACAAATGCACATTTTGTAGCAGTACACTCAACGCATCCATCAGTTGCCCCTTCGATAATATAAGATCAGTCGCAGCCTATAGCCAAATAATTATGAATCGCCACGGTAGTAGTGTCGCTTGATATATGATATGTACGTAGTGTTCTAGACTAATATAGATTTAACCATACTATGAGCAAGCAAAAATCTATATACGGCAGCACTATTTTGATTTGATATAGTCGGTTCAGTATAATTTGGATACAAAGAAGGCAAATGAAAGTACTACAAGTAGTAGACTAAGCGAACCTGACACCGTATCCAATTTATAGAGCATGGACTATAGCTGATGTTGTATTGAATCAATCATCTATACCAACCGTCTTTAAAACATTATCATGATGCACAACTTCAAAGCTTATCTTTATTGGCTTATATAATAGCCATTAAGGAATAATGAAGAAGGTACAGTGACAGGTCGCTTATACAGAAGACTTGTCATCAAAACAAATCGTATAGACGCAAAAAATCGCCAAAAATGGCATAGTATGATTATTTATAAAGGGTTTTATAATGAGGTGAAGCTATAGATACTAAAGAAAGGTAATGCAGAAAAAATTGGGGCGACTGATGGGACTCGAACCCACGACAACCGAGATCACAACCCGGGGCTCTACCAACTGAGCTACAACCGCCATAACTATTGCCTGATAAGACAAAATTTGCAGGCTAAATGGTGCGCCTGGCAGGATTCGAACCTGCGGCCACCTCCTTAGAAGGGAGATGCTCTATCCAGCTGAGCTACAGGCGCTCTTAGAGGACTTTTATACATTAAAGTCAGTTCTAAATATACCAGAAACTAAACCATTATACATAAAAAAAAGCCTGTAAGGCTCTTAAAAATAGATGGTCGGAGTGATAGGATTCGAACCTACGACCCTCTGGTCCCAAACCAGATGCGCTACCAAACTGCGCCACACTCCGAAAATTTCTATTATCACGATAGTTTGTTGCTTAACTTGTTATCAGAAATACTGCTAACTCGTTAATGTTCCTCGCTATCGAGGTGCACATATTAAGCGGAAACGGTGGTAGTGTCAACACTTATTTTTGATTAATTTAAAAAATTTCTAAATTATTTCAAAAACACCTACTTTTCATCAAAACAGCTTAAACAAAAAGTCTTTCCTACGACGGCGCTAACCATCGATAGCGCCATTATACTCGATTCAAGGCCGAACACAAGCGCTCGTTTATCGTTCCAGTAAAGACATTAAATGGTATGAGCCATAATTGAGCAGAATTCATATTATTATCAATATCTTGACCATTCAGAGACCGTTGACTAAGTGCTATCGGTTGTCTCTCATCACCTTGTACAGGATAGACCAACCAGACCTGATCTGCTTGGTAAGCCTGCGCATAACTGGTCAATTGATAAGCGTCACTGGCACTAATGCTCGCTGCGTGAGATAAATGCTTCCATTTAATATCGATGACATGACTATAGCTACCTGACGCGCTAATGTGAGAAGCTGCTGCTGTATTGTCCTGACCTTGGTGGGTATGGGTATCGGCATGAGTATCAGTATCAATCGCTGTCTTATATATAAGTAAATCAGGTCGTATAGACAAGCAGGCCTGCCCTTCTGTATCACTCAGCCAGATGCTTTGCGCTTGATATAGTGGTCTATAATTCGGACTTACTTGGCTAAACATTGAGGCGATACGCTGACTGACCCATTGCTCAAAGGCTTGATTCATATCGATCAATAGGCACAATCGTGTTGATGCTTGTTTATGTTTGGATGCTTTACTGGGATCAATCATGTGACCCGTTTCGGTATTTGACTGTTGCAATAACCAATAAGCCAAATCCACCAACTGCTGCATCGTCTGTAATTTTTGCACGTGAAGTGGCAGCACTGCTAGCTGTTGCTTTGCCTGATGATACATCGAGTCGAGCCTCTGCATCTCATGTTGGCTAAGCACGAGTACGGGCTGCCACGCTTGCAAAGATTTAGGTGTCATTGATTGGCTTAATAGTGGGCTTAATAACATCAAAGCACTCTTAATCAATCGATTGCCTAGCATGTCTTGGCTCAGCACACTGCTCTCACAGAAGAACTTATGCGGCTGCATGCTGTTATGGCGCAGCTGCTCTTTGATGAGTAGTCGACCTTGTAGCGATGCTTGGTTGTGAGTTTGCGACTGATAATGCAGGGTCGGTTGCTGCTGTGCCAATCGCTGCAAAAACTGCGTGACCAGCCAATCTGATAGAGGCAATGCGGCTATCGGTAGTGACGTAAGCTGAGTACTGAACTGGCCTAAATTTTTTGTATGAGGCAGTTTATTGTAGGTGCGATCACGATTACCAATCAAATCAGACATCATGCCTTGCACCCATTGACGGGTTTGTGCGAGATTGCTGTCTTGAATAGACGGATTAAGCTTTGGCAATATCTCTAGTACCATACCACTAGGCAAGAGAATGATACCAATATAGTGCCCGACTTTCAGCTGCCACTGCCCTTGCTGACGTTTGATGCTGAACACAGAGAATTCTTGTGCCATTAGCCAATGAAAATCAGCTATCTGTAAGAAATTATCAGCTGTTAGGCGTTGATGCTCAAATACAGTGATAACGTTCGTATCAGGCGCGCCCATACCACTACGATCGATACTATTGCTTGTGAGGACCTGATTATTCCCATCGCTATTTATCAATTTCCAATAACCCAATTAATATAAACGCTGGTAGACAGCAGGTTTTATAAACTCACCTATCTTGGCAATAAGGTCGCTATTGATTCTATAGCTACCTGTATTGACTGACTGATCGAGAAATAAGTGATGCCCTGAAAACATCTGATTTTGTGCAGCTAGATTATTCTGATTGGCGACCTGAGCATTTGACTCGTTTGTCATCAGTGCTTGGCCATCTTGAATAAACTGGGCACTCATTGGCTGCTGCTCATCTTTAAAAATATACTGCAGCATAGTAATTTGTCCGCCAGTCGCTTGCGCCAATTGCGGAATAATTTGTTCGATTAATACGTCTTGTAGCTGTTCAAGAGTCGTTACTGAAAATAAGAATGCATGACCCAATTGCGAATCGACCCCTAGCGTCTGAATAATGCGATGATTTAAACCTGTTAATAGTCTGGCCAAGTCTATGGTATCGGCTTCATTATGTTCTGCTGTACTAGACGTTTCTGAGCCTTTACTAATATTGATAATTGGTAGTAGTTCCGGCTGTGGTGGACAGTCAATAAACCGAAAACGTCGGCGTAGTGCCATGTCTAGCGGTGCTAAAGAGTGATCTTGGGTGTTCATAGTCGCATAAATATCGATATTGTCAGGAACACTAAAGGTACGTCCAGAATAAGCCAGATTCACTGTCATGGCATTTGCCATACCCGTACGTTTATCGGGTTCGATCAGACTGAGTAGTTCGCCAAATACGCGTGACACGTTAGCGCGGTTGATTTCATCAATCAGCATGGCATAGCGCTGTTTGGGATTGTTTGCCGCGCGCTGACATAATTTTAAAAATGCCCCATCTTGAATCGCATAACTCATTTGAGACAGACTGTTATTAGCATTGTTTGACTGACCAGAAGCCACCATCACAGGACGAATGCCTTCGACGAGCTCTTCATAACCATAAGCCTGATGGAAGCTCACCATACTAAAACGCTGCTGACTGAAAGCTTGGTTTTGGCTAGTGTCATTGTCTCGCTTTGCCTGCTGAAACTCTTCTAGTTGCTGCGACAAACCCGTTAACAACTCCCTACTCTCTGGTAATAAATACCATGCGCCACTATTGTCTTTATCAAAGTAAGCTTGGCCAGCACGATTTTTATAACTTACGGTGTCTGAGCTAGTAGGAGTATGCATTTGCAGCACAGACCAAGCCGTATTACTTAAGTGTTTCTCTCGCTCATTCTGCGATGCCTTTGCAACAAAAAACTCATGATTGACAATTTCAGGCACCTTGACCAAGTCTTGATTTTTGGATTGCAAATCTAAAAATACTAGACAGACAACATCTCGCCAGCTGAGCGCTTGCAACAGCTGTACTAACAAGTCCTTAGGATTGGCTCTAGGTAAGTAGTCGGTATATTGCTTAGCAATTTGTAGCAATCGATAAGTCTTACCCGTACCAGCCACACCTGTATAAATAATATTGGTCGGCTTATGAGTTGATGTGTCGGGCATAGCGTCATCCAGCAGATAAGAGGTACATGAGAAAAATAAATAAAGTATGCTAAAACGGTGTCATTATAGCGTGACGCTCCACATGGCATCTAACGGCATTATTGTGAACAATATAGCTACGAGCTAAACTATTTCTAGTGTCCAAGACATCACTATATGAGTGTTGTTTTATAAGCGCATCAGTTCATTCTAATAATAGTCGGACAGCAGTAGTTAATGTAACATAGTGAGTATAGCGGCTTGCATAATACTCCGTATTTTTCCGCTATGATGATACACGCTAATACTCAAAATCTCATTCAACGCATCTAAGTTAAGGAATTTTGTATGTCAGGTTTATTAAAAAAACTCCCCACCAAGCTGACCAATAAATTGCCAGCTAAAATATCTGACAACACAAGATTGCCAGTCGACAAGCCAACCAGCACACTTAAGCCCATCAGCAACCAATTCACCAAACTGTTATCAGTGACTAAATACTTGCCTGCCGGTGCACGATCGAGCATCTTGTCCAAAGCCTTTGGCAAGGTCGTGCCATATGTCGGCACGACAGGCGTCTATTATGAAACTGTCAATCCCAATCAAGTGGTTGTCAGTTTAAATAACACCAAGGCTGTACAGAATCACATTGGTTCCATCCATGCAGTGGCCATTACCTTATTGGCTGAAACGGCCACAGGGTTTATCTTGGGTTTAAACCTACCCTCTGACCGCGTGCTATTAATTAAGTCTTATTCGGTTAACTTTTATCGCCCCATCAAAAAAGGTCAAATTGCAGCGGTGGCCAGTTTATCTGATGAGCAGCGCTTAGATATCTTAAATACGCCAAAAGGTGAAATGGTTATACCTTGCGTGATTCATGACCGTGAGTCTGATAGTGACCGTGACCCGATCGTGGTTGAGATGACATGGGCTTGGATACCCAAATCTGAGCTAGAGGCGCGTCGTCAAGGCAAAGCGAATGAAAAAGCTGCAGCAGTTGCTACAGAGTCTCCGGCAGAAACCGAGCAGAGCAGTCAACCAGTGGTAAATGAAGAAGTAGCTAAATAGCCAATAGTTCATCCCGACTCAATGAAAAATGATGCGCTGTACACTTTTTATATCTGTATAGCGCATCGTTTTGGTAGTTGATTAGGGCTAGCACTTATATAAATAACCAGCAACAATACTCTCTGTTTAGATATCTAACGTCTTATCCACTTCTAGCGTTTATCTTCAACTATAATATAGTGTAGTCCATCAGAACCTATCGCTGAAGCCTTCTGACATGTACAGCCCTCTACCCCTTATCTGACCTTATTACGGCACATAGCCCGTCGTAACGTATGACTCATAAATACCACTGCTATAGCTACCTCTGCATACATTGTCGTATGCCTTGATAAAGTTGATGATAAAAGAGACGGGTTGCTTAAATCGTTAAACTGGGTAAAGATTGTCTGTAAGCGTGCATGAGTTTGTTATAATAACATTTTGTTTTTCGTGAGTAGCAAGGCTCCAATTTTGGATGCTCCCTATCTGGTCTTTACCATCATGATGAGAAGCTGTCGCCTGCCATAGACTACTGCCTACGATGAATAACTTTTACTATTGAACCAACTCTTCGTTTGTCACCTTTGTTCGCCCGCTATTAGGATTATCCTTATGTCACAACAAGCCGCTATTTCTACTACCAGCCCTACGCCACTTTCACAAGATACGTTTACTGTGGGCAGTCGTACATTCTCTTCTCGATTGTTGGTTGGCACTGGTAAGTATAAAGACATGACCGAAACTGGTGCTGCTATTGCGGCTTCAGAAGCAGAGATTGTCACGGTTGCTATTCGCCGAGTCAATATCGGTCAGAACAGTAATGAGCCGAACTTGCTGGATGTAATTTCACCTGATAAGTACACCATACTGCCCAACACTGCTGGCTGTTTTGATGCCGAGACTGCCATTCGTACTTGCAAGCTGGCTCGTGAGCTATTGGGTGGACATAACTTGGTTAAGCTTGAAGTATTGGGCGACGAAAAAACGCTTTATCCAAACGTAATGGAAACGTTAAAAGCCGCCAAAGTATTGATCGATGATGGTTTTGAAGTAATGGTTTATACGTCAGATGATCCTATCGTCGCACAAGAATTAGAAAGCATGGGCTGTGTCGCTATTATGCCGCTAGGTAGCTTGATTGGTTCAGGTCTTGGTCTGCTCAATCGTCATACGCTTAGCTTGATTATTGAAAACGCTAAAGTACCCGTATTGGTAGATGCAGGCGTCGGCACTGCCTCTGATGCAGCACTTGCGATGGAGCTCGGCTGTGATGGTGTACTGATGAACTCTGCGATTGCCAACGCCCAGAACCCAGTTATGATGGCGCATGCTATGAAGCATGCTATGTGGGCTGGTCGCGAAGCATTTTTAGCAGGGCGTATGCCGGTACGTAAAATGGCGACTGCTAGCTCGCCACAAACCGGATACTTTTTTCAGTAAAATATCTAGCAACACGCCTAAAAGTCTGTGATAAAACAATAAGAAAAAATGACGTCAGGCGTAAATAAGCACTTAGGAATTTTGAACATTCTACTATTGGCAGCGACTAGTGGTAGATGTTCAACATAACCTAATCACTGCTTCATTGAATACCTTGCTTAAAGTATTATATATACACTTATGCATGACCGCTTTGTCCTACTTTTAAATTGAATCAACCACATCGTCATAAAAGGATTTATTATGCGACTTCTCACAGCAGTCGACCAATTGTTTTTGCTTCTTGAGTCGCGTAAACAACCTATGCATGTGGGTGGTTTATTTTTATTTGAAGTACCAGATGCGGCTGATAGCGACTTTGTCTATCAGCTAGTCAAACAGATGCAAGACTCTGATGTACCGCCAAGCTTCCCTTTTAATCAAGTATTGGAGCATATGGCGTTTTGGCAAAATGACAAAAACTTTGATGTCGAGCATCACCTTCATCATGTCGCACTACCAAAACCTGCACGGGTACGCGAACTGCTCATGTATGTCTCAAGAGAGCATGGACGTCTCTTGGATCGCGCGATGCCTTTGTGGGAATGTCACGTGATTGAAGGCATTCAGCCAGAAAATGAAGGCGATCCTGAACGTTTTGCTTTGTATTTCAAAATTCATCATTCTTTGGTAGATGGTATTGCTGCCATGCGCCTCGTACAAAAGTCTTTATCGCAGTCACCTACTGAACCAGTAACCCTGCCAATCTGGTCTTTAATGGCACGTCATCGTAACCACGTCAACGCCATACTTCCTTCGAAAAGATCTATCAGACGCATCATTAAAGAGCAGATATCTACCATCAAGCCTGTGTTTACAGAATTGCTAGACAATCTCAAAAATTCTGGAGATGATGGCTATGTCGGCACTTTTGATGCGCCCATGAGTATTTTGAACAAGCGTATCTCTGCATCGCGGCGTATTGCAGCGCAGTCTTATGATATTCAGCGCTTTAATGATATTGCCGACAGATTAAAAATCAGTAGAAATGATGTTGTGCTAGCAGTTTGCGCTGGTGCCATCCGTCGCTATTTGATATCAATGGATGCGTTACCTAGTAAGCCACTAATTGCCTTTGTACCGATGTCGCTGCGTACAGATAATAGCGTATCGGGTAATCAGCTGTCATTTGTATTGGCCAATCTAGGCACGCATTTGGATGACCCATTACGTCGGATACAGCTCATCCATCGTAGTATGAATAGTGGTAAGCGCCGCTTCCGTCGTATGAACCAAGCACAAGTTATCAACTATAGTGTTATCGCCTACGCTTGGGAAGGCATCAATCTAGCAACCGGGCTATTCCCGAAAAAACAAGCCTTTAACCTCATTATCTCCCACGTACCTGGTTCTGAGAAACCTCTATATTGGAATGGTGCGCGCTTGCAATCTTTATATCCGGCTTCTATCGTATTCAACGGTCAAGCGATGAATATTACGTTAGCCAGTTATTTGGATAAAATTGAATTTGGCATTGCAGCTTGCAGTAAGGCCCTGCCTCATGTACAAGACATGATCACACTAATAGAAGAAGAATTAACGCTGTTAGAAACGACCAGTAAAACACTCGAATTTCAGGGTATAACCGTCGGCAGCGAAAGCGATAAGACAACAAAAAAGCTGGCTCCTTAACGGAACCAGCTTTTTATTATCAATACTTTTAAATATTGCTACTTATACAGCCTCGCCCCAACTCGGAACGACTACTTGCATCAATGGCTTTAACAGCTTGATGTTACAAGCAAAAATAGAACCTGAAGTCATAGAATTGTGCGCGCCTGTATGATCGACGACCACACCACGTGCCTCAGTGACGATAAGCTCACCAGCAGCGATATCCCACGGCTTGATAGACATCTCAAAATAACCATCGAAACGACCAGCTGCCACATAGCATAAATCAAGCGCAGCTGAGCCTAAACGACGAATTTGACCACCCGCTTCAGAGACTTTCTGTAGGCTTTCAAAATGCTCTTTCGCATAAGAAATCACTTCACCATTGCGCTTACGCTCAAGTGGATGACCCGTAGTAAATAGACCACCATCAAGCGTTTTTCGTTCGCTCACTTGCATACGGCGATTATTCAAGCGCGCGCCTTTACCACGGCTAGCAGAGAACATCTCATCACGGACTGGATCATAGACCACGCCATGTTGAGTCACGCCTTTATGCTGTACAGCAATAGAAACACAGAACTGCGGCACACCATGAACGAAGTTTTTGGTGCCATCGAGCGGATCAATAATCCAGCACCAGTCAGCGTCTTCGCCGCGACCTTCTTGCATACCAAACTCTTCACCCAAAAACGAATGATTCGGATAGCTGGCTTTTAGCGTCTCAATCGTCAGCTCTTCACTGAAACGATCAATACGTGTGACCAATCCATCAAGTCCTTTCGACTCGATATCCAATTCGATTTTGTGGCGGTTTTGATGCGCATATAAAATCTCTTTACCAACTTTTTCAGCAGTACGCGCTGCGATGACGACCATGGGTTCCATAAATAACCTATTTGCTTGATGAATGAATATAAAAAATAAGACTAACTTTGTGCCCACAACATGCCGATTAGACTAGCCGCATCACACCACATCTATGCGATTTAAAAAACGTGTCTTTTATAGATGAAAACTTATAAACGACAACCGCATTATACTAAAATTGTTCAATAAAAACGAAAAAACCATTACGTTCGCCAAACCAACCCCTATTTTGGTGGTCATCACAAACTGCGCAAGTTGTAAAAAAGTCAGCACCTACGGCTAAGCAGGCGTTAGCTCTATCTATCGAGCTTTTATGTGTTCAAACTAATATCATTAACTTTAAATCAATTTCGACCATACTATTTATGACAACGTTGTTGATCACAACACGGCTTATAGCAATACGATTTATAACAACACGACTTATAACAATAACTGTCGAAGCTGCTTACTCACACCGTCGGCACTCAAACCGCAATCAACCAGTTGCTCAGATTGGGAACCGTGCGCAATAAAGCGATCAGGGATACCAATATTAGCAATAACTGGACGAGTACGCTTAAAAGCAGCTGACTCATTGAGCAAATACTCATTGACCGCACTACCCGCGCCACCAGTAATTACATGCTCTTCTAGGGTCGCAATATGAGTAATGCCTTTTACCAATAGCGTTTCTAATAGGTTGGTGTCTAAAGGTTTTACCCAGCGCATATTCACCACATGCACTTGACACTCTAACTCTGCGTTATCATTGATGATAGCTTCTGCTGCATGCTGAGCCGTGGTCATCATCGTACCAAATACCAATAATGCGAGCTTTTTTGGTGCATCATTAGAGCCTAATACTGACTCCACCACAGCTTCGCCAATTTTATAAATTTGTGCTGGCTGTTCGATAACGGCGCCCGTACCCACACCACGTGGATAGCGTACAGCCGTGCAACCTTGATAGTCATAACAAGTATTGAGCAGATGGTAACATTCATTTTCATCTTTTGGCGCTGCAATCACCATGTTAGGCACACAGCGTAAAAATGCAAAATCAAATACGCCAGCATGGGTTGCGCCATCTTCACCGACTAAGCCTGCTCGGTCAATAGCAAACGTTACGTCTAAATTCTGCAACGCAACGTCATGAATCAGCTGATCATAGCCACGTTGCAAAAACGTTGAATAAATCGCGACAATCGGTTTGACACCTTGAGTTGCCATGCCCGCTGCTAACGTGACTGCATGTTGCTCAGCAATCGCTACATCAAAAAAACGTGCTGGAAAATGACGAGCAAAGTCGATCATTCCAGAGCCTTCTTCCATGGCAGGTGTAATGGCAATTAGCTTGTCGTCTTCAGCGGCTTTATCACACAAAAACTGGCCAAACACTTGCGAGTATTTTAACGCTGGCTTACCTTTTGAAGCATTAGCTACTGAAGTATCAGCTGCTTCGGTCTTTGTTTCATCATCTTCGACAGGCAGTTTGCTAATCGCATGATAACCGACTGGATCTAATTCAGCTGGCGCAAATCCTTTACCTTTGGTGGTGTAAATATGAACCAATACTGGACCTGAGACTTGTTTTGCCAATGACAATACACGCAATAGCTCAGGAATATTGTGGCCATCAAATGGACCAAAATAGGTAAAACCAATCGCTTTAAATAAGTTGTCTTCTAACTGTGGGACATCGCGCAGCTCTTTGTGACGCTTACGGCGATCAAATCCTTGCATATCAGGACGATGACAGAGAACAGGCTCGCCTGCCTCAGAGATATCAACCTGATATCCTGATTCCCATAGCATGGCTAAATGCCGTGGAAATCCACCGATAGAGCAAGATATCGACATATCATTGTCGTTCAAGATAACTAGCAAATCAGCGTCTTGCTGTACTGCATCATTCATGGCCTCAAACGCCATGCCGCCTGTCATCGCACCATCGCCGATGATACAGGCCACTGTTTGTGCACGGCCTTGATAGCGCAGCGCTAAGCTCATGCCTAGACCCGCTGAGATTGAAGTCGATGAATGACCAACGCCAAAGGTATCGTAAATGGACTCTGCACGCTCAGGAAAAGCCGTCAATCCATCTTTAGATCTGATAGTACCTAACTGCTCACGACGACCAGTCAATACTTTATGAGCATAGGCTTGATGACCTACGTCCCAAACGATCTGATCTTGCGGTGTATCTAATAAATAATGTAGCGCAATGGTCAATTCAACCACGCCCAAATTGGCACCGAAATGCCCACCACTCTGACCGGCTGAATACAATAGAAACAGTCGTAATTCATCTGCCAAGGTAATAAGCTGATTGGTGGTAAACGCGTTTAAATCAGATGGCGCATCGATGCTATCAAGCAGTGGCGTATTTGGACGCACACGCGGAATGACAGCGTAAGTCTGCTGCAAATTTGACAGCTGGGCAGCGGATTCAATGGCTGACGCAGATACGGACTGAGACTGTGGGGAATGAGGTGACTGCTGCATAAACCGTACGATACCTACCAATCTGCTGACAAGACGTGCTTTAGAGTATAAAGATAACTATAGCTAAGCGACGTCAATAATATCTACATCATTATTGATGTAACTGACCATATAATTATTCATGCAATGCCTACGTATCTATACCTACGCGGCGCCTAACAACAAACACGCCGTCATAATAGACAGCGCTTCCATACTAAGGGTTGATATTATGCCTTATTATTTTGCATCAATATCGAATGTTCGTGACGACATAGTAATGTAAGGGTAAAGACTTGTCACTGTATCCGTCAAAATAGTATGGCATAATAGCATTTTTTTTTAATGGTCGCTTTAATCATCGTGCATCGTCTGTGAACTTTGTGTGTTTTTATAATAAAGACAATCAGCACGCATGTTTTACGAACAGATTATACTGCTATCATCCTAACTATCCTAATACAGCTAGGATGACATCGCTGCGTTATTACTGCTAATACAGACCTTACTGCCACAACTACCGGCTTATGCAGGACATTAATGTCATATCAATTTATTACTAGTGCCAAACTACCGACTCGTTATGGCGAGTTTGATATTCATATCTTTGAAAACGAAGACGGTCAAGAGCATGTGATGCTGACCGTCGGGCTGCCTGTGGTCGACCCAGATACAGCGACGCCATCAGAGCGACCGGCTCCCTTGATTCGTATTCATTCTGAGTGCTTAACTGGCGATGCTTTTAGCTCATTGAAGTGCGACTGTGGTCCGCAGCTTAATTCGGCGATGCAAGCCATACAAGAGGCTGGCTGTGGTGCTATTTTGTATCTGCGCCAAGAAGGTCGTGGCATTGGTCTCACCAATAAGATTCGCGCTTATGCCCTTCAAGACCAAGGGCATGATACGTTAGATGCCAATCTGATGTTGGGCTTGCCTGCGGATGCGCGTATTTATGACATGTGTGGGCCGATGCTCGCTCATATCGGTGTTGATGCGGTCAGACTCATTACTAATAACCCTAACAAGATTGCTTATCTCACTGAGCATGGCATCAATGTCGTGGAACGCGTGCCATTATTGGTAGGGGTCAATGATATGAATGCTGAATACCTCGCGACCAAGCGTGACCGTATGGGACATCTATTGGATAAAGATTTCAATACTGCAATACACCTGAATAAATAGATATTTTATGAGTATTTCAAATATAGATAATAAGTCAGACCTGTCAGAGTCAGTGGTAACACCGACCAATAATGACATCACACGAGTGCGTGAGTTTTTAGTCGATTTGCAGGCGCGTATCTGCCAAGCACTAGAAGCGCAAGAGCGCGATGGTGGTGGTAATGCAACCTTTGTACCTGATGACTGGGAGCGTCCGGAAGGTGGCGGTGGTCGCTCGTGCGTACTAGCAGATGGCGACGTGATTGAAAAAGCAGGTGTGATGTTCAGCCATATTCATGTACACAACCTACCAGCGTCAGCAACAGCGCGCCATCCCGATATCGCTGGCCGCAAAGCTCAAGCCATGGGCGTGTCACTGGTCGTGCATCCCAAAAACCCTAACGTCCCTACTAGTCATGCCAATGTTCGTTTGTTCGTTGCTGAAGCTGAGGGCGAAGCGCCGATTTGGTGGTTTGGGGGTGGGTTTGATTTGACACCGTTTTACCCAGTACTGGCTGACTGCATCCACTGGCATCAAGTCTGCCACGATCTGTGTGCACCGTTTGGTGATACCGTCTATCCTGACTTTAAGCAATGGTGTGATGAGTACTTCCACCTACGTCATCGCAACGAGCAGCGCGGTATCGGCGGCTTATTCTATGATGATGTCAATACTGAGAGTCGTGGTTGGGACTTTGAGACCTGTTTTAACTTTATGAAAGCAGTGGGTAACGGCTATCTTGACGGTATCACACCTATCTTTGAGCAGCGTAAAGACACGCCTTATACTGAACAGCAGCGTGAATTTCAGCTGTATCGTCGTGGCCGCTATGTTGAGTACAACTTGGTCTACGATCGCGGCACGCTATTTGGACTACAGAGTAATGGCCGTATCGAGTCTATCTTAGTAAGTATGCCACCACTGGCGAGTTGGCATTATCGTTTTGAGCCTACTGAAGGCTCACCCGAGTTTGAGTTGACTGACGTTTATCTAAAGCCGCGTGAGTGGTTGACTCTATAGCTTATGTGAATATAATAAAGATTAGTTATACCTACTAGATTATTGTCTAGTATATTTAAATAAAGGTCAGCTGCTATAGCTGACCTTTATCATATGGGGCTTATCACCTTCACAGAGATATAAACCGCCATTTATTTGAACTCAATATGGTTGATTGAAACCACGATGTATCGCATGTCAGTCAACTCAATGATATGGTTTAGATAATCATCGTCACTTTAAATATTACGATGATATAACAACTATTTTAACCATAGCTACGCAAATAATGGTTACAATACAGATTAAATTTTCAAAAAATCACTGATAAGCGGACATACTTTTAAGTAATTATGAGTTGATTTTGACAACAGTATCAAAGCCACCGTCTGCAATACGCATACTATTAGCCAAATTTAAAGGAGTAATCTATATGGCACAGGTTCATTCTAACAAATCATTGAAATCTATCTTCGGTATCACCTTAATGGCAGCCGCCTTGGGTCTAACCGCCTGTAGCACTTCAACTGACTCTAGCTCTAGCCCTGATATACAAGCCCGTCAAGACAGCATGAAAAACTGGGGTGATGCAATGGGCATCATGGGTGATATGGCCAAAGCACCCGATACCTTTGATGCGGATGTCGTTAAAGAACAAGCAGCATTCTTAGCAGAAGATTCTAGTATGCCGTGGAGCCATTTCGAAAACCAAGAAGACATGGGTAATGCAACCGAAGCAGTTTGGTCTAATGCTGAGGGTTTCCGTGCAGAAGCTGATAACTTCCAAAAAGTTACTGCTGAGCTAAGTGCTGCCGCTCAAACAGCTACTAGCATGGATGACATCAAACCTGCATTCAGTCAAGTTGGTGCGAGCTGTAAGTCATGCCATACAGACTTTAGAGCAAAAGATGAATAAATATTTATACTCATAACAAATAAAAATGCACAAAAAAACCGCCACATCATTTGATATGGCGGTTTTTTATTATGGGAACTAGCGTTTATGGATATTAGTGATAGCTTGATTACTCTACTGCTACTTTTTCCACATTGATGGTTTTTTGCTCATTGAGCTTATCAACGATCGTCATCACCGATGAGTCACTCAAGTCTATCGTTCTAATCGGGAATGGAATATTTACGCCTGCTGCATCTAGCGCGAGTTTAATCTCTACAAATACTTGGTGAATCGAGGCAACTTTATTGGCTTGCGTGCCATCCTCAATAAACCAACGTACCATCAAATCTATCGTTGAATCTCCAAAACCTGTTGCAATCACGCTCGGCTCAGCTTTCTTTGACACGCTATCTGCCCTATCTAGCGCTTTTAAAATCTCAGCTTTTGCCGCTTCTATATCATCTTCATAACCAATACCCACTGCCAGTTGTAACCGGCGCTGCTTGTAGGCGGTATTGACCGTCAACGCTGAGGTATACAAGTCAGAGTTCGGAATAACGACTTGCCGACCATCATAAGTTTTGATAGTGGTTGCACGGATTTTAATGTCTTCGACCGTACCTTCATACTCTCCTGAGACAATCTGATCACCAATACGAAATGGCTCTGATATGAGTAGCAAAATACCAGACAGCAAGTTTTGAAAAATATCTTTGAACGCAAAACCAATAGCGACGGAACCGATACCGAGTGCACCGATTAGCTTGGCAGGGGTGAATTCCGGCACAGCTATCACCATGGCTATCATAAAGCCTACGAAGATAATTAAAGCACCACCTACTCGCTGAAATACTTTGACCAAGTTCTGATGCCGTCTGCGACTGCCTAATATTTTATAGACGATTTTTTTGAAGAGTATCGACAAAAACCAAAAGATTAAGACAACGATAATCGAAGCGACAAAATACGGAATACGTTCGACAAAACCAATAAATATGCCATTCGCAGAATCAATAATACTTTGATACGTTAGTGCAGCGGTCGTTGGCTCTGTACCTGCTATCGTTTCTGCCTCAGAGGTTCGCATCTAGGTGTCACTCCTTTGGTTGGTCATCTTGATCATAAGGTTTATTGATAAGTATTAGCAACGAATACTTATCAAATATTCAAAGCTTTCAAACGCTTAAAAATTAGCCCATCAAGTCAGCTTGTACAATCTCAATCCAGTAGCCATCGACGTCTTTGATAAAGGCAATATTTTTCATGCTGCCATCTTCTGGACGCTTCTTGAATTCGACGTTATTTTTATCAAACCAAGCCACCGCTTCATCCAGACTCGGCACGCTAAAGCAAATATGACCAAAACCCTGTGGATCTTGATTACCATCATGATAGCTAAAATCAGCTTTGGTTTCGGTACCGTAGTTATGAGTCAACTCTAAGATACCGCGCTGACGAAATGCAAAGATTTCTAAGTCATCACCAGCAGGCAGGTTGTCTCGCTCACTCTCCGTTAGCTTGGCTAAAAAGTATAAATCAAACCCCATGTCAGGGAATTTTTTTACTGCTAGCAACGTCATTCCAAGGACGCCCGTATAGAACGCTAATGACTTGGCAGGATCTTTTACCCTTAGCATCGTATGGTTAAACGTATAGCCAGTCGTCTGACCTGAAATAGGCTGAACACCAGCGGTATTTACGCTCCTAGTAGGCTGGGCTATAAGTGATTCGTTATTATTATCGGTGGCTGAGCCATTATTTGATATAGACATAATTATCCTAATATTGACAAAATATAGAGTTAAAAAAACAAGCGCGTAAAGGCTTTTTACGCGCTTGACTCTCTTATCATAATAAAAAATCACGAAAGGATTGAGAGGATTTTGTAATAGTGCTTATTTGATATGGCCAATTTAGACGATTTATTAGCTGTCTAAGAACCGTACTTTGCCTGTCTCTAAATCATACTCTGCGCCAACGACTAGCAACTGACCACTATTGGTCAAGTCTTCTAGTGCACGCGAGCCATGCTTAAGTTGGCTAACCGACATACGTACGTTGGCACGGATAGAGCGATCAACTAGCTCATCGGCATCGACGTCTTGACCATTGGCAGTCGCCAATTCATGCAGGTTATAAACACTTGGACGGATGCGATCTACGATGGACTGCAAATTGGGCGAGTAGTTTGTTTCAGGATTAATCAGTGTTTCTACGCAGGCCGTAACCGCACCGCAATGTGAATGTCCAAGTACAACAACCAACTTGGTACCGAATTTTTCGGCCGCAAATTCAATCGAGCCAATCTGTGATGGTGCTACTACGTTACCAGCGACTCGAATCACAAACAAATCACCCAAGCCTTGATCAAATACAATCTCAACCGGTACACGTGCGTCCGAGCAACCCAAAATAATAGCCAAAGGGTCTTGATCTTTGACCAACTCTGGACGCCTTTGCATCATCGGATCAGTATTGCTCAAGCTATCAACGTAACGTGCATTTCCTTCTTTCAAAAGTTCAAGGGCTTCTTGACCTGTTTTTGGGCGCGTATTGTTCGGCATAAGATATCCTTTATCATCAATAATATTAGAGTTATAAGCTGTTTAAATTGGATCTAGAATTAGGCTCACTCAGTCTACTATCTGTAGTAATTTTGCTCACCTCTCTAGGGCGTGTCCTCAATTCAATCGATAGTCATCTAAATGGGTTAAAAATGGCTAAATCTTGCCAAACGGCGTCAAATAGCTGACTAATATCTCGATATTATCTGCGCTATTTTCCTTGTTTGACTGCGATTTATCTCATTTTTATCACCATTTTTAAAATGAGGACACGCCCTAGTATCTAAGTCATATTTCACTGGCTATATTCAAACACAAATCGACTAAATAACTGACTAGTCATTATTAGGTACTGACAGACTAATTATATTGGTCTACCACAGAGTAATTGTATAGGAATACCGTCTAAAAAATGACAAAAAACTTTGTATTAATGTCGCTATATGACGTAATTATTGCTAGCTGCCCCAAATCATAGAACTAAAACCCCCTTACCAAATGTCCTAAATATGCTCGCTAGAAATTAGAACCTAGAAGCTAGAAATAAAAGTTCCTCGATATCACCACCGTGTCACTCACGTAACTTATGACGAACTTGCACTAATTTATATCAAGGGTTTGTTATAATACGTGGCAACCAGACTCAGTCTATCCCCATAGCTTACACCCACACCAAATGACTTTGACCACAGTATCCTAAATGAATGGCCATACTGCGATGTTAGATGCTTAGGAAAAATATTATGACCATCCCGCTGCCCAATACGCACAAAACCTCTGCATCACCTCATGATGACAAGGTGCTGCTGCAACTGACTGGTCTAAAAAAAACCTACGATCAAACTGAAGTATTAAAAGACATCAACCTCGATATCCAGCATGGTGAGTTTTTGACACTGCTTGGCCCTTCAGGCTGCGGCAAGACAACACTGCTACGTTTGATTGCAGGCTTTGAGCAGCCAAACGCTGGTGCCATTCATTTAGATGGCGTGCAGATGGCAGGTTTGCCTGCGGATAAGCGTCCGGTCAATACGGTATTTCAGCAGTATGCGTTGTTTCCTCATATGACTGTCGCCCAAAACGTGGCTTATGGCCTTAAACTCAAAAAAATACCGAAAGATGAGATTAAGACACGTGTACGCGAGATGCTCGCGATGGTGCAGTTAGAACATCTAGCCAACCGTAAACCGCAAGATTTATCGGGTGGTCAACAGCAGCGTGTTGCCATTGCGCGTGCCGTGATTAATCGTCCTAAACTGCTGTTACTCGATGAGCCATTATCTGCGCTCGATCACAAACTGCGTCTGCAGATGCAATCTGAGCTTAAGCGTCTACAACGTGAGCTGGGTATCACTTTTGTCTTTGTCACCCACGATCAAGAAGAAGCGCTATCGATGTCAGATCGTATCGCAGTGATGAAAGACGGCACGTTTCAGCAAATTGGCACGCCTATCGAGATTTATGAAACGCCTGCTAATTTGTTCACAGCCAAGTTCATCGGTGAGACCAATCTATTTAAAGCAGAAGTAAAAGGCGTCTACCCCGATCAACCAGATCGTGATGGTAAAATCACCAACGGACGTATCGAGGTAGAAGTTTGCGAGGCACAAGCTCAAGATGGCCCAACCAGCTTACGTAATTTACGTCGGCCTAATTTTGCCAATGACGTACAAGTAGGCGACATCGTAAACTTACTACTTCGCCCAGAAGACTTAAGAGTTTACGATCCACAAGATGATGAGCATGTGGGACTGTTTGGCCGAGTGATTGAAAGTAACTACAAAGGCAGTACGCTTGACTCGATCATTGAACTAGCAAACGGCCATATTATTAAAGCCTCTGAATTCTTTGACGAAGATGACCCAAGCTTTGACTATAAGCTGAATGAGGCTGTCAAAGTCTCATGGGTAGACGGCTGGGAATGGGTATTGCCAGAAGACTCTACTGAGCCAAATAAAGGTGGAGACCATACAACCATACAAAAGGATGCCAGCTGATGGCACGCAACCACTTAGGCAGCAAAAGTCCTTTTCGTACCGCAACGCTATGGCTCATTTGGGGTTGGTTACTGATATTCGCGCTACTGCCAAATATCTTGGTCATCGCGGTCAGTTTTTTGACCCGTGATAGCAGTGCTTTTATCAGCTTGCCCGTCAGCATCGACAGCTATGCACGCATGATTGATCCGCTCTATTTTGGCGTATTTATTCATTCATTATGGATGGCAGGCATCACGACTATCATTTGCTTATTACTTGGCTACCCTTTTGCATGGCTTATATCTAGAGCAAAAACCCGTTGGCAACCACTGCTGATGATGCTATTAATACTACCGTTTTGGACCAACTCTCTGGTGCGTACTTATGCACTCAAGTTGCTGTTTGCCAATAATGGTTTAATCAATAAGTCACTGCTGGCGATAGGCGTCATCGATACTCCTATCGATATCCTATATACGCAAGGTGCGGTGATAGCTGGTCTGACGTATTTACTATTCCCATTTATGGTATTGCCGCTATATGCCGTGTTTACTGATTTGCGTCAGGACATGCTATTGGCATCACAAGATTTGGGTGCATCCAAGACGCAGACTTTTTGGCATATCGTACTACCATTGACGACACCAGGCATTATCTCAGGGGTGCTCTTAGTCTTGCTGCCAGCAATGGGAATGTTCTATGTCGCCGATATCTTAGGTGGTTCACGCAACCTATTAGTCGGAAATATCATCAAAAACCAGTTTTTGGATGCGCGCGATTGGCCATTTGGGGCCGCAGCCAGCGTATTATTGACCCTCGCTATGGCCGTGCTGTTACTGGCCTATCGCGCCAGTAGCCGCCGCATTGGCAAAACTGATTTCAGTGAGGTGGCCTAATGTCTCATTCGCGTACAACAAAAACTGGCAGTATCGCAGCCAAAGGCTACCTCAGCCTGATTTATGCCCTGCTATACCTACCCATCATTGTTTTGGTGGTGATGTCATTTAACAAATCGAAAATTGGCTACAACTGGGGCGGCTTCAGCCTAAAGTGGTACGAATCACTATTTAATAACCAAGCCATGCTAGATGCATTTTGGCATTCTATAGTATTAGGATTGGTCGCTGCGACCGTCTCAACACTGATAGGCACGCTCACCGCTTTGGCACTACACCGTTATAATTTCCGTGGTAAAGGTTTGCTAAACGGGCTGCTGTTCGTATTGATGATGTCACCTGAAATTGTATTGGCCATCTCATTATTGGCGCTATTTTTGTTAATTGGTCTGCAATTAGGATTTGTCTCGCTGTTATTAGCACACATTACCTTCTGTCTACCATTTGTGGTCATCACTGTCTTTGCACGCTTGAGTAGTTTAGATGAGCGATTGATGGAGGCGGCACGCGACTTGGGCGCTAACGAGTCAACGATGGTACGCACCGTGCTCATTCCTGTTATTTTACCAGCGGTGATGGCAGGCTGGTTACTCGCCTTTACGTTGTCATTGGATGATGTGGTGGTTTCAACCTTTGTCACCGGTCCAAGCTATGAGATTTTACCGTTACGGATTTATTCTATGGTACGGGTAGGACTCAAACCAGAAGTCAATGCTATCGGTACATTGCTACTGGCTGCTTCTTTAATCTTGGTTATCATCTCGCAGTTGCTGTTACGTAGGCGCTAGTTTACCGCTGCCAATCTGACATCGCTAGTTTAGCACTGCTTATTATTGGCACTGTTTATTAATAGCAAGCTTTGAATGAAAGTCAGCGCTATATCTATTATAATGAATTTTTCTCACCTTCGCGGTTAGGTTACCTTATGCTAGAGCTCCGTCACCTCAATACTCTAACCGCGCTACGGGCGCATGGTTCACTCGCTGCTGCTGCCGATGAGCTGCATGTTACGGCTTCAGCGGTCTCACATCAGTTAAAAGAGCTAGAGAATTACTACGATATCAGCTTGGTCAATCGTCGTACGCGCCCGCTCACCTTTACCCCTGCTGGCAAGACAGTACTGGCGTTGGCAGATAGTATAATGCCGCAAGTTACCCGTACTAAATCCAACCTTAAGCGCCTAGCACATGGCCAAGCAGGCAGACTACGCCTAGCATCCGAGTGTCACAGTTGTTTTGATTGGCTAATGCCGATACTCAATCACTATCGCCGTGAGTGGTCAGATGTAGAGCTAGACTTTGCCACAGGGTTTGAGCCTGAGCCGCATCATCTGCTCATGGAAGGTGATATTGATTTATTGATTACCACCAGTGATTTACCGATAGACGGTATCAGCTATCAACCGCTGTTTGAGTACGAGAGTCGCTTGGTACTATCGCCCACGCATGATTTGGCAGCACAAGAATTTATTGAACCCAGTGATTTGACTGAAGAAACCTTAATTGCTTATCCAGTAGAGGCCAAGCGTCTCGATATTATCGCCAACTTTATGACACCTGCACAGGTGAGCTTTGAGAATGTGCGTACTACAGAGCTGACAGCGATGCTCATTCAGCTGGTCGCTAGTGAACGCGGAGTAGCTGCATTACCTGATTGGGTCGTGGCGGAATATGAGAAAAAAGGCTGGGTCGTCTCGCGGAAGTTGGGTGCAGGTGTGCATTGTCAGCTGTATGCAGCGACGCGTACCTCTAGCCAAGACACAGCGTATATGCAAGGGTTTGCGAACTTACTAGAAGGGATCGTTAAACCATTATAAACTGTTGTGCTAACCTCCCTCAAAGTTTGAACTGCTGCTATAGGAAGCAGTAATCCTGCCTATTAAGAGGCCATATTCTTTTGAAAAAAATTGACTATGCATGCTCTAAGTGCTAATGATAGTTAGGTAACGAATTTTTATATTGTCAGTAACAATATATAAGGAAGTTTCTATGAGTAAAACTATTGTTATTCTACTTTCGATAATAGCTGGATGTGCTAATGCATCTGATAACTTAAAATTTAAAAACCTCAATATTAATGAGCTTAAATCTAGTGACCTTAATATTAAAAACTCAAAATCTGAAAACCTCAATCTCGATAAGATAAAGCCTGATAACCTCAGTGTTGAAAACTTGAAATATGAAAGCCCAAACATTGAGGAATCAAAATCTGAAAGCCTCAATATGGGTGATTTGAAATCTAAAAATCCTAATGTTTGGAACTTAAAATCATCAACACACAACGATTACTACAATCAGCCTGAAATATTTATTGAATTTAACTGTAAAAGTGGCAAAACCTACAAAATAGATTATAGGGCTAGCTCGTCTGGTTCATGGACAAAAGGAGATAATGAAGTCTGTTCTAATTCTGGTAATAACACAGGTTCTATTAACAACTATGGCATTCAACCAGTTGCTTGTAGCACCGAGTATGAAATCAGGGTTAAACGAAAAAACAGCACCAAATGGTATAGGGTAAATCAAAAAACACTTCCTTGCTATTCTTCTCCAAACCCTGCTCCTGATACAAGCGGAACTTTTAGACTAAAACAAGTTACGACAAATAAGTGTATATATGGTTATCAAACACCAGGCACAACCAATAATAATGCCTATACTTGGTCATGTTACCAGAACCCAGGTATGGCGTTTAAAATTCAAGTCAATCCAACGACTGGAAAAAAGAAACTTCAACATCAAGAATCTAAAGACTGTTTAACAGTGAATAGTAATACAAATGGAGCACGGGCATCTCTAGTTGACTGTCAATATGCAAATACATTTATATTAGAGCCAGTGACAGGTAATATTGTCAGACTAAAAGCTGAAGGCAAAAATAAGTGCTTATATGGGCTTAGTCAAAATGGTCAACCAGTTCACGCTTGGGGATGTTGGAATGATCCATCTATGAACTTTGTTCTAGAACCTTATTAAAGCGTAAATTTAACTTATAGTTATCATGTTCTACATTATATTTTTTGGCATTTTTATAATACAAGGCTGGGTTTCTAACTCAGCTTTTACTTTTATACATTTTCATAAAAACTCTAATTAAAGACATCCCCATTGTTTAACTCTTCTCAGTGCTACACGCAGCCCGCAGCACCTCAGATTGAATCAAAAGTCAGATGATATTTCCTACAAAACCAACTTAAAGAAATAAAACCCCAGCGCGGTTGCCAGTAATGTTAACCCAACATGTAAACCGATAAGCGCCAATCCTGCCAGCAAACGGCCATCATTGACGAAGGTAAAAACCTCCGCGCTAAAAGTGCTAAATGTCGTCAGTCCGCCCAAAAATCCAGTGATGACGAATAGTCTCACGTTATCAGATAAGCCAGTACCCATCCTTCCGAACCATACTAAAGCTAGCCCTATTAATAGTCCACCCAAGACATTCGCGCCCAATGTACCAAGCGGTATCCAATGGTGCAATGGATTAAAGCGCGCCAGCCACCCTCGCAAACACGCTCCAAATGCGGCGCCTAGACCAATCGCAATCCACTGCATAGCGGTATCCTTACTTCAGATAGATTTCATGAGCATGAACATGGGCACAAACATGGGCATAAGCCCCAATCAATAGCACCTTTATACCGGAGGCAATTCGGTCATCGGCCAACGTGGCACACAGCTAACGGCCAAATCATCTGACTGTCCTGCTTGCAAGCGCTCGTAACCGGCATAAGCAATCATTGCCCCATTATCGGTACATAATGCAGGCGGGGCATAGTGCACCGTTGCATTTATTTTGGCCAGCTCAGCTTCTAACGTTTCACGTAGATGAGTATTGGCACTGACGCCGCCAGCAATGACTAAGCGGCTCATATCTACTTGCTTAAGTGCTTTGACGCATTTTCTTACCAGTGTATCGACCACTGCATGTTGAAAGCTAGCTGCAATATCAGCGCGTACTTGTGGATTACTCTCGGCACTATTTCCTGAACCCCCTGAGTGTGGGGTATCCTTGATAAGGTTGTGCACGGCTGTTTTCATACCGCTAAAAGAGAAGTCCAAACCACGATGTAGCATCGGTCTGGGCAAGCTATACGCGTTTTGATTGCCTGTCTCAGCCAGTTTGGCGATATTAGGACCACCAGGATATGGCAAGCCTAGCATCTTAGCCGCTTTATCAAAGCACTCACCCGCCGCATCGTCTATCGACTCACCCAATATCTCATATTGCCCAACCCCACGGGCAGCAATAAGCAAAGTATGTCCACCAGAGACGAGCAATGACACAAAAGGAAATGCGGGAGGATTTGCACCCATCAGCGGTGCCAACAAATGGCCTTCCATATGGTGGATGCCAATCGCAGGTATATCCAAACCATAAGCCAAACTGCGCCCAAATAACGCACCCGTCATCAATGCACCAATCAGTCCTGGCCCTTTGGTATAGGCAATCGCATCAATCTCGCTTTTTTTCATATCACACTGATCTAACAACTCATTGAGCAAAGGCACGAGCTTTCGAATATGATCGCGACTAGCGAGCTCAGGCACCACACCACCGTAGAGAGCATGCAGCTCTATTTGTGAATACAGCACTTGACCAACCAAACCTTGATTGTCGCTCGAAATCTGCTCACTATCAAAAATCGCTAAACCAGTCTCATCACAAGAGGTCTCTAAACCCAACACTTTCATATGTTTGCCTTTATACTTTTGTCTGCGTGTCATCTTTTGCAGCGTTTTCGCCTTAGCTTATGTGCGAAAAAATATGCACAAAAAAACCGCCATTGTCAGTCACAATGACGGTCAGTTTAGCAAATTTCAATGGCCAATATCAGCTAACCGCTGCAATCATGTAATCTACAGCCGCATAAACCTGAGCTTCACTTACTTTATCAGTGACTTGCGCTGGCATTTTATTAAAGCCTTTCGCAGAGTGCATATGTAGCGTATCTTTACCTTTAGTAAGGCGCACTGCCCATACGGCTTTATCACCATATTTTGGTGCATCGAGCAAACCTGCAGCATGACAAACCTGACAGTTTGATTCATATAGTTTAGCGCCTGCATCCGCGGCCAATACTTCAGGCTCAGCAGCAACTTCTGCTACTGACTCTTCCGTAGTAACAGGCGCCTCAACAGGTTCTAATTCAACCTCTGGTTTAGGCGTAGCAATTTCAGACTCAGTCACTTCAGACTCAGACACTTCAGATTCAGCAACTGGTGTGTCAGCGACCGCTACAGTAGTATCAACAGGTTTATTGGCAGTAGATGCTTTTTCAATACTTGTATCCTCACCACCACAAGCACTCAGTGCTAATAATGCGCTAATACCCATAACAGAGACCGTAAGCTTGCTTATACGCTGTCGTTTATTCATCATGATCACACCTCTATACTATATGGTGGCTGCTGATAAAGCTTATTTACCACTAGTCGATTCAATTTAAAAGTATTACAAGGCAACCGAGTGTAGATGTATATTAAATACTTCAAGCGAGGTTAACGCAGTAATACTTTTATAGTGGAATGGCTATATTGGCAGCCCAAATGACCATTAAATCCATGCTTATTCAGCGGCAGCAGCTTCAGGTTCGGCACTGTCAGTAGCAGCTGCGTCAGCATCGGCGCTATCTGCTTCTGCTGTAGTCGCTGTTTCTACCATAGCAGTAGCATCCGTTCCTTCTTCAGCAGTGGCCGTACCATCAGCTTCCGTGGCAGCTGCATCAGCCGCAGGCATCGCTGCTGTCTCTGGAAACTTCATGTCTTCAGCTTCCGGTGCATTTTCAATAGCAAGTGCAGCCGCTTCATCAACGCGATCTACTGCCATTACTTCTTCATGCTCTTCGCCGCCACAAGCACTAACACCAAAACTAAAAGCGACGATAAATGCGCTGCTTAACGCTGTATTTAATACTGTCTTTTTCATTCAAACATCCTCAATAAAATACACACAAAACGGTTCATAGGCTTACTATAATATGGGAATTATCATAGCATAAACTCCACCTAAACCGTTATAGACAGTAGGGTTTTTTATTTATAATGATGTTCTGTAGCACACTTATATAGTCACTCTTATTTAACTAAAACCATTAATGCTTTCTAATAAACTGACTCTATATCAACAAAAAACTCTGCAACTTAATGATAAATATGGATTAATACAACAAATTCATTGACTTACTTGCTATTTTTTATTAAAATACCTGCCCTTGTGCTCATGTACAAGATTATCCTAGTTTGAGCTGATGTCTGTAATCTTGAGATATTACGACTAAATACTAATACACAGCCAAACTAATGCCTTTATATCTCATCCTAATCGAGGAGTCTTCATGCCTGCAGTTAAGGTTAAAGAAAACGAACCAGTAGATATCGCTATCCGTCGTTTCAAACGTTCATGTGAAAAAGCTGGTGTATTGTCAGACGTACGTAAGCGTGAGTTTTATGAAAAACCAACGCAAGTACGCAAGCGTAAAAAAGCTGCTGCCGTAAAGCGTTATAAAAAGAAGTTACAACGCGAAACTATTCGTACCACTCGTATGTACTAATCCATAATACGATTAGTTAAGTACAAGTGCTACATTAACGCCACTGTTATCCATTGATATCAGTGGCGTTTTTTATGCTACAATTTTTATTACTATTGCTCAAAATCTGAATAAATAACTCTTAACGAATAAGGATAATAACTATGAGTCAACTTAAACAGACTTTATTAGACAGCATCAAAGTGTCTATGAAAGCACGTGAGCTTGAGCGCGTTAAAGTATTGCGTAACGTACAAGCAGTCATTAAGCAGATTGAGATTGACCGCCGGATAGAGCTAGATGATGCACAAGTATTAGACGTATTACAAAAGCAGTTGAAACAGCGTCAAGAGTCACTCACTATTTTTACAGAAAACAATCGTGATGACTTAGCGACCAAAGAGCAGTTTGAGATTGATATCATCAATGGGTTTATGCCCAAACAAATGAACGATGATGAAGTTGCTGCTTTAGTCAATGCTGAAATCGCTGAGCAAGGTGCAACGTCTATGCGTGATATGGGTAGCGTGATGGGTGTACTAAAGAACAAAACTGCAGGCCGTGCAGATCCAGCCCTCATCTCTAAGATGGTAAAAGACGCCCTACAAGGCTAGCACTTACTATTGATTGGTAGGTCTGTCTGTCTCTCTGTCTGTAAAAATAACCGCCTAAGGCTTAAAGTCTTTGGCGGTTTTTACTGCTTTGAGTTCTGCATTAATATTGGCTAATAGCGGCCGAGCGCTATTGGCTTGGGGTGTACTCTGTAATCGCTCTGTCAGTTGCTTGGCTTGTGTCAGCGATATGAGCGCACTTTCGTAGCGATTACTCCATAGCTGATCTTGACTACGGTAACGTAACGCATTAATGGTGGCAATATTGGCCAGCTGCGGTGATGTCGTTGTTTTTGCCAAATTTTCATTGGCCAATTGTAGACTTTGCCAAGCATAACGATCGCTTGGCTGCTGCTCTGTCAGTGGCTTTAACAACGCTTGTGCTTGTGTGGGCTGGTTGCTATTGGTGAGTGCTTCCGCTAAGTAGAGTCGTAGATCACGACGCTCAGGATAGATGCGCTGCTGGCTTTCTAAAATTTGTGCAGCTTCTGACCACTTGCCTTGTTCTGTTAGCATATAGCTGTGAGTAATTGACAATAAAGGCTCTAATACCTGACGCTGTGCCGCTGATAATGCATCGATTTCAGCCAGTAGCTTGTTAGCATCTGTAAAACGTTGCTGTTCACTGTACCAGTGCATCAAAGCCAACTTGGCACCGACGCTATTCTTTGCAGCAGTCGTCAATACGGTCTCAGAAGCATGCTTACCAGTAATCTGCACACGCCAATAGAGCAAATCAAACAATGCCTGATGACGTTGCTGCTGGTTTAATGATAATGGAGGATAACTCTGCGCGCGACTTTGTGAATCACTCAAACGCTCATTACTCAGTGGATGGGACATAATAAAACTTGGCAAAAACTGGTTTTCAACTTTATTGAGCTGACTTCGTTGATTCATGGTGGCAAAAAACCGCGGCATGGCTCTTGGGTCATAACCCGCTTGAGTCATGATTTGCATCCCTATTCGATCAGCCTCTCGCTCATTACTGCGGCTAAATGCCATGCTACTGTTCATCGTAGCGGTCTGACTACCCATCAAAACGGCTGTCGCCGCATCACCATCGATTGCTGATGCAGCAATTGCTGCTAGCATGCCACCTACTTGCATGAGCAATGCTTTTTTTCGATCATCCACACCACTTTCATAATGATGCTGGCTAATGTGTGCCACTTCATGCGCTACCACACTAGCAAGCTCGTCCATACTACTGGCGGCCAATATAGTGCCTGTATTTAGACCAATGACACCACCTGGTGCTGCAAAAGCATTGATACTCGGATTATCAATAATCACCAAGCCCATTAATGCTTGCTGCCGTGCTTGAGCATTCAAACGCCACGTCATGTCTTTAAGCGTTTCTTGAATCCAAGGATCATGCTCCATCTTAACGCCACCATTGATATTCCGTAGTGACCATTCGCCTAGTAGCTTATTTTGATACTGCTCAGCGAAGCTCAAGCCTTGTCCTCTCAGGTTAGGCAAGTCTAAATCTTCGGAGTCCGTGGATTGCCATGAGTTATAATTGTATTGTGACGTTTGGCTGCTATTATTACTACTGTTCCACTCACTACTATTGGCAACCGTTGTGGCCATCAATAATGCGGTTGAAACTCCTAATATAAACATGCTCGATATCGCTATAGACAGAGCACCCTTTTTTCGCTCGCACAACAGCGACACCCGCCCAAACGAAGGTGTGGCGACCACATATTTATTTGAGTGATTCATGGCTGCGCTATCAAGCATCGACTGTCTATTGGCGTGATACAAATGCTTATCCTATGCAGGTGAGTAATGACAACATCCTCTCGACTATACGAGCTTGTGCATATAAGGTCAATTCTAGTATAGGTTCGACTACCAATAACTAAGCGGCGTGTCACTATTGCGCAACATGACTGTGTAATTCTAATGAACCGAATGTTGAGTTGATTATATTCAACTCAATTGCACCCTAGCTATTTGCTATAATGGCAGTTACAACAATAGGTTTACGTCGCTATTAAGCACAAGATATTCAATAAAAACTCTTAAAATTAACGATGCTTGAAAGCGAACTATTGATAATACAAATAGTAGTACAAACCACAGTATTGGTATTTATAAGGGTTGTTTTATGTCTGTTGATAGCCAGTCCACCATCATCCATGCGCCTGACTTCATAAACTTATCAGAAAAATTTTCTGGTACTGAGCAACAAAATATCAATAACCTACTGGCATTACTGTCGGTGAACGATATTGATTCAAATAACGAAGTAGCTGCAAAGCAATCCCCTATCAATATTATACGTTTCGTCGATGGACGTGGGCTTGCTTGTCCAATGCCGCTTTTGAAAACCAAAGTGGCATTACGCGATGTCGCAGCTGGTGAATCATTGTATGTGGTCGCCACTGATGCCAATTCACAAGCAGATATCGCTGCTTTCTGTCGACAAAGTAAGCAAACAGACACGACCAATCGACTGCTATTGACCACCAATAGCGTTACCAGTCAACAGACAACCGATAGCACACCATCACAGCGTTTCGATACAATATATCACTTCATCATTACCAAAACTGATAGCAACTAAGCGTCGCTATCCTTTACAATTACAACTATAAATATTTTTATCTTACTATTTGCGTCACTATTTAATCAAGGTCAAGAATATGGCTAACACTGCTAATGATGCTGCAAAAACGAGTAAAAAAGACGATGCAGCACCTGTAAAAAACGAAGCACGTGATGCAGCATTGAAAGCTGCGGCACAGCGACCACCTTATGATGCGGATGCACTAGGTGATACCAGTACTCGTGATTTGGTACCAGCAATGCCAACGCATCTATCAGCGCCTGGGGTCAATCTGGGTGCGTATATCAATACCGTCCATCAAATTCCAATCTTGACGCCAGTACAAGAGCAAGAGCTGGCGCATCGCTATTATGACGAAGGCGATGTTGAGGCGGCACGTCTGCTCGTGATGTCACATCTGCGTTTTGTGATTCACATTGCACGCAGCTACTCAGGCTACGGTCTGCCACAAGCCGATTTAATTCAAGAAGGTAATTTGGGACTAATGAAAGCAGTAAAACGCTTTGATCCTAACAAAGGCGTACGCTTGGTATCCTTTGCAGTGCATTGGATTAAAGCGGAGATTCACGAGTTTGTCATTCGCAACTGGCGTATCGTGAAGGTAGCGACTACCAAAGCACATCGTAAATTATTCTTTAATTTGCGTAGTCTTAAAAAGACCAACAATCAGCTGACGCTAGAAGAAGCCGATGCTATTGCAAATGACCTAAATGTCACGCGCAAGCAAGTGTTAGAGATGGAGTCACGACTTACATCCTATGACGCCTCGTTTGAAGCGCAATCGAGCGATGATGACGATGGGCGCTATGCACCGCAACTGTTCTTAGAAGATGGTATTGATCCTGCTGAGCAGTTAGAAGAAGCTGACTGGGAAGAAAACAATTCTTCAGCATTAATAGCGGCAATGGGAACGTTAGATGATCGCTCACGTGATATCGTTGAGCAACGCTGGCTCTCTGAACAAAAATCAACCTTGCATGAGTTAGCAGCCGTTTACTCTATCTCGGCAGAACGTGTACGCCAGATCGAAAAGAATGCCATGGACAAAATCCGTGATGCAATGACTATCGATAGCGTTATTTTGCCGGATGATATTCAATAGCTGTTATTTTGTAGTAGCGACCACTTTTAAATAATATGAGTGTGCCATGTTAAATTGGATAGGTATTGCGGCGATTAATATGGCTATCGCCGTTGCGCTAGGCGCATTCGGTGCGCATGGCCTGAAAAATATAGCCAGTCCTCAGCAACTCGAATGGTGGCATACGGCAACATTATATTTATTAATACATGCACTAGGCTTGTTACTGGTGGGTCTATTAATACGCCTCAAATACGTCACTCAAACGACTGCTTGGCTTTTACAGATTGGCATTATAATATTTGCCGGTAGTCTGTATTCGATGACACTTGGCGCACCACTTTGGTTTGGAGCCATTACGCCTATCGGTGGTGGGCTAATGATCGCAGGCTGGTTGTGTCTGGCGCTATCAGCATTCAAGATAAACAATCAAAAATAAAATAAGCAGCAGATGTAGTGTGACTGATACTTGTGCTGTCCAAAAGAATTTTACATCGTTCAGGAGCATACAATGAGCAACATCAGTGTCAATGGCAAAAAACTACAGACCACTCATCAGACAGTACAACTGGTCATCAATGAGCTTGGACTTAGCCAAGGCCGTTATGCCGTAGAAGTCGAAGGTGAGCTTATTCCAAAGAGCGAGCTGAGTCAGCTACGTATCGTTGAGGGCATGAACATCGAAGTGGTACAAGCCGTTGGTGGCGGCTAGTCACTGCATTTTACTTATCGTAGATTAAATAAATCTGAGTATAATATGCTTAGTTTATTGAATAAAATACTGGTTTCATTTGGCTTACAACCAAACTTTCAAAAAGATTAGCAGTAGTTTTGATTAATACATAGACTTACTGATACTCTTATTTCTTGATATTAGTACTAGAAAAGGCCTCAACGTATGATACGTTTGAGGCCTTTTTCCTTTTTGTGTATTCTGATTTCAGTTCAGTAGAATCAAATATAAATCATATGGCTGTCTATACTATTGGCTATCTATACTATTTATTATTATTTGGTCAGCCAGTACTCATTAAATACGATATCTACCAAACCTCATCAAATTAAACGGCTGGTGCTACATCATCGACTGTAAAGTCTTCGTAACGTTCATCACGTCCAGCACCCTGAGTTTTTTTACGCTCTTGACGGGTTTTGTATTTACGCACTTGTCTATCAAGTTTGTCTGCCATTTCGTTGATGGCTTTATACATATCATCTTCACACGCTTGAACAAACATTTCTTGACCTGAGACTCGCATAATCGCTTCAGCTTTATGGCTTTTTTTACCGCCATCACTAGCACCGCTGTTGTCTAACGATAATATCACTTTAATACTTTGTATCTGATCGAAGTGACGCTCTACTTTCTCAAGCTTTTCACGAACTGCCTTGTCCATAGCTTCAGTAACGCTGATATGGTGACCACTGATAGAAACATTCATATTATTGTCCTTTTGTTTGTACTTACAGTCAACAGATGAGGTAGCATTCCTGCTTTTATCACCCTGCTTTACCAACAATCGCTCTACTATCTTTTATAGCCAGTACATCCAGAAAAATGCCGATATATCCTTTCATCATCTCCTGATTGCTATTGTAAATATGCTAAATCGATACTTAGATTTCGTTGTTGGTATGACTCTAATTTGTCATGAAATTAGGATAGTAGCAAGCCATTAAATTGTAATTAAGTGTAACAATACCTGTTGTTTCTATCATGTTTCTATATAATCAAAAAATTTTATTTTTTATATTCTGTCTGAAATACATTGGTCAATATATGAGCGTGCTTATAACTTATTGAATTACCTCATTTAATATTTTTGTTTGCGCTGGGTAGACGATCCGATATTCATTGCTTCTCGGTATTTGGCTACAGTCCTTCTGGCAATATCAATGCCTTCAACCAACAAACTGTCTTTGATACGACTGTCTGATAATGGCTTTTTCGGATTCTCATCGGCGATGAGTTGTTTAATCATGGCACTGATAGCGGTTGACGAGACATCACCATCTGTACTGCTAACATGAGATGAGAAGAAATGCTTTAGCGAAAACAGTCCTTGGGGTGTCAGGATAGTTTTGCTGGTGGTCAAACGTGACACGGTCGATTCATGCAAATCAACTTCTTCTGCGATGACCTTTAAGATAAGTGGTTGCATGGCAGTCGCACCATGTTGTAAGAACTCTTGCTGATAACGCACAATACTGGTGGCGACCTTTAATAGGTTTTGATTACGCTCTTCGATACTGCGAATAAACAAGCGAGCATCAGTGAGGTTTTCACGCAGATACTGATTGTCAGGGCTATCATCACCCCGTTTAACTAAGCTGGCATACTCTTGATTGACTCTTAGCTTCGGTAGTGTGTCAGGATTGAGCCGTACCTGCCAGCCATCCTCTTGCGCATCTGTCCCTGCAGTGGTATTACTACTGTGGCGACGGACAGGCGTGACCAGCACATCAGGAATATCATAACTGTCTGGCTCCCGTGCATAATCCGGTTGACTACTATGGAATAACAAGCCTGGTGAAGGGTTTAAGCTGCGTAGTAGATTTAATGCAGGGGTGATCTTCTCAGCTGCAAGTCCTGTCTGCTCGGTCAGTGCTTTGATATTATTGCTGACTAAGTATTCGCTGGCAGATAGAAGCGCTTGTGCTTCTTTTAGAGACTCCGTATTACTATCAAGTTTGGACAGCTGAATCGCTAGGCATTCACTGAGATTTCGTGCCCCAACACCTAGTGGGTCGCAAGATTGAATAATACGCAAGACAGCCATTACTTCATCTTGTTCGACAGACTCATCCCATTGATAGAAACTCGCCATGGTCTCAAAGCTTTGTAGCAACTCATCGATATCAAGCCGAACAAAACCCATATCATCCATAGAGTCCATCAGGTAGGTGGCGATCAACATATCTGCTTCTGATAGATGTTTAAAGTTTAGCTGCCAACGTACATGATCTTGGATAGTGGCAGAGGTGCCGCCTTGATAGCTATCAAAGTCATCGTCACCTTTGCTTCCTGAACTGCTAGCCGCAGATGCATAGTTGCTGCTATCCGCACTATTATCAAAGCTACTATAGTCGTCACTATCCATCGTATGATTGTCTATAGCACCATCATCGATATTGGCTTGCTGCAATTTATCAAAGCTATCACTAAGTTCATTATCATAGTCAGAGGTAGTCGTGTTGCTGTCGGATTTGGTAGTAAATGACTCAGTGCCCGTACTTTGATTCCAGCTATCCAATGTGAGTGAGTCGCTCAGCTCGTCTGTGATATCGTCATTGCTATGCTCGTATTCATCGTCATCATCTTCGATACGTTCAAGCAGTGGATTACTATCCAGCTTGATCTGAACCTCTTGCGCGAGCTCAAGACTAGAGAGCTGCAGCAATTTAATGGCTTGCTGCATCTGCGGGGTCAGTTTCTGTGAGGTGCTTAGCGTGGTCGCCAATCCGAACGACATACTCATGGGCGGCTTATTACACTCCGGTAGTGATAATATTCTACAAATATTTTTGGTCAAACCAGTGGTTTAACGTTATTAGGACATGACGATAGCATTTTTTGGCGCAATTTTGCTATGATAATTTACACTCTAGCCAGATACAATTGTTACGCTTTTCTCATTAAAGCCTATAAATATTAGCATTTCAGCATTAACCGCTAAATAATTAATATCAAAAATTTGCTTACCATCATATGATTCTTATAAGAAAAGTCATGAGATACACGACTACGAAATAGCCAAATTGAATTAACCTAAAAAATAACTGAGACCACAACTATGAATAGTACACAGAATAATCAATTGACCACTGCTGCTATTCAAATGAATAGCCAACAGAATATTGAGCAAAACTTAGCTACTATAAAAGCTGCCATTATTAATGCAAGTACGCAAGGGGCTCAGCTTGTCGTATTACCAGAGAACTGCTGTAGCATGGGCGAGCAGTTTGCTACTGCAGAGCGCTTTGACGATCTATCGATGACGATAGCAGACTATGCCAGCACTTATGGTGTCTACGTACTAGCAGGCTCGCTACCCTGCCCTTATCGACCTGACGGCATTATCGTCCCTGATGGCAGACTACGCCAAGTCAGTCAGTTGTTTGCACCTGATGGCTCGCGAGTGGCACGTTATGACAAGATTCATCTGTTCACAGCCACTGTGGCGGATAAGCACGGCAGCTATAAGGAAGCAGCCACTTTTGAGCCAGGAACACAAACTGTAGTTGCACCACTCGAAGCAAATGATACGGTCTATCAATTAGGCATGATGGTTTGCTTTGATTTGCGCTTCCCTGCATTGGCACAGCGTCTACGTCAAGCAGGTGCAGACATACTGAGTGCACCGTCAGCATTTACCTATCTAACGGGACAAGCACATTGGTCGCTGTTGCTACGGGCACGTGCGTTAGACAGCCAGTGTATGGTCATTGGTGCAGCACAAGGTGGCGATCATACTTACAAGAATGGTGATATACGTCAGACGTGGGGACACACGGCGATTACCGCTTATGATGGTACAGTTATCAACCATTACGATGATAGTGGATTGAATGAAGCTACTAATCAGGAAGACAGCAAGCACTACGCCATGGTATTGGCATCATTAGATCAGCACGCCCAACAGCAAGGACGCCAAAAAATGCCTATCTTTGACTGTCATCGTTTAGCGTAAATTATGATTAAGGTGTGTTAAATATTCAACACACCTTATTTTTGATTTGAGTCATCGTCGCGTTGAGCATGAGTCGCTCGCGGATGGGCACGATCATAGACTTGGGTCAATTTGGCAAAATCGACATGGGTATAAATTTGCGTGGTACTGATATCACTATGACCCAGCATTTCTTGTACGGCGCGCAAGTCACCGCTACCTGACAACATGTGTGACGCAAAGCAATGCCGTAATAAATGGGGATACATATTTTGTGAGATGCCAGCACGACTAGCAGCAACTTTTAGACGTTGCTGCACTGCCCGTGTTGATAAGCGCGTACCTAATTTCTCACTAATAAATAATGCCGTGTCCATTTGCTCTACCCATAGATTACGATGTGGTAGATAGCGTGTAACTGCCTCTGCTGCCTTTATCCCTAACGGTACTAAGCGTGTCTTATTGCCTTTACCCGTCACACGTACGCGTAAGTCGGATAAATCTACATCCGCCATATCCAACGCGACCAGCTCACCCACACGCAAGCCACTACTGTAGAGCAATTCAAACATAGCTTTATCCCGTAACCATAAGCGCGCTTGCTCAGGCGTATCAGGAATCTCTTGGTCAAGCAATTGAGTGAGCAAATCCACGTCCGCGATAGACGGTAATGGTCTAGGACTACGCTTCAGCTGGTAGCCAGTAGTAGGATTAATGCGTGCTAGCCCTTCTTCAATCAGCCATCCATAAAAATGACGAATTGCTGACAGCTCCTGCTGGACGCTGGCAAGTGCAAGCTTGTCTTCATCGATGCGCTGACCGATATGTTGCGCTAATTGGCGCTTGTCACAACGCGTCCATGTCAGCCGTTTGCCACGTAAAAATAGCGCCAGTTGGTTCAAGCCAGCAAAATAAGCCGTTAGGGTATGCGGCGAGTGGTTACGTACCGATAAAGTATTTAACCAACGATGCACTGGTGCTAGCAGCTCACGTAATGCTGTGTCCGACTCTAGCGTGGCTGCCAGCGTGTCTGACAGCCACGCTGCTGATTGTACTTCTGAACCCGATGCTGGCTCTATCTGACCTTTTTTATTGGACATAGCCCTGTTAGAGATGACCATAGCATTTACCCATTCGCCATCCGAGTTTAGCCCTCAGAATTAGGCTTGATACCCGCTTGCGCCATTAGTCCATCTGGGCTAAACACGCCTTCATAAACAAAGGCCGTTGGACCTGTCATCATGACTGAATAACCCGGCTGCCATTTAATAATCATACTGCCACCATACAGCTGTGCGCGCACTTCTTCGCCTTCATCCAACCAGCCTTCACGTATACCAACAGCCACTGCAGCACATGCACCTGTACCACAGGCTTGAGTCTCACCGACACCACGCTCAAAGACCCGTAGACGGATATGACGTTGATTCATCACCTGCATAAAGCCAACATTGACGCGATCTGGAAACGCAGGATGAGATTCAATGGCTTTACCCAAGGTTTCGACTTCAGCATCAAGCACATTATCGACTTTGATGACTGCATGTGGATTGCCCATATTGGCAACATAGAGCTGTACCGGTGTTCCATTAACATCCAAATGGTAGGCGTTTTGGATTTTAGTAGTGGCTCTTGGGCTAAATGGAATTTCGTCTGGCTCAAATTTGGGTTTGCCCATATCGACTTCTACCCAGCCATAACGGTCTGTAGTCAGGGTGATAATTCCACTTGCCGTCTCAACACGTAAGCGCTGTTTAAATGACAGTTTGCGTGCCTGTACAAAACGAGCGAAACAGCGTGCACCGTTACCGCACTGCTCGACCTCTGTGCCATCGGTATTAAAAATGCGATAGCTAAAGTCAACATCCGGACGCATAGGTGGCTCGACTACGAGCAATTGGTCAAAACCAATACCCAAATGACGATCACCCAATAACTGTACCAAATCCTTGGTTAATTCTAAGCGCTGAGTCACCAAATCGATGACCATAAAATCATTGCCCAGACCATGCATCTTAGTAAATTCTATTAGCATACCCTTGATATCCTATCCTATTTTTATGTATGGCTTATCTTAGCACGCTGTCAGATACAATCATAATAATACCAATCCCAAAAAATACGATTAGCGGTGTCAAATTTGTTTAGTCTACAGTGAGTAGTACTTACACTCGTTTTCCTTGCTACTCTAATTGTTGTGCATGGTGTTGCTGTCAACTAAAGGTATATCTTCAATCAAGAGATAGCTTTAATTAAAAAACAACTTCCTCAAAATCCAGTCATAAAAAAACCCATTGTCATTATCACAATGGGTTTTCTTCAATCATCAGATACGGCGATAGTTTTGGCTCGTCTTTAATAGACTTACTGCGCCTGCCACAACGTTTCATTTTCATATAATGATTCAATCGTTTCACGCGGACGAATCAACTGATGATGGTTACCAGACACCATGACTTCGCTAGCACGTGGACGCGAATTATAGTTGCTACTCATGGTAAAGCCATAAGCACCAGCACCCGTGATAGCCAATGTATCTCCCACTTCTAATGCTAATAAGCGACCTTTTGCTAAGAAATCTCCCGTCTCACAAATTGCACCAACGATATCCCACGGTTGCGTACCATCCGTGTCGATACCTTTGCTCGGTAACACACTTGGAATCACTGCCATTTCTGCTTGATACAGTGCAGGACGAATCAAGTCGTTCATTGCTGCATCGACGATAGCAAAGTTCTTGTGTTCGGTAGGCTTTAACACGTCGACACGCGTTAATAGTACGCCCGCATTTGCAACGATACTGCGGCCCGGCTCAAAGAATACCGTAAGGCCAAGCTCGCTTAGTTTTGGTAATAATGCAGCAGAAAACTCATCCATAGATACAGGCGTCTCATCGATATAACGCACCCCTAAGCCACCACCTAAATCTATATGACGCAGCTCGATACCTTTTTCACGAAGGGTATGTATCAACTCAATTACTTTGTCTAATGCAGCAACGAATGGCTCTACTTCCGTCAACTGCGAACCAATATGACAATCAATACCGACGATATCGATATGCGACAATGCGGCTGCTTGCTCATAGACAGCGACAGCGTCTTCGTGCGTGATACCGAACTTATTGTCTTTTAAACCGGTTGAGATATAAGGATGAGTTTTGGCATCGACATTGGGATTGACTCGTAGAGATATCGGTGCCGATTTATCTAGTTGCTGTGCCACTTCATTAATTAAAGTCAGCTCGCTAATAGACTCGACGTTAAAGCAGCCGATACCTTGGGTGAGAGCATACTCGATATCGCCATAAGTTTTGCCGACGCCTGAGAATACAACGCGTGCAGCATCCCCACCTGCAGCCAATACTCGCATCAACTCACCACGCGAGACAATATCGAATCCTGCACCCGCCTGAGCCAAAACACCGAGCACCGCAAGATTAGAGTTAGCTTTAACGGCATAGCAGACCTGATGTTTTAGACTGGCAAAGCTATCGGTATAAGCCTGATAAACATCCAATATCGCCTGCTTTGAGTAGACATAACATGGCGTATCATAGCAATCGACCAATTCAGTTATACTGACCTGCTCCATATGTAAAGCATCGTTGCGATAATTCAGCGCAGGCAAATGAGCAGTTAAGGCTTCAGGGTTGATATATAACCCTTGTTCTGTTTGGGTCGTCACTGTAGTCATTGTGGTTATGTCTCTCGTCAAATCAGGTAAGTTTATTCGGAATTATTAATACTCTCAAACGATTAATAATCGTTAGAATCTTCGTTCACGTCTGATAGTGCTTGCTCTAAATAGCGAGCGTTCTGTTCATCATTACTTACCGATGCTGCATTGTTTGACTCTCCAGCATTAGACAGCATCTCTGACCCTGCCGCCTTTGAGCTGTTGGAATCGGCTAGATAGAGGTCGCCCTTTTGCCCGCAGCCCGTTAACCCTAGCATGACCGCACTACCGATAATCAATGCAGAAACGGCACGGCGACTGGCGTTAATAGATAAATGAGAATTGCACTCAGTGTTTGAAACACGGCGTATAGTAAGCATAGGGCAAATAACCTTGCAGCAGTGTGAATATGATTGAAAACAGGACGTTTACGACTGAAATATTCAAAATATTATAATCTATGTAAGCATAGCATTGTATCAGTAAAGCAGTAAGCCTCTTGAGGGTGATTGACCAATAATTTTGCTAACTTTATGATTTATAAATACGGCTTATGACGATAATAATTGATACGTATTATTTGGTAAATTGTGAAAAACCGACACAATTTATATGGCAATTGTTGTGTGTGAAACACGGTTTTATGGTGCAAAACACGGCTAAACACATTTTGAAAAACTTTCTTACAATTTTTATTGCGGGCAATCTTGCCTTTATAGCACTTACTATTTGATGGCTATATTCGGTGCACAGGTGTAACAGTGCTTGACGATGTTCAATCTTAAACCTTATAGTTACTGTGGTATAAGATACTAATTGTGTTACATTATACTCCGAAAATATCGCTTTGATGGATTGCTAGAAGCAACCAAACAAAGTGACGAGTAGGGATTTATTGGTAGACCTGTAAGCGTGATATCGCTTATTTCATTTTTATGAAAGGTCTGCTGATTTTTGTTTGTTCGGCGGAAATTAATCCGCTATGATTCACCCCTTGTCAAAAAACATAATCTAAGGATAGAGCATGAGCGATAGCACCCCCATCTTTAATGATCGTAATACTGGCAGATCAAAACTTATCAACCCTACTTTGGTTCTCAACTGTGGTTCATCTTCTATCAAATATGCGCTAATCAGCGAAGACGAATCCACTCGTATTACCGGTCTTGCCGAAAACTTGGGGCTTGATACCGCTCGTATTAAACATACTACTTTAAACGGCGAAAAACTTGAGATTACCATCCCTGGTGGTCGTCATGAATTGGCACTACAAAAAATCCTAGCACTACTTGAGCAATATCATTTTGTCGCTGTAGGACATCGTGTGGTTCACGGCGGTCGTGAGTACTCAAAAGCCGTCCGTGTTGACCAACATGTACTTGATGAAGTAAAACGCTTAAAAATCCTAGCACCTCTACACAACCCTGCCAATGCATTAGGTATTGAAGCGGTTGAAGCCATTTATCCTGACATCCCACAAGTGGTCGTTTTTGATACTGCTTTCCATCAAACGATGCCACCAGTTGCTTACCGCTATCCAATTCCAAAAGCACTATACGAAGAAGAAAAAATCCGTCGTTATGGATTCCATGGTACCTCACATGCTTATGTCTCAGAGCGTGCCAGCGAAATTACAGATGCTAAAGGTCCACATGGTTGGCTGACCGCTCATCTAGGCAATGGTTGCTCAGCGACTGCCGTCTATAACGGTGAAAGCTTGGATACGAGCATGGGTCTGACCCCGCTTGAAGGCCTAATGATGGGTACGCGTAGTGGTGACGTCGATCCTAGCTTGCACATTCATCTCAAGCGTAAACTGGGTATGAGCCTAGAAGAAATCGATACTATGCTCAATAGTGAAAGTGGCTTATTGGGTATCTCAGGTCTGTCGAATGACTTACGTACGATCGAACAAGCAGCGAATGAAGGCCATAAAGATGCTCAACTCGCTATCGAGATGTTCTGCTATCGTGTCGGTAAATACCTAGCCAGCCTAAGCTGTGCGCTACCTGACTTTACTGGTATCGTCTTTACTGGTGGTATCGGTGAAAACTCAGCAACCACACGTGCTCGCATCTTAGACGTTATGCGTCATTTCGGTATCAAGTTTGATGCTGAAAAGAATGATGATTTAGTCGGCGGTGCAGAAGGCAGCTTCCAAGACGAAGGTAGTAGCATCGAGCTGTGGGTTGTCCCAACTGATGAAGAATGCCAGATCGCTAAAGAAACCCGCCAAGCATTAGGTCTAAAATAGAAAATAGCTCGGCTATTACAGTGATGCTTATTTAAGGGCTTATGTCGTATAAATATTTTTATATGACATAAGCCCTTAAGTAACGGCTCTACTGACCAATTACTGCAAGCGAAAGCAGCAGCCATCATTTTAGCCAGTCAGCAACACCTCTCTCACGGATATAATAAAATAAATAGTAGGATATGCTATGCAAACCATTTTACTTGTACCTATTAGTCGCGGTATCGGCCTGACATCAGCAGCGCTAGGTCTCATTCGTGCGCTCGATTATAACGGCGTTAAAGCCGGTTTTATGAAGCCATTTCTGCAAGATGATACGCTCGATAAGCAAAACAGCCTAGACAGCTCAAGCGCATTAACCATGCATGCATTTGGTCTGACACCGCCTAAATCTATCAACCGTCAGCGCGTTGAGCGTATGATTGGTGATGGCAATCTTGATGAATTGATGGAAGAAGTGATCGAAAACTTCCATAGCATCGGTGATGACCAAGACGTCGTGATTTGTGAAGGTTTAGTACCCACTACTGAAGCCTCTTATGCATCACAAATCAACCGTGCTATTGCCCATGCTTTAGATGCCAAAATCATCTTTGTTAGTACAGTCGATACCAAAAACCCAGCCCATTTAGCCGATAAGCTGGATGTGCATGCTCGTGAATTTGGTGGTATCGCGCATGAGCGTACTTTAGGCTGCATCTTGATGCGTGTGCATGATGTGCCAAATACCTTTGACACTCAGCCAGTAGCGCCGGGCGAAGCTATGGTCAGCTTGGATGCTGGCTTTATGCAAGAAGTGAAGCGTCTGTCACCACATTTTGATACCGATCGGTTCCGCCTAATCGGCGTGGTACCTTTTAGCGATTCATTGTCAGTACCCCGTACGTGGGATATCGCCGCAGAGCTAGATGCTACTTGGTTAAATGTCGGTGAAGCAAAGACACGCCGTATCAATCATATCAGTTTGACAGCTCGTTCAGTCGCGCGCGTTGATGAAGTATTCAAACGTGGTACGCTCATTGTCGTACCTGGCGATCGTGATGACCTGTTGCTCGCCGCTGCATTGGCCTGTATTAACGGTATCCCGCTAGCAGGTCTGGTACTGACTGGTGGCGTCTCACCAAATGCAACCGTCGCTGAGCTATGGCAATCTGCACTCAAAACAGGTATTCCTGTCATGAGTGTTGAAACAGATAGCTTTGAGACCGTACAGAGCTTGATGCACATGAGTGCTGAGATTCCAAACGATGATATTGAGCGCGCACAAGAAGTCACACGCTATGTGGCCGCTCACTTAAACCTGAGTTGGATTAAAGAATACTTTAGCCATGACCATCAGCCGCGCCTATCGCCTGCCGCCTTCCGCCATCAAGTGGTCAAAAAAGCACAAGCAGCTAAGAAACGCATCGTATTACCAGAAGGTGCTGAGCCACGTACGGTAGAAGCTGCCTGTATCTGTCAAAGCCGTGGTATCGCTGATTGCGTACTGCTCGCAAAACGCAGCGAAGTGGAACAAGTTGCCAAAAATCGCGATTTAATCTTGCCAGAAGGCATTGAGATTATGGATCCTGACACGCTTGATATGAGCAAATATATCGCTGCTGTCGTGGAACGTCGCAAAGGCAAAACCACCGAACTGGTCGCTGCTGAACAGCTTGAAGATACCGTGTTCCTAGGTACTATCATGCTACAGATGGGTGAAGTGGATGGATTGGTCTCAGGTGCGGTGCACACGACTGCCAACACCGTACGTCCAGCATTCCAGTTGATTAAGACTGCACCGCAGTATTCATTGGTATCTTCTATCTTCTTTATGCTGCTACCTGAGCAAGTCGTGGTGTATGGTGATTGCGCCATCAACCCTGATCCAACAGCTGAAGAGCTGGCTGAAATCGCTATCCAATCTGCCCAGTCTGCGGCGGCGTTTGGTATCGAACCAAAAGTAGCAATGATCAGCTACTCTACTGGCTCATCAGGTACAGGCGCGGATGTCGAAAAAGTCATTCGTGCGACCCAAATCGTTCGCGAACGTGAGCCAACGCTTGCCGTTGATGGCCCACTACAGTATGACGCAGCATCGGTCATGAGCGTGGGTAAACAAAAAGCACCTGACTCACCCGTTGCCGGACAAGCCAACGTCTTTATCTTCCCAGATCTCAATACGGGTAACACCACGTATAAAGCGGTACAACGTAGTGCCAACGTCATCAGTGTTGGGCCGATGCTACAAGGTTTGAATAAGCCAGTAAACGATTTGTCACGTGGTGCATTGGTCGACGATATTGTCTATACCATCGCACTGACCGCTATTCAGGCACATAGCGACCTGATTTAATTTTTTAAATAAATTAGGTAAGACATACCTTATAAAGCCGATTATCCTCGTGATAGTCGGTTTTTTATTAAGCCTATTTTATGAGTTTTTAGCACTTATAGTTTTCTGGTCTTTGAGCTCTTGTAGTGACATATACCTGCTTGCCCACTACAATAGCGCTATCGTTTCTTTTGAATCCACCATCACGTTTTTCTTACCAGCCATTTGACCTATTTATATCTAATATGACCGACAATTTATGCTTAATATGACTAACCATAAACAGACTCAACATCCTGCGCCTGCCATCCGTGCTTATCTTGGTGGCTCATTTGATCCTGTGCATAAAGGTCATTTGCAAATAGCAATGTACGTCTATCAACATTTATTGCCGATGGCGAAGCAGCTAAATCATGAGTTGCATGTGTCACTATTGCCCAATGCTCGCTCACCTTTTAAACAGGAAAGTACCGATCCCAAGCATCGTTTAGCTATGTTAAAACTAGCGACAATCAATACACCGATACAAATAGATGAGCTTGAGCTTTGGCAAGCGCCACCTGTCTATACCATCGATAGTGTGCGTGCGTTACGGCAGCGCTATCCGCATGACAGTTTGATATTCATCATCGGCATGGACAGTGCGCTGAGTTTGAGCAAATGGAAAGAAGGGCTTGGGCTGACGGACTATGTCAATCTGTGGATTTTTAATCGCGATAGCTTGTCTGATGTTGATGTTAAAAATAACAGTTTTGCCGAAAATACGAAAAATTTAGTAGACGAAAATCACATAACGCAAGACGTGACCAAATTGCAGTCACAACTACCCGCGGAGCTGCAATGTTTGGTAATCGACTCACCGACTGAATTGATAATGGCCAACACTCAAGCACTGGTAAATAAAAGCGCTCTAAAAAATAACTATCAAGGCCACATTTATATAGACCCGCGCCCTGTGACAGCCGTATCCAGCACGCAAGTACGTCAAAAACTTCAGCAAATCTCTCACGCATTAAATATAAAGCATACTGCCGAAATGCAAATCGCATCTTTGCAACCAATAAATGATATCATGTGCAATACTGAACTTAATCCATTAGCTAAATGGCTAAATCCTGCTGTTTATCAATATATTATCGCCCATCAGCTATATTCTGCTGCTCAATTCCGTTAAAATCGCCTTATCTTTGTCACTTTGCCTATCCTGTCTGTATATGTGACGGGCGACATCTAGTTCATTCGACAATGCCAACGCATGCAAATTGACGATTTACCTTTTTATTTTTAATGTTTACGATTCAAGAGATCAAAATTTATGACCAACACCATGACCGAAGAACGCTTAAAAGAATGCTTAGCCGTTGTTGAAACTGCTCTAGACGACATGAAAGCAAAAAACATCACCGTGATGAATGTAGAAGATTTGACTGACGTAACAGAACGCATCATCATCGCTGATGGTACGTCTAAGCGCCATGTACGCGCGATGGCTGACAGTGTCGGCGCTGAAGCCAAGCAAGCTGGCTTTATGCCACTTGGCCGTGAAGGCGGTATCGACTCTGATTGGACGTTGATCGATTTGGGCGCTGTTGTCGTCCATATGATGACGCCACAAGCTCGTGAGTTCTATGACTTAGAAGGCCTATGGTCATCACCAGAGCAGTTGGCTGAGCTAGTCGCTGTGCCACGTGAAAAGAAAACTGCGGGTCGTCGTAACAAAAACAAATAAGAGTGTTGATTACGATACTCGTTCAACATTGAAAAAAGTACCGCCAAAAAGACCAGATGATTATTCTGGTCTTTTTTTTATGTAAAAATAAGCGGTTCTGCATCTAATACACGCACTGATAAATATTCTGAAAATGGTTCAAGATTACGCTAAGATATCAGCAACCAGTCAGCATTACTGCCTCAAAAAACAACCAACCATCAGAGCGGCTTATGAGCACAGAACCGATGATATCTACGTTACCAGCAACGGCACAAAGCAAGCCAGACTTTAACCAAGACCTGCCGCTACATATCGCCAACTTAACCTGCGTCCGCGTTGGTAAAGCGATGCCATTTGCCCGCGAAGAGATGAGTGCCATCGATAAAGCACCAATCAAAGCGCCTGTCGCCGTCAACTTTATGGGCTTAACCACTGATGAACAGGCTGACCGTAAGCATCATGGTGGCCCGCTAAAAGCCGTGCATCAACTGGCACCTGCGACTTATGAAAAAATCAATGCAGCGTTTAGTCTAAAGGTACGCGTCGGTACATTGGGCGAAAACCTCACGACCGAAACCGTCAACGGTCTACCGGAAATGACTGAGTCTACGGTTTGCATTGGTGATGTTTTTCAATATGGTGGACATTTTGAAAACGGACAAGATAATAGTAATGATGGTGATAGCGTTCAGCTACGCATCGTTCAACCGCGGCGCCCCTGCTACAAAATCAATGATCAGATCGGACAGTTTACCAAAGTACCAAATATCGCGGCATGGGTGAGTAAACAAGGTATCTCTGGCTGGTACTTTCAAGTCGTACGTGATGGTCTAATTGATGCGGACTTACCCGTATATTTAATCGAGCGCCCCTATCCGTTTGCAACGCTCGAAAAGTTATGGCAACTGGCCAATTCTAAAGAAAAATATGATGCAGAGTTGATTGAGCCATGGCTCGCGATTAAGTGTTTGGAAGAGAGTTGGAAAAAGGTGTTGGCTAAGAAGATTCGGAAAGGTTAGTCCGATTTTAAGGAACTAATTTCATCAAGGATATTTGTAATAAGATGCCATTTTCATGCATAAAAAATAGTGTAGAGATTTTTAGTTTTTCTTTTTCTACAGATGAATGGACTGATTTTAAAAAAACTCACCATCAAACAGATATTTATATGTCTTGTTGTGACGCTAAAGCGTTACCTAAAACCAGTCATTACGGCACTCAGTTTTTTGCTCATAAAAAACGTGGTGAATGTCCTGTTACCGACGAGTCTAGCGAGCATATGTATGCTAAGTACTTATGTGCCCGAGCAGCCTTAGAAGTTGGATGGCAAGTTGAATTTGAAAGGCGATCAGATGATAAGAAGCCGAACGTCTGGATTTCTGATTTAATAATTTACAACGATAAAGTTGCCATCCCTGTAGAAATACAGTGGTCGTCCCAAACATTTAGTAGAACTAGAGAAAGACAAGCAAAGTATCATTCTAGGCTATTTAAATCTTTACCTATAAGAGCAGTATGGCTTCAAAATGTTGGAAAAAGAAAACTAAAAAGTTTAGAGTTTCAACAGAAGAGATGGTTACCTCTTTTTGATTTACAGCTGATGAACTCGGCTCCTCTGCACGATAGGGTGACAAAAGAGTTTATAATTTCAGGTATCAAGCCTTTATCAATATTGTTGAGTCCTAGAACTATACTTTGGCAAGCCCTTAAAGGTTCAAATTCTAACAATGATGATGTAATGACTTTTGAGCTGACAGATTTTATCAAACACTTACTAGCTGGTGATATCCAGTGGTTTCCAAGTAGAAAATTACCTATATTTGCCTATCCTAATATTGGCTCTACCAAATGTCCAAAGTGTAGGAAATTAACTAATTTGATTCAAGGTATAGATTTTTATTTGCCGAACGTGCATGACTCTTCTTCTTGCTTGTTAAATAGTTTACCTCTATCAAAGCTCGCTAACTTCGAGTATCAAAGCATTATAGAGCAATTAAATAGTTATCAATGGCAGGCTAAGCTTGGCCATGGCGAGATATTCCTATCAGAAAAAAACGATTTTCTGTTAAACCATTGCCGTTACTGTGAATCTGAAATAAGTACATATATTAGTGAAAAATTAGCTTCCTCAAGACGTAGACATAGTGTTGACAAAAACTTTTATATAAAACTTTATAAAGAGGACAGATTGTTAAATCATGTTATTAAAGACTCATTAAAGCTAGTTCACGGGTGGTACTTTGTAAAATAGTATAATCAAAATTAATTGAGTAACTACTCATTGATATAATATCTGCAGTAATAAATCATCATTGTTTTTATCACTTCCAAACAGAGCATTTCATGGTAAAAAACATCTTCTTAGCATTTGGCCTAACACTGCCTTTGATTGGCTGCGTGACCACTACCTCTCCAGTCGCGACCACCAAAAGCTACATCGTGGATAGTAAAACCTACCAAGCCACTGGCAAAAGCGAACGTATCAAAACCATCGTGCTGCACTATACGGTTTCAGACAATGACCGATCTATCAAAACACTGACCACAGGCAAGGTCAGCGCCCATTATCTGGTATTAGATAATGACGATGATAAAATTTATAATCTAGTACCAGAAAACGAGCGCGCTTGGCATGCGGGTGACGGCAGTTTTGCAGGACGGACGATATTAAACGACACCTCTATCGGCATAGAGATTGTCAATACAGGGATTGCGCCTGAGTATCAAAATGCCCTAAAAGACGGCCAGCTGGCATATCATCCTTATGACCATTATGTCGCTTTTGACGAGTTACAGATTAAAAAGGTCGCAGAGCTGGTGCAAGATATCACCGCGAGATATGACATCTCACCAAAGAATATCATCGGTCATTCTGATATGGCACCCTCTCGTAAGATCGACCCCGGTGCCAAATTCCCATGGGAGCAACTGTATAAAGAGTACGGTATCGGCGCTTGGTATGATGAAGCGGACAAGCAAGAAATTATGAATCGGCGTACCTTGGTCGCGCCAAGCGTGCAGGAGATCAAGCAAGCCTTTCGCAAGTATGGATATCAAGTCAATAACAGCGACGAGTGGGACAACGCCAGTCGCGATGTCGTCTATGCGTTTCAGCTACACTTTCGACCTCTGAATCCAACGGGCGAAATAGATTTAGAAACTTATGCTATTTTAAAGGCATTGAATAAGAAGTATGCTGATACCAACGATTTTTATTAACCCTTTCATATCATCAATAATAAACGAGCTGTACAAGGAATTTTATGAGCACATTGTTTAGCGTAAATTTGAATAAATTGGCTTTAATCCGTAACTCTCGCGGTACTGACTACCCTAACTTATTGTATTTTGTGAAAAAGCTGATTGACCTAGGGGTTAAAGGCTTTACCGTACATCCAAGACCCGATGAGCGTCATATCAGATACCAAGATGTCTATGATATCAGTGCATTTTTGGCGGACTATCCAGAGATTGAGTTCAATATCGAAGGCAACCCGAATGAGCAGTTCTTAAAGATTATCCGTGAGGTAAAGCCACATCAATGCACGCTCGTACCAGACAGTGACGATCAACTGACCTCTGATCATGGCTTTGACATCATCAAACATCATGAATTTTTATCAACGTTGAGCAAAGAGCTAGAAACGTTCGGTACGCGCTGTGCGGTATTCATCGACCCTGATATCGAACAAATCAAAGCGGTCATTGAGAGTGATGTACAGACGATCGAGATGTATACCGAAGAATGGGCGCGCGCTTACAGTAATGGTAAGAGCGATGACAATATTGATTTCGATGAGGTCAAGCAACGCTTTAGCGACTGTATCACCCTAGCCAATCAAAACGGTATCCGCGTCAATGCGGGTCATGATTTGAATTTGGATAATTTGGCTGACTTGCTCGCACTTAGTGATATCGCTGAGGTGTCGATTGGTCATGCCTTTACGATTGAGTCGCTAGAGCAAGGCATGGATAATGTCGTGCGTCAGTATTTGGCGATATGTGAGTAAAAATGTAGAAGGAGTCGATATGAGTGACTTAATACGTGAAGAGCAACAAGACGAGCTTGAGAAATATCTAGAAGAAAAAGCCAAACAAGCGCAAGAAAATGAGCAGGAAGCGAAACCGCTTTCTGCTTATGATGCTTGTGTGCTAAAGGAAAGTGCTAAGATTCATGAGTTGATCGCTGAGGCTTGATAGGATGAATCGTCAAAGTAAGACGAAAAAGCACTTTAAAAAACTAACTAGACATCATAGAGAAACCAATAAATTTTAATAATAGTATTAATATGAAGGTAAATAACGTATTAGCTGTTCATAATCTTCGTATTTATCTGCTACCCAGTTATTGTTTAAGGATATTAACTGACCTTGTCTAAATTCACCGTCAATTGTATAGCCACATTCAGCTAAAATATCTTTAAAATTTTTCATAGGATATTTATCAACGAATAGACTGTGCTTTTTGAACTCTTTAGGTAGCGATATAATCTTAATCTTTTCTGGTAAAATATTTTTTTTAATGTAGCTCAGCTCCCATCGAAGACCTTCAGAACTTCCTTCTAAAATAATTATTAAAGCTGCATTATGCAAATACTTAGTTATATAATCTTGCCATTTTTCGTCAGGCAAATATATTTTTTTTGCACCAAGTGTTGGTAGATAATCATCAGGACTTCCTAAAGCAACTAATGTAATATGTTCCTTTAAATATTCAGTTAAATAATTATCAATAGTGATACCTAGTATTGAATCTAAGACATTTAATCGAATATTACTCGGTCTTGCAACAATCTTGTCAATCTTGAAATCTCTCAAAAAAAGTACATATGGTTCATTTTCTAATGCAGTTAGTTCAAGCTTTGCAATTGAAGCTAAAGAGCGCTGATGTAAACGTGATCCTTTGACAACTATTAAAAACAAAACGACTAGAATCCATGTACTTTGAATTCCAGTCTCATAATATATGAATAAAATCCATATTAATAAAAGCAAGGCAATTATAATTGTTGTCCATTTGAAGTTCATTCGTACTATTTTCTTCTGGCTCCTAATATCTATTTTTCTTATTTTTTTACTGATATGAAGAGCAATACTAACTATTATGATCGCATTAAAAAAATGAGAGAAGATTATAAATCCTTCACAACTTAAAACGTTTAATCTACATTTTTCGAATGGTGTCATAATGAAGATAGTAAATAAAAATAAGTTTATATAACTTATTAAAGCAAAACTAAGTCCCCACAGCGGGTTGTGACGGCCTGCATATTTTTTTAAATAATACATACTCCCATAGTAAGCAATCAAAATTACAATTAACGTTAACAAAATTTACCCTTATGGCTGAGTTTAAATACGCATTGAAAAATTATTGACTAATTTGAATGTAGTAAAAAAAATTATTAGAATGTACTCACTTGATTATTCTCGGAAAGTTATCAACGTTCAACTTAGAGAATCTCTTCTAGCTAACCACTGTGTATGCTCTCTTGAGAAAGCAGTTTCACAATCGGATATGAACTCTGGATAATTTTCAAATAAATTAGTATTAATTATTCTAGTCATCTCAACTTCTATATCAGCAATTTCATGAGCTGTTAAGTTATATGCAGCATTGAGTTCATTAAACCTTTTAGTTTGTAACCATGTAAAAGAGCATGTTGACAAGAATATGCACAGTTCTATGGGATAATATTTATATTCAGGAAATATACTTTTTAGAACAGCGAAGACTAACGCACATACTAGCAATACTACTATTGTATGACTCCAAAACTTACTTCTTTTACCATTATATTTAGATTTTTTAATGTACCATTCTTTTTGAGATTGTATTCTTTCTTTCAAATAGTACTCTGCTCTCTGTTTATCTGAAAAGCTTCTAATTTTTTTCATCTTTTCAGTTATTATAGATAAGTTGTCATCGCTTATTATCATATCTCGGAAAATTAATTTATGTTCTTCTCTTAGTCCCTTGATCTTAATAATAAAATCTTTATTAACTTTATCAATGTTAAGATCATGTATGAAAGGCTCTCCACCAATTATGTACTTCCAAGTAAGAGATTTCACAGATTCAGCTAGTGCTCTGCTTCTATACCATGATTTCTCTTTTTGTTCAGATACTAATGACCACATTGAAATAACACAAAATACTAATGATATAACTAATAATGCTAGAGATATTTTGGAGGTGTCAGTAAAAAGAGCTAACCCTATAGAAATTGTTCCTAAAAAAGCATTTAATTTTATTTTATTTAAATATTCCTTTTGACTATCGATAGAACATTTATCTGCCATACAAAAAACTGTAGGGAAGTCACTATCCTCAAAAGACTCATTCATAACCTAGCTCTCTATACACACTATCTTTATAAACTAAATTACCTTCCTCTTTCTTCTGAAAATTTTCAAGCGCATATGCAATAATATTAGGAGAGAAAGGTAAAAATAATACTCCCTTATTCTTCAAAATAGGAGGGCATCGTATATTATCAAAATTTCTATTTCCATCAAGGTTGATGCCTATTATTCTACAATTCTTCTCTAGCGCAACCTCCATTTCCCATCTGACAAACTTATGCTTACTTTTAGTATCTGCACCTATTAACGATATGAATGTGCCAGACATATTTATTCTTTCTCTAATCAAACCTTTAATATATTCTTCATTTTCAGAGTTGATTGCTTTTTCAATCTAAAAGTCTGCAAAATTAAAGTCAAATCTTGTATTAGCTTTCCAAGCTTTCATTAGTCTAAAGTATCTAATATCAGTTGAACTAAACCCAACAAAAGCACGTGGTAATCCCATAAAATTTCTCTCGTTGTTATTAAAGTAATGTTGTATCAATATAACAGAATTTATTGAAAACTGTATAAAATTAAACATTTATCGCTTAATATTTTATGCTTCAAACTGTCTATGGTAGGTTATGCGCTAATCTAAAATATTAATTAAAACTTAGCTGAAATTTATGCTATCTATAGTAGTTACCTTGAAACATGGTTTAACCCTAGTTGCAGCGTATATACATGGCACAGAACAGGGTTGCAGACGCTTAGTTAGGGACGTTATCGCTGAGTCAGGAACGAGCCTAGCCTTAGCGACTGCCCCTGTGTCAGCCAAGATATTAGCGAAAAGCAGGAATAGCTCCCCTAAAAAATCGTTGGGTGTCGCAAGCTCCACACCAACCTACTCCGCATCACTTGATATCAAAGTTAAGTCAATATGTAAAACACCCAAACACAAAAAAGGTGAGCCTAAGCCCACCTTTTTCATTTGTAGAACAATATTCTAAACTAACTTAGTTAATCTTAACGAAGTAAATCAAGGCATCAAAAAACTTTATATATTACTCAGCTCTTTTAACTCTGATAGCGCCTGCTCCGCCTTATCGTCCGACACAAATATATGGTCATGATAATAGGCAGCGATCACATTGGCACTGATACCTTTTGAGGTTAGTTTGGTTGACACGGCTGCGGTTAGACCTACCGCTTCTAAACTTGAATGCACCGTTAGAGTGATTTGCCGAAACACGCTTTCATACTGCAAACCTGTCTCATCAGCGTTGTCTTTTGTCAAAACCAGAGTCAACCCTTCTGTCTCCACAAACGTCGCTATTGGCGCTAAGTTTATGTATTCCGCTAGCTGTCCTGCTACGGTACAAAACACAAATAACTCATCAACCAGTGCTGGCTGCATCGAACTCAATAGCTCATTGATATCTGTAATTCCTGACATGGTATGACTCCTAAATGTACTTAACCCTAGTATTCAATGCTAATGATAGATATATTACCACTTGATTGTCATAACAAGGATAAGCCATGTACACCTTATACGGTAATAAAATATCCGGAAATAGCTATAAAACGCGCCTAACTTGCGCGTTATTAAACATTGATTACCAATGGATTGAGGTCGATATATTGACGCAAGAAAGCCGACAAGAGACATTCTTACAAATCAATCCATTAGGCCAAGTACCAGTTTTATTAATCGAACCTGACGACTCATCTATTGGTTGCAAACCTACCAAAATATTAGAGTCTAATGCCATTATTAGATATTTGGCGGATGGTTCATCACTTATTCCAAACGCTGCCATAAAATATGCAGAAATGTGGCAATGGTTACTCTATGAACAAACCGAGGTTCGACCTAATATAGCCTCTGTGCGTTTTATTAAAAAATTCCAGAATATGATACCCAGTCGGTTGGCCGAATATCAGCAGAAGCTTGATAAGTCAAAAGACATTCTTAGTTATTTGAACGAACATCTTCAAAATAAAGCCTACATATTAGGAGATGATGTGAGTCTTGCGGATATTAGCTTATATGCGTATACGCATAATGCAGAGGAAGGTGGGCTGGAGTTATTGCCTTATAAAAACTTACTCAATTGGCTTAAACGTATCGAATCACTGCCCAATTTTGTGAGGCTATAAATAGCCACCTTGGGGATCAGCTCTCCTGCTTCTTAAACATCCGAACGTCAAACACAAAAAAGGTGAGCCGAAGCCCACCTTTTTTATTATCTAAGATTAATTCAAGTTTTCCTAGCGCAACCAAGCACGAGCGTTACGGAACATACGCATCCACGCGCCGTCCTCATCCCACTCTTCTGGTTTCCAGCTATGGTTATACGCTTTTAGATTACGCTCAGGATGCGGCATCATAATCGTCACACGACCATCAGTGCTACACAGACCCGTGACACCGCCGACAGAACCGTTTGGATTGAGCGGATAGGTCTCAGTTGGATGACCTTGGCTATCGACATAACGCATGGCGAGCTGTCCGTGTTTTGCCATACCGTCGATTTCGTTGTTGTCTAGAGTGGCATAGCCTTCACCATGTGCCACAGCGATTGGCAAGATACTGTCTTGCATACCTTTGAACAGGATAGACTTGGTACGCTCGACTTTTACGTTGACCGTACGCGCCTCAAAACGAGCCGATTGGTTGGCGATGAAGCGTGGGAAGTTATCTGCACCTGGGATGAGGTCTTTTAACTGAGCCATCATCTGACAACCGTTACAGACACCTAGTGAGAAGGTATCAGGACGGGCAAAGAAGCGGACAAACTGCATGCGTAACTCGTCATGGAACAAGATAGAGTTCGCCCAACCAGAGCCAGCGCCCAGTACATCACCATAACTAAAGCCACCACAAGCGACCAGACCGTCGAAGTCACGTAGATTGATGCGACCATTCAGTAGATCGCTCATGTGTACATCGACCGCTTCAAAGCCAGCTTGGGTAAAGCCTGCTGCCATTTCCGTTTGACCGTTGACGCCTTGCTCGCGCAAGATAGCGACTCTTGGCTTGCTGTTATCAGAATCAGCACGGCTGTTTACATACGGCTCTTCAACTTTTTGATTCAAATCAAAGTTTGGCGCAGCGATCAAACCTTTATGGCTAGCATCAGCGATTAAGTCATACTCTTGCTGTACGCACGCTGGGTTATCACGGCGGCGAGCGATTTGATAGCTGACCTGAGTCCACGCTTGCTGTAATTCAGTACGGCTAAAGCTGAGAGTATCATCACCCATGAGCGTTGGCGTTTGGATAAGTAGACTGTCTTCTTCTGAGCTTTGACCCACGAGGCTGAGCATATCAGCAACGTTGAACTCTTCTGCCAATTGCATTAAAGCTGCGACGTTTTCTGGTAATACTTGGATGACGGCACCCAGCTCTTCACTGAACAGCTGACCGAGTAAGTTATCGTCCGTCAATGACAGCTTGATACCTTGACGGCTGGTGAACTGCATTTCAGCAATAGTTGCCAATAGACCACCATCACCGATATCGTGATAGGCGCTGATGACGCCTTGCGCGTTGCCCGCTTGGACAAAGTTAAAGAAATCGACCAAGTCGCTTGGCTGTGCTAAATCTGGGCAATCTTTACCCAACTGGCTAAGCGTTTGCGCAAGGATTGAACCGCCTAGACGTAGCTTGCCTTTAGACAAGTCAATACGGTAGAACGCGCTGTCACCATTGATTAGCTCAGGGGTTAGCGTTTTTGCTACATCAACCACAGGAGCAAAGGCAGTAATCACCAAGCTCATTGGTGATACGACTGATTTATCCGTCTCACCTGCTTCACTGCTGTCAGTCCAGTTGGCACGCATCGATAGCGAGTCTTTACCAACTGGGATAGCGATACCCAATGCTGGGCACAGCTCTTCACCGACTGTATAGACAGCGTCAAACAATGCTGCGTCTTCTGCATCATCACCGCAAGCTGCCATCCAGTTCGCTGACATCGTAATATCAGATAACTGAGCAATACGCGCACCAGCGATGTTGGTAATCGCTTCGCCAATTGCGAGTCGTGCTGACGCTTGTGGGCTGATTAGCGCAACTGGCGTACGTTCACCGATACTCATCGCTTCACCGCTCATCACCTGACCATCGAGTGCGATCAAGCCTGACGCTGTCACCGCACAATCCGATACTGGCACTTGATAGCGACCAACATACTGATCGCGCACGACCATACCAGTGATAGAGCGGTCACCAATGCTGATCAAGAATGATTTGCTAGCGACGGTTGGATGACGCAAGACGTCTTTGATAGACTCAGCTAAATTAACATCGCCAAGCTCTAGTGCAGGTAAGCTGGTTTCATGACGCTCAAAGCTACGCTTCATCTTCGGCGTGCCACCTAGCAATACTTGCATCGGCATATCGACAGGTTGGTCTTCTAGCAACTCGTCATTAACAACCAATTGACGCACATCCGTGGCTGATCCCAAGATGGCATACGGGCAACGCTCACGCGCACAGATCGCATCGAATTGGGCTTCGCTTTCTGGGCGAATCGCGAGGACATAACGCTCTTGCGCTTCATTTGACCAGATGGCCATTGGTGACATGCCAGCTTCTAACGAAGGAATTTTACGCAGGTTTAGTACTGCGCCCATCTCGTGGTCATTGACCAACTCAGGCATTGCATTAGAGATACCGCCCGCGCCCACATCATGCAATGACACGATAGGGTTGCCGTCTTTGCCATTATTGCTGGCATCGACATCACTACCGGCTAGTGCCCAGCAACGGTCCATCACTTCTTGGCAACGACGCTCCATCTCAGCATTGTCACGCTGAACTGAGGCAAAGTCCAAGCCTTCATCAAGTGAACCACTATCAACAGAAGACGCTGCACCACCACCCAGACCAATCTGCATGGCAGGGCCACCAAGGACGATTAATAAATCACCTTGTTGAATGGCATTTTTTTCAATGAGGTTGCGTTTGATATTGCCGTAACCACCTGCCAGCATGATTGGCTTGTGATAGCCGCGCATCTCGCTGCCGTCTTTTGCCGCTGACGTATCCAACTGGAAACTACGGAAATAACCGCATAGATTAGGACGACCAAACTCGTTTGAGAAGTTGGCTGAACCCAGTGGTGCTTCAGTCATAATCTCAAGACTGGTTGCCATACGATCTGGCGTGCCATAGGCCTGAGTGCTCAATTGACCTGACTGCTCCCACTTTTCAGCGAGCTCCGGAATATGCAAATGTGATACGTGAAAGCCTGTCAAACCTGCTTTTGGCTTACCGCCACGACCTGTTGCGCCTTCATCACGAATCTCACCACCAGCACCCGTCGCTGCACCCGCATACGGGGCGATAGCCGTTGGATGGTTGTGCGTTTCGACTTTCATCAGAATGTCGATTGCTTCTTGATGGAAGTCATAAGGATGGGCAGAGTTTGCGTCCATCGCGTCAGTCGGAATGGGGTAAAAACGCATACCGTCAGACCCTGCCATCACAGCAGCGTTGTCTTTATAGGCAGACAAGATACCTTGTGGATTAGACTGGTAGGTATTTTTAATCATTTGGAACAGTGACTTTGGCTGTACTTCACCATCCACTGTCCACTCAGCATTGAAAATCTTATGACGGCAATGCTCTGAGTTTGCCTGTGCAAACATCATCAGCTCAACGTCAGTTGGATTACGCTTAAGCTCATTGACATAAGCATTCATCAAATAATCAATATCTTCACTAGATAATGCAAAACCAAACTGGGTATTGGCAGACTCTAGTGCTGACTGACCTTGTCCGATGACATCAATATGATTCAATGATGCTGGCTGCTCATCATCAAACAATTTGTTCAAATCGTTCAAATCATAAACCAAGCTCTGCGTCATACGGTCAAACAATAATTGCTCAGCGTCTACTGGTAGTTTTTCGCCTGCGTCACCATCAATGGTTAACGTATAAACAACCACACGCTCAACACGGTTGAGCTCGATTTCACAGTTATTAAAAATATCAGTCGCTTTACTTGCCCATGGCGAAATCGTGCCAAAACGTGGACCAACGATGACTTGTATCTGATTAGCTTGTGGGTCGGCGAGCACTGTCGCACTGTCAACAGCGAGTAGGTCTAACGCCTTTTTATGTTCATCACCTTCGAGCTTGCGTGATAGCACATACACTTGCTGGGTACTTATTTGACTGACATTGAGCTCGGTTTTTTGCTGAAACTGACTGATGAGTTGCTGCGTCTGAAAATCGGTAAGAAACGGTTGTCCGGCGATGGTCATCATAAAGGCATAATCCGTAAGATCAAGGCATCTCTGCCATGCTAAGTAAATGGTCTGCGTATTATAACAAGAAGCCCTGTAATAAGCAGGTCTAAACCAAGATAAATTGCCGAAAAGCGCATTTATTGAACTCGCAAACGGTTAGCAAATAATTGCCTTGTTCTTCCCTTTGACCTTCTCCCTAATCTACTCTTTAGGCTTCTATCTTCGACATCATATTGCATACCATTTTTTTAGAACAGAAAGCTTGAGCACCTATAGTCGATTTCATCTAAAAGCAGTGAAAGGCAACTGAGTGTAGATGTACATTAAATACCTCAAGCGAAGTTAACGCGGTAACACTTTTATAGTGAAATGAGTATAACGTCACAATTTTTACTTAACCCTTATACTCCTTACAAACTCTCACATCGTATTACTGGCAACCTATATAAATAGACTACTGGTTATCGGTATTCTAAATACGAATTGTCAAAAAGCTAAAAATTAATAAATAAAAATCTACCTAACAAAAACTTCATAACTATTAACCCAATAATATAAAGAAAAGGAAATTTACTATGAGCAGACAAGACCATATCGATAAGGTGCAAGAACTGGTAAAAGACATCAAGTTTGCCATGATGACCACTCGCACTCATGAAGACCATCTACATGCCTGCCCAATGACTACCAGTGAGACAAGCATTGGCGCAAAAGAAATTTGGTTCATCGGTGATAAGACCACTGAAACGGTCAAAGATATCGAAAGAAATCCGCAAGTCAACTTAGCCTACGTCAGTCAAGATGCTAAGAATTATGTCTCTATCAACGGTAAGGCAGAATTGGTCGAAGACCAAGAAAAGTTAGATGAACTGTGGTCGCCAATTTACAATGCGTTTTATGAGCAAGGTAAAGAAGATCCAAATATACAATTAATTAAGGTCGTACCACACGGTGCAGAATACTGGCTCAGCGGTAGCTCAGTGGTTAACATGTTTAAGATGACCACAGCTGCGGTGATGGATGGTAAGAAAGCGACCAATCTAGGTGAAAATAACTCAGTGACTTTATAAAAATTAGTAATGTTATAAAAAACTGTTATGTAAAAGCAAAATAGTAGAATACAAAAACGCCAGTGGCTAATGCGACTGGCGTTTTTTATGTTTGGTATTTTGTCTCTTATTTCACAGTAGAATAAAAGTTATGATTATTGCGGTGGTTTCGCATAACCATTGTCTGCTGGATAAGCCTGTGGCTGCGCTGGCTTGGGCTTAGAAGGATCGTACAGCCCATAAACTGCCGTACCGATTACACCCGTATTATTGATAGAGCCCGAGCTGGTATTGGCAGCATAGGCACTCTCTGGCTTGCTAAAAATAAAGGATGCCACCGAGCTCTGGCTCTTACGGAAGCCTTCAATCACCAAATCATCATTGGGATTTAGCACATATCCACTATCATAACGGCTGGCAGCGCTGCCATTGAGGACGTTTATTCCATCGACACTAGCGACGATCTCATAAGTATTGGCGCTATTATTATGATACACCAGACGGTAGGCCTGACCTGCTTGACCTTGGACATAATAATTGCCCGAGTCTCGATAAAGTGATAGTGCACCCGTATCTGTTTCCATCGAAAAATCAACCTTGCCAGCCAGTAGCGACATGCTATTGACGGCACGGCCAGTATAGGATTTATCTGCATAACGAACCTGCATCTGCTCAATAGGCTCAGGATTGGTACGGCGCAAATCAACAGTAGTGACCTCCGAATTAACATCATCACCCCATTTGGTACCCAAGCGTTCTGATTCAGCAGCATCCTGAGTAGAACGTTCTGCAGCAGAGTCTGTTTGAATGGATTTTTCTTGCTGAATAGTTGAAGTGGACTGCTCTTGCATATTTGAGCCAGAAGAACACCCTGTCAATAATGCCAATAGTAATACGGCAGCGCCCGACTTTTTCTGATGTGATGTCATGCCTATTTCCTTATTTGAATGACCTCTCGTCATACTTCGGCCAATTCTCTTGTATTTTGTTTACTAATTTTGAGTATATATCAACAGTATGTACAATCAAAGAGTAAAATAAATCAATCGCCCCATAAGCGAATACTAGACAATAAAAAACGCCAATGGCTAATGCGACTGGCGTTTTATCTAAATTTTATGATACTACAATCAATAATATGGCTTAACCACTCTGCTTGAGATATGGCCAAGCGGCTCTTAGATAAATCATCATCGACCATAATGTCAGAACAACAGCTGCTACCATCAGCACATAGCCAATAGTTTCAAGCGACTCCCAATTGAGCAATAGCACGGTAATTGCCACCATCTGGAATGTTGTCTTAAGCTTACCAACATAAGACACTGCCACGCTGGTACTCTTGCCTAGCTCTGCCATCCATTCACGCAATGCGGATACCGCAATCTCACGCGAGATAATGACAATCGCTGCTATCGCCATTATGATGTTGGGATGCCACTGCACTAAGATGATAAGCGCTACTGCGACCATCAGTTTATCAGCGACAGGATCCAAAAATCGCCCAAAGGCTGACATCACATTGAGCTTACGCGCAAAGTAGCCATCTAGCCAATCGGTAATCGCAGCGATAATAAAAACGCCCGTCAATAATAAATGACGTACCAAGCTATCGCTGAACTCACTCATGCCTACCCGCGCAATCACATTATCTGAGATGGCTGGCATGCCGATTCCCATAGAAGGTGGCCAATAAGCAATGGCGACAAATAGCGGAATCATTAATATTCGCGCAATAGTCAGGTTGTTGGGCAAGTTAAAAATACTCTTAGTATTTTGCGTACTTGATGGCTCCTGCGTATGCAAATGCGTATTCTCAGTCATGGCAAACCCAGTTTCATATAGACATAATAATGGCGGATAGCTTAGCATTTTTCGGGCAAGTCGTCATGCCATCTCTTTAGCTACTAAGTTACCAATTATATTAAAATCCATCCATAATCGTCATATAACTACGAAGCATTAACACTATATATTAGTAATGTGCATAAAATCACAAAAGCATCCATGTTTATTCGACATCATACTGGCGATATGTTCTATCAGATACCTCCTCCGGATGTACTTTTAAACGTAATATCATGTAACCAAAATCGCCAAACCGTGGCTGTTTACGCTATGATGACTATTCCAATAAAACACTTGTACACTTAAGCAGGTAAGTAACTACATCTACCTATTGAATTAACCGCTACCACTCTAATTTTAGAGACTGATAGTAGAGTTACTTATAATAACAACAACGCCTAATCACTGCCCTTGTAGTCATAGTTATTACTACACGCTCAGTTTCCTCAGCCCACAGTTTCTCCTTTGTGGGCTCTTTTTTGTCTACATTTATTCATCAATAAATATTTCATCATTTATACTAATACAATGCCCTTTTATACCCACCTGAGCGTTTTTATTGTTAAAACCCTATGAAAGCATTTTTTACTTTAAATTAAAAAACCCACTCAGCGGTGGGTTTTTGATACAGATTGTAAACCTGTTGAGCTAATACAATATAAATTACGACATTTCGAATTTCACATCACTCAAAGTCATTGGCAACACTTTGATTGGTACAGCACATAACCATGCTATACCTGCGGTACAGTAGAATTTTTCATCATCATAAGATACGATTCTCGCTGTAAAATCATTCTCGATTTGATCTCTCATAGCATCTTCATCGCTATTATCATCTACCGCACACCATATCTCCTGACAACCATTTTCGAGCATCACGCGAGTTAAATCACTTCCTATCAGCACTTTATCCACCTCTAGCTTCATACTATTTAATATATTACGAAAAGCAAATATATCGGTTTATTAGAGATTTTAATAGTGTTATTTGTAACTTAAAGTCGATATTTAATACACAAATATTGATTATTTATATGCAAATCAATCTCTCTCGACTTTACACATCATTGATTACTCTTCTACTTTTGTAGAATTGGTTTGAATTAGTTTGTTAACATTTCAGATACATTTTATCATTGATCAGACCATACGGGATAATGAGCGACTCATCTCCCATTAGACAACTTTATGAATATTATAGATAGCCTCAACCGTCTGTTGTGCCATTTGATAGCAGCTTTCGATATTGCCTTGGCCACACCAGTCACCACTGACAATCCACTGATGCGTCTCGTCGACTAAAATGCCTGACGCATCTTTGTCGTTGTTGTCATTAACCACCGTTGCCGCATAACGCCAGCGATGACTGTCTATTTGACTAGGTGCGCTTTCCTCATTCCAACTCAATGCTTGCTGTGCGGCTTGTAGCAATTGTGCTTGGACAGTCTCGATATCATCATCGACATGCTGCTCTGACCAATGATTGCTGGCATGAATGGTAATACTGGGTAGCAGATCATCATGAGCAGGCTTTTGATGCTCGATGAATACTCTATCGAGAATAGAATTGTTCAGATAAGCAACATCCCATTGCTGTGCTGCCAAACTGCTTAGCGTTTTCGGTAAGGCGGCAATATCGCTCCACCCCAACATCAACGTATAACAAGCCTGCATCTGTGGCTCAGTAATTTTTGATTGTGCAGCAAAGCCACTACTCTCCATTAGCTCGGCTGCCTGACCATTTGGTGCGGTACAAATCACCCAATCAAAGTAACCGAGACTCGCGCCAGTATCGTCAAATAGCTCCGTTTTTTTATCAACCTTTTCTGCTATAGAGCTATCATATTGAGCTAACGGTGCAACGCGGGTTTTAAATTTCATAGTGGTGTGCTGCAATTCATCAGCTACCTTTCGTCCCCAGCTGGTCATTTTTGGCGTACTGATATAGCGTGCTTGCGTGGTATTCCATTGCTCTTTGCTTTGGATATCGGATGACTCAATACTATTGTTTGCGGGCGTTAGGTTGACTACTTGTGCACACCATGGGTGCAGTAAACCTGTCTCTAACCAAGGCGCAATGAAATGCCGAAAACTGGCTGTTTTAGCCGTAAAAAACTGTGCCCCGAATGCCCATTGCCAGTTTTTACCCGTTTGACTGTCGGTACGATAACGAGTAGCTAAACGTCCAACGCTTCGCGACTTTTCAAAAATCGTAATATTAGGGACTGGTGTTTTATCATTACCTTGGCTAAAAGCACGCTCTAATAATGTGGCAGTAAATAGTCCTGTCAGACCACCACCGATGATAGCGATTTTAGGTGAAGTAGTATCAGTACGGTTTAAAGGATGATGAGTCATAATGACAATAAGCCTTATAGGGTATGTGGTCAAAAAATAGTATGTATAAAAATAACGGTTTGTTTTAATCGATGCACCTTTAAATAGCATTGAACCTTTAAAACCTACTCATATCAATATCGTCTACGTAAAAAAGCCATGCTATTTCTATAACATGGCTTTTCTTAATTGCCTAATGAGGATATAGCTGTGACTATTCTCCACGCTCAGCTTTGACCACTTCGACCAACTGATTAATCACAGAACTGTCTGCAAGGGTAGATAAATCTCCCAAGCCGACATACTGCCCTGCCGCTAGATTACGCAAGATACGGCGCATGATTTTACCCGAACGCGTTTTTGGTAGTACATTGACGATATGAATCGTATCCAAATTGGCAATGGGGCCAATCTCAGAGCGCACGTGTCGATTCAGCTCAGCCTTCAGTGACGCTGTCTCTTTCTCACCTGATTTTAGAATAATAAAGGCGCAAATACCCGTCCCTCTAATCTCATGTGGCATACCGACGATAGCAGCCTCAGCCGTGGCAGGGTGTGCGACCACGGCACTTTCAATCTCGGCTGTACCCAGACGATGTCCTGCCACATTGAGCACATCATCGACACGTCCTGTAATCCAGTAATGTCCGTCCTCGTCGCGCTGTGCCCCATCACCAGTGAAATAATAGCCTGGATAATCGCTAAAGTAAGTCGCTAAAAATCGCTCATGGTCGTTGTAGATCGTTCGCATTTGTCCCGGCCAGCTACTATTAATCAGTAAGTTACCTTCGGCAGAGCCTTCTAATATAGTGTCATCTCTATCGACGATTTCTGGTTTTATACCGTATAGAGGGTTCATCGCCGCACCGGGTTTGAGTGCGACTGCACCTGGTATCGGAGCCATTAGAATACCGCCTGTCTCCGTCTGCCACCACGTATCGACGATTGGACATTTACCGTCACCAACCACATGATAGTACCAATCCCATGCTTCGGGATTGATTGGCTCTCCCACGGTTCCGAGCAAGCGCAGGCTAGAACGATTAGACTCACGGACAAAGGCATCTCCCTCCTTCATCATCGCTCGAATCGCGGTTGGCGCGGTATATAAGACCGTCACATTGTGCTTATCAATGATATGGCCGATGCGTGCCCATGTTGGATATTCTGGTACACCCTCGAACATCACTGTCGTCGTCCCATTGGCGAGCGGTGCATAAGTTGAGTAAGTATGACCCGTAATCCAGCCCACGTCGGCTGTACACCAGTAGACATCGTCGTCTTTGATATCGAAAACATCTCGAAACGTAGAGAGCGCATAAGTGATATAGCCGCCAGTCGTATGCAACACGCCTTTAGGCTTGCCAGTCGAGCCAGATGTATAGAGTAAAAACAGCGGGTCTTCGGCATTCATCACTTCAGGCTCACAATACTGCGACTCACCGTCTACTAAACTATGATACCAAAGGTCGCGGCGACCACTCATCGGTACAGAGTTGCCAGTACGGTGGACGACGATGACGTTGGTCACGCTGTCAGTGCCATCCATATCGAGTGCACGATCGACATTCGCCTTGAGCGGTGTACGTTTATTACCACGTAGACCTTCATCAGCAGTGATAACCAATTTCGAGCGACTGTCTATCAACCGATTGCCCAAGCTCTCAGCAGAAAACCCACCGAACACCACTGAGTGCACGGCACCGATACGCGTACATGCCAGCATCGCTACCATCGCTTCCGGTATCATCGGCATATATAAGGTGACGCGATCACCTTTTTTGACCCCCAGCTTACGCATGGCATTACCCAAGCGGCAGACCGATTCATGCAGCTCTTTAAAGGAGATGATTTTATGTAAGGAAGGATGATCTCCCTCCCAAATAATCGCTGGCTTGTAAGGGTTGTTTTGTAGGTGACGGTCTAGGCAATTGACAGAAATGTTCAGCTCGCCATCTTCGAACCACTTGATTCGAAAATCCTTTAAATCATAATTAACGTCGCTGATTTTGGTTGGTTTTTTTATCCAATCAATCAGCTCGGCACGCTGCGCCCAAAAGGCATCATGAGACTCAGGGGATTCGATAGACTGCTGGTAGTCGGTGCGGTATTGTTCGGCTGTCGTATTGGCAGCAGCGATGAACTCGGCTGCAAGGGGAAATGATTTCTGAGTCATAATAGTCATCCTTTTTAATTATTATGACCTGTACCAATCGTCAATAAAGACCGTCTGTACAGGTAATAAGAGCCATCTTCCATAATGCGTGACACGTAAGGTTAGTTTGACAAATAAGCCGGATGGTTGCAAGGCATCAACTGCCATTCATAACAATATCACTGTACAGCTGTATAATTGGTCATACATGATAAAATTTATGGACAGGGCAATAAGCTATTTAATCCTTGTAACCTTAAATAAAATATGGACAATAGCTACTCTAAAGCGAACGCTAAGAGCGACTGACTCTTTTGAAGCACGACTTTATTAAATATAAGCAATCGGCTTTATTTTTACTATTTTATATCTATAGTCAATTCACCCTATGATCGATACAACAAACTGAGTGCCCGCTATACCGTTGGATAGTGAGCGAGGTTGATACCTGTAGCGATTTTATAGTGGACAGGCTCTATCATTTTATGAGACCACAATGAGCAATCAACGCAATACATCACAATACGCCCACTACGATGTCATTATTATCGGTGCTGGCGCGTCAGGATTATACTGTGCGCTCACTGCGGGTCGCCGTGGTCGCCGCGTACTGGTATTGGATCATGCCAATAAAGCAGGCAAAAAAATCCTCATGTCAGGTGGTGGCCGCTGTAACTTTACCAATTACTTCGTCGAGCCTGAGCATTTCCTTGGTGCCAATCAGCATTTCTGCAAATCAGCCCTCAGCCGTTATCCCAGTTGGGAGTTTATCGGTATGGTTGAAGCGCATAAAATTCCTTACCATGAGCGTGAGCACGGTCAGCTGTTCTGCGATGATTCTGCACAAGATATCTTGAGCATGCTCCTTGATGAGTGTGCAGCAGCCGGTGTACAAGTCAAACTAAATGCGCAAATTGAAAGCGTTCAAACTGTCGAAAATGATAAAAATGCTCGTTTTCAATTATTGACTACCAAGCAACTCAGTAAAAAAGAAAAGCAAGAGAGAAAAGAGGCGGCAAATCAAACCAAGCTGCCACAAACAGGCTATAGCTGTGAGTCGTTAGTCGTCGCCACTGGCGGACTATCTATCCCAACGATGGGCGCTAGTGGCTTGGGCTACGAGTTAGCACAGCAGTTTGGGCATACACTCATACCGACTGATGCCAGTCTCGTGCCTTTTACATTCACTGATAAAACAGGTGAGCTGATTCGAGCATTGTCAGGCATTAGCTTGCCAGTCATTGCCAGTAATGAGCGCATTTCCTTTAAATTACCACTGCTGTTCACCCATCGTGGACTGTCCGGTCCTTCTATGCTGCAGCTATCCAACTATTGGCATACGGGTGAAACCATCAGCATTAACCTGCTACCAGAGACAGATACGACAGCGCTATTATTGGCTCATAAAAAATCACACCCCAAGCAGCTGATTCGTACGGTGTTGGCTGACTATACAGACAATGCCTTACCCAAAAAGCTGCTGACCGCGCTGCAGACTCACCTGTGGGAAGACATAAAAGATACCGAGCTTGCTAACATCAAAGATGAGCGTTTGGCAGAGCTCGGTGCAAGCCTGAATGGTTGGCAACTTAAACCGTCTGGTACAGAAGGCTATCGTACCGCTGAAGTCACGCGCGGCGGTGTGAAAACCGATGAGGTATCCTCAAAAACCATGCAGAGTAATTTGCAAGATGGTCTGTACTTTATCGGTGAGGTACTCGATGTCACAGGCTGGCTTGGTGGTTATAATTTCCAATGGGCGTGGGCAAGCGGTTTCGTCAGTGGCGAGATTGTCTAACGGTTCATTTTTTAACAACTCATCTGTTTAGCCATTAGTCTATTTAAAAGTCAGTCGTGCTCAATGATTTTGATCAGGTATTAGGGCGTGTTTTTAGAACCTGCTGAACACGCTATAACTATCTACGTTTAATTTTTTATTCTACTTAAGTTGATTTTTAACTCAATAAAGGCTTGATAACTGCTAGAATAAGAAGCATGACAAAAGTGAAGCCGCTTAGTGGTCACGCTTGAAAAGCAATAATAAAAATTAGAATAATATATTTGGTTCGATATAATTTGGATACAAGGAAGCCGAGCGAAAGGGCTACAAGTAGTAGACTAAGCGAGACTGACACCGCATCCAATTTATAGAGGGTTGACTATACGTTTCGTCTTATGGGGGAATACATGCGTCCGATTGAGAACGTTCATAGTAAAAAAGCACCGCATTGGGTCGGTGATGGCTTTTATGTAAAAACCTTCATCAACCATCTCGAAGAAAACCCAGACTTTAACTATGAGCATACTGATCCATTTCTGTTATTCGATTATGGCGAACCGACTACCTTTGAGCCGAACCCTAATTACCAGACGGAACCGCATGGCATCGGTAAGCATCCACACAAAGGTTTTGAGACAGTCACCATCGCCTATTCGGGCGAAATCAGCCATGCAGACTCGACTGGTGGATGCGGTGATATTCTAGAAGGTGATGTGCAATGGATGACGGCAGGACGCGGCATCATGCATGAGGAGTTCCATTCAGCAGCGTTTGGGCAGCGTGGCGGCGTCTTTAGTATGGTGCAAATGTGGGTCAATCTACCGAGCGCAGACAAACTAACCCATCCAAAATACCAAAGCATTAAACGGGCGGAGATACCTCTCGTTGACTTGATAGATAACAGCGACGACAGTGACGGTAGCAATCAAGCCACTATTGGCAAAGCCGCTATCATCGCTGGCGAATGGCAAGGAGTAACAGGTTCAGCCAGTACCTTTACACCCATTAATGTCTGGAATATCGAGCTGTATGCCTCTGGTTCAACGACGCTGCAAATACCCAATACGCACAATACCCTGCTGCTAGTGCAAGAAGGCGAACTACGGGTCAATGATACGCCTGTGAGTGCAGGCAATCTAATTCAATTTGAGCCACCCACGCAACATCGTGCTGACATTCAAGATGAGCAAGCACCTGATACTGACACCATTGAGCTGCACTGCCCTACTACCACCACTGAAGGACAGGCTTTAACGCCTATCAAACTTTTGTTATTCAGCGGTGAGCCTATTGGTGAGCCAGTGGCAGGTTATGGGCCTTTTGTCATGAACACACAAGAAGAACTGCGCAAAACGTTTCGAGATTATCAAACGGGCAATTTTATTAAGTAGCTCAATTAGCTGAAGTAGCTCAGGTAGTTGAAATATACATATCGCAATGCACAAAAAAAGCCACCAGACGATAATTGTCTGGTGGCTTTTTTGCAGATCTTATTTTTAACTAACTAATAAAACACTACGCTTGGTTTAAAAACGGATAGTCGGTGTAACCTTCAGCACCGCCACCATAAAAGCTATCAGGATGCTGCTCATTTAGTGCAGCGCCTTCACGGATACGCTCGGCCAAATCAGGGTTGGCAATATAATCGCGACCAAAAGCGACGGCATCGATGTAGCCAGCTTTCACATTTTTCTCTGCTTTTTCGGCAGTATAACCACCAGCAGCGATAATCAAGTTATCAAAAGCAGCACGGACACGTTGACGGAATCCATCGCTATAAGGCGTGCCACCAGCCCAATCAGGCTCTGACAGATGTAGATACATCAAGCCATGCTTGTTAATCTGCTCAATTAGCCAGATATTCTCATCTTCGTTATAGCCAGCTTCTACATTGTTAAATGTTCCAAGCGGTGAGATACGGATACTAACGTGATCAGCATCCCAAGCATCCACACAAGCATCGATAACATCTAATGTTAGACGCGCACGGTTCTCGCGGCTACCGCCGTATTCATCTTCACGCTGGTTGGTTTGCTCAACCCAGAATTGATGCAATAGATAACCATGGGCACCATGAATCTCAACCCCATCAAAGCCCGCTTCTTTGGCATTTTTGGTCGCTTGTGCAAAGTCAGCGATGACTTGCTTGATTTCATCAAGTGTGGCTGGGCGTGGCGTCGTTGCTTCAACGCGGATAGCCTGGTTATTGCTATCACGCAACGAGGTACGTATACCGACATGGACATCAGAGGCAGAGATTGGTGCTTTGCCATCCGGCTGTACGCTCTCATGCGAGACCAGACCGGTATGCCATAGCTGTACCACAATCTTGCCACCTTTGGCATGGACATTATCAACGATGCCTTTCCATGCAGTGATTTGGTCTTGGGTATGAACGCCAGGTGCACCTGCATAGCCTTTCGCTTGAAAAGAAACCTGCGTTGCTTCAGTGATCACAAGCCCTGAGCTAGCACGCTGTGAATAATACTCGCTAGCAAGTACAGTCGGTACGTCACCAGGCTCTACTGAACGCAGGCGCGTCAACGGTGCCATAATGATACGGTTTTTTAGCGTTTGCGTGCCCATTTTTACGGGTTCAAATAAATTATCGTGTGCCATGTTATGCCTTATTATGTTTGTCGTTATAAGTTACTGTTCTTTATTATGAGGTTCATTACTATTAATTAAAGTGCTCGACTATTCATTAAAGCCCTCAAAAAAAACTGGCTTAGAACCATAAAAAAATGCGAGCCATTGAATCAATAGTACTGGGTCAATAGAATATATCGTTGCCTATTTGCTAAGTAAAGACGCATATTGAACGACCGTTATCTTTATAGGGAGTGTCCATTATTATTCAAGTAAACTTTACAAACAGAAACACTGCTTTATATTTATTTAATAAAGGACGATACCTACTATCTCGACAGCCTATTAAAAGGTAAAATCAACATAAGCAAACAATAGTTTTATTATTTGTCTATTAGAACTCATTCTAAACTATGAATATTTATATTTTACGGCATGTTAAAAGGATACAGTCTGTGCAAAAAAATCAAGTGTCATTCATCATAGGTTCAAGCCTGCTGCTCGTTAGCACTGTTACTGTCACTGCATGCCAGCCAACCTCGAATACCCCATCAGATCAAATACAAGCTGTTGAGGAATCAAACATACCAACGGTCGTAGAGAAATCTGAACCTAGTAAAAAGAGCTTAGGCGTAGATGCAAAAACTTGTGTACAGCTGAATCAGACAATGCAAAAAGTCGATGGTACTAGCAAAATTGAAAATATTTACGCCATTCAAAAGCAACTCGATTCTTGCTTACCGACGGCCAGCAATGCTGGAGTAATGGAATTATTGAGCAGTTATGAGTCAATGTATAAACAGTTTTTAGTAGGTGATATTGATATAGACGATGAAAACTTTAACAGCATTGTCTATGACTTATATTATGAAGAAAGTGCAACATCAAAGCAGCTAGCGACCCTAAGCCCACGTGCACAATACTTGATTGGGCTAATACAAAGTGGTGCCGATGTGAGATTCCGTGACTTGGGAGAAGGTCTATTTTCATTTGATCATGATATGCTAGCGATGGTAAACATATTTGCGCCTTATCTACGGAATGACCAAGCAGCATTTGTCCAACGTATGGCACAAGACAATCAAGAGAGTTTTTGGATGGATGCATCGGTGACTACCACCTTTCAGGAATTGGTCGAACGTGCAACATTTTGGGAGCGTTATATACAGCAGTATCCAAATGGCTATGCTGTAAAAGATGCCAAGACTTTATTAAACTTATATCGCTATGTGCTTTTCTATGGCGCAGACAATACACAATGGACAGATGACGCTATACATCAGTTTATGGAACCTGATTATAAAAAAATAATGCTTGATTTAGCCAGACGTCCCAACAGTATATTAGCCAAAAATGCTCAGCTTTTTCTTAGCTTCTTGGCGTTACCCGATAGCGAACGACAGACTAAATATCCTGTACCTAGCACAGATGAAGATGGTTATGAAATACATGATTGGTCCAAAGTGCGTTATCAATTACACCAAGTATTACAAATACCCTCTCCTTGGGATGTGCGGCATGATAGAGATTGCTTAAATGGTATCTCTTGCACTGACCAGATAGACCTCGATAACCTAAACGTCTCATCAGATTTCGCTTATGCCTGCCCTTCTGCTATGCAGGGAGCAATGCAACTTGAAAACGACTTGCAAGTTTGGGAACTCGACACCGAATCTTCCGAGCAAGCGTCAAGCTGTAAACCTTCTAATCTAAAAGCGTATTCGCAGTTTGAATGTAACCTCAGCATTGATTGGCACCAGAACGCAAATATTGATATTTATAGCGACAGAGAGGTATACAAAAACGTGTATGAGAATTTAGAAGATTGTGAGCTTGCCCTAAAATAAAATACAAGATGGCTGTTTTATTAGGGTCTGTTAGACTGTTGGGACATGCCCTACTCACTCTTTCCTGCTACAGGTATAGAAATAAAAAATGAAGTTGTTATCACTTATCCAAAACAAAAAACTACCGCTTATCATAGGTTCAAGCTTAGTGTTTGCCCTTACCGCTTGCCAGCCTCCTTCTGACAAAGCTACTTCATCAGAAGCACAAACGGCAACTATCCAAAGCGAACAGCCTATCGCAGAAGCAAAGACGCCGAAAGAACTCACTAAAGCCTTGGTAAAATTATCGGAAGATACATTAAAAGAGCAGCTCATTTGTAGCAAGCTGGAAGACACCATAAATACCATTAATAATAAAAGTGAAATCGAAGATATTCATGCGGTTCAACACCAGTTAACCGCTTGCCTACCAGTGGCCAACAACGCTGAAATATTGCAATGGCTAGCAGAGTATCAGGCGATGTATGCACGTTTTCTGAATGTTGATAGCGCTATAGACGACAGCGCATTTTATGACTTGATGAGTAGTATTGAACAAGGTAAAAAGGTTTCGGTGACACAATTAAAAGCAGTGAACCCTCATGTTCGATATTTGGTTAGTTTAATCATGAGTAGGTCTGACGTCAGTGTGCGCTATTTGGGCGAAGGTGATTATGAGTTTCATCACGACCTAACGGCTATGGCAGATATATTCAGCCCCTATCTACCAGAGGATCAAGCGGCCTTCGTCCAGCGAATGGCTCAGGACAATCAAGGAATATTTTGGTTTGATGCAGCGATAGCTTTTTCTTTTGATGAGTTGGTAGAGCGTACCGTCTTCTGGGAAGATTTCATGCACCATTATCCACAAAGTATCTTTTATAACGATGCTAACGTGTTATTCAATATGTATCGTTATCTACTGTTTTTTGGGTCAGAGAATACCCAATGGACAGATGAGGAAATGCGCAATTTCTATGACTCAGATAACGAACAACTGATGGTGCAGCTGGCTCAACGCTCTGATAGTAAACTGGCTAAAAATGTGCAAAACTTTTTAATATTTATGGATCAGTCCGATACCGAACGTTTTAAGCGATACCCTATACTTGACAAAGATGAAAACGGTCGTGAAATAGATGAGCGAAACATCACACCCTATCAATTGCATAAAGCATTAGACCTATCGTCGCCATGGACCGTCACTCAACATAGAAATTGTTTGAATGGCATTATTTGTGTAGATGATAATGCTCAGTAAAGCCAAAATACACATATTATTCTGTACATAATTTACGACTTTATCATCCTAGTAACAGATAATTCTAAAGACAAATACGTCCCAAACAATATCACCACCGAACCGATAATGGCAGGTGTATCTAATGCTTCACCCAGTAATAAATAGCCCAAAATAATCGCAAAAATTGGAATCACTAGCGTAATACTCGTCGCTCTCATAGGGCCGATACTTTTGATTAATTGATTCATAAAAATCAGCGCAATGGCGGTAGAAAACACACCAATACAGATAACAGAAACCCAAGCTTGGGCACTGATACTCTTGCCATAAGGGAACTCATATATTGCAACCGGCAGCATAATTACGCTGGCAATGATGAGTGACCCTGCGGTAATCGCCACTGGAGAGACATCATTCAAGTAATTCCTAGTAATGTTCGCCCCTAGCGCATAACCAACACAGGCCAATAACCCATAACCCATCGGCAACAGGCTCGAACCCGACGTCGCATTCTGCCCACCAAACAAACTCTCACTCATCAAAATCACCACACCGATAACACCAATAATGAGGCCAAGAATTTGCTTTTTTGACAGTCTGTCTTTAAAGAACGTACTGGCGATAAATCCACTCAGCATCGGTACAGAAGCATTGAGCACTGCCAAAACACCCGCATTCACCGAACGTGCAGAAAAAGAAAACAGCATAAATGGCACGGCAGCGGAGAATAATCCAACAAGCGCCAACACTTTCCAATTTTCGCGGATGCCCTCTCTGTTTTTCTTGCTAATTAATACAAAGATCAGCATGACCAACCCAGCAAATATGACCCGTAAACTGGCAAAGGTCAAAGAGCCAAACTCTGGCACACCCACGCGATAAAATATAAAAGACAGCGACCACATAAAGGACAGCGTGATGAAAATAATGAGGTCGCGGTTAGTCATGAAAAAATCCTATCAAGCATGGGACGGCTGTTCTCTATTTATAAGAGAGGGTCATTTATGATAAATGTACCGTTATAAAAGGTCCCAGTCGTGAAAAAGGTTAAATCGTAAAAAAAGACCACGATGATAACTTTTTAATCGCTCAAAAGGGATTATTTTTCTATACTCATCACTCACTTTTGTTTACAAATTTACTTTATCTAAAATGAAATCGATATCTTTATCACCGCGCCCTGATAAATTAACCAAAATGGTCTCATCCGCTGACATAGTCTTAGCAATTTTCATCGCATAGGCAATGGCATGTGCAGACTCCAAAGCTGGAATAATACCTTCAAGCCGAGACAATGCCATAAACGCCTCTAAACACTCTGCATCTGTGGCTAACTCATAAGTAGCCAATTTTAAATCTCGTAAATGTGAATGCTGCGGGCCAACGCCAGGATAGTCTAAACCAGATGCAATCGAATGCACGGGGGCTGGCTCACCTTTCTCATCGAGCAGTACATAGCATTTAAAACCATGAATCTCACCTTTGACCCCTAACGACATGGTCGCTGCATGATTGGGCGTATCTAAACCCTCTCCTGCTGGTTCTACGCCTATTTTTTCCACACCTGCATCATCAAAAAATCCGCTGAACATACCGATAGCATTGGAACCACCACCAATACAAGCAACCACTTTATTGGGCAACTGACCTGTCGTTGCTATGAATTGCGCACGTGCCTCATGCCCGACAACAGACTGAAAATAGCTCACCATTTCTGGATAGGGTGCAGGCCCTAATGCTGAGCCAATGGCAAACATACTGGTATCAAGCTCATTCAGATACGTCTCAAAAGCGCTATCCACTGCTTCCTTTAATGTCCCTGCCCCGCGTGATACAGGAACGATATTGGCTCCTAAAATTCTCATGCGGCTGACATTGGGATGCTCCTTTTCAATATCGACGACACCCATATGAATCTCGCACTCCAAACCCATCAGCGCAGCCGCTGTTGCTAGTGCCACACCGTGTTGCCCCGCACCAGTTTCAGCAATGACTTTGGTTTTGCCTAATTTCTTGGCTAATAATACCTCACCCAAGCAGTGATTAATTTTATGCGCGCCCGTATGGTTTAAATCTTCACGCTTAAAATAAATCTGTGCCCCGCCGCAATGTTCGCTTAAGCGTTGTGCATGATATAGAGGACTTGGACGACCCACATACGTCTCACGCAGTCGCTTCATCTCAGCGATAAAGTCATCATCTTTAATAATCTCACGAAAACTTGTTTCAATCTCTGCCATGGCTTTAGCCAGCTCAGGGTGTCCAATTTTGCCACCGAACTCCCCATATAAGCCATCATCGTTGGGCAGGATAGATTGATGTAATCCGTAGCCAGCTGCTGTAATTTCTGTTCTCATATTTGAACCTTATTATGTTTAGTCACTTATTGATGAGTTCTTAATTATAGAATTATTGTATTTACGTTCTAGTACATTGAAACAAGATAATAAGTCAAATTTATTATTTGGTCAAGTTAAGGAGTAAATCTGTCAGGATGGAATGGCTGATGCGGTCAAAGGCTTTGGCAATAACTTCTGCTATCAGCCATTAAGTAGCTTCGTACTCGGCAGCTCAGGCATAAATCCGTATACGTTTATCACGGGATTTGCGGAGCGCAATATAGCAACTATATTGAGAGAAGATTTTATTTAGGTTTTTGGAGAATTGGTTGGATAACGAATGCTTTTGACGAGCGTTTTTTTGGGTTATGGATTTGGTGGAGCTAATCCCGCCATCAGCTTATATCTGCTCGTCTAGTCTAACTCATACCTCAAGATGACCGTTACTATTTACGTAGAGCAGCCTTATATTCTTCAGCGACTTTTTTTATTGCTTCAAGACGTTTTTCCATATCTAAGGGATAAGCATCTAAAATATTATTTTCACATTCTTTTTTAAACTTATGTATTTTATTTTTCCCGTGACTTGAAGATATATGATATCTAGGATTGTCTTTAATTCCTAATTTCCATATAACTGCTTCAATATGATTTGTACTTATTTTTACGACATTACATAATGCAGATTTTGTTAGCTGATGCGTTATTGCAAAATCTGTTGGTTTAGCTATTTCTACACCATGTTTTATTTCAACTTTTCTTACCACGTAATAAGCCTTTTCTCCATCACCTTCATCTTCATCTTCGACAAACTTGCCACTATCTATCCAGTTTAGGTTTCGCGCTGTATCATTCGTTAGAAATACAGACGCAGATCTATCATTCTCAGACAGTTCTTGTGCATCGATAATAGCAGCTCTATCCATTCCAACTTTATTTAAAAGGGTAATATTATCTATCATAGACTTAAAAAAATTCTCTTTTTCATTATCAAGTATGATTTTTAAGTCAGCGCACTTAATCTCATCTGATGAAGCAGAGTAGCGATAATAAATAGCTCCCTCTCTTAAAATTTCCTTCTGTGGCTTGCCTTGTATTACTAGAGATTTTGACTTTCTACAAATTACAGGTTTATTAATTGATGGTTTTACAATCAAACAATGAATATTCTTGCCCAGCAAGTCTATAGTTTTTGATTCAAACAAAATTTCAGGTTCGAAATATTGTTTTAAGAAGTTAGTAAACTCAACGTCATCAGGTATATCATTTTCCTTTATCCCTATTAGCTCTCTAGGTTGGTCTCTAATGCCAAAGAATAAAACCCCACCTTCTCTATTAGCAAAAGATGCCATAGTTCGAGCTAGCTTAGGTAAATTATTATTATCAAACTTTAGCTTAAACTCTCTACGTTCACTTTCTCTGTTACTAACTCTTTTAGTCAAGGCATCAACATTAAGTATTAACAACTCATTTAATTTTAATATCTTTTTATTTGACATCTATTGTCACCAAGGTAGTTTTCAAATGAATTTTTATTTACTTAAGTTTAGTCCTAATAGTAGCATAAGAGTAAGTGAGGTTTTAAAATATCACCTGTCAAATTGGGGCACATTTTAGCCCTGATAGTAGTGGTATCCTAACGCCGACGATGGCGATGCGGACTATGGCTGGTGGCGGTATCGAGATAACAGGAACTCTACCAGACAAAGTAGTCTGCAGGCCATCGACAAGTGAGATACAAGCGGATAGTAGGATTAGCTCCAACAGCTAACAATTCTTCCGAAAAATTATAAATCACCTTCTCCAAAATCTAATAAAAACACTTCGATCCATCACTATATACAAAACCTCAAAAACTTCTTCCCACCATATCGCCATTGAATCCCAACCTCGCATCGGTAAGAATGGTAATACCTATTTATAAAAGCCAACTCATAAAACCTAATAAATAACCTTCTACTCAAAAGGATAAATAATGAAACTGCGCATCTTAAAATCTGCTGTGACCAACCCTTGGTTTAACCTCGCGACCGAGGACTGGATATTTCAAGCACTCGACCCAGACTCGCACACGCTGTTTCTATGGCGTAATTCTGAGACCGTGGTCATCGGACGCTCGCAGAATCCATGGGTGGAATGCAAAATCGATAAGATGGAAGCCGACGATGTGTTTTTGGCACGGCGTCAAAGTGGCGGCGGTGCAGTGTTTCATGATTTGGGCAATACCAACTTTACCTTTTTATCGCCTAAAGATGACTACGATCAAGCAGCGAACTTTACCATTATCATCAATGCGCTGAAAAAATTAGGCATAGATGCTGACTTATCTGGTCGTAATGACATGCAAGTGGGTGATAAAAAAATCTCAGGTAGCGCCTTTAAACATGCAGCGGATCGCAGCTTTCATCACGGGACATTACTCGTCAATGCCAACATGCAAAAGCTGGGGGACTACCTCAATCCGCACCCACTCAAGCTAAAAGCCAAAGGTATAAAATCCGTGCGTGCAAGAGTCGCTAACTTGGTTGAGTTCAATAACGACATCAATCACGAAACCTTATCCGATGCGATTATCGAGGCGCTTTGTGAATATTACGGCGACAATGCGGCAGTAGAAGCGTTAGATGAAGCCAGTCTCACCAAGCAGCCTAGTTTGCACAAATACTATCAGCAAATGGCGGATTGGGATTGGCGTTTTGGCAAGACCCCTGAGTTTACTCACCATATTGAGACACGCTTTGACTGGGGCATTATCGATTTGCACCTTGATGTAAAGCAAGCAGTGATTCGTGAAGTCGTTATCTTCTCTGATGCGCTAAATGTTGATTTGATTGAGCTGTTAAAAGAGACTCTGACTGATAGCAAATACAATCGCAATGACGTAAAAACTAAGCTCGATGAACTAGGCACAGCGCAACCTGAATTGGCAGCGCAAGTGGATGACGTATCTGAGTGGTTGACTAGCGAGATGGAAGGTTAGAAAAACCGCCCTTCCCTTCTCCTTGCCTGCCTTTATACTATTCAAAATTAATATGCCAATTATTTTTAAGCGCATCGAGCTTAGGCACGACACATGACTTATATTCGTTGTCAGGCTCGACAAATATCAGAATAGTATCGCCTGTTCTTTTATCACTGATGATTGAGAAATCACTGGTCACCGACTCGCCGACAATCTTATTGCCATCTCCAGTCTCATACTCATAATGCACCTTGACGCCTTGCCCAATACTGACAAAGGGGATCGTGTATTTTGGCATGATAGATACAATCCTTGCTGATTTTACTTGCCCATATTTATAGAGCTTAAGCTCTTTGCTAGTCGTTACTATTATATAGAGTAAAAATGGCAATCCGAATAGCAAAAAAGGTATAGGAGCAAGGAAAAACAAAGTCGTAGGGAAGTGATAAGGCTTGATGTTTTTGATAGCCGACTGACCATTGAGAGATTTAATCGTTATATCGTCACCGGCCGCCAACGCCTCTATCTTGACCTCTTCGAGCACTTTATATTCAGACTCAATTGCTTGACCATCTTCTATATATTGATATGAAATCACTGTTGGATGCAGGCCATTTACTGTGACCGTATAATCGGTTTCGATATTGCTAATCTCGGCAGTGGTTTCTATACCTTGGGCATCAATTAACTCATAGTCTACTTTTGGCATATCATTGCCAGTCAAAGAAAATACTAGGGTAAAAATAGTCGCCATTAGTAAGGCAAAAAAGGCGAATATAACTGCAAAAAATATAGCAATAGGCCGCTTTTTTAAGATATTTATAATGGTAGAGAATGTAACGGATCTTTGAGCAGAATTCATGCGTCAGTTTCGCTATGTCAGAAGTGATAGTAGGTAAAGAAAACATACGCGGTCATCATAACTGATAATGAATTTAAGTTGAATATTGTTTAGTCAATCAAGTATAGTGGCTAGTGATAAAAGACCCGTTATAATGAACTATCCATGACAAATCAAACATAATGTATCAGATTTTACAAATTACAAAGAGGTAGCACTATGGCAGCCTATATCACTGTCGGCGCAAAGACGACGCATGGCGGTACGGTAATCACTGGCTCACCGCAAACCACTCATAATGGTATTCCTGTCGCTCGCAAAGGGGACAAAGTCGTCTGTAAGAAGTGCAAAAAGGTCGTGACAATTATCACTGGTGATCCGTCCTATATAGTAGATGGTGCGCCTGTTGCCCGTGTAGGTGATATGACCAGCTGCGGCTCAAAACTGATTGCTAGTCAACAAGCTTTTTCGGAGTCGGGTTTTGATGTGGGCAATATTGAACCATTGCAGTCTGCAAAGTCGGACTCAAAAAGCTTGCTTAACAACATAGATGAAGATATTTATGATGATAGATTTCAATTACTGGATCAACATAGTCAATTTCCACTAGCCTATATCAACTACCGTTTAGATTATGACGGTAAATCGGTTGAAGGTACGACTGATGAAGAAGGGTTCACTGAAGCCATTGGAGCAGATTATCCAGCGGAAGTGAGTATTAAGATACTATTTGATGAGGAAGAGTAATATGTCAAGAAAAGAAATTGATTGTGGTAATCGTCATCTTACTGAAAAAAATAACAGTGATCATAAGTGTATTGAAGTGGATGCTGGAAGAAAGCTAACTTCTGGTGAAGAAAGTCTTATTAAAGAAATGTTTGGTAACAACATAGATTTTAAAACCGTTCGTATTTATAACAGAAAATTATGGTCTAAACAAAAGGACACTATGGCAATAGCACCTAATGGTAGTATATATTTTGCTCCTAAGGTGCATAAAAAAGATTTTTCTTTAGCTTCAGATACTAGTAAGCATTTTTTTATACACGAAATGACTCATGTTTGGCAGCATCAAAATGGGCAAATGGTAGTTTTACGAGCCGTAAGTGAACAGATGTTTATAGAATATCCAAGTCAAAAATTAGGGTTAGGGCATGGCGCGTATAAGTATGAACTTGACCAAACAAAAACCTTACTAGATTATGGAATTGAACAGCAAGCATCTATTGTTGCGGATTATTGGGCACTGAAAAATGGACTACATATTGAACTTAGAAATTCCATAAGAGCTACTAATCGTAGTGAAGCATATTTAACTCACTATATAATAGTTGTAGATGAAATAATCAAAAAGTAATAAAAAAATATTAACTTCATTAATAATAAATAGGATATTTTATAATGTATTTGTTCACTCAAGAAAACAAAAAAATACATATAAATAAATCTCATATATTCAATATACTTAAAATAATATTCGTGCTATCAACAACTAGTCTTCTTGGATGTTTCCAAGACTATCCTACGCATAGCCCTCCTATCGAAGGAAGTATTGATATATCGAAAAATAGCAAAGGTGATTTATGTTTTATGCCAATATTCAGTTCTGCCGTCGTTATGGAAAATCCTATAATTTTTAATTATATTAAAATGGAAGAGCTTGCTATATTGGATCCGAATGCTGAAATAAGTGATCATGTCAAAATACAGATTAAACCCAAGAATAAAAATTATTTCAGTTTGAGAGATGGGCAAAAAATATGTTTAAACTCTAATAATCCTAATTTAGAACAAATTACTTATTCTAAGTTAGATAGGCAATTATTAATAGTTTCAATTGGAGGTTTAGACGATAAGGAAGACCATTTTATAAGTTTTCAAAAAGAGTTTAACTATCCTTATACACCTGAGTGACAACTATCCTTCCATCGGCAGACTGATAGGCGATACGTAGGCAAGCTAATAATTAGAAAGGTATAACCTGATGCAAAAAAAAGCTTTCACTCTGTTGACCCTACTTCTACTTACATCTTGCATGTCTAGTAATGATCCTAATCATGATAAGACCAATACTGCTTCTACTGAAAACCTTAACAGCTCAAAAATAAGTAATAAGCAAACAATAAAAGAAAAAGACCAAATAGTCGACGAACATAGAGATATTGAAGCTGTTCTACGTCATGTGATTGATAAATGGGAGGAACCCATAAGTGCTGATGAAAAAGCAAGAAACTACCAATCTTTACTCAATCTTGAAAAATACGGGGACATTAAGCTTGCCGAAGGAAACTATGGTGGAGCTTGGTATAGATATAGCGCAGGATCTATTCACTACCCCTCGCCTAAGCTATTAGTGAAAGCAGGGGATGCACAGATACTTCATATTGTGAATAACTTCGACACTATTTGCGACCGCGAACTTTGCTTAAATGAACAAGGGCGTGTTACCCAGAGGAAGCGAAGCTCTGTTAGAAATATTGTTCTATCCACCTATGGTGTGGCGCTAGGTTTTAATCGTTATCCTAAAACAGATTACAGAGAAGAGCAGAGCTTAAGCAAGGAAGAAGAGCAACAGTTAGTCAAAAAAATAGAATGTCTAAACGAGAAACTTGACTTTGAGACTGAGTCAGCTGACGTATCTATTTTGGCACCATGTATTGGTTGATCAATCTCAAAAAAACGTCAATTGCATGCCACTACCCTATAAGAAGGCAGCACGTTTATGAGTATATTTAGCAAGTCGAGCGGTTTAATTATCGGTACATTTGTTTCTTTGTGTCTTTTAAGCTGCTCAGCAGGGCAGGACATCCATGGCTATGCATCCCCAATCATTACGGGGCAAGTCTTGGATAACATAACCAACCAACCTTTGAGTAATGTCTCAATCTATGAAAATAGTATTCATCAAACTCAAACTGATATCAATGGACATTTTAAATTACCTGCCTTCAAGTTTTCATATACTACATCGGATTATGACGTGCGTTCATTAAATGAAGCATCTAGCGGAAGCTTCTCTATAGGCAAAGAAGGCTATAAAGGTATAAGTTACAACAAATCTGGTATCAAGAAACTAGAAGTTAAATATACCTCAGAAGTTCCGTATCATATTCATTTGGGCAAGGTGTTTTTAGAGCCGCTACCAGAGGGTGTGGACATGAACGATATTGAAGATGAGTACATTGATGACATGACATTTTGTCAGCCTAATGACTCTCAAAAAGACGTCAATTGTATGCCACTACCAGATGGAGTTACAAATGAAGCCTTATAAACTATTTGTCTTTACCAGTGTACTAACTATCCCATTAAGCGCTTGCTTGATACCAGAGCCTACTGATTACTACGTCACCCCAGCACTTTCAGGCCAATTACTAGATAGTGTCACTCAGCAACCTGTTACTGATGTAAGTATTTACTTAACGGATGAACATCAAACGACTTCTGACAGCACAGGCAAGTTTGCCTTGCCACCTATGGTCGTCTCAGATGATATGAATAAAAGGCGGAATAAAGAACAGCTGCAATTCATTTATGAATACGCTGACATCATGATTGAAAGTGAGGGATATCAACGCCGATTAGTTAATGTCGATGGTATGGCTTTACCTACGCCAGCTTTGGATATTAATACACCAGTGTCAATAAATATGGGTAGTGTATACCTCACGCCACTAGCAGAAGGTGAGCATGTCTATGATAGGGTATATCAATATACTGAGATGATGAGATACTGCAAACCTACCGAGTCTCAAAAAGAAATTGATTGTATACCCGTACCAGAAGGTAAAACGTATGAGCAAGTGAGTCCGAATCGACCTATTGAATAAATAAAGTAGTTGGCTTTAGTGATTAGTGTCAAAATAAAAAGGCTTTGAATGCAAAATAGAACGCTTTATTTAACTGTATTCGTACTCTCATTAGCCAGTTTAACTGGCTGTCAAAAAAAGGTGATCTATGCTACGCCGCAAATTACAGGTCAGGTGGTTGATAAGAAAACCAATCAACCGATTGCAAATGTAAAGACAGTAATAGGTGGAAATGCTTTTGCCTTTACAGGTGCACAAGGACGCTTCACTGTACCACCAGTTACTTATGAATATATAGTGAAATACCCAAATCATAGAGAAGTTATGTCTATAGGAAACACAAGCTTTTCAATAAGTAAGCCAGGCTATGAGATCAAGTCGTATGCAAATGGAGGATTGGCTTCTATACCTAAGCCATATACTGAGAAAAGTTACGTGAATATGGGTCAAATTTATCTTATGCCAGTACCCGTCGGTAAAGAAAGGGATTATAAAACTTACTATCAGACTTTAGACTACTGTAAACCTAACCAATCGCAAAAAGAAGTCGATTGCATACCCGTGCCAGAAGGCAAAACGTATGAGCAAGTGAGTTCAAATTAGCTGATGAAATAATTTTTCCTAATGAAGTTTTGAGGTATCAAAAAAGAATCACACCTTTTGCCTACAGGCCTTATATTTGGCAAGAAACATATCCTGATAACTTTACTGGGAAAAAATAGCATGATTAATAATGAACCACTTTTATCATTTCTCGTTGCTCATGACTCTTTATCGATTTTATTTATTACTATCGTAATGACTATAATTTTTAATTTATATCTACGTAATTATCTCTCATTGTTATTTAGAACATTACCTACTTGGTTGTTTGCCTATCTGTTTTCATTAACTTGTGTACGTTTATATGACAACTGGTTAGGAGATAAAGTGGATTCTTATGCTGACTTTGGTGGATTTATGTTTAGTATAGGCCCCAATGTACCAATAAAGCCTCCTGAATTCGCTGTTTATTCTGAAGCATTGAATCACGATACGTGGAGAAACATGTATTTTTTAACAGGTGTGGTTATTGCAGTTATGGTTGTAGTTATAGTTGAAGTCATGGTTTCTATAGTCATTAGAATAAATAGAGTTGAGCAAGTAATACTAGACTAAATATCAAATCCTTTATAAAACACCTACTAGCCAAAAGCAATGAGAACCCTATGAAAAATCTACTCTTAGCGACAATAAGTATTTTAAGCACTTGCTTACTATATACGCCTGCAAATGCAGCGAGTTTTGATTGCAAAAAAGCGGCTAGCTGGATAGAAAAAACCGTTTGCGACAGTCCTGAGCTTTCTAAGCTTGATGACGCCATGGCAGAAAAGTACAAAAGCAATCTTGCCGCTTCTTCTGACTATGAAGACAGCAAAGCTTTTAAAAACAGAACTATTGCGAATCAACGCACATGGCTTACGTTTCAGCGTAATACCTGTAAAAGTGAAGAATGTCTGATACGTGAGTATAAAGAATATATCGAAGAGCAAACCAATTACGGTGTGGCTTGGAATTTTTCAGATGAATTAAGTCCTTCTGATTTACCGAGCAAAAGTGCCTTGGGGAATTTTTCTCAAACCTCTCAAATCTCACTATACAATTCAGACACTCAGCAATGGGAGGATTCAGGAGAGGCAACAAACACCGTATCGATTCATAGTGTCGCTAATAAGCCTTATCTTTCCATTATCGATGGCGTTTTAATTTTCACCAATACTCATACCTGTGATTTGGGAGAGAGTAAAGCCATATGGTCACAGAATCATTGGGTCATCAATGATGATCAGTCAGATAAAAACGTTGAGCTGCGTTTGTATCCAGCAACTTATAAAGGCCAAACTCAATTATTATTAAGAGATATGGATGATCAATATAGAAGACTGCATTGTGGTATGCGAGGGTATTTTGACCGGATTATATTAGAGCGCGAGGTGAGTTAGGTTTTCAAACTTCGAAGCAACAATAGGCTAAATTTTATCTCAATTGAAATAAAAACCTTGAGTTATATTTAAGCTCTAAATAAAAAAAACGGCAGGAGATCACTCCCCTACCGTCTTCTAATCTTAGACACTGATTTTAAATCAATCGTTTAAATCTGCACTGCAACCTCAGCTCCATCACGAATCGCGCGTTTAGCATCTAGCTCAGCCGCGAGCTTAGCGCCACCGATTAAATGATATTGCGCATCTGGCGCATCGCCGACATTTGGCATCAGCTCAACGACTGACTCTTGACCAGCACAGACGACGACGCTATCGACACGTAATAGCTGGCTTTGGCCTTGACCATTGGTCACCCAAATACCTTCATTGGTGATTTTGTCATACTGCACACCCGCGACTTGGATAACGCCGTGTGATTTGATATGAGCACGATGTACCCAACCTGAGGTTTTATTCAATCCACTACCCAAGCGACCTTTGCTGCGCTGCATGAGGTAAACTTGGCGAACTGGTTTAATGGCTTCAGGCTTCACCAGACCGCCATCCGTTTGATAATTGACATCATTGGTCACGCCCCACTCTTCGCGCCACTCACTAATAGACTGGGCTTTTGGACGATAGCTCGGATCTTTCAATGTCTCAGGATCTAGCTCATCAAGTGGCTGACCATGTTTGGCAGTGAGATATTCACTGACATCAAAACCAATACCACCAGCACCGATGACAGCAACTGTATTGCCAACTGATTTCTCACCAGATAGCAGTTCAGCGTAGCTCATCACTTGTGGCAAATCTGCACCTTCAAGCTTACCTGCTAAGCTTCTAGGTACGACACCTGTTGCAACGATGACATGGTGGAATTTGGCTTTTTCAAGCATATCTTTATCGACTTTGGTATTCAGTTTTACGTTGACACCCAAGTGCTCAAGCTCATTAATATAGTAGCGAATGGTTTCAAAGAATTCTTCTTTACCAGGGATGACTTTGGCATAGTTGAACTGACCGCCCAACACGTCTTTGGCTTCGAACAATGTTACTTCATGACCGCGCAGTGCGGCCACATGTGCCGCTGACATACCTGCAACACCGCCACCGATGACAGCAACTTTTTTCGGCTTCTTCGCTTTCTTATAGACCAATTCAGTCTCATAACAGGCTTGTGGATTGACCAAACAAGTCGAACGTTTGTTTTCAAAAGTATGATCTAGGCAGGCTTGGTTACAGGCGATACAAGTATTGATACGGTCTGCTTGACCATTTTTGGCTTTATTGACCCAATGTGCATCAGCTAAGAATGGACGCGCCATTTGAATCATATCAGCTTGACCAGTCGCGACGATTTCTTCAGCCGTTTCTGGCATATTGATACGGTTTGCTGCCATCATAGGAATATTGATGTGCTTTTTAATTTCAGCAGTGAAGTCAACAAACGCAGCACGTGGTACGCTCGTCACAATCGTCGGGACACGTGCTTCGTGCCAGCCGATACCCGTATTCATGATGGTCACGCCCGCTTCTTCTAGCGCTTGAGCCACTGTGATGACCTCATCCATGACGTTACCATCTTTGACCAAGTCAATCACTGACAGGCGGAATAGAATAATAAAATCTTCACCGGCAGCAGCACGAACCGCTTTAACCACGTCAACGGCGAACTTCATACGGCCTTCGATGTCACCACCATAAATGTCTTTACGCTTGTTGACATGACGCGATAAAAACTGGTTCAGCAGATATCCTTCTGACCCCATGATTTCGACACCGTCATATCCTGCCTGCTTGGCAAGCTTGGCTGAACGGGCATAGTCTTTTACCGTCTGCTCGATATTTTTAATACTCATCTTGCGCGGTTTAAATGGTGAAATTGGCGATTTAATCGGGCTTGATGACAGTACGAATGGATGATAACCGTAACGACCACTATGCAAGATTTGCATGATGAGTTTACTGTCATGTTTATGCACAGCATGGGTCACGCGTTGGTGATTGATGACGTCGGCTTTTGTATTCATGGTACCGCCCGCAGGGAGCAACCACCCTTCGCGATTGGGCGAGATACCGCCAGTGATCATCATCGCCACGCCGCCTTTGGCACGCTCTTCGAAATATGCTGCCAGCTTGCCATAATTATAGAAACGATCTTCAAGACCCGTATGCATAGAGCCCATCACTAGACGGTTTTTGAGCGTGGTAAAACCCAAATCAAGTGGCTCAAATAAATGCGGGTAATGTTCATTGGTAGTGGCAGTTTCAATCGGCGCGGCAGTGCGGCTGGCGGTCATATCATTTTCCTTATGAATAGCTTGCGGGGTTTAACGTTACTGGTATCGTACCACACCGCTATTATCATCAGCTACGCAGACAAACGACTGATGAGTGGACGTTTATTCATTACCATACCAAATGGCTCTGCTTAATAGCTGACTTCCTAGTATGCGGTTAAACAAACACGACAAAACCAGTCCAATTATCAATGACGAATGTCTATAATAATTAGGTATTAAGACGTAGCATCGACTGGATTAATCGATTAGATTATAAGGGTAAAAATACAAATACTTCCAATTGATGACATGCCCTGATAAAGTCGATCGACTAAGGTATTACCTCAGAAAATCTCAAATATATGATAAAGGATTATCACAATGACAGACTTCCATACTGGTCTTGGCAAAAATGCAGCCAACCATCAACCGCTTACCCCCATTGATTTTATCATTCGCAGTGCGCAGGTTTACCCTGACAAGACTGCCATCATTTATGACGACCTAAAATATAATAACTTCACCCAAACGTGGCAACAAACCTATAATCGTTGCAGGCAGTTAGCCGATGGGCTACGCAAACTGGGCATTGATAAAAACGATACCGTGGCAGTGATGATGCCGAACACGCCAGCGATGATTGAATGTGCCTTTGGTGTGCCGATGTCAGGTGGTGTACTCTGTACATTGAATACCCGACTCGATATCAACGCCCTCACCTTTTGTCTACAACATTCAGAAGCCAAAGTTCTGGTTTTGGACAGTGAGTTTGCTGAATATGCCGAGATTATCGATGAAACCTTTCCCAACCTAATTGTTATTCATGCAACAGATGCGGCTCTCAAAGTCGATAGATTTGGACAAATGAGCTATGAGGAATTGGTTGCCAGTTCAGACAGTTTGGATAACTGGGAAAAACCATCAGACGAATGGGATGCGATTGCACTGAATTATACCTCTGGCACCACAGGCAAACCCAAAGGTGTGGTCTACCACCATCGCGGTGCCACGCTCAATGCTGTGTCCAATATCCTAGATTGGGACCTACCGAAGCATCCTATGTATCTCTGGACGCTGCCGTTATTTCACTGTAACGGTTGGTGCTTTCCATGGACCATCGCTGAGCGTGCCGGTATCAACGTCTGCTTACGTAATATTGATGCGGATTTGATTTTACAACTAATTGCTAAGTACAAAGTCAGCCATTATTGCTCAGCGCCTGTGGTACACAATATGATTGCAGGTGGTAAGTCTGAATATAAAGAGGCGATTACCCACGAAGTAAATGGTTGGGTCGCTGGTGCGCCACCATCTGAAACCATGCTAGCCGCAATGGAAGCCATGGGGTTCCACATCTCCCACGTTTATGGCCTAACTGAAGTGTATGGACCGGTGACGGTCTGTGCCGAGCAAGCAGAGTGGGATGAGCTGGATGTCACTGTACGTGCGCAAAAGAAATCACGACAAGGTGTGACTTCACACTTGATGACTGGGTTTGAGGTGTTTAAGCAAGGTACAACTGAACCTGTCGCGGCCAATGGTGAAGAAATGGGCGAGTTGGCACTACGCGGTAATATGGTGATGAAAGGCTATCTCAAAAGTCGTAAAGCTACCGAAACGGCCTTTGCTGATGGCTGGTTTCGCACGGGTGATTTAGGCGTCAAATACGCTGATGGTTATATCAAAATCATGGACAGGCTTAAAGATATCATCATCTCAGGTGGTGAAAACATCTCTAGTATTGAGGTCGAAAACATCCTATATAAAATGCCTGAGATTCAAAGCTGCGCCGTGGTCGCTGCACCACATGAAAAATGGGGCGAAGTGCCCGTTGCTTTTATCGAGATTCATGCTGATAGCACCTTGCAGCGCGATACCGTGATGGCGCATTGCAAGCAGCATTTAGCGGGTTTTAAAGTACCCAAATATATTATCTTTGCTGAAATACCAAAGACCAGTACGGGCAAAGTTCAGAAATTTGAACTGCGACAAGCGGCCAAATCATTGGCGCACGAAACCCCGAAAGTCACGGTCAGTGCGAAATAGGCTTTTAAAAGTGTAAAATACTTTTATAACGTGAAACGTCTTTTATAGAAATATAGAAAGGGTTAGCTTGATCATATTAGGCTGACCCTTTTTTGTGAGCGCTCTAACCAAGTTTTGGCTCCACCCATTGATAAACCAACATGCCAACTATCATGGCAGGAATAAATACATACGCTTGCCATTGTCCTGTTCCGAGCAGTACGATTCCTGGCCCTGGACAAATACCCACCAAACCCCAACCGATACCAAACAGCATCGCGCCGATAAGGAGTTTTTTATTAATAACGGTTTTGCTTGGCATTTCTATCAATGTGCCAATCCAGCTCGTCTGCTGACGCTTGGCCAATTGCACACCAACGATTGCCACGATTAATCCACCACCCATGACCAATGCGAGGGAAATATCCCATGCACCAAAGACATCCAAAAACCCTTGCACCTTCACAGGATCGGTCATACCTGACACCAGCAGTCCAAAGCCAAATAGTAGCCCTGCTAACAATCCAATTATATTTTTTAGCATGTTTTTTCTCACACCTAATATGTTAATTCAAGCTGCTATAAACAGTACTCAACGCCGTCTTAGCGCGATTTTTTTAAATCAAACCTAAAACATGCCGACCAAAATACACCGTCACAATACCAAAGAGCATAAAGGTCACCGTCGCTGCCATCGAGCGTGGAGACAAGCGTGCATTGCCACAGATACCGTGCCCACTGGTACAACCTGATCCCAAACGCGTCCCAAAGCCAACTAACAATCCCGCACCAATCAACAATGGCAAAGAAGTACTAATATCTATATCAGGTAACGGTCTTCCCAGACTGTATAGTACTGGTGAGATGACAAGCCCCACGATGAACAGTATCTGCCACATCTCAACACGCTTGGGCTTTAGCAGGCTTGAAAAGATGCCGCTAATACCCGCAATACGCCCAATACCCAGTAGCAGTATAACGGTCGCCACACCTAGCATTAGGCCGCCTACTAAGGAGATTGGTGTAAAGGCCTGCCAGTCTATTTGTATACTCATAACGGACTACCCAATTAAATTTATTAAATACGTGCCTAAATATTAATTTATAAAAATACATTATATTATAAAATATAATAAAAGGGTAAAAAAATACTGACCCTATATTAAACAGGCTCAGTATTCTTTTAGCTAAGGCGTGTGCTAAATACTATTTAGCCAATACTTTATCAAGTGCTGACTCAAAACGTGTGACTGCGCCATCAACATCAGTCAATTTATCTAGACCAAATAGACCCAAACGGAAGGTCTTAAAGTTATCAGGTTCACCTACTTTGAGCGGTACACCGGAAGCGATTTGCATACCCGCTTCTGCAAAAGCACTGCCTTTATGCATATCATCACGATCGGTATAAGCCACGACAACACCTGGCGCTTCAAAGCCTTTGGCTGCCACGCTCTCGATACCTTTATCAGCAAATACCTGACGGATACGGTTGCCCAACTCCCACTGCGCATCACACAATGTATCGAAGCCGATTTTTTTAGCCTCTAAAATGGTATCGCGGAACTGGCGTAAGCTGTCGGTTGGCATAGTTGCATGATAGGCGTGACCGCCATTCTCATAGGCACGCATGATGTTTAACCACTGCTTTAAATCCAAACTAAAGCTATCAGATTCTGTACTGTCTACTTTTTGGATAGCAGCATCGCTGAGCATGACCAGACCAGCACATGGCGTACTACTCCAACCCTTTTGCGGAGCACTGATAAGGACGTCAATCCCCAAATCTTTCATGTCTAACCAAACACAACCTGATGCGATACAGTCAATGACCAATAAACCACCAATGCTATGCACGGCAGCGCTCAAAGCTTTAATGTAGTCCGCTGACAGAATAATCCCTGATGAGGTTTCGACATGCGGAGCAAATACCACTGCTGGTTTTTCTGCTTTAATTTTTGCAACTGCCTCATCGATATCGACAGGTGAAAATGGCTTTGGAGAATCCCCCTCTTCACGATGAGCAGTCAAGACCGTAGTCGATTTGGCAATTTTGCCTTTTTCTAGTATTTGCGACCAACGATAGCTAAACCAACCATTACGAATAATGAGGCAATCTTCATCGTTTGCCAATTGACGCGCAACCGCTTCCATACCATAGGTACCAGCACCCGGTACAATCACGACTGCATCAGCGTTATAGACTGATTTTAGGTCGCTAGACAGGTCATTCATCACTTGTTGAAAGACTTTTGACATGTGATTGAGGGCGCGGTCAGTATAGACCACTGAGTATTCTAATAAGCCGTTTGGATCAATATCTTGACGTAATGCAGTCATAGGGCGCTCCTAGTTTATTGTTAGATGATTTAATAATTTTTAGGCAGTGGCTACAGCAAGCTCCAGACACTAAAATTCCGATACTAGAATCCCGATACTAGAGTCTAAGTGCAAAAATCTAAATGCCAACCTAGCCAAATACTATTTATAGTGAAATAGCACTATTGCTAGAGACTATAGTTGTTTCAATTTAAAAGTAGTACAAGGCAACCGAGTGTAGATGTATGTTTAATACTTCAAGTGAGGTTAAAGCAGTAATACTTTTATAGTGGAATGACTATACTATAGCTAATATTCATTTGGATACTAATATCGAGTAATAATCGAGAGTACGACGCAGGGTTGACGATATAGCGCTTTATCCTAGTGCTATTGCCGTTGATGATTGTGTCTTGCATGCATTGATTTTATTAACTTGAGACAAAATCGTACAAAACATATGCACCGATATAAATGCTACGCAGTGGTAGATTCATTACAGTGGTCGCGGATGATGGATGACATGAATAGATACTGAGCCAGCATAAGTGCGCTAAGGCGTTTATCGAATAATGGCCAGCGTATCTCGACAGATTATCATCGCTTAATATGCTTATCACAGCTCGATATTAGCACTGATAATGCAGGTTGACAACGATATGTTCGCGCAATGCATGCACTGGCGAATCTATGATTTTTTGATAAAGAAATAGCAACTATCGACGGCCGCGATGTGACTCGTTCAAGCCTGCTACCACAAAGTCTAATAGTTCGCTGTCACCTTCACGGGCAGCCTTACGCATCAGCTTCGATGGTGCATGTGTGAGTTTCTGGGTCAGACGGCGTGACAGCTCGGTGAGGATATCTTCAGGGCTAGCATCACTCTGCTGTAACTGAGCGATAGAATCATGCAGGAGTTTGTCTACTTGATCCTGAGTACGCGCACGATACTGCTCAATGTCTTTACCGACTTGGCGCACTTGAAAACGACGATCCATCTCAACGACAAGTTGGCTGACCAGTAGCTCCGCATCTACGGCTGCTTGTCTGCGCTGCTCGATGTTACCAGCAATCACGTGCTGCAGATCGTCGACAGAATACAGATAGATATCATCTATACGGCTAATGGTGGAGTCAATATCGCGCGGCACTGCTAAGTCAATCATCAACATTGGCTGATAGCGGCGACGCTTGAGCGCCTGCAACGTCATGGTTTTATCAATCAATAAATCCATACTGCCGCTACAGCTACTGACAATATCAGCCTCTGCCAACACTTGCGGTAGCTCTTGCAGTGTTCTGACTTCCACACGGCGATTAGGATTGCGCAGCTCCGCCGCTAACGCTTCCGCTCGTTCGGGGTTGCGATTGCAAATGATAACCCGCCCGACCCCAAGCCCCGCAATGTGTGTCGCGACCAGACGATTCATCTCGCCTGCTGCCACAACCAATAGAGTGCGACTGGGCAAATCGTCAAATATTTGCGTAACGAGTTTGGCCGCTGCAAAGCTGAGCGATACCGCTTGTGCACCTACTTTGGTCTCATTGCGCACACGCTTGGCAGCCGCAAACACTTGATCGACGACCCAGCCTAGCTGATTACTCAATACTTTTTGCTCTTGTGCGAGATGTACCGAGCGCTTGATTTGACCGAGTATCTGCGGCTCACCTAATATCATAGAGTCTAGCCCTGCGGCGACCCTGAGCCAATGGGTCAGAGCATGCGTATCACGATGCACATAAAGATACGAGTCAATTTCAGAGAGTGACAGTTGCTTGAAAGTAGCCAGCCAGCTTTTAATTTTGATAATATGAGCACTGATGGTGGCAGATGAGAGCTTGCTACTACTGATAAAAGCATTGCTAGCCACTTCCTGACCAGTAGACTCAGCCGTTTGGGATTCTGATAATTGTGAATCTAACGACGGTAAGATCGGATTTTGCGATGCTGTTTGTGGTACTACAGTTTGCGACGCTAAGGTTTGTGGTACAAGGGCGTAAATCTCAGTCCGGTTACAGGTAGAGACAATCACACTACCATCTGTGAATGCTTCTAACTGTTTGAGCGCGACATTCACATCGTCACCTACTAGCGCCAAGCGCTCTCGTAGAGCGACTGGTGCAGTTTTGTGATTGACCCCAATGACCACTAATCTCATTATTGATAGACCATAAAAATGATGCTCATCTGCCAACCGCTCTATCTTATTATTTTTAAAAGACAGTTTTAGACGACAGCGTTAAAAGAAATAATCTGAAAACCGCTTATTATATCATTATTGCCAGCTTTAATTAACACTCACCTACCGATGATAACTATTTGCTTGTATCTGGGCGCGTATGTCACAAATCAACTACTCATACGATTGGTAAAGCCAATGTTTGAATTTGAGCAAATGTTTAAAAAATGCTTACAAACTATTCGCTTACTTTGCATTAACTTGTTATATTTTCATAATATTCTGACCAATATTGATCACGAATTATCGGCATAAATAGTCAGAGAACCACGCCTTTCCCCAACAGCTATTGTTAGAATAGTTAATGCCACTGTCCGAGTAACACGGTCACTATTGTTTATACCAGCTATCTACTCTTATAATGTTGGTTATGGGTACTCGTTACCAACATTTAGTTTAAAATAATTAAAAAATAGCTTACTTATCGATATAGATAAATAACGGGCAAATACGGTTATCTATGATTTTTTTCGGGTCATTACTTCGATCAAAACTTGCGCATGACGCCCAATCTAACCTTCATGCTTTATGGCATGACATTATTGAACGTCTATGGCAACACTATAAGCTAACATTATCGTTGGCCGTCTGTCTGTGCCTAGGATCTTCTTCTGTATACGCAAACCCTTCCAACATCTTATTACAGACCACTGGACCCAGCGTATCAGCAGCTATCGTAGACGACAATGCATACAGCAACAATGCATCGAATAACAATGCGACGAGTCATACGACAACAACTATTCAGACAAGCATACAGCCCACAGGCAAGGTTGCCAATATTAATGGCTTAGCCCCAGCAAGCTTATGGCAACCTGAGCTCGAAGAGCCAAGTTTATATGCGCTGCTAGACGCGGAGTTTGCAGCAGATCGCGATGACAAAAATCGCGCGATTACTATCTACAAGCAGCAATCTTTTAAAGAAGATGCAACGGCAGTGTTTGAGAGAGCGCTTAGTTTGTCTTTGCGTAATGAACGAGTCGAGGATTCGTTACAGTTTGCCAAAACATGGCAAGACCAAAACCCTGATCACGTGCCTGCCTGGTTTTATGTAGCACATTTGGCACTACGAGCACATGACTACTTACTAGCTGGCGAGACATTGAACCGTATCTTGCGTTACGACCCTCGCGCAGACCTAAGCGAAATTCTTATCGGTATCTATCCAAACGATGATGAAGATAAGCGAGAATTACTTGCCGCGCTACAACCGCTAGATAGCGAGCAAAATGCTTCACTATCCGTATTAAAAGCAGGCTTGCTTTACCAGTTTAATGAGCCTGAAAATGCCATTATCCATATCAACCGCGCTTTAGAACGCCAACCAGACTATGTGCCCTTTATTACCTTAAAGGCCGACATATTGCGCAAAATCGTTACTGCTGAGACAGTGATCAATTATGTCAGCCAAGCACGGCTGCGTAATCCAGACAGTAAGAACCTGTACTTGTATGAAATCCGCTATTTGTTGGATTTAAAGCAAAGCCAAAAAGCATGGGAGTTATTACTAAAAGCACATAAGCATTTCAATGATGATGCTGAGATTACTTTATTAGCAGCATTAGTAAGCTTGGATATCGAAAAATATGATAATGCCGATCAGTTACTCAATATGCTGGCAAAGACACCCGCTTATCTTAATCAGGCTTATTACTACCTTGGTATCAGTGCTGAGCGCCAGCAGAAATTTGAACAAGCCAAATACTATCTCAATGGCGTTATGCAAGAAGACTTGGTGCTAGAAGCTCGTAGAAAAGTTGTCGCATTTGAATTACTCAGTAACAATACCAAGGCGGCAATGTCAGTCTTAGAAAAGCTGCGTAAAGACTTTGAAGTATTTGCACCTGACACGTTTGTGATGCAAGCCGATATCTTATGGCAGCAAAACAAACCTGACGAAGCCCTGAGCTTGCTAACTAAAGCATCGCGTAATTATCCCGATAATGAAATGCTCTTGTTTGCACGCGCCCAGCTCCTCGATGATAAAGAAGACTATATCGTAAAACGGCCACTGCTCAATCATTTACAGGCTTTAGATCCTAGCAATCTCTCTTATAAGCTCAGTTATGCACAGCTATTGCTAGCAAACGAACGCAGCTCCGAACAAGGTCTCGCGCTTGCGTCAGCGATCATTAAAATTCACTATGATGACCCACGTTATGATAATGAGCTACATCTACAAGCACTCAATATCCTAGCAAGCAATGCACTGGCTAATAAAAACTACCAGCAAGTTATCGACTACCTACAGACACCTTATGACGTATTGCCTACGCTACGTTCAGGTGCTTTACTGTTACGTGCGTATCAAGGCCTAGGCAACAATGCAAGAGTCGAGACGCTACTCATAGACTTGCAGAAACGCTTTTCATTCGGACAGCATAATATTAATGACCGCATACAACTGTATTAAATGCATGGTCAATAATCCATTTTGATGTAGGCAAAGCAGTTCAACGATTGCAGAGCACTTAATTACAAGGCACTTAATTACAAGGCACTTAATTACAAGGCACTTATAAGAAGCTAACAGCCACGCATAACCGAGTAACAAATAACATTTAAGCTAATATCTTTGTAAATTTGTTCATTATTGGGGAAACATCATGTCAGTAATTACTACTTCTTATAAGCTTAATAAAGTCACTCTATTCACAGCTATGGCGGCAGCGCTCGTGATAACGTCTGGTTGCCAGTCATTAAAAACAGCGAGTGCGACTACCAACCAACCTACTACGACTATACAAGAGCAACCACAAAAGCTTGAGACCTTTAATATTACTGGCAAAATTGGTGTAACGATGCCTGCTAACGACACCACAGGTGCTCAAGGTGGTAGTGCCTTTTATGCGTGGGGACAACAAGACGACCGCTTTGCTATCGAGCTGATTGGCGCGCTAGGTATCGGTAAAACCAATATCGAATATGATGGTCAAACCGCCACGCTAGTCAGTGAAAAAACAGGGTCATTGACAGCCAATGATCCTGAGACTCTATTGAAAAAAGCAACCGGCTGGCAGGCTCCTATCTCACAAATGCCTTATTGGATATCTGGTCGTCCAGCACCTTCAGACAGTGCGCCAGAAATGGATGCCCAAAAGCGCTTAATCAGCTCAGTTAACGGTGAGTGGACGGCTAGCTTCACCTATAAGGGCAATGATAAGCTACCAAGTAAAATCAGTGCTGTGCAGCCTCAAGGCAACAAGGTTGTAATGACGATTAATCACTAAATTATCAATCGCTAATCACTCACTAATGAGAGCAGTTACTCATCAAACCACCCGTGCTTATTAAGATAGCCGTTTATGGCTGAAAACTTTATGACTGTACATTATGATTAAAAATATAGCCGCATCGTCTGCCTCTACTATCACCCGCTTATCACCTGCAAAGATTAATTTGTTTTTGCATATTACTGGTAAGCGTACTGATGGCTATCATAATTTACAAACAGTCTTTCGTCTGCTCGATTGTGGTGATTATTTACATTTTTCAGTAGACAGTGATGTAGTCATTGATACTAGCGATAACGCGTTAGACGCTACAAAGCTGTGCCATCAACTACTGACACTAACTGGCGCAGAAGCGATAACGACCAGCATAGAAGATAATCTCATTTTTAAAGCAGCACACGCATTATTAACGGCTTCCGTACAATCTGACAAGCTACCTAAGCAGTTAACATCAGTGAATGTCACTTTAGATAAGCACTTACCGATGGGCGCAGGATTGGGTGGTGGCTCTTCTAATGCAGCTACTACTTTATTGGCATTAAATGAGATTTGGCAGCTTGGCTTTACTTGTAACGAGCTTATAAAAATCGGTGCAAAAGTGGGCGCTGATGTGCCCATATTTATCTTTGGGCAAGATGCGATTGCGATGGGTATTGGTGAGGAACTGACCGCCATTGATTTACCAGAACAGCAATATTTGATTTTGATGCCTGACGCTCATGTGAATACTGCAAAGCTGTTCGCGCATCCAAAACTAAAGCGAGACATCACGCCCTTATCGACTGAAACCATCAAAAACCAGTCCAATGATTATTTGCAGACTCTTATTGCGCCCTATCACAATGTTTTTACGCCAGTGGTGACGAGCCTCGCACCTGCTGTTAAAGAGGCTTTACGTTACTTACAAGGGTTAGAGCAGCAAGCGATAGGTACAGCACGAATGACTGGCTCTGGTAGCGCAGTGTTTTTGCCATTGGATGCAAGCATGACTACTGACAAAGTACTTTTAGCAAAGTGGGTTGCGGAAGCACCTTGTACGGGGTATTTGGTAAATAGTCTGGCATAGCCTTTGCGGTGTTAGATATTTTATTTTTGGTACAACAGTAATGAAAATTGCAGGTATCGTAGGATGCCAAAACGATGCTGTTTTTCATGACTTGCGAATAAATGCCATAAAAATCCGCAAATGACTTGCAAAATCTGAAAATTTACTTATAATAGGTCGCCTCAATAGGGGTATAGCCAAGTTGGTAAGGCATCAGGTTTTGATCCTGACATCCGTTGGTTCGAGTCCAGCTACCCCTGCCATTTTTAAGTTCGAAGTGTTTGATATGTATACATTATAAGCGGTTTATAGACAGCCACTTATCGTATTACCATTGACAACGCCATCCCAGTTTCGGTATAGTTCGCAATGAACGCCGCTAGGGAAAAGTTAGATATCAAACGGTTTATCCGTTTTGTAAATAACTGAAAGGTCGTAACGCCATTCTAAAAGTAACAATTACTAAAAGTTACTGCTAGAAATCGGACGTACACAGCCTAGACATTACAGGGGTATAGCCAAGTTGGTAAGGCATCAGGTTTTGATCCTGACATCCGTTGGTTCGAGTCCAGCTACCCCTACCATTTTTTACTGTAATAGTAGTCATCAAAACTTTTCACCACTCTTTTCTGAATTTGAGCAGTTTGACACTGCTTAGCGGTCTCTGCTTGAGTCAATCAATAGGACTTCTGTCATGCCTTATTTGGCGATTTTTACGGGCAATGCCCACCCAGAATTAGCAAAAACCGTAGCCGATCATCTTCACATACCTCTTGGTAAAGCTGACATCACGCGTTTTTCTGATGGCGAAATTGCCGTGGAAATCAAAGAGCACGTGCGCGGTAAAGACGTGTTTATCATGCAGCCTACTTGTGCACCGACCAATGACAACTTGATGGAAATCATGATGATGGCTGACGCCTTGCGTCGCTCTAGTGCTGGTCGCATCACGGCTGTCATGCCTTATTTCGGTTATGCGCGTCAAGATCGTCGTCCACGCTCAGCTCGTGTACCTATCTCTGCTAAAGTCGTCGCTGATATGCTAAACATCGTCAGTATTGACCGCGTAATGACGGTTGATTTGCACTCAGATCAAATTCAAGGTTTCTTCGATATTCCTGTAGACAACATCTACGGCACGCCTGTGCTATTGAATGACCTACAAAAACAAGATTATGACAACATCATGGTTGTCTCACCTGATGTCGGTGGTGTTGTTCGTGCACGTGCAATGGCCAAGCAGTTGGGTGATACCGACATGGCAATTATCGATAAGCGCCGTGCTCGTGCCAATGAATCACAAGTTATGCACATCATCGGCGACGTTCGTGACCGTGATTGCGTGATCGTTGATGATATGGTTGATACTGCAGGTACACTATGCAAAGCCGCTGAAGCATTGAAAGCGAATGGTGCGCGTCGCGTTTTAGCTTACATCACTCACCCTGTTCTATCTGGTAATGCATTGAAAAACATCAGTGAATCTGCGTTAGATGAGCTGGTTGTGACTGATACGATTCCACTGTCTGATGCAGCAAAAGCTTGTAGCAAAATTCGTCAAGTAAGCATCGCGCCGATGCTGGCTGAAAGCCTACGTCGTATTAATAATGAAGAATCTATTAGCGCAATGTTTGATGGCTAACATTTAAGCAGTAGTGCTCATCATAAAAATAGCGTCAAGTTTCATTACTTGGCGCTATTTTTTGCTTAATAATTTTACACAGCCCTTTTTCGTAGGTCTTTATTATTACTACAAAATCACGTATAATGCGCGCCTGTGCCGCCCGTTTGTTTTATTCAATCAGGTTGGCATTATCGAAAGTGCTGATCATGCTGTGAAGTAACGACGACCATGATAATAACTATCATAAAAATCGTTACGACAAGCAAATGGCTAAGCGTAGAGTTTTTGGTAGTAACTATCACTAATAATACTTAGCTATCATCACGTATTAGTGGATTGGTCGCAAATCCACTTTTTTATGACCAGACACTTCATCATTCTTTTTATAGGATTATATCCATGAGCATTAACCATTTTGAGCTAAACGCAGTTGATCGTTCTGCTGAACAACAAGGTAAAGGTGCGAGCCGCCGCCTACGTAAGCAGAATCTAGTTCCTGCTATTATCTATGGTGGCAACGAAGAGCCTACCTCTATCTCTATCAAAATCAACGAGTTGGTAAAATCGCTTGAATTTGAAGCGTTCTTCTCACACATCTTGACCATCAATGTTGACGGCGTAGAGCATCAAGCAGTTATCAAAGACTTGCAACGCCATCCAGCTAAAGGCTTCCCAATGCATGCTGATTTCCAGCGCGTTGTGAAAGGTCAAAAAATCACTATGAACGTTCCTGTTCATTTTGCTGGTAAAGAAGAAGCGCCAGGCACAGCAAAAGCTGGTGTTCTGTCAACGCTAGTATCTGATATCGAAATCTCTTGCATTCCATCACTACTACCTGAGTATCTAGAAATAGACGTATCTGGTATGGAAATCGGTGATTTGCTTCGTTTATCAGACATCAAACTTCCTGAAGGCGTTGTTATCAACGAGCTTGAGCTAGAAGACGGTCATGACCGTACTATCGCTAACATGCTACCACCGACAGTTGAAGAAGTTGATGCAGATGCTGAAGAAGTTGACGCAGCTGAAGTACCTGCTACTGAACAGTCTGAAGACAAGAAAGACGGCGAGTAATAACCAAACTCTATATAGCGACCTATTGTTTGTTATATAGTTACTGGTGCGCTTAGTCAAAAAAACAGCAGGTGATGAATATCTCCTGCTGTTTTTGTAAGTACAGTTTGGGTATAAAAATAATATCGGTAATTCGATACGTCTATAATTCAATACTTTGATACCCAAACCTTACCACTCATTTATTAAACTCAAGCAGGACGTTTTTATGGCCATAAAGCTTATTGTCGGTCTTGGTAATCCTGGTCAGCAGTATATGTTTACGCGTCATAATGCAGGATTTTGGTTCGTCCATCATTTGGCACAGCAGTTCAATATTGACCTGAGCCATGACAAAAAATTCCATGGTGTCACAGGACGCGGGCAAATTCATGGGCATGATGTGCGCTTATTGATGCCACTCACCTTTATGAATAAGTCAGGTGAGTCGGTTGTGCCGATGGTGAATTTTTATGGCATTGATAATGATCAGTTGCTCATTGCTCACGACGAGCTCGATATTCCTGCTGGCAGCATTAAATTAAAAACAGGTGGTGGCCACGGTGGTCACAATGGCTTGCGTGATATTACGCCGCATATTGGTAGCGATTTTCATCGATTGCGTGTGGGTATTGGTCATCCTGGTCATAAGTCTAAAGTTAGTGGACATGTCCTTTCAAAAGCCTCTCCTGATGAGCAAATTGGCATCGATAGCGCCTTAACTGCTGCTTTTGAAGCATTGCCATTACTGCTAGATGGCGATATTGAACGCGCGCGTTCTCAGATAAACGGTTTCAAACTACCCGAATAACACGGTATGATACCGCCTATTCTGGCAGACGTATTTTAATTCCAATTCTGCCCAGTTAATCAACAACTTACCTACAACTGTTCATTCAGCTACGGGTTTGGGTAATACTGCCTTTTTTTAGGTAGATTTGCCCCCATTAACTTATTACTTTCATCACGCTAAGGAAGCAATCCATGCTACTTAATATGCTTAAATGCAAATTGCACCGTGCCCGCGTCACACATGCAGAGCTTCATTACGAAGGCTCTTGCGGTATTGATGGCGATTTATTAGACCTTGCAGGTCTGCGCGAAAATGAATCTATCGATATCTATAACGTTACCAATGGCAAACGGTTTCGCACTTATGCGATTCGTGCTGAAGCAGGTTCAGGCATCATTTCATTGAATGGTGCTGCTGCTCATATGGCCGATTTGGGCGATATCGTGATTATTTGTGCCTATGCTCATTTTGATGAGGTTGAAGCAGAAACTTATCAGCCAAAACTGGTCTATTGTAATGAAGACAACACCGTAAAAGACACAGCTAATATTATTCCTGTACAAGTGGCTTAAGAAAATCACTAAAAAGCTTGTTACATAAAGTATGAGTAAATACCTAATCATACAGTTGCTGTAGTTGTCAAAATCCCATTAAAATACTTGTACTTATATCGAAGCTGAATCCAGATTGTGATTCAGCTTTTTTTTATGCCATTTTTATATGATGTAAGCTTATTCAAAACCCAATATCTATTTTTATCCCTAACGAAGGAGTTATCTAAATGTGGTTGGCAGTCATTGCAATTTTGATTGGTCTAGCAATTTTGGTTTGGAGCGCTGATGTTTTTATCGATGGCGCAACAGCATTGGCACAAAAGTTTCGAGTACCCAGTTTTTTAATTGGCGTACTTATTTTGGGTATTGGTACCTCAGCACCTGAGATGGTGGTATCGGTACTAGCAGCGTTAGAAGGCAGCCCTGAGTTGGCACTCGGTAACGCTTATGGCTCTAATATTATTAATATTGCGTTGGTACTGGGCGCAACCGTAATAATAAGCCCCATTATCATCCGTAAGGCCATCGTCAAGCGTGACTTGCCTATCTTACTGATGATTACGGCTGTTGCAGCATGGCAGCTGCGTGACGGCTCACTCAGCCAAGTGGATGGTATTGTGCTATTGGTACTGTTGGTATTGGTATTGGCCACTCAAATCGTATTAAGTATTCGAGAAGGCAATCATGAACATGACGACGATGTCATAACAGAAGATGATGCGAGCACAAACCATGAAGAGCCGAGCGTAATAAGAGGCTTGGGCAGTTTGTTTTTGGGCATGTTGATGTTGGTTGCCAGTTCAAGAGCCATTGTTTGGGGCGCAGTTGAGGTCGCAACATTTTGGGGACTGAGTGAGTTGATCATTGGATTGACGATTGTTGCAGTTGGCACCTCATTACCTGAGCTGGTCTCTAGCTTGTCTGCTGCTCGTAAAGGTGAACATGACATGGCGCTGGGCAATATTATTGGTTCTAATATTTTTAATACCCTTGCCGTGGTTGGCTTGGCAACCGTCATTGCCCCTATCACCGTAAACCCAGTGATTTTTTCACGTGACGTGATGGCCATGGGCCTGATTACGGTATTACTAGTGGTACTTTGTGGATTTGCTTTTGTCACCAATCGACCATTTGGACGAACCTCTGGTGCCATGTTAATGCTATTTTTTGTGGGCTATACCGGATGGCTGATTCAAACCGTCAATTTATAAAGTGTTGACGTGATTGCTCGCACATATCCATACATAATAAGTCATACGTAGCTATATATATCATGGTTATATATTAAGGTTTATTTTGTGACTGCTTGCGGTTTCTAAAACCACGCCATAACCCTTCGTGTGCTACTTTTGGCATTTTTAGGGTTATGGTATTGGATAACATATCTTGCACTGCTAAGCCGCGACGATTAAACAAACAAAAGGCGTAATTAAAAACCCAACCTAATAAGGCGCTGGTTAATAATAACGCACGTGACCCACCGATTAAGCTACCGATAATACCAAACAGTAATGGCATCAAACATGCCGCCAAAATACGCTTAAATGACTGTCCCCATGTCAGTAAATGACCTGAGTTATTCACGGTTTTTAATCGCCAAGTTTGCATACCCAGTGTCTGTCCACCACGACGCCAAAACAACCCATAGAACGCCACTAACGTTAATACAAAAGACGGCGTCATGATGACGTTCTGATACCAAGTTGGCAACGACTGTGCTTGAGAAGAGTCTGTACCTGTATTCATGGTCAGCAATGTGCCAATCACAGTCAGCATCGTTCCCACTAGGAACAACAATGCCAAAATCAACATGCCATCATAGAGTACCGCCACGACACGTGTAGTGGGCTTAGCGATCGTTGGCTCTTCATCAGGTATTTGCTGCATAGGAGCATTACGTTGAGGCTTTGATTTTGCGGTTGCTTTGGATGTGCGTTTAGATAAACTTTTTGACATGGTAAAAGCTCATAGCAAGCAGTGAATAATGGCTCCATTGTACCGTAATTCACGGTTGTATCGTACATTATCCTCAGATGCTATCTGCTCATACATTTGCTCACGGCAGGAAGTATAAAGACAAAAGTAACAGACATAAAAAAACCGCCAAATTGTCATAAGACAGGCGATTATTTTAGGTACTTCTTAAGCTTACATAATAAGCTAGTATGCAAATGGTGCGCCTGGAGAGATTCGAACTCCCGACCCCTTAGTTCGTAGCCAAGTGCTCTATCCAACTGAGCTACAGGCGCGTATTTTGCACATCATCCACTGCGTTGTTAATAACAATTACAGTAAATTAGGTTGGTCATTATATAGATAATATCGCTTGTGTCAACATCTTTATTCATTAAAATATAATTAATTTTTAACTTATAAAGACTAACAACTGATTTTTGCGATGCTACTCTAAAAACAACACTATAAATGGAGGTGAAGGAGGGATTCGAACCCTCGATACGCGCAAACGTATGGTTCCTTAGCAGGGAACTGGTTTCAGCCACTCACCCACTTCACCAAACGACGTAAGACTTTTTAAGTTCTAAAAAATAGTATTATTGCTGATAATACGTCTTATCCCGTGGGCGATGATTATAGCAAAACCAAAAAGAATTGCAAGCATTGTCTAGCTATTTAATGCAATTTTTATGATATTTATTTGTTTATATCGTCTTATGCCTTTTTTAACGAGTAAAGTATCTCTAAAAACTAGCAAGAATGAGGTCTAAGCCAATCAATATGCGGTTAATTACTATTTATCGGTAAATTTGATCGATGCATTAACTTTCAATATATAGTCAAATCCATATCAATCCGCTACATCGTCATCCTCGCTAAGCACACTAATGTATAGCTTGCACTCAGTTTCCTTGTATCGAAATTATTTGAACTCAACGATACAATCTCTCACTTACTGTGGCTTTTTCAGCAGTGGATAGCTATAGTATTTATTATTCATTTTAAAATATATCAAAGGAAGTGTTATGCGACCAGTGGTTCTTTGCTTTTCAGGATTGGATCCCTCCGGTGGTGCTGGATTACAAGCCGATATTGAAGCCGTTGGCCAAGCAGGTGCTCATGCTGCCATTGCCTGTACTGCCATCACCGTACAAAACTCGCAACAAGTATTTGGCTTTGAGGCTTGTGCCGCGGACTTGGTAAAAGACCAAGCCACAGCAGTGCTCGATGATCTGCCTGTTAGCGTTATCAAATCAGGTATGCTTGGTACGACTGATAATATCGCGATGTTGACCCAGTTGTTTGCTGAGCAAGTTATCGCTGCTGAGACACCTTTTGTATTAGACCCAGTATTGGTCGCCAACAGCGGTGGCAGCCTAGGTGATGAAAAGACATTAGTCACTGCTTTTAAATTGCTTCTCCCCTACGCCACTCTAATCACACCGAATACGCATGAGCTACGTGCATTAAGCGGTGAGCAGGACTTACACATCGGCGCACAGAAGCTATGTGAGCAAGGTACTCATGCCGTATTGGTAAAAACGTCACATGATTTTGATAGCGGTGATATTGAGCAGTATCTATATATAAAAGGTGAGATGGTACATCAAAGCATTTTGCCGCGTCTAGAAGGCGAATTTCACGGCTCAGGCTGCTCACTGGCTAGCTTTATCGCTGGACGTTTAGCAATGGGAGATTTACTTGTTGATGCAGTTAAGGCAGCGGATAGTTGGATTACCCAAACACTGCGTGCTGCTGATGCACCGCACCCTGATAATGCTCGCGCCCAACTGATACCCAATCGTTTCATCTGATTGCAACTGATTGATGTCCTTATATACGGATATCTTTTATCAGCGACAAAAAAAGGCGCTCTATGTCTTATAGAGCGCCTTTTTTATGTATTGTATTTTCGACAATGTAGCTTTTAGCTTAATAAATTTGGCTTAGCCTAACATCGGCAAGAAGCTCGCTGCCAAACCACCAATAAACATCTCTAGCAGAATAAAAGCAACAAAGGCTATCATCGGTGATAAATCAAGCATACCCATGTTTGGCGTGATACGGCGAAACGGTTCCAAGATTGGCTCCGCAAGATTCATAATGATGCCAATAATCGGATGCTGAGATTGCGTAAACACGACAATCCAGCTGACGATAATTGAACCAATAACCAAGTAGCGACACATACGCAAAAAATCTAAAATCAAACTGACAGTACCAGTGAAAAATAACGGTACAGGTGCAATGCCTTTATGGGTCAGTGCTGCCTTTCCAGAGATATCAATCAGACGAATCAAAAACATCAGTACAATCGCTGCAATACTGATACGACCTTGACCAACCGTTGGAAAAATACGTCCAAAAACATCGACAATATGGGTGGCTTTATAAGCAGGAGCTATCATTGGATTGCTCGCATCCATACCTGCAAATTGCAGCATGAAACGAATAAACACCAACATCATCGCAAAGGTGGTGACCAAATCAAAGATTTGAAATAACATGTTGTTCATGAAGTGCTACTCAATGTGACGTTATTAACAGGTTCTAGGATGACGAATGTCATTATCAGATGCTTAGTGTAGTCGACCCTCTATAAATTGGATACGGTGTCAGTATGATAATTTGTAGATTACAATCATCTGGACACCGGCAATCGTATTTTTGGGTTTTTCTAACTATTTGCTCATCTCTTCACTAAGCGCTTGGCTGCGATCAGAGCAGGCTTTCATCGCTTCGCTGATTTGACGGCCGATTTCATTGGCTTGCATAGACTCTACTGCGGCTTGAGTAGTACCTTTTGGCGAGGTGACTTTACGACGCAATTCAGCAGGCGTATCATCACTGTTCATCGCCATTTTCGCAGCGCCTAACATGGTTTGCATCGCTAGCGCTGAGGCTTTTTCTTTGTCCAAACCTAAAGCCACGGCTCCATCAACCATCGATTCGATGAAGTAAAACATATAAGCAGGTGCTGAGCCTGACACGGCCGTAACTGCATGCATATGCGCTTCATCATCAACCCATATGACCAAGCCTGAGGCTTCTACGACTGCGGTTGCTAGCTGCTTTTGTTCAGCTGAAATAGCATCCGTACCATATAGACCAGTTGCACCCATTTGAATCATCGAAGGCGTATTTGGCATTGCGCGTACGATGTTGCTATAGCCACCCAACATGTCAGATAAGAGATCCGTCGACAGACCTGCTGCCACTGAAATCACCAACTGATTGTCTAGAGCATCAGCAAACTCACCAACAACCTGTCTCATTACTTGTGGCTTAACAGCCAGTACGACGATGTCAGCGCCAATCACAGCAGCTTTAGGGTTTGCACTGGCATCAACCGTGTTCATTTGCTGCTTATCATACTGCTCACGTGTCTCTTTGCTAGGTGCTGATACAGTAATAAGTTCAGGATTGACGCCAGAGCTCACTAGCCCGCTAATCAAAGCCTGAGCCATATTTCCGCCGCCGATAAAGCTGATTTTTTTATTATCTAATACTGACATACTTGTCTCCTACACAAAAATTCAAAGTTATTCAAACTAACATATGCATATACAAAATGACATTTAGTTTACCATACTGCTACCAGCACCGTTTGATAAATTCATGCCGACCATAGTGCCATCAAACTTAAGAGCATCTAATAAATTACAAGCAATCTGCTCTATTTTTTGCACCTTTTTTGGGACTTAGATTACTTTTAATAAGGTGAGCGAGCTGATGATTGGTAGTGTCAGTTTTCAGATTATCAACGCTTAATATCCAACGATCAAAAGGCGACAGCAATAAAATAGGCAACGCTATCGGACTTTCATTTTCGGTCATTTTCTCATCTATAAAATCCACACTGATCACTATTAAGCTATCGCGTAACCATGAGGGGATACCCAAAGTTTGGTAAAGCTTTTTGCCAGACTGTGGGCGTGACGCTAGTGCTGTTTGTACACGCTGCTTACGACCCAACGGTGCTATCTTTAACATTGCTGTTCTTGATGATTTTAGCAGTGTGTCATATTGGTCATGGTCTAATAATCCCGCCAATTCATTTGCCAAAATCTGCACCTGCCAAGTGAAATTATGGTCACTACGTAAAGTAGTCAAGACAGGCTGTTCGTCAGCTGCATTAAACTCAGGTGAAGAGGTTTGTTGTAATCGTCGCGCCTGTTCGGTAAGCGACAATTTCAGCCAAGTCAGCCACTTATTGCTTAGACGATAAAGCTGCTGCCGATAACGACGAATAGTATAAGATTGCTTACGACCTTGCCAAAACAGTTCCGTTTGATGATCGTGGTCATCACGTTGGCTTAGATGGAGTACATCATCTACGAGCTGCTTAGCTGGTGGTAATGGCTCATCTTGACCCAGCCAATAATGTAATAATTGACGTTGGCGATACAGTGGTAGTTTGTGCAGCTCATCAATATTTATGACTTGCTGAGCAGATGGCAACTGCAATGAAGCAACCGCTGTCTGCTGCAAATCTGTAGCGGCTTGTGCACTGACACTTGCCTGTGCTTCACTCAATAGCTGCGCGCTACGAGCAATATTATCAATGACGTTGGGATTGTATGACGCCAATACCGGCATGATGTCACGGCGTAATCCACTACGCACGTTATCGCCTGTGTCATTGGTTGGATCATCAATATAGGGCAGTTGTAGACGCTGAGCATAGGCACTGATACGGCTACGCTGAATGGTAAGCCAAGGCCGCCATAGTATATTATGCTGTCCGCCTTGTCTCTGTACGCGCCACGGCTGCATGCCCGATAGACCATTCACACCAGCACCTTGAATCAATCGCATCAATACGGTCTCTGCTTGGTCGTCAGCATGATGGCCCAATAGCAAAACATCACCTTGATTGATATGTGCGCGCATTACCTCATAGCGAGCTTGCCGTGCTGCTTGTTCATCATGACCGTTCACTTGCGCACGTAATATATAACACGGTATTTTTTGAGCCGCTGCCCAATCAGCGACATGGGCTGCCCAAGCGCTACTGTCTGCTTGTAAGCCGTGATTTACATGTAAGAGCTGCGGTAAAAATGGTAATTTACCTTGTCGATAGAGCTGCACACATAACGCTGCTAATGCCAGTGAATCACGCCCACCACTACATGCTAGCCAAATTCGTCGCCCATGCAGCTGTTCATCATACTCAGCCAAACTGCTCAATAATGCTGCAGCTAGCTTATCGTCAGCGGGTAATTCAGCGACTGGCTCAATAGAGTAAGAAAGTATTGCACTGCTGGTCATAGTCAGCCTTATTTTTAGTTACGTTAGGTGCTTTATATAGTAACAGCCACAAAAAAACGCGCCATTAAATGACACGTTTTTATTTTAGCACTAAGCTCAACATCTAATATTAAAAGCCACGTATTCGTGATGTTTAATATTAGGTTGGTACAGTATTAGATTACTAAGCAGGCAACATCACTTCAGAGTTAAACGTTTTTAGCTTTTCATAACGTAGCTCGCAACGATCATGCGCATCTAAGTCTTTAAGTTCATCTAACTGTTCAGCAATGAGTGCTTTTAGTGCAGTCATGACTGGCTGCGGTTGCACGTGAGCACCTTCGCCTTCTTCAATAACAGCATCAATTAAGCCCATTTGATATAGGTTAATGGCGTTTAATTTCAATGCTTCACTAGCATCTTGTGCTTTTTCAGCGGTTTTCCATAAGATGGACGCACAACCTTCAGGAGAGATGACTGAGTAAATACTGTTTTGCAGCATGTTTACTTTATCACCCACGCCAATGGCTAATGCACCACCTGAACCACCTTCACCGATAATGGTGACAATGATAGGGACTTTTAGGCTAGAGAACACCGCAATACTTTCTGCAATGGCTTGTGCTTGACCACGTTCTTCAGCACCGATACCAGGATATGCGCCTTGGGTATCCACAAAGGTCATCACAGGAATATTAAAACGCTCAGCCATTTTGACCAAACGAATCACTTTGCGATAACCTTCAGGATTGGCCATACCAAAGTTATGAGCAATACGCTCGCGAGTACTGCGACCACGATGTTGACCAATTACCATTACTGGCATACCGTCAAAACGAGCCAAGCCACCAAGTATGGCTTTGTCATCGGCAAAAGCACGGTCGCCATGCAACTCATCAAATTCGGTAAACAGTTGATTAACATAGTCCATAAATAATGGACGCTTGGCGTGTCGTGCAAGCTGCACACTATCCCAGACAGTGCTCATAGACCTTTCCCTTTAATAATTATATTTAACAATAGCGTCGTTATCGGTTTGTAGATAATGGGTTTGTAGATAATGAAAGTACAGTTGTAAACTCAATAGAAGCTATAGTAGCACATCTTAAATCGCATAACATTACCGACAGAGCAGCTTTTGTTACGCGAATCTTTAGCTTAATAATTACAACCGTAATTTCTATAAGCGCTAAGCTTCAACCACGCTCAGCTTCACGCCCCACTTGGCAAATTGATCCGCTTCCGTCAGGAGATCAGACAATAAGAAAGCATAGTGTTCACTGCTATCAATAACGGTGATTTGCCAACAGTTATCATCCATAACTTTTAATTCTAATTCTGGTAACTCATAATCGCTGCGGCTATGATGTGCCAACACTGCCAGACGTAATAGTAAGCAAAGATAAACGAGCTGATCACCACCGATAGTGCACGTTTGCTCAAGCATATCAGCCTTGAGCTTACGGCGATGATTGAGCATCAACTGCGCCATACGTTTTTGATCGACTTGCGAAAATCCTGGAATATCTGAATATTCGAGCAGGTACGCACTGTGCTTATGATAGCTGCTATGACTGATCGCGAGCCCTATCTCGTGCAGGAAGGCTGCACGTCTGAGCAAGTCACCATCATCGCTACTAAGCGCAAGCTTATCCATGACCTGTTCAAATAAATGACGGCTGGTCTTGACCACTTGTTTGGCTTGTTTCTTATCACCTGAATAACGCTTAATCAGTGCCAATACACTGCGGTCACGCACATCTTCACTAGCAAAACGTCCGAGCATGTCATACATAACCCCTTCGCGTAGCGCACCATCTGAATAAGCAATGGTTTCAATGCTTAACACTTTCATCACTGCACGCAATACGGCAACACCCGCTGGGAATACTGCTTTACGGTGCTCTTTCACACCTTCTAAGTCAATATCATCAACGTTACCAATCTTGAGCAGCAGCTTCTCTAGTTTTTTGACACCTTTATAAGTAATTCGCTCTTGCTCATCAGCCCAGCCTTTTGAGACAAGGACATTACGCACTGCTTTGATCGTACCACTAGAGCCAACCACACTACTCCAGCCAGTCTTTTGATAACGGCCGTTGATTGCGAGTACTTCTTTGCGCGCGCCTGAGATAGCATTATTAAAAGCTTCTTTAGTAATCAATCCGTCAGAAAAGTATTTTTGCGTAAAAGCCACACAACCCATCTGTAGACTCTCAGTCAATAGTGGATCGAACTCTTGACCAATAATGAACTCTGTCGAACCACCACCGATATCCATCACCAAGCGTTTATCGCTACTGGCATTGGTGTGCGAAACACCCAAATAAATCAATCGAGCTTCTTCGCGCCCTGCAATAATTTCAATAGGCTTGGGCAAAATCTTATTGGCACGTGCAATAAAGTCGTTGGCGTTTTTGGCTTGGCGCAACGCATTGGTTGCAACCACACGAATACGCTCTGGAGGCACTGAGTCCAAGCGCGCCACGAACCGACTCAAACAATCAAGACCACGCTTTTCAGCTGCTGCACTTAGGATCTTATTTTCATCTAATCCGGCGGCCAGCTGCACCTTTTCAGACATAGACACTACTTTTCGCACCTCACCATGATCGAGACGCGCAATGGCTAGGTGAAAGCTGTTGGAGCCAATATCAATGGCTGCCATCATTTCGTCATCAGCAAGCGGTGGATTCGTAAGGTAGTCAATAGGCATAGGAGAAGTCGTTACCATGTTAGATAAGGGAAAAAGAATACTTATTAAAAATCAGGCGGCTGATCTGTGCAAAAATTACAGATGCATAAAATAGGGCTATCTATACGAATAGACGCTATTTTTGCCATTAAAGCATTTATGCCAAACACTCGCAAGCGACACAAAATCACAGTGAACGTGTCATGACACCATATATACAGTAAACGAGGCACACTCAGCATCTATTGCTTGTGTTAATAATATGGGTTTGCTACATTGAAAGCCACCAATATTATAATAAATAACAGTGACTTGGTGTCAGCTTATAAATAGGCTATTACCTATAGTCAGCATTTCAATAGAAAGAGATTTACTCACCAATGTTAAAGTCTGCCTCAATTTATATGGCATACACGATACCACTAGCAAGGAAGCTAAAAAATGAATAATACTGCCATACAGAACATGGCCAAAACTACTGATACGCAGATCAATAGCAATGCCAAAAAAGAAATCGTCAAAACCAATACGCCAGCTGCTCAAAAATTTTATGATTTCTATTTGGATGAGCATCAAAACATGGCTTGCCGTCGCTTGCACTTCGCAGGTAGTAGTTTTGGTTTGTTAGGACTGGCCAAGTCTGTCAAAACCCGTTCACCCAAACCACTACTCAAAGGTATTGCCGCAGGATATGCTTGTGCATGGGTCGGACATTTTTTCTTTGAAAAAAACAAACCGGCCTCTTTTAAATTTCCGTTAAAAAGCTTTGCTAGCGACTTCCGAATGTATGGCGATGTGGTGCGCGGCAACTTAAGCTTGAGAGATCGCAAGTTTGATAAATCACGATAAAATTCAATCGTTACATACAGCACGCATTAAAAAACTGGGCTGCTTAAAATAGCAGCCCAGTTTTTTATTCGTTTTGAGGATTTTATTCGTGTCATTCCACATTCATTAGTGAAATGACGTATTCATTTATCGCAAAGATTTACGTAATATTTTACCGACTGCTGTCTTCGGTAACTCATCGATAAACACATAAGACTGCGGACGCTTATAGCCAGTCAGACGCTCAATAGCAAAAGCCGCCAGTTCATCAGCCGTTAAACTTGGATCTTTTTTAACCACAAAGGCTTTGGGTACTTCACCGCTGTGTTTGTCTTCGACACCAATGACGGCCACTTCTAGCACTTTTGGATGCTCAGTTAATGCGGCCTCTACTTCATTAGGATAAACGTTAAATCCTGAGACCAATATCATGTCTTTTTTACGATCGACGAGTGTCAAAAAACCATCTCTGTCCATGACGCCAATATCGCCAGATTTAAAATAACCATCTTCAGTAAAAGTATCTGTATTGTCTTTCTGCCAATAACCTTGCATCACTTGTGGTCCTTTGATGCCGACTTCTCCCGGTGTTCCGATCGCACATGAGGATCCATTATCATCAATGATTTTGATATTCATCATTGCTAACGGCAGACCAACGCTACCATTAAAAGTCTTAATCCCTGGTGGATTGAACGAGATAACCGGTGCGGTCTCAGACATCCCATAACCTTCATGAATCATCATACCCGTCACTTGTTGCCACTGATCAGATACTGCTTTGATGATGGCAGTACCACCACCGATAGATAATGCCAATCGACTAAAATCAAGGCCAGCAAATTTTGGATGGTTGAGCATACCAATAAACAAAGTATTCACAGAAGGAATGATATGCGGACGATGCTGCTCAATGGTATTGACTAGCCCATCAATGTCACGTGGATTAGTAACCAATATATCTTCCCACCCACCATATATACCGAGCAGACCGCACACAGTAAATGAGAAGATATGATAAAGCGGTAAAGGATTCAGTATCTTGATCTGCTCACTACGACCCGCTTCAATCGCCCTGCCAAACATCGCATAACACTGACAGATATTAGCCATGACATTATAGTGTGTCAGCATGGCGCCTTTTGGCTTACCAGTCGTGCCGCCCGTATATTGCAATAATGCTAAATCCTCACGCTCGATAGTCACAGACTGATATTGCTCAGCGTGGTATGTATTTATGATATGCGCAAAGCTGACACTCTGCTCTGAGATATCATTTGCAACATCATCAGCTTTGGTTTGGTTGGTTTGATTGAATTGACGAGGAGTATCGGCGGACGGTTCAAGTTGGGTAAGCAAGGCAATATCGTTATCAGCAGGTGCCGCATTCGGATTGACAGAACAATGTACGACTAGTGACAGCTGCGATTTCACTGCATCGTCTAATTGATCGAAAGCGGCGGTCATCCCATCAAGGACAACCAGCACGCTAACTTGAGCATCCGTCAGTTGGTGTGCCAATTCATAATGGGTGTACATTGGATTGACGTTTACCAGTACGGTGCCTGAGCGCAAACAGCCAAGCAGCACGACTGCATACTGCAATATATTGGGTAGTTGTACCGCGACACGATCGCCCTTGTTGATTCCTTTTGCTTGTAAAAAAGCAGCAAAGCGGCGACTGGCAATATCCAATTGTGCAAAGGTAAGCGTAGCGGGCCCCATACTAAAAGCCACAGAATCACTATGCTGATCTATCTTGGGTTGCAATAAATCTAGCAGATTATGCTTACCCTCTAACACATCTAGATTGTTTCTAAGTCCGTGTTTCTCATACGAGGCTTGCCATAACGGTGGCGTATTACTGCTAGGCATATCATTGGTGCTGGTAGTCATGAGTTAGCGTCCTTGCTGAGTATGTTTTTCTCAGCATAGCACACTCTAATAACGATTTTTTAAGCGGCTGAGTCACTTTATCAGGTCTGTTATTAGCAGTATTTCTTGGGCCATATGCATCGCTTTTTATGAGCAATATACAGAACAAAAACTTGGCTCGACTAGCTTAAAACATATAGATGTAATCGAAAATACACATTTACCAACCCCTCATAAATTCAAGATATATGCGGAATATAGCCATGCTATGCTAAATGCCATTTCACACAAATAACGAGATTATATGTTTATCATGAGCCATATTAAAAAAGTTGGCTGTCTTGCTTTACTGTCAACAGGACTATTTGTCAGTGCTCAAGCGTCTGCAGCAGACACCTGCGACAATGCCTATACTCAAACAGATATGAATAAGTGCGCTGCAGCTAGATTGGCCGTAGAAGACCAAAAGCTAAACCAATCTTACCGTAATTTTCAGCGCTTACTTAACAGCTCTGAGAAAAAAGAACTAAAAGAGGTGCAGCTAGCATGGATCGATTTTAGAGACAAAGCTTGCCAGTTTTCTGCCAGTTCAGTTCGTAGCGGTAGTGCTTACCCAATGGCGCTCAATGGTTGTTTGACCACTTATACACAGCAACGCCGCGTACAATTAGATGCCGATATTAAGAACATCAAAAGTAAATAGATAACTTTAGAAAATAAGTAGTCATAAAGAATTAGCCATAAAAAAACCAGCACCTCTTAAGGTACTGGTTTTTTATTGCTAGCTTTTCTATTGCTTTGACTAATACTACTTATGACGTTGAGTCAGAATAAACTAAACATTGGCCATTTCTGCAAATATCTCATCAGCCGCTTTGATCGACACATCAATGTCTTCATCGCTATGCTTAATAGACATAAAACCTGCTTCATAAGCAGAGGGTGCAAGATAAATACCACGATCTAGCATGCCATGAAAGAAAGTATTAAACACCGTCATGTCACACTCTGTCACGTCATCAAAGTTCTGAGGCACAGTGGTCGCATTGTCTCTGACGAAGAACATACCAAACATGCCGCCCAGTTTATTGGTACGAAGGTTGATACCATGCTTGTCAGCCGCCGCTTGGAAACCGTCTACCAGACGATCAACTTTCGCTGCCAATTCGTCATAAAAACCCTCTGCCGTTAAGTCTTCAAACATCGCAATACCAGCACGCATCGCTAACGGGTTGCCTGATAACGTGCCCGCTTGATAGACACCGCCAAGTGGGGCGATACAAGACATGACTTCTTTCTTACCACCGAAAGCGCCAACAGGTAAGCCTGCACCGATGATTTTACCAAAACAAGTCAAGTCAGGATCGATGCCGAAGTGGGCTTGTGCTCCACCAAGGCCGACGCGAAAGCCTGTCATAACTTCATCAAAGATTAATACCGCGCCATTGGCAGTACACTCGGCACGCAACGTATCATGGAACTCTTGTGTTGGAATGACCATGTTCATGTTGCCAGCGATTGGCTCCAAGATAACGCAAGCGACTTCTTCGCCCCATTTCTCAAAACAGTCTTTAATCGCTTGCGGATCATTATAAGGAATCGTAATCGTGTGCTTAGCAAAATCAGCAGGCACGCCTTTCGAGGTTGGCTCACCAATATCAAGCATGCCCGAACCCGCTTTTACTAACAGACTGTCTGAATGGCCATGATAGCAGCCTTCAAATTTAACAATTTTGTCACGCTGGGTATAACCACGTGCCAAGCGAATCGCACTCATGGTCGCTTCCGTACCTGAGCTGGTCATACGAATCATTTCAACGCTAGGAACGATCTCGCAAATCTTGTCTGCAACGGTTGTTTCAAACGGTGTTGGTGTGCCAAAGCTTAGACCATCATCAGCGGCTTTTTTAACCGCATCAATGACTTTTGGATGTGCATGACCCAAAATCATTGGGCCCCAAGAGCCGACATAATCGATATAAGCATTGTCTTCGGTGTCATAAATCTTGCTGCCATTGGCACGGTGCATAAAGATTGGCGTACCACCAACTCCAGCAAAGGCACGGACTGGCGAGTTGACGCCGCCTGGGATATGTTTGCTAGCTTGTGCAAAGAGCTGTTCGTTTTTAGTACTCATAGTTATTCTCTACTCATAGGTTCTATGTTTTATAACTTCTGTATTTTTTGACTAAACGTCTATTTTATATTTGTTTATTATCCAATTTTTCAAGCACGTTTGGAGCGCTAGGCTTTTTTGACAACAGAAGATTTGAGCTTCATTGGCCCGTAGCCGTCAAGTTTGCAGTCGATATCATGACCGTCAGTAGCATCTGGCAACAGACGAATACTTTTTGCTTTCGTCCCGACTTTAATCACGAGTGAAGAGCCTTTGACTTTTAAGTCTTTGATTACAGTCACGGCATCACCGTCTTGTAGCTCGTTGCCGACAGCATCACGAATAACTGCATCTTGCTCTTCAGCTTGCGCAGCATCGGTCTCAGCCGCCGTCCACTCATGAGCACACATTGGACATACCAGTAACGCACCATCTTCATACGTATATTCAGCATCACATTTAGGGCAATTTGGTAAGCTCATTATTTCCTCGGCAGCCATGACAGATTAGGTTTTTACTAGAGCCAACATTGTACCGTAACTCGACAATTTTAACCAATTTGTACGGTTGAAAACTGGGTACTGAGCCCAATTTAACTGTTAACTCACCACTTAACCACGAGCTTTTTTATGACCGTGTTTTTTGTGGTACTCTTCTTAACCTCATTTAGATTTATGTGCACATATACTGTCAATGATAAAAGCACCCATATAGTTTTTTATCACTTCGATTTACCCTCTATATTATTAATAAGTAAGCTCTCATCAGAAGGATAATAATAATGACTCAAATTTCAAATACATCGATATTACCAAAGTTTGCCCAATTAACCATTCAAGGCGAGGATGCCGAAAAATTCTTTCAAGGACAGTTGACCTGTGATGTCACCAAGCTTGGCCTCAGCTATCAAGCTGCTGCCATTGGTAATTTAAAGGGACGCATTGAATTTGGTATTTGGATTAAGAAGCAAGCAGAAAAGCAATATGATGTGGTCATCAGTAGCGACTGTGCTGAGTCATTGCAAGCCCACTTAAAAAAATTCGGGGCGTTTTCTAAATTTGAAACCAGCGCACCGACGCCAATTTATCCTTGTGTCCTTGATAATGTACCAACTTTTAGCCATAAAGATGACCATAATACGACTGAGGATACACAAGCTTGGATGCAATGCAGTATTGCCACTGGTAACTATTGGATTGTAGCCGCCACTCAAGGCGAGTTTCAACCGCAAGAGCTGCGCCTGCATCAGCGCGGCGGCATGGATTACGATAAAGGCTGCTACTTAGGTCAAGAAGTCATCGCTCGTATTTATTTCAAATCAGCACCCAAAGCATTTTTGCACTATGTAAAAGGCGTTGGTGAGCTACCATCTGCAGGTGATAAAATCGGTAAAATCCAAGTGGTTAATGCAATTGCCAATGCCGAAGGTTTTGAAGCATTGGTCATCACTCGTCCAGAATACCTTGTTGATAGCGCACTGACGCCACTAGACTTGCCAGCCGCCCTTCAAGCTGATGTAGCCCGCGCCAAATAAAAACTTGCCTTATATATGGTGTTAGAAGTTTAACCCATTACTGTCAAGCCATTAGACAATCACAGTAGAGAACCCTATGACACATGTTGCAGTACTTGGAGCAGGCGTGGTCGGTGTGACCACCGCATGGTATCTTCGTCAAGCAGGCTATGATGTGACTGTGATTGAGCGTGAACCCGCAGCAGGCTTGCAAACCTCATTTGCAAATGGTGGTCAAATATCGGTGTCGCATGCCACACCTTGGGCCAACCCTGCGACTCCGATGAAAGCGCTGAAATGGTTGTTTAAAGAAGATGCCCCGCTATTGTATCGCTTGCGTGCGGATAAAGCGCAGCTCAAATGGGCGATGCAATTTCTACAAGAATGCCGCGCTGACAAAGCCGATGCCAATCTTGTACAAATGGTACGTCTGGGTCTGTATTCTAGAGACGCTTTGCAAAAGCTGCGTGCAGATACCGGTATTAATTACGAGCAGCAAACCCGCGGTATCATGCACTTTTATACCAATCAGGCAGAGTTTGATGCGGCTATAGAACCAACCGAACGCATGCAAGTGCTTGGTTGTGAGCGCTACGTGATTGATATTAATAACGCCGTCAATTTAGAGCCATCGCTTTACCCAATTGCTCATAAGCTGACTGGAGCAACCTATACCAGTCGTGATGAGTCTGGCAATGCCCATCTATTTACTCAACGTTTGGCGCAGCGCTGCATTGATGCTGGCGTGCAGTTTTTGTATGATACCGAGATTTTGGCACTCAATACGGATGCTGACTCTTCGCGCCCGCATGTGCACAGTATCACCATTCGCCCAGCAGGTGAAAATGCCCAGACTTTTACTGCAGGTACTTATGTGTTGGCGCTTGGCAGCTATAGCGTATCATTGTTAAAACCTTTGGGGATACACGCGCCAATATTTCCAGCAAAAGGCTATTCAGCCACCTATACCGTCAATCCACGAGCACCACATCTAGCACCTTTTGTTAGCTTGATTGATGATGAGTTTAAACTGGTTACCTCACGATTGGGTGACAAGTTACGAGTGGCTGGCACCGCAGAGTTTAATGGCTACAACTTAGACTTGAATGCCACTCGCTGTGAAGCCATTACTCGGCGTGTACAGCAGTTATTTCCGAAAGGTATTATCGCAAACTCGGTACAATATTGGACAGGACTGCGCCCGATGACCCCATCGAACGTGCCTTTGATTGGTCGTGCGCACTGCGGTCAGGTCAAACATGGTAGTCATAATGTTTCAGCTACTTTTGACAACTTATGGCTCAATACTGGGCATGGCACATTGGGATGGACACACTCTTGTGGCTCTGCAAAGGCCCTTAGTTTGTTAATCCAAGGCGAAACCCCTAACGTCGATTTTGATTTCGTCGGTATGAGCGTTTAATCGGGTCAGCGATATATTCAGATTGCAAACAAAAAAAAGGCGCTCACTTTACGTGAACGCCTTTTTTGCATTTCTATAAGTTTATAATTAACTTTATGCTAATGCGCCTTCCGCTACAGTTTCTGTAGCAGTAGATAAACTATCTACATCCATATCCAATGCTTCTAGTTGCACAGGTACACCGTTGACTGCGGCATTACCACTCAACTGGTCAATCAAAGTGTCATCGGTCAAGTCGTTAACGCTCACCCCTGCGTGTGCTTGGGCAATTTTCTGCTTAACCCCTTTGCGGCCGTGACCAAAGCCATGCGGAATACTCACCACACCTGGCATCAGCTCGTCGGTCACTTCTGCTGCGATGATCACACTGCTGATCCGTGAGGTAACTTTTACAGATTGACCATCAACGATGCCATGCTGCGCCGCTGTCTCAGGATGCAGCATCAAGGTACAACGAGATTTGCCTTTTACCAATCGATGGCTGTTATGCAACCATGAGTTGTTGCTACGCACATGACGACGGCCAATGAGCAAAATCTCATCATCATTATACTGCTGTACCATTTCTCTCACCCGTGCCAAATCTGCTTGATAAAAATCCACATGAAGATGAATCTGCTTGTCTGCATGCTTGATAGCGTCTGGCAACATACTGTGCAATGGCCCTAAATCGATACCATGCGGGTTTTCAATGAGTACATCTAACGTGACCTCTTTATAAGGCCCATACTTTAGACCTTGCTCTAAAACAAATTTCGGCCCAAATGCTTTTATCGCTGCACGCTCTTTTTGTGTTGCTTCTGGCGCATCTTTATCCAAACGATCTGCCAACTCTAAATAAATCTCCCAATCATGTCTCGTCTCTTCTGATCTCTCAAACAAGGCTGGCGAGTATTTGGCGACGTTGTGCACTGCAAATCCATTAAACGTCACATCGTAATGGTCACGCTCGAGTGGTGATACAGGCGGCAAGATAATATTGGCATGACGACTGGTCTCGGTCACAAAATAATCAAGTGACACCATAAACTCTAGTTTTGACAGCGCTTCGTCTAGCTTTTCACCATTTGGGGTACTGAGCACAGGGTTACCTGCAACGGTGACGAATCCTTTTAATTGCCCCTCTCCCTCGACCAACATCTCATCCGCCATGGCTACTACAGGATACTCACCATTAAAATCAGGCAAGTTGCTCACGCGACTGTGGCACTTACCCAAATAGCCTGGGCCTGAGCTATTCACAACGTCCATTGCAGGGTTGGGGAACATCAGTCCGCCCACTTCATCTAAACGTCCTGTGACGATATTAATGACCATAGACAGGTACTGACTCAGTAGGCCAAATTCTTGCACTGAGATACCCATTCGGCCGTAGCAGACTGAGCTTTCCGCTTCGCAGAATTCTTTGACAATACGTTTGATTTCAGGTGCCGTAATACCGGTAATATCTGCGACTGACTCAGCTGTATATTCCTTAGCAAACAAAGCAAGTCGGTCAATCTCTGGTGCCAAATCAGCAACCTTGCCATCTAACTTCGCATAGCCTTGCGCATAGATTTCATTCAGCATGGCCAGTAATAGCAAGACATCTGTGGCAGGGCGAATAAAATGATGCTCGCTAGCGATATCTGCCGTTTCTGTGCGGCGCGGATCAATGACCACCACTTTGCCATCACGGGCTTTAATATCTTTTAGCTTTTGGCGCATGTTGGGTGCGGTCATGATACTGCCGTTAGAGGCCAGCGGATTGCCGCCGATAATCAGCATATATTGAGTATGGTTCACATCAGGTACAGGAATGCGTAGCATGTGACCAAATAGATGCATACTAACGATATGATGCGGCAGTTGGTCAATGGAGGTGGCAGAAAATCGACTGCGGGTTTTTAAGCTAGTGAGTAGCTGTTTGATGGTAAGCATACCGCCCATGTTATGCACGTTAGGGTTGCCCAGATACACCCCCAATGCATTTTGGCCATATTTTTGCTGTACTGATTGAATACCTGCGGCCACTTTATCCAAGGCTTCTGGCCATCTGAGCGTCTTCCATCCATCCACCGTTCTTTCGACAGGCTGACGTAGACGGTCAGGATCTTCATGCAAATCTTGTAAAGCCGTTGCTTTTGGGCAAATATAGCCTTGAGAAAAGGGATCGTTTTTATCCCCTTTAATCGACAAGACTTTTTCACCGTCATGTTTGATCTCGACACCGCACATCGCCTCGCATAATGTACAAGTTCTAAAATGCGTTTGCTCATTGGCTGTATCTAATGTAGCCATGGTTGTGGCCATAATAACTCTCCCTGTTGTTTTTGATTAATCCTAGTTTTTACGATAATAGTTGTCGCTTATTATCGTTATTCACTACTATTGCTTCCATGCAAAAAATTGGCGAACAGTGCATCAAAGCTGCTGCTTAACGTATCAATCGCTTGCTGCCTTGAGTAGCGCTGCTGATGACAGCCTAATATGAGCTCATGTACTTGTGCAGCAGCAATATCAACACAAAGATTGACAGCACTGCGTTCACAAGAACGATTGGATAGCTGCAATCCTTGAATAAATATCTCTGTCCACTCTTCTTGTATCTCGATGACTAAATTGCCCAATCCGTTGTTTAACGAAGACTGGTTTTCTATATTGGCAGTAAACCGTGGGCGATCCTCTAACAAATGCTGAAACAGTGCAATGTTTTGAAAGGCCGAATCAAAAATCATCACCAAACATTGCTGACAGCGCTCATTAAACTGCGCTTTACTTAATACATCATAATCTTTGAGCATATCGACCCACGCCAGTCGCATGGGCGATAAATAGTTATCCTTTAACTGAGTGCTCAATTCATTTTGCAGCGCGTCTAGGCTGTCAAAATGGTTATAAAAGCTTGGCTGCGCAATACCAGCACCTTTAGCCACTTTATTCATACTCATGCCCTGAGCGCCCTCTAAGCTGTACAGTCTTAATGCACTTTTTAGTAATGCACGGCGTGTTTTGGCTTTCGCCATCTCGCGTTTAGATTCTGTTGGTACATCTGAATATTGCGCTAGTACAGTCAATGAAGAAGCATCCTTGTTTATTTACTTATTCGATAAATAATTAAATCGACACACCAGTAATTTACCTTGAGTGCTATTGCGCCGAAAAAATGTGATGATGACGGCCACACGCCGATAGCTATTATTTCAACTATAAGGTTATAGTCATTTAAACCATAAGTCTATAGTGAAACCCATAGTAGAACTCGTGCTTCACAAAATGAAATTTTTAGGTTGCCATCATGACATCATCTGTTTTTTCCCCTTTCACATTGCCTTGTGGCGCCACCCTTTCTAACCGCTTGGCTAAAGCTGCTATGGAAGAAAACATGGCGGATGAAGGCCAGATTCCTGGCCATGCACTTTTGCACTTATATCAGCGCTGGGCTGAAGGTGGCACAGGCCTTCTGATCACTGGTAACGTCATGGTGGATGGCCTTGCGATGACAGGCCCTGGTGGCATCGTATTAGATAAATACAGCGATATCGCTCCTTTTACAGCATGGGCACAGGCTGCCAAACAAAACAACACGCACGTTTGGATGCAACTCAACCATCCTGGTCGTCAAGTGTATGCTGCCATGGGAGGTGATGTGTTATCGCCTTCTGATGTGACCATCGACTTGGGTAAACACTCTGGCCTATTTAGCCAACCACGTGCCATGACGCTACAAGATATTGAACAGCTCATTCAACGCTTCGTAGACACAGCAATCAGAGCCGAACAGGCAGGATTTGACGGTGTCCAAATTCATGCCGCCCATGGTTATCTCATTTCTCAGTTTTTATCACCGCTGACCAATAAGCGCCAAGATGAATATGGTGGCTCAATTGAAAACCGTATGCGACTATTGATTGCAGTCATTAAAGCGGTTCGTGCTGAAGTGTCACCCAGTTTTGCCGTTGGGGTCAAAATAAATTCAGCAGATTTTCAACGTGGTGGGTTTGATGCAGATGATGCAAAAGTGGTTATTTTAGCCATGAATGAGTTGGCGGTAGATTTGGTTGAGCTGTCTGGTGGCAGTTACGAAAGTCCTGCTATGCAAGGTAGTACCGCAGACGGTAGAACACTACAGCGAGAAGCCTATTTTTTAGACTTTGCAAAAGAGATTGCGCAAGTAGCTACCATGCCAGTTATGACCACAGGTGGCGTTAGACGCTTGGCCGTTGCAGAAAATGTACTCGCGCAGGGAATTGATATCGTTGGTATGGGAACGGCTCTCGCCATGAATCCTTCGTTACCCAATGATTGGAAAAAGGACGGCACCCTAAGCGCTCATAACCCAGTCGTACAATGGCGCGATAAAACCTTGAGCGCTGTTGCGACTATGGCAGTGATTAAACGCCAACTTCAGCGTATGGGCAAAGGCAAGCCACCTAAACCCAATGCTTCACCGATATTCTCACTCATTGCTGATCGCGTTCGATTAAAAAAGCTGACCAAACGCTATCACACATATTTGGCTACCTTAAAAAATCCCACACAGTAATATCAAAGTTAAAAGTTATTCGTATGATTTAACACATTGTAGGTGCATTGCTATTTATATTTTTATGCTTATTAAGCGCTCAATAGAACCACTTTATAAATTTAAATGGCTTTGAAATCATAATTTTATAAAAACACGCTTGGTAGCTACTACGTATTGCAAACACAAGTGAGCCCGATTTTGACACAATGATGGTATAGGTAACAGACCTATGCCATTCATCATAATTAAGCAACACTATAAACATTGGATGTACAGACACCGCTGTCAAAACTGATTATATTTATTACCACAAGGCAGTCAATAACAATAAAAAATAACTGCTTTAGTGATCAAATAATTATAAAAACAACCAATAATAAGAGCAGTTAAAAATAAGACTTACTCAAGCACGTTCCAATAAAACAAGGAAAACAAAAATGAATGAACATACGCTAAAAGGTGAATGGAATCAGCTAAAAGGCTCAGTAAAGCAAAAATGGGCTGAACTAACTGATGATGATTTAACGCATATCGAAGGCAGCCGTGACAAATTGGTTGGCCGTGTACAAGAGCGTTATGGCCACGCTAAAGACGACGCCGAGCGTGAAGTAGATGACTGGCGCCGTGAAAATAAATACTAATTTATTTTAATGATAAAAAACAAAAAGCCGCATAGAAACTATGCGGCTTTTTATTGGGTAATGATTTCTGTAGAGCTTGATAGATATATTAAGTATAAGTGGACAGATAAAAAACCATTCATCCTTCAGCTTAATAAAGTTTCTCAATACCCAGACACGATAAAACCGCATAGCAATTAATTGTTATGCGGTTTTATTGTTAACTATCCATGTTACCTATCACGACCGTTTCCTATACATCCTTGCATAGTCTTCAGCATATTGTGATACTGGGCATCCTGCCCTATTTACTACGTCTACAGCATTAACTGCTGCTATCAGCAAAGGTTATGTGTCCTTACCTCACTCATTATTATCATCCTGATGCTAATAAGTCAGTCATTATCCTTAATGCGGTCAACTCAATCCTTGAGTCACATTTCCTAATGCCGTGTGACTATAATGCCCAATTCCCAACCTGATGTTAAGTCGCATAAGCGTCATTGAGTGTAAGCATATGCTTACAAGCATTTTAATAATGAGCCAATTTGTCTTGCTTTTACATGGCTAAATGACCATTTCACCGACCACGCCGACCAAAAATCCTAGTGAGGCACCCAGTGACGTCAGATAATTATTGTCTAATTTACTTTCAGGAATGATGTCTTGAATCAATAAATAAAGAATACCACCACTCGCAAACGTCATTAAATGTGCAGTAATATTGGGATGCTGACTCAATAAAAAATGCCCAATAAGTGCTGAGATGACACCAAAGAAGCTCAAACCAAAAAATATGGTCAATGTCTTTCGCACACTAAAACCGCTGCGCACTAAGTCACGAAACGAGTTAAAAGATTCAGGCAGATTTTGCAAACCAATAAAAATAGCCAACAACAATGCCATTTGTGGTTCGATAGCAAAGACAGCACCTAAAGCAATAGACTCTGGCACAAAATCCATCATCATCGCTAGCAACGTTGCCTGCTGACTGCCTGATGATGCTAGCTTTCGGTCTATCAACATAAATAAGATAGCGCCAAATGAGAACGAGCCCATCACGCCCCAAACACCTAACTCATCCATACCTTTAGGCACTAATACCAATGCCAGAGCAGATAAAATAATACCTGCACCAAAAGACATTAATGTATGAACCAGCTGCGCCTTAACCGGACTGTCTTTAATATGATGGTCAAACATATTGGCCAGCAGTCCACCTATAAATACCGTTGCACCTGCAAATCCTGAAAACAAAATAAGTTTGAGTGGCATTTTTTTCCTTATTGTTGGTTGAGTATCTTATTAATTTATTATCTTTGTATTATATTGCTCAACGGCTTGTCTTGGATACTATGTCTAACGCATGACTGTTTTGTTCATTTACAACTTCTTAACGTAAATGACATCTAACACCAAGCTTTATACCTTATGATTGATAATGTAAGTAAATATTTCATCATTAGCTGAATTATCAGAACGCAGTTGCTAGGCAAGGTATTTTCGCCAGTATGGTAGTGAATACCAATATATTAGATGTCAAATCCATCAAACTAAGCATACCAAGTTAAGAATACATAGTTAAAAATACACAGTCGCTGTGCTATACCAAACAATAGGAAGGTTCATTATGAGAACATTACAACGCTCCACCATAAAGACGATTCTTTCATCAGGGCTTGCGGTTGCTTTGTTGGGCACGATGGTCAGCTGTACCACTATTGCCTCCCCTTATGACAATCGCCCTGTGTACCGTGATAGCAATACAAGTAAAAATAACGTCAACCGCGTTAGTCAGCAGCTACGTCAAGACTTACGTCGCAAGGGTTATGATGTCAGAGACATTCAAGCTAACAATTACCGAGGCAGTCAGATACTTACGGCTTATGCCACTAAAGGTAAACAAGCCTATGAGCTTAAGTATACGTATCCTAACTTGAGGCTTATCAGCTCAGACAAGAAATCATGGTCATCTACTGGAAAAAATGATAGATACGAAAAAGACCATGATAAAAAGGATGAATATAAAAATAATGGTAAGCATAAAAACAGTAAGCATCATAAAAACGGTGATATCGAAGGCAATATTACAAGAGAATCCCGCTACCCAGCCATCAAACAACAAGCCATCAGAAAAGTTAGTGCGATGGGTTACCGTGTAAAAGATATTGAGCTTGAAGAAAAAAATAATCGCGGTGTGTTTGAAGTCGAAGCAAGACGTGGCTCACAAGATTATGAAATACTACTTGGCTATCCCAATCTAAATGTCATTAAGGTAAAAAAAGACTAGATTTCAACACCACTACTATTCACAACATTCGTATCTTATAGTATAGATACGAGTATAAAATTTTGGCATCACTAACCTCTTGATGCCTAAGGTCAAATAAACCAGCCCTTGGTATATTTGACCTTTTTTTCGTTTTATTACGCAAGACTAGGCCGTGTCCTCATTCACACTAAAAATCTAAGACCTTTATTACATCGTAAGCTGGTGTCTCATACGGATGCGCCTCTTTTAACGCAGCGATAACAGTTTCAATGACCGCTTCATCAACCACCATTTCAACTCGCCATTCATCGACCATTTCTAAGCTATCATGTGTACCGATGTGCGGCGTACTACCTGATAATGGCATAAACTGTCCTGTTCCCTTTACCTGCCAACAGCATTGCTCATAATTACCAATGGTACCTGCACCGGCGACAAACAACGCAGACTTCACCTGATCTAGAGCAGATTCTGGGATAAAAACCGTGAGCTTATACATATCATCCATCCTTTCTACATTAATCTCATGAAATACATTAAAGATAAACTGTCTAATCTACAGGCGATACTATTTTTTGGACAAAGAAGCATGATCGCTCCAAACATAACGTAATAACCAGTCTTTCGCTTCACCTGCATAGTCAATGCCAATACGTGGGCGCAGCGATATTGGAGGCTGACACCCATCATCTTCTATCCAAACAGCTGACGCTAGGCCAATTACCTTGCCATATAAATCACGATCAATTTGCAATCGTTTGGTTAGCTTCCCAGGGCCAGCAAACTGCTTGGGATGACTAAGCTGTTTGTCTGAGCTAAGCAACTGCTCATCAAATAGACGACCACTATCCTCTGTCAAAAACCCAGCCCGTATCAACACCGACTCCGGCGACTCTGCAGCACCACTGATTAAGTTAAGCATATGATGTACGCCGTAGGTCAAATAGACATAGAACACACCGCCTTGCTCATACATAATTTCAGTACGTGAGGTTCTTGTGCCTGCATGCGAATGACAGGCAGGATCACTTTCACCGATATAAGCTTCGGTCTCTGAGATACGCATTCGCAGTATTTTCGCGGTGCCATCGGTATCTATCAATTTTCTACAGAGCACTTTGCCAACCAAGTCAGCAGCGACTACACAAGTTGGACGCGTAAACCAGTCAGGTGCTAAGACAGTTGACGAGGCAGTAGACATTAGCGAAACCTTTTCTTATTTTGATAATCTAATTGACATGACCAAATACTAATAAACAAGTATTAATAAATTAACATGAAATTAAGATAAGGTATTAAGGGTAATGTTTGTGCTATGTTTGATTTTTTATACGAGTTAAGTTATAAAACTGTGTTCAAAAGGCCAATATTGATAGTGCGTATTAAGCATCAATACTTATGGATAAAGAGGATTTCATCATTAAGTATTACTGATAAACAGATAAAAATCGCAGTCTATTTTGAGTAGTTCCACAAATCTAATCTATTTTAAGTGGTTTGTTAATAGGTTTGAGGGGCAAAACAACTGGTTCCGTTAGGGTATAGGCTAAATATAGTAAGTTCAAGTCAGCTCAAACGCTGATTACCTAAAACAAATCTGATGTTGATATTCTAAGTACATCAGATTTATTTAGCCAAATACCTTTAGAGCATTTTATACCACTAAGATAACTTTTAAGGTACTCTATAAAACTAAATCCGGTACATTCAAATGTATCGTCACCATCACAGTAATGCCAAACTTGTAGTTCTGGATCTGTCGTATAAATAAAATAATAAGACGTTTCATTCAATCGACTAAAAAAGTAAGGTTTACCATCAAGATCTTTTTGAGTAATAAAACCCTCATCAACTAGTTCTTGTTGCCACCCTAAGTTGATACTCATATGAACTAAAAATGTTGTCTCATCAGAACGATTATTGTATTTATTGAATACAAAAAAGTCATCCATAAAAAGGCCTCCAGAGCATTTACCAAAAGTCCGTAACCAAAGCCTGAAATCCCCTTTGGCTTCTATGTTTAACTTCTCCGTATAAACATCTATTTCTTCATTTTTAAGTCCATCAATAGCATTTATATCTATGTTCCAACAAATATCTTTACTAATGTATGGCATAAACTGGTCGATAAACTCATTCATTTTATAATCCCAATTTTCAATAACCTATGGATTCTTTGATGTTGATTCCTCAAATATCTAAATCGTCATTTTGGATAGCCTGTTTGATTAATCGTTTAGGATTGTACTACCCCCAATACATAGGTCTGCATGACCCATATTACCGATTTCATAGCTACTGAAGTTACAGCTAATACTAGGAGTTCGATGCCTGTATAGCGCACCGATCACGAATAGAATATGTATGGTAAGTACACCATGAAGTACACTGTGACTATTTCAGCGAGTTAAAACGTTGATACCATTAGCCCACAGCCGAAGATTCAAGTCCTCACTAGCGTACCGACATTAATATGATGCCATAAAAAAACTGAGCACATGGCTCAGTCTTTTATTTTATGTTGTCAGCGTTAATTTGCTTAGCTTAATGGTACACCAATACGGTTAGCCACTTCTTCATAAGCTTCAATCACATCGCCTAATGACTGGCGGAAACGGTCTTTATCCAATTTTTTCTTGGTAATTTTATCCCAAATACGGCAGCCATCTGGTGAGAACTCATCACCTAAAACGATGCGGTCATGGAATACACCAAACTCTAGCTTGAAATCAACCAGTATCAAATCGCCTGCATCAAACAGTGCTTTTAGTACATCGTTCACTTGATGAGTCAGCTCTTCCATTCTTGCTAATTGTGCTTCGGTTGCCCAACCAAGAGAAACAGATAGTGACTCATTGACCATTGGATCACCAAGCGCATCGTCTTTATAAAATAGCTCATAAGTAGGCGGCGTCAATGCTTGGCCTTCTTCTAAACCCAAACGACGAACCAAACTACCAGCAGCAAAGTTACGTACTACACACTCAACCGGAATCATATCTAGGCGTTTGACCAACACTTCGTCTTCAGACAATTGCTTTTCAAAATGCGTTTCGATGCCAGCATCGGCCAGCTTTTGCATAATAAAAGCATTGAAACGGTTATTGACCACGCCTTTGCGTGCTAACTGTTCGATACGCTTACCATCAAGCGCTGATGTATCATCACGGAAATGTAAAATCAAAAGATCATTGTCTTCTGTTTCATAGACAGATTTGGCTTTACCTTTATACAGCAGTTGTTGCTTTTGCATTATGAGAGTTCCTGTTCGTTCAAGCTTATGTGGTAAAAACGCGCAGCTACCGCTAGTTTTTATATGACGGTATTAATAGTTAAATTAACAAGTATAAAAAACCAACGGTAAAAATAGGGAAATAGTTTTAATTCGGAAGACCGCTTACAGCACGCTGAGGCTGTGGTAATTTATACTGGCTACCAGATTCGTTCGCTAGTTTTAGCGTATTTGCACCTGCGTCAGGTGTGGCGTATAAGGGTACGAAAGGTGCTGTTTCTGTAGCAGCTGGCAGCTCTATTGGCGCAAGCTTTTTGCTTTGCTGATACTCTAAGCTACCGTTGTCACGCTTACCAAGTAAGTTTTTAGTCGCTTGGCAGCCGCTCAATACTAGCGTACTTCCTAGTATCAAGGTCAGCATCGCAGGGAATATTTTTGTGGTCGTTGATGAGCTGTTCATCATATTATCTCTCTGAGTTAGCAATGATTGCTTATTTGGCTTATCGTGTGTATGAGGTCATATAGATATCGCTAAGCCTATCATCAGTGACTGACTTAGCATTTATAGCGCTCAATTTTATAGCAAATTCAAACGAATCTATATTAAGTTAGCACGAACCAATGCTTCATCAATAGTCGCATGATGTTGCTCCGCTAGCCAAACCAATGGTAGGCGAATACCCTTATCGATTATGCCCATTTTATGTAAGGCGTACTTAGCTGGGATAGGGCTTGATTCGATGAATAAGTCACGATGTAAGTGTTTAACGATATCATGTACTTTATTAGCAGCGTCAAAGTCACCACGGAGCGCAGCCGTAAACGTCTCGCTCATCGCTTTCGGTGCGACGTTGGCCGTTACTGAGATGTTGCCTTTACCGCCGAATTTCATCAACTCTAGCGCAGTGCCGTCATCACCTGACAGCACAACCATTCTATCACCAACGGCTTTAATCAATTGCTCGCCGCGGCTAACAGAGCCGGTCGCATCTTTAATGGCCACAATATTGTCAATATCACATAAACGCTCAACGGTATTTTGGGCGATATCAACGACTGTGCGTCCTGGTACGTTATAAAGCATCTGCGGAATATTTACCGCTTCAGCGATGGCTTTATAATGTTGGAACAAACCTTCTTGAGGTGGTTTGTTATAGTAAGGTGCTACGAGCAATGCGCAGTCTGCACCAGCATCGGCTGCATCTTGAGTCAGCTTGATGGCTTCCATTGTATTGTTGGCGCCTGTACCAGCAATGACTGGTACACGACCTTTAACATGCTGTACAAAGTAGCGAATCACATCACTATGCTCTTGCATAGACAGTGTCGCTGACTCACCAGTGGTACCGACAGCAACTAAGCAATGGGTGCCCTGTTCAATCTGCCAATCTATGAGATCTGCCAAACGTTTATAATCAACCTTGCCGTCAGGATGCATGGGCGTTACCAAAGCTACCATTGAGCCTTGTAGTCGGGTTTTGATCTCGTCGTATGCTGTGCTCATAACCGTGCCTTACTGTATTATCCTAGCTTTTGTCAAAGCTGTCACATGATAGGTCGTTTGCAAGAGCCAATTCTCATGCTTATGGCTGCACATAATATTATGTACAGCCATAAACGCAATTAGCAATGTCTTGCCTGATGGTAGTGCTAAGTAACTTTCTAAAAAATATACTTCTAAAATAAGTATCTTTCTAAAATAAATATTTTTCTACTGCAAAAGCAGCCACCACATAAACAATGATGTGCTCAAATCCGTATTGACACTGTGCTTGCCAATGACTGATAAGGCTTATTCAGCAATAAAAATTAAATAATAAAAACGCCTGCTAGTGTAGCATATTTTAATTTGACCGCTATCAATCAATTGACGGTCAACACGGTTATTATGCAGCAAATAACACGTCGCCTCTCTTGTCCTGTAATGCCAATATAGCGCTCAAAAAAGCACATCAATACTGACATTATTACTTAACATTCAGTTTAGCGCAATGGCTCAGTACTTATAAGACTTTTGGCACATATTAACGAATTGTCAACACATCGATAGTGGGGCGATACAACCGAAAAGGCAGCCCTCGTGTGCCTATACCGCTACTGACGAATATCTGCGCACTGGCATGTTGATATAAACCTCGCTGCTTACCCAACCGACTATTATTTGACAATGTCGATTGCTCATCGCTTTGTTGCACGTCTTGGGTTTTTTGTGCCCACCAACTGTTCTCTTGAGTGGCTTTTGCAGCGCCCGTAATCAATAACGGTCGCGGCTGTAGAGATTTAGGTAAGTCGCTGAGACTATCAAATCGTGAAGCCAAAATAATAACAGGGTTGATAGCATTGGCGATTTCAGCACCAAGTGCTACTTTTGCAGCCGTGTTTGAGTCATCAATATCAGCGAGTCTCTGAGGGATATCTTGCCAGCCGCAGAGCGCTGCGACCACTGAGTTGGCATCACTATCTTGCTGTCTAAGAATATCTTGGTTCAATGGTCGGCTATTCACCGCGCCGATATCCATAGTCTTAAGCGGCAACGAGGTACACTGCTGACCGATATAACTGATATCAAGTACATCGAAAGTGCTGGCCAACGTATCTTCCAATAGCGGCTGACCTTGCTTGGTCGTATTAATCGATTGATAGCACAAATCCGACGTACTCATCACTGTATAGACAGGTTTATTAACCGCTTTGAACAGCATGAGCTGCCCAACCAAATCTGCACTTGGATAATACAGCCAGTCGCCTGTAATTAATACGGCATCCGCTGACAAAGCATTGATAGTGGCAACAAGCTTGCGAATATGGCGCGGCTTACCGCTATATATCCCAATGCGTAAGTCAGCTAGCACAGCGACGGTCAGTGGTTTTGATAAATTCAAATCAACAGCATGATGCTCTACTCGTAAACAATTAGGCTGCACCACCACAGTATAAAAGTACATGGCCATTACGAATATGGCTAACAACAATGATGGTACGGACAACTGAGCCAGTACTGGTAGCATATTCTGCGACCAACCTATCACCATTAATACAATCCAAACGGGCATGGTATAGGCTGCGTAATAGAGCACCAATTTCACCCAGATACGCAAAAATCGCTTGGTAGGATTAGCATTGAACGTTTGTAATATTGACCACAGTACGATGTACGCTAGCAATGCTGCTGACGTAGAGATACCTAGTATATATAAAACATGGTCAGTCATAATTACCTGATGGTTATGTAACGGTATGAGCCTATCAAACAGCTTATAGTCAATCCTATATTAGAGTGCATGGCCTGCTAAATAAATCACTTCATGCGTACGTTTATCATAGGTTGTAATAGTTTATAAGGGCGTGCTTCGATTGTAATAACAACCATAATATCGAGCGTTTAACCCATCAAAATGATTGTTATCGAAACAATCTTCTATCTCGCTAAAGACACACTTTCAATCATGGGATAAAAAATCAGCCATTATAGAGGTCAGCCTCTACGATAAACAAGTACAATTATCGACGCTCACTGTCACAATTTGTTTACTCATACAGTTTTTAATACTATCTCTCGTATCGAAAAGAAGGCCAAGACAACCTAGTACAGATGTATCTAAGCGACTACAAGCACGGTTAACGTGACCTCTCTTCCATAAGAAATTGATTATCACTACCCTACTGACTACTCAATCCGTAACCCTATAATCGCAGGGATACCTTGACGGATAACTTCCATCGTGACCACGCCTTTTTCAGGTAGTGATGAAATCGCATCTGAAAAGTCAGTCACTTCCTTAATCGGTTTTTGATGGAAATTGGTAATGACATCCCCTGCCAATATACCTGAACGTGCAGCAAGTCCAGTGGGGTCAACTGTCGTCACCAAAATGCCTGTTTTATGATCCACGGCGATTTCGGCTTGCTCATCAACAGTCAAATTACGTAGACGTAAGCCCAACTGTACATCGTCATTCTGTTGATCACCGCCTTGAGCTCTAACATCATCGGGTGCATACGCAAGCTGGCCACTGACTATCATCTGCTTACCATTACGCTGAATCTGTGCACGGAATGCATCACTTGGCTTAGCTCGATTGAGAAGATTCAATAAATCTGAGGCCTGCATAATCTGCACATTGTTATATTGCAAAATAATATCACCAGGTTTTAGACCAGCCTTTTGTGCTGGTGAGTCTGGTGACACACGTGTCAATAAAGCACCTTGCGGACGAGCCAGCTTATAAGCCTCAGCTAGATTACGATCGATATCTTGTGGATAAATACCTAAATAAGCACGCACCACTTCGCCATCTGTTTTTAGCTGCTGATAGATATCCATTGCCGCGTCAATCGGTATCGAGAACGACAGCCCCATATAACCACCAGTACCACTAAAGATACGCGAGTTAATACCAATAACCTCACCGCGCTGGTTGAATAATGGACCACCTGAGTTACCGGGGTTCAGTGCCACATCTGTTTGAATAAATGGCACACTGGTCTCACGCGAAAAACTGCGCGACTTAGCACTAACAATACCAGCGGATGCCGAGTAATCAAAACCAAATGGTGAACCAATCGCAAGTACAGGCTCCCCTACTCTCAGCGCATTCGAGTCACCGATAGGTAGAGGTGGGAATTTATTACCCACGACTTTCAACACTGCCACATCTGAGCGCTCATCACTACCGATTAAGACCGCATCTAGCTCGGTTCTATCATTGAGCGTGACCGTGATTTTATCTGCGCCTTCCACCACATGATGGTTGGTCAGCATGTAGCCATCAGAGCTGACAAAGAAAGCTGTGCCATAAGCATGCTCAATCGCTGGCATGGTAGCCTGTTCAGGAATACTTAGACGATCGCCAAAAAACTGACGTAACAGCTCAGCTGTCTGTGCCTTGGCAAGCTCAGCTTCACTAATCGTTTTTGTGACGTTCACACGGGCGACTGCCGGGGTCACTTGTTGTACCAAGTCAGAGAAGTCTGCCGTGCTGACCGCCGCTTGAGCACTGGTCATAGTCGTGGCGGTCATACCAACGACCATCGATGTACTGACAGCAAGCGCCAACGCACTACGCTGTAACCAATGCTGCATATTCAATTTAGATTGTGCTGTAAACATATCTGTACGCATACCATCCTCCATATGAGTGATCATGATTGTTATTATTGTCAATGTGAATAAATTGGTTCTGGTTATTCTCTAGAGCCATTATAAGACAGGTAAAAAATGTGACTTTAGCTTAAGCCATCTTAATATTTTTTAGCTTGTCTGCATGCTATATCTATATTTTATAGCTTTTGCATGGCAACCGTTGCTGTAACTCTTTCATAGTGGATTCTCGATACAAGCTACGTACACGATAAATGCCGCTACTGTATAATAAACCATCACGCTATTTTGCTATCATTTCAGTAATTCAGGATAACCCAAGGATTGGTTATTTCATAACGGTTCTATACCCTGTTGTGGTTGCTCAATACTATAATCAACCCACTATAATATCGATACAAGATAGCCGAGTACAAGCAATACCTTTATATAGTTGACGATGTGGCAGTGTCATAGTGGATAAACTGTGTCGTGGTAAGCTCAGCCTTAGTAGGTATGAAATAAAATCATGTTATGATGGCAAACCTAATAACTTTATAAAAAACGTAGGTTAATAGCCATTATTATTACGGACTATATATTTATAGAATTGGCTATCATCACCCTTATTTTTCATCTTTTGCATGTCTAGAGACGCTTATACCATTTCTAAAAATTTGAATAACAGTAAAACAAGTGCAGGTACTACCGCTCGTAAGCCAAGCCAGTAGCACAAGCAAGGTTGACACTGCTAATTGTATTTCTTGAGATGGGCATTATTTGTCTAGGAATGCGTTTGTCTCTATTACTTTATAGTATATATATCATATCTGGCTCACGTTATGATTCATGATGGTTGTCATTGTTGTCACTTAACCATTATTGTCACTTGGCCATTGTTGTCATTCAGCTTTTGTAAAATGTGCCTCTATAGGTAGGTGCTAAAGAGCGATTGATAGATATAAAATATGACAAGATTATAAAAGGATCAATTTATGGATACCGCCCTATTATTATCTGGCGTGGTTGGGATTGGCATCGCCGCCCAGTGGTTGGCTTGGTATTTAAAGCAACCGTCCATTTTATTTTTATTACTGATTGGTATTATCGTAGGTCCTGTACTGGGTATCTTCGATCCCGACTTGGTATTGGGGGAACTGATGTTTCCCTTCATCTCTTTGGGCGTGGCAATTATTCTCTTTGAAGGCTCGCTGACCTTAGAGTTCGATGAGATTAAGCAGCATGGAACTGTCGTACAGATGTTGGTATCGGTCGGCGTACTTATTACCATCGCTATCGTCGCGTTATCGACCTATCTACTATTTGATGTCGATCCACTGATCGCCTTACTATTCGGTGCGCTGGTTTGCGTGACTGGCCCAACGGTCATTATGCCGTTACTGCGCAGTGTGCGCCCGAATAAGACGATATCTAACATCCTAAAATGGGAAGGTATCATCATCGATCCAATCGGCGCCATTGCGGTGGTATTGGTCTATGAATATATTATCTCTGGCGGCGAAGCTAGCAGTATATTACTGTTTGCTAAAATCGTTGTATTAGCGACTGCAATGGGTATGGCAGGCGCTTGGGTACTGGCGTTCCTTATGCGCCGTCATATGATTCCTGAGTTTTTACGCAATGTCTTTACCCTTGCCTTTGTCTTGGTTCTATTCTCAATATCTAACCATTTAGAGCATGAGTCTGGTCTATTGACCGTTACAGTATTGGGTGTGGCATTAGCAAACTGGCCAAAATTCCCACGTGAGACCATTCTAGAGTTCAACGAGTCTTTAACTATTCTACTGATTTCTGTGCTTTTTATTATTCTCGCTGCACGTGTAGAACTAGCAAGCTTAATGAGTGTGGGCTTTGCAGGATTGGTGCTACTTGCTATCGTGATGTTCGTGGCGCGCCCATTGTCTGTTTGGGCATCAGCTATCGGCTCAAACCTCAAGACCAACGAAAAGCTGATGATCAGTTGGATTGGGCCGCGTGGTATCGTCGCGGCAGCTATCTCTTCGCTGTTTGCCATTCGTTTGCAAGAGTATGATATTCAAGGCGTTGAGCTGCTCGTACCATTAGTATTTATGGTCATCATTGGTACGGTTATGATTCAGGGCTTAGGCTCAAAAGTGGTCGGCAACTTGCTTGGCGTCCGTGAGCCTGAGACCAACGGTATTCTTATCGTCGGTTCAAACCCCATCGCACTACTGATAGCCACGTCTTTAAAAGATCAAGGCTTCGATGTCATCGTTGCGCATAATAACTATACCAATATTGCCCGTGCACGCATGAGTGGTTTGCGTACTTATTTTGGTAATCCTATCTCTGACCATGCCGATCATAACCTTGATCTTATCGGTATCGGTCGTCTGTTTGCCATGAGTATGGATAAAGAGATGAATACCTTGTCCGAGATTCATTATCGTCATGAATTCGGTGAGCGCAAATTGTATCGTCTCAAGTTCAGTGATGAAAAAGTCAAAAGCGAACGTGAAGACAAGCAATCGAGCTTTCAATCACAGTGGCTATTTGGCAAAGATGCGACTTATACCAAGCTTGCCAGTATGCTGTCAAAAAAGGCGCGTATCAAAATTACTAACATCACTGATAGCTACAGCTTTGAACAATATAAAGCGGATAACAAGCAATTTGTACCGCTCTATACCATAGACAAAGAAGGCAAGTTGCACGTTATTACTGATAAGTTCGATGGCATCGTACCACGCGATCGTAAGCTTATCTCACTAGTGGTAGAGGATGAAGTACAGCCAAAGCCAGTAGATGTAACACCGAAGCAAGAGCAAGCACGTATGGCGGCAGATGCCAACTTTGAATCTAGCTCAAAAGCACCGGAAAAGCGTAAAGAGAAAGAGCCGAGCGATGAAAGTGCTGATGCAGCCGAGCAAGCGACGGATAGCGACAAAGAAAAAGGCGCTGAGCAGAAAAGCACTGAGCAAAACACTGCTGATAACTCATCAAGTCATTCAAGCAACGATGCTGAGTCTAAAGACTCTCCAACGTCGCCAGCAACGACGACTGACAAAACTGTCGAACCAAAAGATGAGTCTGCTAATAAAGGGGTAATGTCAGCGAACTCAACCGCTATCTCCAAAACTAAGGCATCTAGCAATAGCAATGCTAACGGTAATGGTAATGCACCCAAGACCAAGAAAGGCGCGCTTGATCCAAATCGCTTACCTGACTCTGGTCAAGACAATACCAAAAGTGCTGATATCGAGACTGCTCAGGATACCAAGCTGACGAGCTTAGAAAGCAAGGCAGATAACGAAGTAAATAATAAAGAGAAATAAGAGTAAATAGCTAGCAAATAGCCAGTAAATAAATAATGATGACTACTTTTTGAGTGGCTATTTATCTACTCTATTAATGGTTTAAGAAACACAAAAGCCCCGACGTAATGTTGGGGCTTTTTATGGCGGTGATTTTGATAATCATCTTATTATTGAAAGTAGTCAAAATCTGGAAGCTCAGAAGTTCCTTAATCGGACGGCTATTTAATATCTAGATTATCCTGTACCGTCGTCCATATTCGCGCACCTACTTCATCGGCAGTGCCTGACGCATCAATACGCTGGATGCGCTCAGGATGCTGGTTAGCAAGCGCACCAAAACCTTTATGTACCCATGTAAAAAAATCGGTCGCTTGCTGCTCAAAACGATCGGCAGCACTACGCTTGTTGGCACGTGTCATGCCTTCTGATACTGACAAATCCAACCACAATGTTAGCTCAGGGAGCTGCGGCACAAATTGCTCAATCAGCGTATCAATCTTAGCTCTCACTGCCTCATCCCCATGCGCACGACCAAAGCCTTGATAGGCAATGGTAGAGTCCGTAAACCTGTCGCATATCACCCATGTACCACTTTGTAGCGCAGGTATAATCACTTGCTGCAGATGATCACAGCGCGCGGCGAATAGCAGCAACAGCTCTGTATCATCATTAATATCAGTCGTAGGATCTAATAGTATCTCTCGCAAACGCTCTGCAAATGGACTGCCACCTGGCTCACGGGTTCGCAGATACTGGATGCCACTGTCCTCTAGTCGTAAGCATAACTGTTCAATTGCGGTGGTTTTCCCCACGCCTTCGGTGCCTTCAAAACTGATAAAGCATCCTTGATTAGGCATGATGTCATGGATTTCTTTGGGCGAAGTTGTTTGAGATAAATGATCTTGCATAGGTGCTGACATGATATGACCTTATGTCATTGATGAGCGTTATGTAGATAATTGCATAACGCTCAGTAAATGATAGGTTTTAAAAGAGAGACGGACTAAATTACTGTGATGCTGCTTGTGCTTTCTTTTCGCGCATGACTTTTAGATAGTCTTTTACCGCTTGATTGTGTGCAGCCAAGCTATTGGTGAATTTGTGCCCACCGGTACCAGTCGCTACAAAATATAATGCTTCGCTGTCTGCCGGATGCAAAGTCGCTTCGATAGAAGCAGCTGATGGCAATGCAATGGGTGTTGGTGGCAGGCCATCAATTTGATAGGTATTATAAGACGTTTTTTCATTGATGTCTTTGCGACGAATATTGCCGTCATAGCGACTGCCCATACCATAGATAATGGTCGGATCAGTTTGCATGCGCATGCCTTGGTTCAGACGGTTTCTAAATACCGCCGACACCAACGGACGCTCTTCTGCCACGCTGGTTTCTTTTTCGATAATAGAAGCCATCACCAATGCCTCATAAGGCGTGCTATAAGGCAAGTTGGGCGCACGGCCTTCCCACGCTTCGGTCAACGCTTGCTGCTGACGCTTGTACAAATCCGTCAGTACCTGCTTATCAGTGGTATCCTCACCATAATAATACGTATCAGGGGCAAACCACCCTTCGAGATTGTGATTGACGATAGGATCACTGTCATTGATAACCGACGCTGGCAAGATGCCATCTAACTCCAATGCTTTGGCAATACTTGCATTGTCGCTATCAGCAGTCAGTACTTCTTTTTTGATACCGTCATTATCACGCAGTGTCTGATATAGGTCTTTAGAGGTTTTACCCTCGATGATTTGTACTTTTACCATCGCTGCTTTTGCACCTTGTGCTAGTACTTGCAACGCTTCAGCAATCGTGGGATTTTCTGGTAGCTGGTAAATACCTGAATGTAATGGTGCATCGACTTGCGACTTGATATAAAGCTTGGCCACGCTGGCAGAAAATAGTGGAATCTGCTGTTGCCACTGTGGCAGTAGACCATAGTAAGTCTGACCCTGCTCAATCGTGACCTTCTTCGCTGGCTGCTCGATACGTCCAAACAATGTCTGATAGACCATCACCAAGAAAAACGCAGCAATCAGTCCAAGTACGAGCAACACCTGATAACCACGCTGCATAAAGAACGATTGATTGTCCACTCTATATTGACGCGGTTTACTCTCTCCGCTGATAAGTGAGACATTGGTCGCGGGCTTATCCTCCACCTTATCCACTACCGGCTTCGAGTCTGGTAGTGTGGTATCGACACGCTCCTCAACGCTGCTATCTTTTTTATTAGATGGCTCATTATTAGGACGTTCAGGAGGCGTTTCAGGTGTAGGTGTGCTCATGGCAACTCGCGAGGCAGATGTTTGCTAGAATTTAGCACTGAACCGTGCGATTTTCAATGGTATTTGCTTAGCTTATGAATTATCTTGCTATTGATGCTCATTTATATGGCTTAATACTCAGACGCTTTTTTCAGTATTCTCAGCTTATCTATCAATAATGAAAATATCTTATGAACCTACATTTTAATCAAAGTCTTACCAAAAACTATAAATCACCTAGTCAAATAATTCGGGTATTAAGTGAAAACTGGGTCGCAACCAATAGCTACTGCCCTAACTGTAATACCCAACCATTATCAGAATTTACGAACGGCAAACCTGTGGCTGATTTTTATTGCTCACACTGTAGTGAGCAATATGAGCTAAAAAGTAAAAAATCTAAATTAAGTAACATTATTAACGATGGTGCTTATAAGACGATGATTGAACGCATCAACAGTAAAGACAATCCCAATTTTTTCTTCCTGACGTACTCAAAAGAATATACCGTCAATAACTTTTTGATTATTCCTAAGCAGTTCTTTAAGCCGGATATTATTATCAAACGTAAGCCGTTATCAGCGACTGCCAAACGCGCAGGTTGGGTCGGATGCAACATCGACTTGCGCCAAGTACCAGAATCAGGCAAAGTATTTTTGGTCAAAAATCAGCAAGTAATACCACGCGAAGAGGTCAGCCAACAATTTCAAAAAACCTTGTTTTTACGAAAACAGTCTGTCGCTTCTCGTGGTTGGACACTAGATATCTGGCAGTGTATCGATAGACTCGATACTCACTTTTCTCTAAAGCAAGTTTATGCTTTTGCTGATGAGTTAAAACTTAAATACCCCGAAAACAACCATATTTTAGATAAAATTCGCCAACAATTACAAGTATTACGAGATAAAGGCATTATTGAGTTTGTGAGCCGTGGTCATTATCGAAAATTATACTAATCGCTTCTCATTGTAGCGATCAGGTCTCGGTTTTCCTTTTTTATCACGGTATACATCGGCAACTAGCTCATCTCTATCATCCCATAGCGGTAATCTTGCAGTAGCAACAAGGCGCTGATGAAACTTATGCGCTGGGTAATTCCAATCAATCTCATCATTAATTTTGAAAAAATGCTCTTCACGATAATCAACGTAAGCGTGCATTCTATTTTTCACATAATCATTCCACTGCCATAAAAGCCCAACTGCATTGCGAGCAGGCTTGGTAAAAGCTTTTAAATTGACTGTCAGTGCACACATCACTAGCTCATCATTAGGAATGACAGAAATACGCTGCTCAATAACCTCCTCTCGCGTGTACGCATACTCGAACGTACCGCCGAAGGCCACAAATTTTTTAAAGTCTAATAAATACATCACACCAAATAATAATTGGGTATAAGGTGATAAATGCACAATTTCGTCAGGCTTACTTTTAGCCATTTTGCAAATTTCATCAAAAACCATCAAGCGACGAATTTGTAGTGGAATCCTAGTTTCTTCATAGACTGAGCGCATGCAATTTTATCCTTTTAAAAAACAGGATCATTGATCGATTTTCTCTAAGACACAAGACCACGTAACAAAAGACGATCACTTCTTTTGAGCGCTTTTGCTAATCTAGTTGGCATTGATGACTGAAGTTATTTGTGAGAAGTGGAAGTGAATACGATGAAAAAAGATGAGAAAGCAGCACAAAAATTTCAAATAGAGATTGTGGAAACGCTGAGTAATATCGTGGAAGTAAATGCTGAAGATGAGCAAGATGCTCTGATGAAGGCGCAAGAGATGTATAGAAATGAGCAAGTGGTTTTATATCATGATGACTTCATTGATACTAAATTCAATATTTTTCAATAATAGCTAAACGGATTGAAAATCCACAACCTCACCTGACAGCAACGTCAAACTCCTCATTGGCATGATGCCACGTAATGCATTGCAAAAGAAAATCTGCGTTAGTTTGGGTAAGTCCTCATCTTGTAGCGACCTTGTCACCACTGGATATTCCGTACTTGATAGAGTATCGATAATCACTTGCCGCATAACGCCAGCAACGCCCGATTGAGCCATAGATGGCGTATACCATTGACCAGTGGTCAAATAATTAGCATTGCCCTGATGAGCTGGAAGCGTAGAAGATTTCTTTGATGCTGCGTATGGCGATTCTGACAATTGATAGAATACGTTGCTCATCGTACCTTCGACCCACTGCCCACTCATATCGCGTAATAGACCCTCGCTGATGCTTCGTTCCGTATTGGATTTTAATATTTGAGCTTTGATACCTTGTAACTCGCCACTCGCCAGCACGTTATCAAGACGATTGAGGCTTTTGAGTCCTGCAAGTGGCGGTGGTAAGCAGGAGAGCTGCGAAGACAAGCAAATAGCGGCACTACTAGGCTGTATAGGAATTGAGCGACCATAAGGTAGACATAGCGGCTCAGCAGTCGCGACAGTCATTGCAGAAGACTTCAGCCAAATGTCACACGCACTACCAGACGCGCTTGGCGTATAACCATAACCACGGATGTCTTGCATGCTGCGCGTGACAATCAGCTTGAGCATGCCTTGCTGCAATTGCTTGGCATACGCTTGTAATGTAGCCAGTAGTGAACGGCTGTCTAGCTCAATATGCAATGCCTTGCTATGAGAAACAAGGCGCTGATGATGATAATCTAGCCACAATATCTGACCATCGATGACACCCATAGTGGTAAAGAACCCATCACCATAGGCCAGTCCACGATTGTCTAACGATATAGTGGCCTTTGATGGCTCTATCGTATTGCCTGATGAATCTAGACATATCCAGCCACTTGGCGGTATGGCACTGGCTATTGAATGTGGCATCGACACTTGCCTTATTTAGCTCTTGTCTGTTTGAGCATCTGCTTTATTGATGACCAGCATACAACTGTAGAACTCACATTTCGCCAGCTCTACCTTCTGACCACCGATGGTTTTGTTTTTGATGATTTGTACATTAAGCATATCAGCTACGAGGTTACCACCCTCATCACCCATCAACTTACGGGCGAGCTGATAGGCCTTTTTGGCATGATTTTGACTCAGTTCTTTCTCTTCATCAGAGTCGGTAGGATTCGCAAAATACCAACCAAGCTCAAGATACTTTTCAGAATCAATAATATCTAAATAAGGCGCTTCAGTATCCATAAAACGATACTTGGCTGCTGGATTACTGGCATAGTCTAAGCTGTTTTCATCAGTGCTCAAAACCTTACCAAAGGTCGACTGGATACCTTCCAAGTCACCGACGTTGATTGAGTTTACGCTTTCGTTGCCCCATGCCGAGACGTCATACTTTACTTGTGTGCGTTGCTGGGCCTTTCCAGCTTCTACCTCAGTATTCGTTGCAGCGCTATCATCTGCTGAAGTAGTCTCAACGACTACTTGCTCGCTGGCTCCTGCATCGACGCTTTGGTCATCATCTGTATTGCTATTACAGCCACTCAACGACACACCAACTGCCATTATCGTACTGGCCAAAAAGGTCTGTAGGCTATTATTCCACATGGGCAATTTACTCACACTTTCAGATTGATCTCAAAAGAATATTAGCGCGCAAGCAAATATGCCGCTGCTAATGAATAATGTTTTTTTATGACTTCACATTTTCAAAGTCAATTTTTTATAATGTAATAACCACTATAGTCGATTCAATTTAAAAGTAGTACAAGGCAAACGAGTGTAGATGTAACTGTGATACTTCAAGCGAGGTTAACGCTGTCATACTTTTATAGTGGAATGACTATATAGGGCGTGTCATATAGTTTACCCAACTGCTTGATACTTGACTACCCTTTACGTTACGGATAACACTCCTAGAGAGTACATATTTGTTAAATACCTAACGCATAAAAAAATGCCATCTATTCAAGCATTTATTCACGAAAGCCTCGGTTTGTCAAACATCACGTTATCCCTTATGATAATAGCGCTTCAACGACTTTTTTATTAACGCTTTTTTGCCTTTTATAGTTCGCGGACCATATATGACTCAGCATTTTATCGTTATTGGCAATCCTATTGCCCACAGTAAGTCCCCTGAAATCCAAATGCTATTTGCAGGGCAAGCAGCTATTGATATCAGCTATCAGCGCCAGTACTGCCCTGACGATGCTGCCAGTTTTACCGCAGTGGTCGAAGCGTTTTTTCATGGTGGCGGCGTCGGTGCAAACGTAACGGTTCCCTTTAAGCAGATCGCTTATGACTGCTGCGTGGCGCGTGGCGGTCTGTCTGAGCATGCCAAAGTTGCAGGTGCAGTCAATACGCTACTGTTGAATAAAGCACTATTAGAGAGTGGTACACCAATCGCTGATGCACTCTATGGTGACAATACTGATGGTCAAGGTCTCGTCAATCATATCACGAGCTTAGGCTGGCCATTAAAAGGTGCGCGTGTGGCACTCATTGGTGCAGGCGGTGCGGCGCGAGGCGTGGTATTGCCATTGATTCAATCGGGTATCGGGGCATTAACCATTGCCAATCGTACACTGAGCAAGGCGACCAATTTAGTAGATGAGCTAAGTACCGCGAGTGAGACTATCGGTAAACACAGTATTGAGACTTGTGCGACCAGTGAATTGACCGGACAATTTGATATCATTATTAATGCCACTTCTATCGGTCTGTCAGGCGATACCTTGCCACTGGATAATGACTTAAACTGCCACTACGCTTACGACATGATGTACGGTCGCACGCTACCATTCTTACAGCATTTTGCGGCACGTGACACACAGATATCAGAGGGTTATGGCATGCTGATTGGGCAAGCGGCCTTAAGCTTTGAGCGTTGGACGGGTCATACCGTTGACGTGACTCAAGCCACAAAGATCTTAAGTGGTCGTTAAGCTAAGAGACACAGGCTTTACCAATAAAAAGGCGTATAAATTGAATTTATACGCCTTTTTCTTATCCAGTTATTATCTAGCTCTTATCCAAAACGTGCCAGTAGCCAGTTTTCCATACGCCGTAATGGTACGCGTAAATTGGTAGAGTGCATCACCACGCCGCCAGCCAGAGCCACCATACAGCCGATAGCGGTATCAACCAAACGTACGTAAGTCACATGTTTATACGCCTGCTCTACTAGCGGTACACCACTGCCATATTCTGCAATAAATATGGTCAACGGTGTGATAAATATCACGGCTAAACCATAATGACGGTCAACCAAGGATTCAATACACAGAATCATCATCAATACTGAAGCAGCAACGCCCCATACCGACAATCCCCACGACATCATCCAACTGGCCAGCCCTGCACCCACCAATGTCCCAAGCAAACGGTGTACTTGCTTAATCCATATCGTACGCAGATGAATCCCTTGAATAATAATAAAACAGCTAACTGCCGCCCAATAAGGGTGAGACATATTCAGCATCACCGCGATGACCAAAGACAATGTCACAAACCCTGCCACAATCACACTTTCACTAATGGTATCTGCCTGATAAGTATAGATTGGCGCAGGCTTACACTCACGTGTCAGCAATAAAAATAAAGAGTATGGCAGTGCCATCAGCACTGCGAATGCACTACCAAGCATGATAAGACCAATGGTATGTGGCAGTTGAGCAAGCGTTATAGGCATAAATAACGCGATAGCGCCTGCCATCATAATAAACAACCCTCCCGGTGGTGGCTGCTGATAGTAGCGGCCAAACAGAACCACACTCAAAGATATCAGTACAAAGATGGGGAATATCAAAATAGGAATCTGCTGCGCCATCAGACCGAGCGCAAAGCATAGCGACATACCGAAGCCCCAAGCCATCACAGTGACCAAGCGATATGGTAGCTTACCAACTAAGGGTAAATTCAGAATCACCATTGCGCCTAACGAGCTGATGATGCCTGCGGATAACGCATCAAAATAAGCGCTGACAAAAACAGGAAAGCTGATGGTGGTCGCAGAAAAAAGTGGGATGTGCCACGGCCGACGGCTTTTATTGACTGTCGTTAAATGTGCTAGCTCACTATTGATAAATTTCGTAATAAAAATTTTAAAAATAGCGACCCATCGCCTGAGCGACGACATCGGTTTGGATGCAACCATAAAACTCTGTCCTTACGAAATAACGTAACGTTATTAACACAATGGCGGTTAATAAGTATGTGATGATATTCTTAGTACTGATAAATCTGAGTACTGATAAACCTGAGTGTTGGTAATTCTGAACATCTAACAGAATGCTAAATGTATAAATGTATTGGAAATACTTGATTGGCCCTCAAGAAACCTTTTTTATTTATAACTAATTTTTATTAAAAAACATAATATTTATGAATATTAGTTATGAAACATATATTTATTACTAAAGAAGATTTATAATAAGAAAAATTATACACCACTGCCCATTATTAAATAGAACATATCGGCTAATAAAAGCATCGAAGAAACCGCCTTAACCAACCCATTTCTGAACACACTTATATTTAACGCATATCTCACCTATAAATCGACATCAACAAATTAAAGAGAGCAACTATGTTAACTTACAAAGCGCCTTTACGTGATATCAAGTTTTTGATAAATGATGTTTTTGACTTTCAAACGCATTATAAAGATTTAGACAATGGCGAAAATGCTGACCCTGAAACAATCGACATGATTTTGCAAGGTATGGCTGACTTTGCCGAAAACGTACTTGCCCCTCTTTATCAACCGGCTGATGCAGAAGGCTGTCATTTTGATAATGGCGTGGTGACTACACCTAAAGGTTTTAAAGATGCCTATGACCAGTTTGTCGAAGGCGGTTGGCAAGGTATTTCTTACCCAGAAGAATACGGTGGTATGAATTTACCAACCTCGTTAAACCTAATTAAAGCTGAAATGATTGGTACGGCTAACTGGCCATGGGCAATGTATCCTGGTCTATCAACAGGTTGTATCAATACCATATTGCAATACGGTACTGATGAGCAAAAAGAAACCTACTTGCATAAACTAATCGAAGGTACTTGGGCTGGCACCATGTGCTTGACTGAGCCGCAATGTGGTACCGATTTGGGTCAGGTTAAGTCTAAAGCTATTCCTCAAGAAGACGGCACTTATAAGCTTGGCGGCACCAAAATCTTTATCTCAAGTGGTGAGCATGATTTAACAGAAAACATTGTACATATTGTACTAGCGCGCTTACCAAATGCACCAGAAGGTACTCGCGGTATCTCGCTATTTATCGTACCAAAATTCTTGCCAAATGCAGAAGGTGAGATTGGCGAGCGTAATGGCGTCACTTGTGGCTCTATTGAACACAAAATGGGTATCAACTCATCAGCAACGTGTGTCCTAAACTTTGATGATGCGGTCGGTTACCTGATTGGTGAGCCGAACAAAGGCCTAAAAGCTATGTTCACTTTTATGAACACGGCACGTATCGGTACTGGTATCCAAGGTCTAGCACATACTGAACTGTCATTCCAAAACGCCCTACCTTATGCCATAGATCGTCGTTCTATGCGTGCGCTATCAGGTACTAAAGAACCTGAAAAAGTGGCTGATGCCATCATCAATCATGCCGATGTACGCCGCATGCTATTGACTCAAAAAGCCTTTGCCGAAGGCGGCCGCTCAATGATTTATCATTCAGCACGCTATGCGGACAAAATGGCTCAAGGCATTGTTAATGGTGATGACGAAGAGTTTGAAAAATGGGATGACAAGCTTGGCTTCTACACGCCAATCCTAAAAGGCTTCTTAACCGAGCTTGGTATTGAAGCAGCCAAACATGGTCAGCAAATTTACGGCGGCCACGGCTATATCAAAGAATGGGGTATGGAGCTGATTGCTCGTGATGCCCGTATTGCCACCATGTATGAAGGCACAACTGGTATTCAAGCGTTAGACTTATTAGGCCGTAAAGTGATTTTGCAGTCAAAAGGTAAAATCATTCGTGACTATACTTCAAGCATCATGAAATGGTGTGGTGAATATGCGCTAGACAAAGACATGCGTAAATTTGTTTGGGCACTCACCAAGCTATGTGCTGAATGGAATACTTTGACCGTTCGCTTGATGCTAATGGCACGTAAAGACCGCGAAATCATCTCTGCAGCATCTGATGACTTTTTGATGTACTCAGGCTATGTAATGATGGGTTACCACTGGGCACGTATGGCAGCAGTGGCTCATGACAAACTCAAAAATGGCGGCGTAGAAGCCCCAGAGTTCTATAAAGCCAAAATCCAAACGGCAGAATTCTACTTTGATAAACTGTTACCACGTACTTCAGGTCACGCCGAAGGTATGGTTGCACCAAGCGAAAGCATGATGGCAATGCCAATCGAAAGCTTTGCTTTCCTAGATTAAAATTAAGACTAAGATTACAAAGTTAATAGATCATTCATAAAAAAGCGCCTAAATATAGGCGCTTTTTTGTGGCTAACGAAAGTCAGCATTCTCGAACTAAAAAAACCAACCAATAGCCAATTTCTAGCTACCTAGCATTTTTTTGTGATATACCGCACTAAGCTCTTCCACTTCCACACATACTTGCAGTGCTGCTCGGCCTGACTGCTCTGCGCTTAGCTGCTCTTCTATCGTTGTCATCAATAGCTCAGCAAGTTGATTGCGAGTCGCAATATCACGACCAGCCATCATTTTTAGATTCGCATAAACCATGCCATTTGCTTGTTCATCATCCTCAACACCTACCAAAAAAGTCTCAAGAGGTACGATGCGGGCTTTGATATCCGTTGGTTTACCAAAATGTCCAGTATCCCATAGCGCTTTATTCAAAGACTTAAGCAATGATTCTTCGTGAGGAACACTGACATTAGGGGTCACTTGCAGGGTTAAATGTGGCATGAATATATCCTTATAAAGTATAAGTGAAGGTAGGACTTAAATGGTTGGGGTCTGTTGAACATTCAAAAGGATAAACTTATTTGATATCAGCGACAATGCTTTTTAATCATCAGTAATGTTACTAAAAAGTGCCGATAGAGCCGTAGCCAATTGCAGAGGTGGCAGCTCAATCTCTAAACCGCGGCGACCACCACTCACATACATCGTTGTATGCGCTTCAGCCGAGATATCTATGATTGTCGCTAAGCGTTTCTTTTGTCCTAGTGGACTGACACCGCCCAGTACATAGCCTGTACTACGCTCTACTTGCTTGGGATCTGCCATTTGTACCTTTTTGCAGGGCAGTACTTTATTAGAGGATAAAGCTTTGGCCATTTTTTTAAAGTTTAAAGTCTTGTCTACTGGCAAAATAGCAACAGCGAGCGTACCCACTTCGGTCGCTACTACCAAAGTTTTAAAAACTTGTGCTACATCTACACCGAGTTTTTCGGCAGCTTCTAAGCCAAAAGAAGCCGCATTACTGTCATGAGTATATTCATGCAATTGGTAGTCAAGGCCACGTTTTTTGGCAAGATTGATTGCTGGGGTCATAATACTTTCATATCATTAAGTGAAGTTATTGAGTAGGATAAATAGTATTTATCGTATTTTATACCACAATATTATTATGCTAAAGATCTTATTTTTCAAATAATTAAGCGTATTTCGTATGCAGCTCGCTCACAAGATAGTAAACAGCCCGTATGAATATTAGTAGTATATACAGACACTATATATCGCTTTGATGGCTTTTATGGCATCATAAGCGCAATATATTTAACTACTTTTGATATCCATTATGATACCCAGTTTCTTAAAGAATAAGTTCCTAAAAAAACGGATTTTTAAAGCGCCCGTCACTACTGACAGCGGCTCTAATACTGACGTCAATCCAATCGCCGCCAAGTCCTATTCGGGTGCTCCGATCAATCAGCTATATCGCAAGCTATCGGGTCACATGCTCGACGTTGCCGTCAAACCTAAACTGTTAGGTGAGTTGCCTGATTTTGATGCTGACGATCAGACATTAAGATTTTATGTTCTACAAGACTATTCCCGCTCCAACAGTATTTTGATCGATTTGCAGACGCAAGAGCACAATTTACCGCCAGCATTGGTCGGGGTACACGATGCCGAGCATAATATTAAAGAAAATGCGGCCATCATCTTTTTGAACCATCCAGGTGCCAAAGACAGTCAGTTATCACCGCGCCTGTCACGCTTGGTATCGGCTGTACTGCAGTATCCAGAGCTAAAGGTGCGTTTGGTCCCTGTCTCTATCCTATGGGGACGTGCGCCAGAAAAAGAAGATTCACTGTTTAAGCTGTTGACTACTGATAACTGGGAAGACCCAAGCATTACCAAGCAGTTATTTAATATTGGGGTCATGGGACGTGATACCTTTGTACAGTTTCATCCACCACAAGATTTGCGCACCCTTATCGATAATAGCCTCAAAGGCGATGTAGAAGGGCCTTCTATTTTTGATTCGCTAGCCACTGACCTACAAGATAGCTCTGTCAAAGAAGCCTCTATAAAGGAAGATACTGACGATGCACCAAGTTACGCGTTGGTAGCGACTGCCGATAGCAATCGCGAACTGGTGCGTATGTTGCAGCAGCAGCTTTCGATTTATTTAGACAAACAACGCGCCAGCATGCTCGGCCCTGATTTGTCAGACAGACGCAATTTGGTAGACAAACTGGTGTACTCACCAGCTATCAAGCATGCAATAGAAGCGGAAGCTGCAGAAAAAGGTACGACTACCCGTGAGGCACGAAGCTTAGCAAAAGGCTATGCCAATGAGATGGTAAATGATTACTCTTATCCTATCATTCGAGTATTCGACCGCTTCTTAACGTGGTTGTGGACGCAGTTGTATGATGGCGTAGAAGTACACCATTTTGAACGAGTACGAGAGCTAGCAACCGACTACGAAATTATCTATGTGCCGTGCCATCGTAGCCACGTTGACTACCTATTACTGTCCTATGTTATTTACAAACGCGGTTTGAGTATTCCTTATGTCGCTGCGGGTGATAACCTTGATGTGCCAGTATTAGGCCCTATGCTACGCGGTGCCGTGGCATTCTTTATTCGTCGTAGTTTCCGTGGTAACGCACTATACACCTCTGTATTACGCGAATACATGCACACGTTAATCACGCGCAATACGCCTATCGAATACTTTATTGAAGGTGGTCGCTCACGCTCAGGTCGTCTGCTACCGCCTAAGATGGGTATGCTTGCGATGACAGTACACAGTCAGTTGCGCAAAACCAATAAGCCTGTCGTGTTCATTCCTACTTACATCGGCTACGAACGTATTATGGAAGGTGGCACGTATGTTGGTGAGCTGAAAGGCAAGCCAAAAGAATCTGAATCTTTGCTTGGTCTGCTCAAGGTAGGTCGCAAAATTGAGCGTATCTTCGGTAACGTACATTTAAGCTTTGGGACGCCACTACATCTCACTGAGTTTATGACAAAGTTTGATGTGTCCGCAGACAGCTTACCTTCGGACCGTACCGATACCCCACTCGATGAGAAAGCCAGTGCGATGGTCGACAATATCGGTGTAAAAATCATGCAGCATATTAATAAAGCTGCCGTGGTCACACCTGTATCACTGTTATCACTGGTGTTATTGTCAGCACCCAAAGCGGCACTAGATGAAAACAGCTGCCGAGAGCAAATCGAGCTTTATCAAGGTTTGGCTAAGCAACTTGCTTATTCGGATGATACCGTCATCACAGACATGACTCCTCAGCAAATCATTGATTACGGTATTAAACTTAAGTTGATCGAGCGAACTCCGCATATCCTAGGCGATATCATTCAGGTTGTCGGCAAGCAGGCTGCCCTACTCAGTTATTTCCGTAATAACATCTTGCATGTCTTCATTCTGCTGTCATTTTTGTCAGCGCTAGTTGCACGCAATGGCCGTATCAAACGCAGTCGTCTAGATAGTATTGCAGAGCAGCTGTATCCATTCTTACAAAGTGAGCTATTCTTATATTATCCAGCACACGGCTTAGCAGATACACTCAATAAGAAAGTGGACAGCCTACTCTCTCATGGGCTAATCGTTGAATTGGGCGACGGCATACTTAGCGTTCCTGAATCGAATAGCAAGTCCTATCAGCAGCTACAAGTACTGGCGACTCCAGTTGGACAGAGCTTAGAGCGTTACTTTATGACACTCGCTTTGCTCGCTCAGCAAGGCTCAGGTAATTTGACCGAAAATGAAGTCGTTGATCTGTGTCATCTACTTGGTCAGCGATTATCTGTGCTATATGCAGACGACATTCCTGACTTCTTTGACCGTGCTTTATTCACCAGTTTCATTGGTGCTTTGACACGTCTTGATTATTTACAAAAGGATGAAGAGACTGGCGTTCTGACATTTGATCACCGTATCAATGACATTGCCCATCATGCTAAGTACGTCCTAACACCTGATATGATGCAAATTTTGCAGCAAGTCGCTACCTTAGATGAAAATGAAATTAACCATGCCATTACTGAAATTAGTAATAAAAAGCAGCGTAAATTTGGGCGAAAGCGTAAATTGATTCTTGGCTAGAGTCAGTAGCTTAAGCACAAAAAAGACCTCTAACGATTAGAGGTCTTTTTTTGATTTCAAAACACTAAGCATTCATATTAGTTCGTAATTTTCTTATACTTAGCACGTTTAGGACTGGCATCATCACCCATGGTCTTTTTACGATAGGTTTCAAACTCAGAGTAGTTACCATCGAACCAAACTGGACCTTCTTCTTCGAATGCCAAGATATGGGTAGCGATACGATCAAGGAACCAGCGATCATGCGATACAACCATGACTGTACCTGGGAATACTTGAATCGCATCCTCTAGTGCACGTAAGGTCTCGATATCCAAATCGTTTGATGGTTCATCGAGTAGCAATACGTTCGCGCCTTGCTTTAGCGTCTTCGCTAGTTGCAAGCGGTTACGCTCACCACCTGACAACTGACCAACGCGCTTCTGCTGATCTGAGCCTTTAAAGTTAAAGCGGCCGATATATGCACGACTTGGCGTGGTGTATTCACCAACAGTGATAATATCAAGGCCGTCAGATACTTCTTCCCAAACAGTTTTGCTATCATCTAAGTGATCACGTACCTGACCGACATAGGCAACTTTAACACTTTCACCCAAATCCACGGTTCCAGTATCCGGCGTATCGCGCTCGGTAATCATATTAAATAGCGTGGTTTTACCCGCACCATTTGGACCGATGATACCAACGATCGCACCAGCTGGCACGTTAAAGCTTAGGTTTTCATAAAGCAAGCGATCGCCGAATGATTTAGAGATATCGTTGATCTCAATAACCTTGTTACCCAAACGTGGACCAGGTGGAATATAAATCTCAGCCGTCTCATTACGCTGTTGGAACTCTGTTGAGTTCAACTCTTCAAAGCGCTGTACGCGAGATTTAGACTTGGCTTGTTGGCCTTTTTGATTTTTACGAATCCACTCAAGCTCTTTTTTCAGCGCTTTAGCAAACGATTCTTCTTGCTTGTTCTGCTGCTCTAGACGCGTGTTCTTTTGCTCTAGCCACTCGGTATAGTTACCTTCATACGGATAGCCATGGCCACGGTCAAGCTCTAAGATCCACTGGGCGACATTATCCAAGAAATAGCGATCATGGGTAATAGCAACGATGGTACCGCTGTAGTTCTGCAAGAACTGCTCTAACCATGCAACAGACTCGGCGTCCAAATGGTTGGTCGGTTCGTCAAGTAATAGCATATCAGGGCGTGACAATAGTAGACGGCATAGTGCCACACGGCGTTTTTCACCACCAGACAACTTACTAACATCTGCATCCCATGGTGGCAGACGTAGCGCATCGGCTGCTTTTTCTAGCTGATTGTTTAAGTTATGCGCATCCCACGATTGGATGATGTCTTCCATCTTGCCTTGCTCTTCAGCAAGCTTATCAAAATCAGCATCAGGCTCAGCATATTCAGCATAGATCGCATCTAGACGAGCCAATGCATCTAACGCTTCACGCATACCGTCTTCAACGTTACCGCGTACATCTTTGCTGTCATCAAGCTGTGGTTCCTGCGGCAAATAACCGACTTTGGTACCTGCTTGTGCACGTGCTTCACCACTGAACTCAGTGTCAACGCCCGCCATGATACGTAGCAAGGTCGATTTACCTGAACCATTGATACCCAATACACCAATCTTGGCACCTGGGAAAAACGATAGGTTAATATTTTTTAGAATTTCACGCTTAGGTGGAACAAGTTTTGACACGTTGTTCATCGTGTAGATATATTGAGCCATTAACACTCCGATAGACTGCATAGAAGAGGCAAGCAAATCATACTTGGCAATGATGCCAAGCGCGCCGCACCTCAAAATCAGGGTTACAAATTATGAGCCATTATCGCATTGTGGCGCATACCCTGCAAGCCAACAGATTGTTTTAGCGGTTGTTTTGCCGCTTTTGGCATTTAGCATGACGCTTTCTACCTAAAAGCAGTGACGAAACCTACCATCAAAACGCCTCGTTTAACATTTTGACTCATTACTGCTTTATAAAGACCACAAAAAATAGCATCAAACCTTTCGAAAACTTAATGAATAGCCTTTAGAATATTAGCTTACCTTAATAAGGTAACGTCATTTAATTTGAGATACACTCAGTACGACATCTCTAAATCTGAAGCCTTAGACCTGAAGTATTAAACCTAAGTCATTAGAGCTGATTATAAAACATATGATATTTATCTCTAAAAAGCATCAAACAAGGTAATGAGTTTATGGCCACTGGCTATCGCCCTGAAATTATACAACGTGCGTTTGTTGACTTCATTGGGTCACGCTTGCATCCGTTTTGGTCGTTGACCCGCCCTAAATTACGGTTAATTGCACGGCATGCTCTCAATGATGACTTGGTTGCGGTTCAGTTCGAAGGCAATCATGCTTTTAAACGGCGAGCACTTGATTCAGACGGCGGTTGGCATGGTGGTCAACACATCAGTTTAACGGTCGTTATTGACGCCATTTACCATCAGCGCCATTACTCGTTGGTAGGTTTGCCCAACCAATCCTTATCTTTGCAATCGGATATCGACAATAATGAGAATAGTGAAAACAAGCAGTCACAATCGAATATCGTCACCATTGCAATCAAACCTCAAGGATTGGTCTCCAACTATCTAACACAGCAAGCACCACTGGGCACTATATTCGATAGTAGTTTGCCTGGTGGCGATTTCACCTTGGCACAGGCAAAGCTTGATACACAAAGTGCTAACCGCTTACCATCTACGCCGTCATCACTACTGTTTATAGCAGGAGGTAGTGGCATTACCCCAATGCTAGGCCTCATCACACAAGCCTTATCTCAAAGCCATACGGTCACGTTGTTATATTACAGTCGCATGCCACTGGCAGAGACGCCTTTTTTAAAGCACTGGCAGCAATTAAGAGATAGTTATCCAAGGTTTGACTATCACTTTATCAATACAGAAGACCCTAATAGTTATTTGGCAGATACGCGACATTTAAGCGCGGCAAGCTTGTTAGCACTTAGTTTGCCATTGGCAGATACACAGATATTTGTTTGTGGGTCGCAAGCATTATTAGCCGGACTATATGATGCTGTTCAAGCCATTACATTGTCAGATATGGACTCACTGAACGATAGACGGTCGTTACGCGACAATATTATATTCGAACGCTTTGGCAATCTGTCACACGAGCCTGCTAGCATTGGCAATAGTAATCATGAAAGTATCAATGATAAGAACAACACAGAGAATGCAAAAAACGATATAGCAACGCAAACGGTCTACTTGCGTGGTCGACAGCGACAATTCGATACCAATACCACGTTACTTATCGGTGCTGAGCAAGCAGGTATAACTCTCAGTCACGGCTGTAGGAAAGGTATCTGTCAGCTATGTCGCTGTAACAAAGCCAGCGGTGTGGTCAAGAATATTGAGACGGGAAAAATAAGTAGCGACGGCTATGAATCGATTCAAACCTGCATCAATATTGCCATGACAGATGTGGTATTAGATATATAAGATGATTGAAAATCATGAGTCAGATTGTCCAATAAAATCTAGACACTTACTGAAACCAACCCTATGACATTCGATATTAATAGCCTTAGTTAAGGAATTTCTATGCGTTTATTACCGCCTATGTTCACTGCACAATCTGCCGTATCTACATTTTCGACAGATACGAATATTCAATCGAAACAAAAGCTCTATCCAACATTAACGGGTGCGCAGTTACCCAAAGACCAAAGTGACGCGCTAGCCGATGAGTTAAACACGCTTTACCAAAGCGTCATGGATTCATTGGGTAGCGATGATGCGCGTTATATTCAACGTGTACATGCCACTGTAGTCTATAGCGAGATTATCTCTCGTGGTTTACTTGCAGTGGCTGGGCGTATGCCATCGAAACGCAGTCTGGTCGCTACTTGGCTACTTGGTACTTCTTTACTGAGTTTCAGTAAAATTTTGAATAATATGGAGCTTGGGCATAACGTCATGCACGGGCAATATGACTGGATGCAGCATCCGTATCTAAATAGCCAAACGTTTGATTGGGATATTGTGTGCCCTGCGCCACTATGGCAGCATTCGCACAATTATTTGCATCACACGTTTACCAATATCGTTGGCCGTGACCATGATGTCGGCTATCATTTAATTCGCGTGACTGACGAGCAGTCTTGGACACCTAGCGACCGCTATAACCTGTTCAGTACCATGGTATTGGCCTTGGGGTTTGAGTGGGCAGTCGCCTTTCATGATATTCAAATTAGTGTTGATGAGTATGCTGATTCGCCGCAGCTCACAGAGATCATGCGACCAAAATCTCGTGGGTTATTTGCCAAAATTGCAAGGCAGGTCGGCAAAGACCATATCGCATTTCCTACTATAGCAGGGCTGGCGTTAGGTCGACGTAGTGCGATGACTACCCTAAGCGGTAACATTACTGCCAACATGGCGCGCAATTTGTGGACATGGGCAGTGATATTTTGTGGGCATTTCACAGACCAAGCACATATTTACACTGAACTCGATACCAATGAAAGTAAAGGTGACTGGTATATACGCCAAATTCTCGGCTCGAGCAATATTAAAGGTAGCAAGTTATTCCATATTTTGACGGGCAATTTATCACATCAGATTGAGCATCATATTTTTCCTGATATGCCAGCCAATCACTACGCGCGCATATCACCGAAAGTACAAGCGATATGCCGCAAATACAACTTACCCTACAATACTGGCCGTTTTGGTCGCCAGCTGCGTCAGGTCATCGGTCGTATACGTCACTTTAGCAAGCCGAGCGCTGAGGAATGGCAGGCGTATTTACAGTCGCAAGCCTCAGAATCGACTCATGCTGCTAAAGAAGAACAAGATGATGCTCCAGTCATCCGTGGGTTAGGAAAGCATCTTCCCCCCGTCATGCGCCAAGCTTTGTTTTATTTGTAGGACATCGCCAACATAGCCAATTACTCCAATGATTCTTAACATTTACCCTATCTACTCTTACGGTAAAGAGCTATAGATTAAATGACAGAATACGCATAATAAGAATTAGAAGTAGAGACACAAACGATATCTGATAACAGAGACACTTAATAATAATGGAGAGTAGCTATGAGTAATCAAACTGCTGAACAACCTATAAAAATTAGCCACGACATAGAAGCCAAACGATTTGAGACTGCTATCGACGGTCACATTGGCTATATCAGCTATCAAGAGCGTGATGGCAAACTGATCTACGACCACACTATCGTACCGCAAGCTTTAGGCGGACGCGGTGTCGGGTCAACATTGGTCAAACACGCACTCAATTATGCACGTGAGAATGATAAGAAAGTGGTGCCACAATGTTCATTTGTATCGTCATACATCAATAAACATCCGGAATATAAAGACTTGCTGTAATCCAATACTAGCAAATATATTCTAAGCAAGAACTTAGCCTTACCTTCTTTTTTATTTGTTGTCTGCGCTCGTATATTTATCTTTAAATATATGGCAAGATGACAAATACAGGAGCGATTTATGTCTTATAATAATTTATAGGATAAGGCACTTTTACATTTATTCTGTATCGTTAGTCGCACCGTATTAGATGTCATCTAATATAATTTTTAATAAACCAAGTCAGCATAACAATAAAGGTTATTAATATGAGTAGTCTATCTGATAAACAAGTAGATTTGCAGCTAGAAGATTTGCCAGGCTGGCAGCGTGATGGTAATGCTATCGTGAAAACATATCACTTTAGCGATTTTATTGAAGCCATGAGCTTTATGAATCAAGCGGCATTTTATGCTGAAGCACTTGAGCATCATCCTGAGTGGCGTAATACATATAACGTGGTAGAAGTGCGACTCACCACTGATGATACAGGTGGCATTACCAGTCATGATATTCGTCTGGCCAAACGTATGGAATATATTATCCAACCCAAACGCCTATAGTGATACGTGAATAATTTTTGATATGTGAATACTTTGATATTTAAATAAACAGTTCAAAGAAAATTAGCCATAAAAAAGTCCTCATCATATATGAGGACTTTTTTGTTTAACGATTTATTTTTATTTAGTATTCCACGGTTAATTATTACATCTTGCGGCTTACGAACGCGACGATGAATAAAATGACAGCAACAGCTAAGAAAATGTATGCCAAATTAGCAGACAGTCCAGCGACACCGCCAAAACCTAGGAAACTTGCCAACAATGCGATTACAGCAAAAATAATAGCCCAACGAAACATAATCTTCTCCTTAAATAGTTATTGAAAAATCAGAAATAAGACTCATAAGATAAGTATTAATTAAAACTGGAAAATACTGACCAGTACAATCAATAGCTATTATCTATATTTGTCCTGTTATATCTGACATCTCCTTTTTTGTTTTTAGTATTAGTGAAATTTTTAGTATTAGTAATAACTGCTTACGACTTTAGATTAGCAATATTCATCTTCAAAAAACGTTCACTTTGGTAATAAAATCGGTAAGTTATGTAATCTTTGTAGCAAATCTTAGCTTTCTGGCATTTTTCTCTAGTTTTATAGGACTTGTGTATAGAGAGAGTGAGTTGCTTTTTATCCACTACCACTTTCATCATATAATCTGCTATAAACAGTAAGTAGCAAATACCTTTCATTCGTCATCATTACTCTCAATGACCGTTTTTTGCAAAACACAAATGCCAATCATGATAGCCATAGTCAGATATATATTTCACTCGTATAGATAATTTGGCTTAGTCTTGGTTGTGCTAAGTCATTCATCAAGAAACCATTCATTTTAAAGTGACTCATTCAATAACCTATTAAGGATAATAAATATGGATACCAATACGGAAACCTCAAACAACACGCTACAAAGCATTAGTAAGAACCGTCCTTACGCGGTTGTTCTATACGGTGCAACCAGCTTCGTTGGAAAAATTACGGCACATTATCTAACAGAGTTTTTGTCCAATGCTAAAGACGCCAGTGGTGCTAACGTGACGTGGGCCATAGCAGGTCGTGACGAAGCAAAACTGAATGAGCTACAGTCGGAGCTAGAAAGCAAGGTAGATATCATTATTGCTAACAGTAATGATTCGGCGAGCCTCGATGAGATGACCAAACAAACCCAAGTCATCATCTCTACCGTTGGCCCCTACCTCAAGTATGGTGAACCTCTAATTAAATCTTGCAGTACTAATGGTACGGATTATGTCGATCTCACTGGTGAAGCCATCTTTATCAAAGACATGATGGATAAATATCAAGATGCGGCAAAACAAAGCGGTGCTCGTATCGTCAACTCATGCGGATTTGACTCTATTCCATCAGACTTGGGTGTGTACTTTACGCAAACCAAAGCGGAAGAGAATTTTGGCGAAGCTTGCGATGTAATTCATATGCGTGTAAAAGCGGCAAAAGGTGGTCTATCGGGCGGTACCATTGCCTCTATGGCGACTATTTTTGAAGAAGTCGGGAAAGACAAGTCACGTCGTAAGCAGGTAGCAAACCCTTATTTACTCAACGATGATACAGATGCGCCAAACGTGCGCCAAGATAATGTCAGCAAGCCAGAATACGATAGTGAGCATAAGCGTTGGCTTGCACCTTTTGTGATGGCAAGTATCAATACTCGTATCGTACACCGTAGCAATCAGCTGCTCGGCTATGAATATGGTCGTGGCTTCAAATATGACGAAGCGATGTGGATGAAAGATGGGGTGCAGGGTCAGCTATCAAGCTATGCCTTGAGCGCAGGTTTGTTTGGATTTGCCACAGCCATGATGATTACACCGAGCCGTGAGTTATTATCCAAACATGTATTGCCCAAATCAGGTTCTGGCCCGTCTAAAGAAGAGCAGAAAAACGGCTATTTTGATATTCGTCTCTTTGGACAGACCGCTAAGAAAGACACGATTAATACCAAAGTTACAGGTGATAAAGATCCTGGCTACGGCAGCACCTCGCGCATGCTGGCTCAAGCGGCACTGTGTTTGGCACAAGATGTCAGTAAAGAGACTGTTGGCGGTGGTTTTTGGACACCAGCATCTGCGATGGGTGATCAGTTACTTACACGCTTAGAAGAGCATGCAGGATTGAGCTTCGAAGTCGTCGACCATTAATGTCGTTAACCCTATATAAAAGAGATATAGCATGAAGTTTGCTCAAATTAGCAGCTGTAGCAATTTTACTTAGCCTTCTTACTTTCCAATTCTCTTTGAACGACGATAGCTAATAAGAAATTTAATTTTTATTACTCTTCTAACCGTATCTTGATATCGAGGTACGGTTTCTTAGTATTGAGATTTCATAACGATTTTAAGGAAGAGAAAAATACATCGCAACTACCAATACATGCTCCATTACAACAACAAAAATACAGTCATTGCACGATGTCACATGAAAACATCAAGCTGTGAGGCTATTAATTTATGTACTACTGAATTAATGTGAGCTTAATTGGTATTCTCCTCTACAGAGTTTATGACTGGTCAATAGTCAGTTAATAATATCATCTTACTCAATCATGATAGCCAACGTAGCGGTTATCATGATTTTATTTTACCTATATATTATTTGTTAACTATACTAAATATATATATATAAAATTATAAACAGCTCTATGTTATACGGAACAAGTTGTGCGAAATAATATTGAACACTGGTTAGTTTAAGAGTTTTTAATAAGACTACTTTGAACTGGCACATTAAATTTGTAATTCAAGGAATTAATCCATGCAAAAACGTACTTTACCTCTATCGCTACTTATTGGTGCAGCGCTGACTCTTCCAAGTTTGGCAATGGCAGCACCTGCAAATATGAAACCAGTAGATATGCAAAAAGCAGCTGCTGATAGCGCGATGCAAGCTAACGTTGAAAGTGCAGAGGGTGAGATCGCTTCTGCTGAATCTAGCCCATTTCAAATCAGTGAAACTCAAACTATTACTATTGCGCGAACCAATAGTAATGCAGGCATGGCTACGCAAGTAGAAGGCATGCAACAGCCAGGCATGCAACAACCAAACATGCAACAACCAAACATGCAACAACCAGACATGCAGCAACCAGGCATGCAGCAACCAGGCATGCAACAACCAGATATGCAACAACCAGATATGCAACAACCAGACATGCAACAACCAGACATGCAACAACCAGACATGCAACAATCAGACATGCAACAATCAGACATGCAACAATCAGACATGCAACAATCAGACATGCAACAATCAGACATGCAACAACCTATCATCAGATAGTTAAGCAATATCGAATTACGTAAAGCCGTAATATTATGTTGTTCTTCCAAAAATAAAGGGCAGCGGTGAAGTATTAATGACCACTCACCTAACCAATCTTAAGATACTTTATTTTTTGCGAATGACATAAATGATAGACAAAAAAAGGCAGCCTAATGGCTGCCTTTTTTGTCTTATAAAACTTAATTGCCCATTAGGCTATTTCTTAGTTTTGGTTACACCAGCTTCTTGCAACAGTGCACCAAGGGTACCCATCTTGCTAGGCGCTTCAGTTTTCTCAGCTCTTGGCGCTTTGCTACGATTACTGCTAGCATTGCCTTTGTCCTGACGATCACCACGTGGCTTGTTTGGTCGCTTGTCAGCAGCTGGACGGCTGCTATTTGGGCGATTGCTACGAGGACGACTAACTTTCTCATCAGAGCCAGTTTCTTTAACAGTAGGTTTTGCTGCTGAACGTGCTGGTTTTTCAGACTCAGGCTTCATGCTGAAACCAATACGACCACGCTTTTCATCAATAGAGATGACACGTACTGACACAATATCACCTGGCTTGACGCGGTTCATAGGATCAGCGACGAAATCATTGGCCATCTGTGAAATATGAACCAAACCGTCTTGATGAACACCGACATCGACGAAACAACCGAAAGCTGTCACGTTAGTCACGACACCTTCAAGCTGCATGCCTTCTTCTAAATCTTTGATGCTATTTACATCATCACGGAAATTGGCCGTCTTAAACTCAGGACGTGGATCACGTGCTGGTTTAGCCAGTTCGTCTAAGATTGCTTTTATGCTGATATTGTCATCGTTAGCAGCAACTGTAGTGGTATCGATAGTATTTAGTATTCCATCATTACCGATAATTTCTGGTAACGCTTTGCCAGTTTGTGCCAGTAAGCTATCGACCAATGCATAGCTTTCTGGATGCACACCGGTGGCATCAAGTGGATTACTACCATCATGGATACGCAAGAAGCCTGCTGCTTGTTCAAAAGTCTTAGCACCCAAGCGTGGTACGTTTTTCAATGACTCACGACTGTCAAAGGCACCGTGCTCTTTACGATAGGTAACGATTTGTTGAGCGACATTGCGATTGAGACCAGCGATGTGCGCCAAAATAGCAGGGCTAGCAGTGTTCACATCGACACCAACTGCGTTTACGCTATCTTGAGTTACTTTGTCTAAACTATCTGCTAGCTGAGTCTGATTGACGTCATGTTGATATTGACCCACACCAATGGCTTTTGGATCAACTTTAACGAGCTCTGACAACGGATCTTGCAAGCGACGAGCGATAGATACTGCACCACGTACAGAGACGTCCATATTGCCAAGCTCATCACTGGCCAGCTCACTGGCTGAGTAGACTGATGCGCCTGACTCATTGACGATAACAGCTTTGGCTTTTAGCTCAGCATTGGCTGCCAAAATCTCTTTAATCATCGCATCTGTTTCGCGACTTGCCGTACCATTCCCGATAGCCACTAGATCGACGTTATAAGTGCTTAACAATTCATCGATGACTTTTTTGGCTTCACCCATTTTATTATCAGGGGCAAACGGATAAACGGTTGAAACAACAGGCTTGTCTTCGCTATCTAGCATGACATGGCCTTGAGCATCGACAATCGACATTTTGACACCATGGCGAATGCCAGGATCGACACCTAAAATAACTTTGCGACCGGCAGGGGCTGACATTAATAAGTGCTGCAGGTTATTCGCAAACACATCGATGGCATCTGCTTCAGCGGTCAGACGTTTTTCAGTCAATATGCGATGTTCAATATGCGGACGCCATTTGTCTTTCCATAGGCTGCTGGCCGCTTCTGTTAAAAACTCACGGCGAGCGGCTGGTGCAGTAGCACCAACATTGAAATGGCTAATAGCTTTTTCGATAAAGGGTGCGTCTTCGCCTTCAATTTTCAGACCCAAGACGTTTTCTTGGCGACCACGTAGCATCGCTAATAGGCGATGATTAGGCAGACGAGCTAGGCTTTCGCTGTGCTCAAAGTAATCTTTGAATTTTTCACCGACTTCACGTTTTTCATCACTAGCAACGCTCGATACGATACTGGCCGTCTTGGCAAAACCACTGCGCAAGTTGTCTAGCAAATCTAGTGCTTGCGTCCATTCGTCAACGATGATGGCTTGTACACCAGCCAATTGCTTTTCGATATCGCTGAAATCAACGTCAATCTCATTACCACTATCATCGGTAATGCTAGACTGTACTTGATAGTCTGCTAGCGCCTCTGTTGGGGTAATCTCTTGTGTTAGCACCGCTTGGGCAGCAACATCGAGACCAGCAGCACGTGCTTTAGCAGCAGGTGAACGGCGACGCGGACGATATGGTAGGTAGATATCTTCTAACTCAAGCTTAGACGTCGCATTATCGATACGTGCCTGTAGCTCGTCAGTTAAATTACCTTGCGTGCTGAGCAGCTCAGTAATTTTTAGGCGACGGGTGGCCATGTCACGCTCGTAATTGAGAGACTTCTCTAACGCTCGTAATTGTGCATCATCAAGATCCTGAGTCTTCTCTTTGCGGTAACGGGCAATAAACGGAACAGTCGCGCCTTCATCGTAAAGTTTGACAAACGCATTGACTTGAGCAGTCTTAATGCCAAGCGCGCGAGCAAGCTTGTCGTGAATATTCGCGTGTGTGGTTGCATCCAAAACCTTTGCATTTGTCGAGGTTTGAGATGGCGTTAAGGTATCAGTGCTACTCATATACGTATCAATCGTTGAGAAATGTAGTTTTGCATTATAGCAAAAGCTGCATGAATAAAAATCCTTTTTATCTTTTCGTTATTTATAGCGTGTTTTATATCAAAAATCGCCGAATATCATAGGTTCTGTCGCCTTGTTAAACAAACGCATACAGCATTTGTCCTTATGAGTGATGCAATTAGTTGTGCAATCTTATACACTAAAGTATCAATAACTAAAATATCGGTATGTTCTGATACATTGAACAATAGTTTTCAATTATGTGAAGATATTGCTTCTGACCAGTAATTAGATAATGATACTGTTTTTATTCATAATTTTTCACACGTGTTTTACACATGTTGTTATGTATATTTTCTGCTAATAATAATTTTTATAAGAGGATGCCTGTATGCCTGATAATACCAGCCCCGATACTTTGACTCAGCGTATTTTAGTCGTCGATGACGATGCACGTCTGCGCTCGTTGTTACAACGCTTTCTGGAAGACGACGGTTTTGTCGTTCGTACTGCTCATGATGGCAGTCAGATGGACAAGTTAATGCAGCGCGAACTGTTTTCTTTAGTCGTACTAGATTTGATGTTACCAGGCGAAGACGGTATTAGTATCTGCCAACGTCTGCGCGAAGACAATGGCGACATCCCTATCATTATGCTGACCGCTAAAGGTGGCGATGCAGATCGCATTGCAGGACTCGAAGCGGGTGCTGATGATTACCTGCCTAAGCCATTTAATCCAAAAGAGCTATTGGCCCGTATCAAAGCTGTACTGCGTCGCCAAAACCGCGAGCTACCTGGTGCACCTAGCCATCAGCTTGAAGTGGTTGAATTTGGGCCGTGGACATTAGACCTATCGACTCGTACGCTCAAACGTGACGGCAACGTTGTTACTTTAACAACAGGTGAGTTTTCGGTACTAAAAGCTTTAGTACAGCATCCACGTGAGCCATTGACCCGTGACAAACTCATGAACCTTGCACGTGGTCGTGAATGGGGTGCGATGGAGCGCTCTATCGATGTACAGGTATCACGTTTACGTCGCCTGATCGAAGATAACCCATCTCAAGCACGCTACATCCAGACTGTTTGGGGCGTGGGCTATGTATTCGTCCCTGACGAAGCTGAAGTAGAAGCCATTAAGGGTGAATAACCTTTGGCTGATGTCATTTCTTTTAATATAGGCCGTGTTTGATTGTTCACAAACACGTGCCAATATGATGAGTATCTCTGTGAAAAACCCTACTATTTTCCAAAACATACCCTGCACCTTGGTGACAGGGTTTTTGGGTGCTGGCAAAACCACTGTCATTAATCAGCTGCTTGCAACAAAACCAGCTGATGAACGCTGGGCATTACTGATTAATGAATTTGGTCGTATCGGTATTGATGGTGCATTACTAGCCAGCTCACAAGACAACTCGAGTGAGCAAAAGAACATTGCGATTCGTGAGGTCAGCGGTGGCTGTATTTGCTGTACCAGTCAGCTACCTTTACAAATAGCTATCAGCCGACTGCTCAGTGAGCACCATCCCCAGCGCCTGCTCATTGAGCCGACAGGGCTTGCTCATCCACGTGAGCTGATCATGCAACTCAGTGCTCCGCATTGGCAGACAGCGCTGAAAATGCAAGCGGTGATAACCGTACTTAGTGGTGCGCAATGGCAACAAGATAAGTATCGCAATCATGATGGGTTTCAAGCGCATGTCCGCGATGCTGATGTGTTAGTGATTAACCGCTATATCCAACTAAGCGATAGCGAAAAACAGGCATTACAAGCGTGGGTAATCACTTTAAATCCGCAGGTAAATATCATTTGGACAGTATCTGAGCAGGTATCTCATGATACGAGTGACTCATCCAATATCCATCTATCAAAATCAAGCCTATCAGAGTTAGGCATTCAACTGACCAAGCCTAGTCAGACTATATCAAAACAACGCACGATAAATATCGCTCGCCCTAACAAGTCAGTGATTGGCTTACAACCTCGGGTTGGCGCTATATCAGCTGCTTCGTTATCTTCCCCATCGTCCAACGCCCTAGTAGACAATGACGATGAGACCATTACCGATACAGAGCAGCCTTACCGCTATCATGAAACGCAGCAAGACATATTATTGGCAGGATGGCGACTGCCAGCACACTATGTATTGAAAGCTGATGAATTACAGAGTTGGCTATTAAGGCTACCAAGCTGGCAACGCATCAAAGGCGTGGTACATACCTCTGACGGCTGGCTACAGATTAACTTTACTCCTGACAGCTTGACCACGAGCACGGTCAGTCCTCAGGTAGATAGTCGATTGGAAATCATCTTGCAGTTGGATGAAGTTAGTCATGATGACAACGATTCAGCGGTAGAAAGCGATTGTTCAGAAGAAAAAGATAAGACAGCGCTTTCTTCTTCTATAGACTGGGAAGCATACGATACTGAGCTAATGGCATTGGTTCTATAGTAATAGACAAAAAAAGGGCGGACATTGCGATATAAAATAGCAATGTCCGCCCTTTTACTTTTTAGTGTAGTTGACTGTCCTTACTGCCCCGACGATTGAACAACTCGGCAGCTCTCGCCTCTTGTTCAAGTTCTGTCTGACAACCTACGCAGTGTTGAATACCTGGTACGGCTAAACGCCTTGCCTCTGGAATAGGATTGCCACATTCATCACACAGCTCAGCACTATCACCCGTTGGCAGCGAACGTCGTGCCCGTTCCAGTGCATCATTAACGGTCGCATCCATTTGCTCGTGCTCAGCACCATCTCTTGACCAACCACCTGCCATAATTCCATCCTATTTATTATCATTAGATATTACAAATCACTTTAATAACAGATAGATGGGGTTGTTTATAACTGATTACAACCTACTGCTAGGTGCAAAAGATATGTATGAAAGTGCTAAATAACGATATTCCCTAGCAAAAATTGCCCTGCTAATCTTTTGGTTGGAGCTCGACCACTTGCCCGCGTACACCGATGCTGTCATCACTCATCAGACAAACATAGCCTGCCATGATATCTTCAGGTGTTTTTAGGCTCATAGGATTTTCACCTGGGTATGCATGGGCGCGCATGTTGGTACGAGTACCGCCAGGATTGACACAGTTAAAACGCAAGTTAGTGGTGCTCTGCGTCTCCTGAGTAAAGATATCACTCATACCCTCTACCGCTTGCTTTGAGAGCGCATAAGCCCCCCAAAATGCACGAGGATGTGTGCCAACTGTGCTAGACGTAAAGACAATAGAGCCATTATCCGCATCTTTAAGTAGTGGTAGCAACGCTTGGGTGAGCATAAACGTAGAGGTGAAGTTAACTTTCATCACTTGAGCAAAGGTATCGACATCATACATCTCAAGCGGCGTCAGCTGTCCAAGCAGACCTGCATTGTGCAAGATACCATCCAGTTTACCGACTTCTTTGCCAATCAATCCTTCGAGCTGCTGCATTTCAGCATAAGTTGCGCCTTCTAGATTCATCGGTAACATCGCTGGTTGCTTACCACCAAAACTCTCTATCTCATCATACACATATTCCAGCTTGCTACTGGTACGACCCAGTAACAGCACCGTCGCACCATAGCGAGCGTAGGTTAGTGCAGCGACGCGACCAATACCATCACCGGCACCTGTCACCAAAATAGTTTTACCATCTAAACAGTTATCAGATGGCACAAAACAACGAATATCATCATGAGTTAAAGGTTGCTTGGTGTTTTTCATATCTTGTTGGTCAGCCGATTGGTCAATATTTGCGCTCATGTAATTGCTCACTGCTTATCGTTTAATAGGTTGGGATGTTTTCTTACATTGTCTGATTCAGAGTCATTTATTGGATATCACTTATATCCATACCTTTGCTCAATAATTTATAAATAATCAAATTTACCAGATGACAGCAGCAATTTGTTCAATTGCTCAGGTGTCTCGGTAATATAGTCTGCGCCCCACTTCTTTAGGTTTTTTTGATCTTGCGGCGGGATATAGCCATATGCAGCCAAAATCGTCGGCATGCCAGCTGCGTTGCCAGATTCGATATCGCGTATATGATCACCAACATAAATCACACAGCCAGCCGCACCACGAGGTATACCTAGCTTTTCGAGTGCCATATACATAGGTTCTGGATCAGGTTTTGGGCGAGACACGTCATCAGGACAGACCAACACAGCACAGCGTTCGTCCAACTGCATTGTGCTTAATAGTTTCTCTGCCAAATAACGCGGCTTGTTGGTCACGATACCCCATGGCACTCTTTTCGCTTCGAGGTCTGTAAGCACTTCCTCTAATTCAGCGAATACACAGCTATCGACACATATATCTGCCTCATAATCATCCAAAAACTGCTGACGAAAATCAAGCAAGGTTTCTTCACTGACATCGAGTTGCTCGTTATGTCGTAACATCAACTGTACCATCGCTGAGGCACCGGCAGAAACCTGCTCACGTATCTCCGACTCAGGTGGTGCTTGCCAGTTATTTTCGAGGCTCATCTTACCGATGATACGGACGAAGTCAGCAGCAGTATCAATTAAGGTCCCATCGAGGTCAAACAACACTGCTTTTACAAATTGGGCCATAGCAAATACTCTCAAGGTGAATAACAAGATTAATAAAATATGATGTCACAAAAGCAACCGAACACAGTATCAGAGATCTAAGCCATTGGCTTTTGTACAGCAATCATATAATTGACATCGACATTCTGTGCCAGCCAATAACGCTTGGTCAATGGATTGTAATGCAGACCAATGATGTCTTTACGCACAAATCCAGCATTGCCTGCTATTTTATCTAATTCGGCTGGGGTAATAAACTTGGCATAATCATGGGTACCACGATCGAGTAAGCGCAGTACGTATTCTGCTCCGACAATGGCAAACAAATATGATTTGGGATTACGGTTAATGGTCGAAAGCACACAAACCCCGCCTGGTGCTAGTAGATCAAAACAAGCCTGCACAATTGAACTCGGGTCAGGAACATGCTCAAGCATTTCCATACAACTCACCACATCGAACTGACCTGCATGCGTCTGCGCTAAGCTCTCTACTGGAATATGTTGATAGCGCAAAGTATCTTCTAAACCACTTTGCTCTGCATGTAACGCTGCTGCTTTTAGATTTTCAGTACCCAGATCAACACCCGTCACATCAGCACCACGACGCGCCATTGATTCTGACAATATACCGCCGCCACAACCGACATCCAGCACTTTTTTACCCGCTAATCCAATCTCAGCTGACTTGCTAGAGTCGTGGCTTTGATAACTGCGCTTAACATTTTCTTCTATCCAATTTAAGCGTAATGGATTGATTTCATGCAAAGTTGCAAACGCGCCCGTATTGCTCCACCACTCACTGGCCAAATTGTTAAATTTTTCAACTTCGCTAGGATCGACATTGATAGCATTAGCATGGGTATCATTGACGGTGGTAGTCATTTGCTCATTCAAAGAAGGCTGGGAAGATAGAGCTGAACTCATAGCGTTTTTCCTTTATTGTCATTATCATGTACAGTACGCAATTATGCGTTTAATATTAGCATGCGAGCAGCCATTTTGTTGTGAGGACATCGTCACCGATTGTGAAGTGTGGTCACAAACTCTAGCCAATCACCACTTTGAATCGTTTGGGCCGCCACCCTTGGTAATAAGCTCAAGCAGCATACCATTCGGACGACCAAACTCTAAAAAACAAGATCAAAAGCCATAAAAATCAATAATAATGAGTGTATAGAACAATAAGCAATATACCTTAAATAATAGCTGACAGCTTTACAACCATTGGTTAAGAATCGGATTCACAAATACACACATTTTACATTATCATAGTCGATACGCTATTATAGTTAGATTATACTCGACGCTATATCGTTTATACACTCAAAACTATAGTTATAGAAGCCTCCCAACACACCCTAAGTCTCTACATCTCAAGGATAAAGTATGAAACGTGTCATCACACTGACTGGTCTAGCCATGGCTATTGGTCTTGCCACTACAGGCGCACAAGCCGCTGACTATGTCGCTGGAAAAGACTATCGCGTGCTAGACAATCCAGAAAAAATTAGCGGTGATGCTATCATTGTTCGTGAGTTTTTTTGGTATGGTTGCCCGCATTGTAACGTGTTGAATCCACATATGGAAAAATGGGCGAAGAACAAAGACAAAGACGTTGCCTTTTTCAAAACCCCAGCAGCAATGAATCCTGTTTGGGAAACCAATGCTCGTGGTTTCTATGCAGCGCAGTTATTAGGATTCGAAAGCAAAACACATGATGCCATGTTTGATGCAATCCACAAAGATGGTAAAAAATTGTTTGACCAACAGTCAATAAGCAAATGGTATGGTTCACAAGGTGTTGACGAGAAAAAATTCAACAGCCTTTATAATTCATTCGCTGTTGGTACAAAAATTGGTCGCTCACAAGCTGGCGCCAAACGCTATCAAGTATCAGGTGTACCAACGGTTGTGGTACAAGGTAAATATGTCATCAGTGGTCAAGACGCTACTGTACCTAAAATCGTTGATTTTTTAGTCGATAAAGTTCGTGCTGAAAAGAAAAAATAATATAGCTTCTATCTATTATATATAGATAGAAGCTATATTAAGCCATACAAAAAAGCCAATCATTATATGATTGGCTTTTTTGTGTTTCAGTATTGCTGATTAAATATTTTAGCTAGCCTGTAGGTCTATAAACACTGTGTACCTATAAACTGTGGTGTCTATAAACTAAGCCTGACTATCAAGTTTATACGTTCGTTATTTTTTTAGCTGTGACAATATAGCCACTTCACGAATATAACTGGCCAAATCTGCTTTTGACTCTGACATTAGCTCATCATCATTTGTATGCTTAGCATACTCAATCCAAAGCAATAGCTGATACATACTATGGTGCTCAGAAGCTTTATATTGTTTAACAAACTGCTTGAGCGTACCTTCATCATTGATATTGAGACGCTCATACCAGCTCTCTATCTTAGAAACTTGCTCTTTAGGAAAGTATGAATCGAATAGTGCCTTGATCAGCTCATGGCGATTTTCTTCAATCATAAGCTTGCCAACACGTTTGGTCTGACGATTACGCGCATTAGCGCTAGTAATATCGGCAAGTGCCATCAGCTCTGCCATAAAGTAATCACTGGCAGGTAAGGCTTTTAGCTGTTTCTTTGATAAACTCGCAAGCGGTATCGATAACTGCTGTAAGCGCTCATGGGCTTTTTTGAGTTCTGTGCGCGAGACGCGCATATCCTGTTCTTTCCAGTCGATCATAAAAGCTTTCCAAAATAATAAATAATAAAATGAATAGTGTCTGCTGCTATTACCAGCGACTTTTTTCGCGATGTTTAGCCAGCACTTTTACGCCTTTCGGCATAACATCAGCAAGACGACGCTGTAAATTATCAGTGATGAATACGGAACGGTGCTTACCACCAGTGCAGCCAATCGCCACTGTCACCGTATGGCGGTTATTGTGTAAGAAATCTGGTAGCCAACGTGTTAAGAACTTTTCGAGATCGTCGGTCATCTCGGCGACTTCTGGATAATCGGCAAAGAATGCTGCCACTTCAGTATCTAGACCTGTCGACGTACGTAGTTCAGGGTTCCAATGTGGATTGGGCAAAATTCTCACATCGAATACAAAATCAGCATCAATAGGACTGCCGTATTTAAAACCGAAAGACAGCAAATTAATGACTATCTGATTATCGACACCAGTATGCTCGCGCAAACTGTCTTTTAATTGATGGATATTCAGCGTGCTGGTATCAATTCTAATATCAGCATGACCCGCGATTGGTTCTAATAGCTCAACTTCTTTTTTAATAGCCGCTGGTAAATTAAAAGCTATATGCTTTGCATTATCACTATCAATATCCTGCGACATCAAAGGATGTACCCGTCGAGTTGCATTAAAACGTGCTATCAATGTGCTTTCTTGTGCGGTCACATAGAGCACTTGAACAGCATTTGCGCCATACGTTTTTTTGAGCAGATCATGTGTTTGTGCAAAGTTAGATAAATCAGCACGCGGCGTGCGAATATCGACACCAAGCGCAATACGATGAATACCACTTTCGTTGACCAATTTATGCGCTGCATCGGGTAACAAGGACAGTGGCAGATTATCGATAGAGTAATATCCCAAATCTTCTAAGATATTCAATACTGAAGTTTTACCTGATCCTGAACGGCCCGATACAACGAGAATACTAAGTGTATCAGAGGTTGCTTTACGTGCTGCCGGCTCAGACTGATCGTTGTTTTCGCCTTGATTTATATCCATGCTCTACCCACCCTAGTCCATTGCACTTAACAAATCGCCATGTATATATAGTCAATCCTCTATAAAAGAGTGACAGCGTTAACCTCGCTTGAAGTATGACATATACATCTGCACTCGGTTGCCTTGACTCTCTTTTAAACTGAACCAACTATAACTAACAGTAGCTAATCTACTATCACTAATTGATTGTCCAATAAACGCGCACGTCCTAGCCAAGCAGCAACCAGAATAATCAAGTTTTTATTTTCTACGTTAAAAATATCAGTCTCACTAACAACCGAGTCTAGAGTATCAGTTTTTATTTCTAAATAATCAATCGTGAAACCAGCATCAGTAATACACAGCTGGGTTTCTGCTAGCAATGATTGAACAACTTGCGGACTCTGCTCACCAGTCTCTAACCGTTCTGCTAAATACTGCAACGCTTGATGTAATACTGGTGCTATGTGACGCTCAGTAGCGCTTAAGTATTGGTTCCGCGATGATAGTGCCAAGCCATCAGTAGCACGGACAATGGGTGCACCGATAATATCAATGGGGTAACTTAAATCACGTACCAACTGCTGAATAATCGCTAACTGCTGGTAGTCTTTTTGTCCAAAAACAGCAATATCAGGTTGTACGATATTAAACAATTTAGAAACGACAATACCAACACCATCAAAATGTCCTGGGCGCGACTGACCACACAATTGAGTCGTAATATCGCCGGCAAGAACAAAGGTCGGTGGCGGTAGTACTGGGTACATCTCATCAATACTAGGCGCAAAGACATAGTCTGTATCAACCGTGGCTAGCTTTGCAACATCCTCATCAAGTGTGCGAGGATAGCTCTCAAAATCCTCTCCTTCTCCAAACTGAGTAGGATTGACAAAAATACTAACCACTACAATATCAGCATGTTGCTTAGCAATCTTCACTAATTCAAGGTGGCCATCATGCAGGTTGCCCATCGTGGGTACTAAGGCAATACGCGGTTGGCTGCTCTGATTCTCGTTTTTTTGACCACGATAAGGCTGTAAAGCGGCACGCAGTGCTGAGATATGATGATGGATAATAGGCATGATTAAATATTCTTCTATCTATAATCGTAAAACTAACTATTAATTGAATTGATGCTGTTCAGTAGGGAAGCTGCCTTCACGTACTGCCTGCTGATAAAGGGCAAATGCCCCTTCAATACTGTGCGCAGTATTACGCTCATCTGTAAGAAAATCATGAACAAAGCGCGGAACACGGCCGTGAGCCATGCCTAACATGTCATGCATAACCAAGACTTGACCGTCAGTATCTGCACCAGCACCAATGCCAATAACTGGCACGGCAACGGCTTCAGTAACGGCTTTTGCAAGCTCAGCAGGCACACATTCTAATACTAGTAGTGCAGCACCTGCAGCGACAACTGCTTTGGCATCAGTAAGCAATTTGTCCGCCGCTTCATCACCGCGACCCTGAATTTTGTAGCCGCCAAAGACATTGACTGACTGCGGAGTCAGACCAAGATGCACACAAGTCGGCGTGCCCGCTTGCGCTAAGGTCGTCACCAATTCACAAAGCTCACTACCGCCTTCAATTTTGATCACGTGCGCACCCGCTTGCATCAGTTTACGGCTATTAGCAATCGCTTCTGGCAGTGTCACATAACTCATAAACGGCAGATCAGATAAAATAAGTGCATGGCTGTTACTACGGGCGATATTGGCTGTATGATAAGCCATATCATCGACCGTCACTGGCAGTGTTGAGTCATGACCTTGTACAACCATGCCCAAACTATCACCGATCAAAATGGTATCAATCTCTACCTTGTCCATCATCCGTGCAAACATAGAGTCATAGCACGTCAAGCAAGTGAACTTAGTACCTTCTTTTTTGAATTTATTTAAAGTAGATAACGTCGTCATATGACCCTCAATTATTCTGCTGTGCAGCTACTCATTAATATTGTTTATCAGTCATTAACAATGCTAACAATGACTATTCTAACATTTGAAAATCATGCGTCGTTTGCCAGTAACTTTAAACCTGTCCAATCTGCACTCTGTGGATAATCACCGATCGGCGTACCTTTGATTATCAAGTTTGGCGCCAATTCTCGGAGCGGTATCAGTACAAAATTGCGCTCAGTCAATCCAACATGCGGTACGTTTAATTGCGGCTCTGCAATGCGCACATCACCATACAATAAAATATCGACATCGAGACTACGCTCTCCCCAATGTCGTATGCGAGCACGCATGGCTTGCGACTCTAACTGCTGGCAAAATGCAAGCAGCTTAAGCGCGGGTAACGTCGTCTCAAAACCAACAACCGCATTGACAAAATCAGGCTGATCTTGCGGCCCCATAGGAGCTGATGCATAAAATGAGGATACTTGAACATCACGTACCTGCTCATGCTCTCGCATCGTTGCAATTGCTTGCTGCAAATGCTCTGCTGGTGAGCCCAGCTCATTAGCGAGATTGCTACCCAAGCCCACATAGCAGGTAACCCAATCAGTATGATCCGTATTGTTATCCATATTAGGCATTTTCAATACTTGGCTGACGACGGCGACGCTTCGCTGGCACAGGACCTTTATTGTCACTTACGTTATTAGCAGTAGCCTTGCTATGAGATACTTGACTGGTTTTAGCAGCTTTGCTTTCTACCGCTTTTGCTGATTTTTTAGCTGTTGCAGGAGCTGTAACTTTCGCTACTTGCTTATGCTCTGACGGCTTCTTGGCTTTAGTATCTGCTTTATCAGCGGACTGAACTGCCGACTTAGGTACTTTTTTCGTATACTTAGCACTAGCAGTAGCTTGCTCGTTATTAGCCACTATTTGAGGCGTTACACTGTCTACAGTAGGCTCACGACGACGTCGCTTATGCGGTATCGGCTCATTATTCATACTTACTAGTGCAGGCGATCTGGCCACCGAACGAGTAATATGTGTTGTAGATACAGGCTGAGTCTCTGATGGTTTAGCTCTAGATGATGGAACACTATTTGAACGAGCCGGACGTGTACCTTCTACTCGCTCCGCCTTCTTAGCCGACGTGTTCTGAGTTGCTGCTTTTTGCTGCACAGGTTCATTAGAACGTTTAGACTTATCATTACCTGACAGTTGCTTTTGTAATGGTGGCACGACTTTCTCATGCTCTATAACAAATAACGGCGCAGGCTTAGAATGATGGCGTTTATTTGCAGTTTGGCTGCTAGTATTGGCAAGAGATAACTGCTGCAACTGGGCAAGCTCATTACTGTCTTGCTTTGCTTGCTGAAACTCATGGCTATTGCTTTGGTTGCTACCAGACTGCTTAGCAGGAGCTGATTGACTGGCAGCGCGGCGACGGCGTGCTGGAATATTTGACGCATCATTTACCATTGTCTGCTCATTCCTACCTTGCTCGGCACTGTTACTAGTTTTGCTTTGCTTGGTGTTTTTTTGATGAGAGACTGTGTTATCAACACTGTTTGACTCTGGCTTTTGACGATTGCGCCCACGACCACGCTGTCCTTGTTGCTTGTAGGCACCACGGCGAATATTCTCATCAAACTCATCGACAGCTTGCTCTTGGTCTTGCTCAGATAATGTCTGATACGTCTGCCACCAGTCGCCCATACCATTGGTAGACTCTGACAACGGATGCTCAGCATCACCGCATTGCTCGCGCAATAACAAAAAGTCAAAACCCGCACGGAAGCGTGGATGCTCAGAGAGCTGGACGATTTGTTTGCTACGTGGGGCGGCAAGTTTTGGCTGCAATACCCAAATATCACGGATAAACTGCTCTGCAAACTTAGGAATCGCGGTCTTAATACGTTGACGGTCAATCACTTTACCAGCAGCATGCATTTGTGCTTCAGCAAATGGCATATTACGTTTTTTAGCTTTTGCCAATTGATGGAGGTAGTTTTCCCACAATAGCGCGGCATAAAAGAACGCAGGATTGATACTTTTACCCGCTGCAATACGTTTGTCCGTATTGATGGCTACTTGTTTGACAAGCGCACTTGGCTCAGACGGTGGATAAATAATTAAGCTGTCAATCGCACCTGATTCAAACAATAACGGCAGCAGTGGCACTAGATAGCCACCCGTAAACATCTTTTGCGTTTCATCATAGAGGCGATGCGGTGATATTTGCTCAAGCAGCGCCCAATTACCATCATGAAACTGATCAGACAATGCCTCATCAAATTCAAAACCAAGCTTTGCCTTAAAACGTAAGGCACGTAATAACCGTACTGGATCTTCTTCTATACGAACGGGCGCATGGCCGAGCAGTCGAATGATTTTGTTATCAATATCTTCAAGCGCACCACAAAAATCATGAACCACACCTTTAAGCGGTTGATAATAGAGTGCGTTGATAGAAAAATCACGACGAGAGAAGTCCTGTTTGATATCACCCCAAACATTATCACGCAGAATCATGCCATCTTGATTGGTATTGGCATCACTCGTTGGCGGACCACGGAAGGTAGCAACCTCAATCAGTTCTCTGCCTGAATACACGTGCGCCAACTGAAAGCGGCGACCGATAATACGGCAGCGCTTACCAAAGACGTCTTTGATTTCATGCGGTTTGGCATCAGTGACCGCATCAAAGTCTTTTGGACGCAGACCCAATAAGGTGTCACGCACACCACCACCGACGATATATGCGTCAAACCCAGCTCGGGTTAAAGTGGCAATTACTTCAGTAATGGAATTGGGTAATTCAGATTTATTCAGTTCTAACTGCTTGGCGGCACGCTCGGCCATGCATCTACTCCTCGCCGGTATTCTTTGACCACCCCTGATGAACACAGCGTTTATCAGGCGGATGTACCCAGTAGTTTAACAAATTTTGGACGCAGTAGGTGTGTTATGACATTTACTTACGTGCTATTTTGTCAATATCGGGGTTAATTAAAGCAAAATAATGCCCTTAATCTTGTACGCTTAAACGTCCTCGATTTTTCTCAACGGTTTTTGCACCAATACCTTTGACCTTTGCCAACTCATCAATTGTCTTAAAGTTGCCAAACATCTCACGATATAAAATAATCGCTTGGGCTTTGCTACTACCAATACCATTGAGTGAAACCAACTCACCTTCGCTAGCACGATTGATGTTCACGGTATATTGCTCACGCGCTTGAGTTTTGGCATTTTCTTGTGACAACAGGTACTCATAGGCGCTTTGAGGATTATCAAAACAGGGCGCAGCATTAGTATTATCAAGCATCAGAATAGCCAAAACACAACCTAAAATAGCAGTTTTGGCTAGGCTAGCAAACGAGATTTTAGGATGAGCGTTCATGTTGTTTCGCCGCTTCCCATAATGCATCCATCTCTGTTATATCGCTGTCTTCCAAACGCTTGCCAGCTGCATCTAATTGCGTTTCAATATAACCAAAACGTGACTTAAATTTATGCACACACGTCAGCGTTGCTGTTTCTGCATCAAGATTTAATTTGCGTGCGACATTGACTAGGGCAAACATACAATCACCCAATTCTTTTTCGACTTCTCTGATATTGGCTTTGCTTATGTCATATTTAGCAGCTTCTTTAGATTTATCCGTCAACTCACTTTTTAGCTCGGCAATCTCTTCATCTAGCTTATCCACTGCCCCTGCAATACCTGCCCAATCAAACCCCAATTTTGAGGCTTGCTTTTGTACATCTTGTGCTTGCATGAGCGCACTGCCTACTTTGGTATTGTCTAATCGACGCTTTGGTTTACCGCGTGCCTCGCGTGCGTGCTGCTCCTCCGCTTTAATCTCATCCCAGCGTACTTTTACCGCTGCATCGTCTGTTAGGGTTTCGGCCTCAAACACGTGCGGATGACGACGAATCAGTTTCTCTTGTAAAGTAGTAATGACGTCGCTCATATCAAATCGGTCTTGCTCAGCATACATATGGCAATGAAACACCACTTGCAGTAGCACATCGCCCAGCTCGCCTTTGATATCTTCATCATCATCACTTTGTACCGCTTCGCCTAACTCATAAGCTTCTTCGATGGCATAAGGAATGAGGCTATGATTGCTTTGCTTTTTATCCCATGGACAATCAACTCGCAGCCGCGCCATCAATGCCAAGAGATCATCAAGCTGTCCTGTGGCTTCTGGTGTTCCTTGTACTGGTGCAGGTACTGTGATTTTATTGTCGAGAGTATTCATAAAGGAGGCTCTTATCGTTTTGTTTGTTATTTTATTCGGTGGCTTAGTATAAAGTTAATCAATAACTATTGGCGCGCGTTTGATTCATCATTGAGTGGTTAGTGTATCATTGAACTCTGATTGGCCTATAATTGTGCTATCTGCTTTATTATTTTACCACTGCTCACGCGCAAGGAATTTTTAACATTATGTCTACTTCTGCGACCATTAGCTATCAGCCAAAGACTGAATTCAATCCTATTACGATCAGCTCATTCAAAGCTTACGATATACGTGGTGAGCTTGGCGTTAATCTGAATGAAGAGATTGCTTACCGTATTGGGCGCGCCTTTGCGCAGATTCTATATCAGCGTCATAGTACAGTAGGTGAGACTCATGACAATGATATGACAAATCTAAAACCTGCCATTGTCATCGGTAGCGACATTCGCCATTCTAGTGAACAGCTTAAACAGGCTACCATAGCAGGTATTATTGATGCTGGTATTGATGTGATTGATTTGGGTATGACTGGTACTGAGGAGGTATATTTTGCCACCAGTCATTATCAGGCATTGGGTGGTATCGAAGTGACTGCCAGTCACAACCCTATCAATTATAATGGCCTAAAACTGGTCAAAGAACATTCAAAACCAATCAGTGCTGATGATGGTTTGGCAGAGATTCAGGCACTTGCAGAATCTGGCAAATTCACGACTGACAATCCATCAGGAAAACTAAAATTATTGACCGATAAAAGTGCTTATGTCGATCATGTCATGACCTTTATCGATACGGATAAACTAAAGCCACTCAAGCTGGTCATTAACTCAGGCAATGGCAGCGCTGGCCCAGTGGTTGATTTATTAATTGAGAAGCTAGCACAAGTGGATGCACCGATTGAAGTGATTAAATTACATCATGCCCCTGATGGCAGCTTTCCTAACGGCATTCCCAACCCTATGATCGAAGCCAATAGAGTGGCTACCCAGCAAGCCGTTTTGGAAAACAATGCTGATCTTGGCATTGCTTTTGATGGTGACTTTGATCGCTGTTTCCTATTCGATGAACGTGGCGAATTTATCGATGGTAGCTACATCGTTGGTATGCTTGCGCAAGCCTTTTTGAATAAATATCCAAGTGAATCAATCGTCTATGATCCGCGAGTGATCTATAATACCGAAGCGGTGATAGAAGAACACGATGGTAAGGCCGTCATCAGTAAATCTGGACACTCATTTATTAAGCAAGTCATGCGTGACTCTGGCGCGGTATACGGGGGTGAAATGTCTGCCCATCACTATTTCCGTGACTTCTTCTATTGTGATAGCGGCATGATTCCTTGGCTATTAACCATTGAGCTATTGTCCATCACAGGTAAAACCTTATCCGAATTGGTCACAGGCTATATTGCCGCCTATCCCAGCTCAGGCGAATTAAACTTTCACCTCACCACTCACGATGCATCGACGATTATTAGCGCTATTGAAACCAAATTCAGTAGCGAGCAACCAATTAAATCGACGCTTGATGGCCTCAGTCTAAACTTTGGCGAGTGGCGCTTTAATCTGCGTGCTTCAAATACTGAGCCGCTTATCAGATTAAACATTGAAAGTCGCGGCAATCAAAAATTGTTAGCCAATAAGGTACAAGAAATAAAGGAATGGTTAGCAGTACAAGGTGCTGTATCAGCGTAAATTCATACTGTTCAATAAGAATAGCTTTGTTTAAAAATCAAAAAAGGCTCGCTAATAATAATTAGTGAGCCTTTTTCATAAAAAATATTTTTAAGAAACTTACTTAGTGCGACCAATGCCCATATAGTCACCAACTAAGCTATTGATTTGCATTCTGGTCAACGCATTTTGCGCATCAAATACTGGCATGGCTTGCTGATTCATTTTTGCGATATCTAATTGATCTCGTGGCGACCAACTTACGATAAAAATTGCCTGAGCCTCATGAAGTTGCTCGTAAGGAGTGTCAATTAACTCAAGTAAGGGTTGCTGCTCATAGAGCACAGCAAGTTCGGCCTGCGCTTTGTCACTATAGACTATCGTACGAATATTATAAGACCACAACAAAGCCAATAATGGATGAATAGCTGAGCCAGCAGTACGTCCAGATCCTGCTTTATAGCTGCCACCCCAAACCATCACAGTTTTATTATCAATAAAGCCATCAAAATATTGCCAGAACTTACGGAATATCAGCTCTTTTTGGTCTTCGTTGATGTGCATAACTGACTGCAACAGCGGCATATTCAAACTGTGCGTTTGGCTTGACTGCTGTAATTTAGACAATTCAGTCGGGAGTGTATTACCACCGAAGCCCCAACCTGCTTGTAAGTAGCTGCTACCAACGCGTTCGTCCAGCCCCATAATACGACTAACTTGCTTGATATCGACCTGTTGGCTATCCGCCAAGCGTGACATCTCATTCATAAAACTCACTCGCGTCGCGAGCATCGCCATAATACTACTACGGGCAAATTCTATCGTCGCAATATCAGCGTGATGGGCGGCACGCGCGTGCTGCATTAAAGGTTTTAATACTTCTAGATGTTGACTACTGTTGGCGGTTTTTTCACCGAGTAACCATAATGAAGGATTTAACATCGAGCTATAAGCATCGCCGTCTTGCAAAAAGACAAATGGCAGATAGTATATCCAAGCACGCTGTAACTGCTGAGCCAGTGCTGAGACTTTCCCTAACTGCTCAATACCGCTCATAACTACAGGTAGCACCTGCTGATGGCTATGATTGAATGCCGTAATCCAGCTGGCTTCCGTCCATACTAATTTGATGCTATCTAAAAACAACCAGTAAAATGCTACAGTGCTTTGATTATCCACTTCGCCATGATTTGCCGATTCATAGCACTTTATTAACGTATCGGCACTATCGGGCAACGCTTTGCTGGTAATAACCTGCTGCTGCTCATACATCTGCCACAGCGCTTGTAAATGATGCTCAAAGCCATATTGCTGTATCTGCTGAGTTAATAAATCCATATCCGCATACAAATGGATGCGTTGACCTAAGCTTGCCAGCACCACGGCACTGGTAATGGCTTCAATACTATGACCAACCAGCACACAAACTGGATTGCTATTAGCACCTTGTGGCTTAGCCACATGCATATATTTGGGAGTATTATCATTTATAGAATCAGCGCTCATAAGCTTACCTTTTCACTTTATTAATGTATCGGCAGCAGAATTAAGACAGCTGTCTAATGCGTTGTAGCAGCTGGTCAGTAGAGGTGTCGAATTGTCCTTGAGACTCTTGCTGCGTGTGTTGCATCGCTTGATGTACGGACTCTGCCATTTGCTTACCCATCTCCACGCCCCATTGATCAAACGGGTTGATATCCCAAATACTGGCCATGACGTAGACCTTATGTTCATAAAGCGCAATCAGCGCTCCCAAACTATGCGGCGTCAGCTCATCGATCAAAAGCGTGGTTGATGGCTGATTGCCACGGTAGTATTTATACTTGTCCGCAGCAGAAGCTACTTGAACCTCAGACTCTTGGAGCGCAGCATTGCCAAACGCCAGTACCCGACTTTGCGCCAAACAATTGGCTAAAGACAGTTCATGCTGCTGTTGTAATGAGGCGTTTTTCACTTCGCCACTATAGCGCCGCACGCAAGCGATAAAATCACAAGAGACTTGCTGTGTTCCTTGATGTAGCAATTGGTAAAACGCATGCTGAGCATTGGAGCCAATCTCACCCCATAGAATCGGGCACGTATCATAGTCAATATGATCGCCATGCTGGGTAACGGACTTACCATTACTTTCCATTTCTAACTGAGTTAAGTAGCTTGGCAAATAGCTGAGACGACCATCATAAGGTAATACGGTATGAGCGTTCACCTGTAAAAAGGTACTGTTCCAAACGGCAAGCAGCCCTAATAATACCGGTAGGTTCTCCGAAAAATCAGCCTGTGCAAAGTGCTCGTCCATACTGTGCGCACCAGCCAATAACTCTTTAAAACCAGACATACCAATACGAATAGCAATGGCCAATCCAATCGCCGACCATAAAGAGAACCGACCACCGACCCATTCCCAAAGTTGTAGCTGATGCTCAGGATGAATCCCCCAAGCACTCATTTTCTTACTATTGGCTGATATTCCAATAAAGTGGCGGCGTAACACACTGTCTTCAGTGCCTGCACGCAGCTTAGCAGTGGCAAGCAACCAGGATAATGCTGTCTTAGCATTGGATAGGGTATCAACGGTACCAAAGGATTTGGATGAGATAATAAATAAGGTTGTCTCAGGATTTAGATGTTTGAGCAAGTTATCAAGCTGAGTACCATCCATGTTGGACACAAAATGAACTTCAATCTCGGTGTCTGCCCATTCATCAAGCGCAGTCGTTGCCATGAGTGGTCCAAGATCAGAACCACCAACGCCAATATTGACCACATCAGTGATAGCCTTACCTGAAAAACCACGCCATGTACCACTACGAACCCGCTCAGATAGTCTCGCTACCTGCGCTAAACTGTGATGTACATCAGCAACGATATTTTGATTTTCAACTTGTAAAGTCGCTGTTTCTGGCAGACGTAGCGCCGTGTGTAGCGCTGCACGCTCTTCACTGGTATTTACCAAGGCGCCCTGCATAAGCGCGTCAATACGTGTCGATAATTCACAGCTCTCTGCTAGCTGAAATAGAGTTGATAGTATCTGCTCATCAATACATTGCTTGCTATAGTCCATGTACAGCGCGCCAGCTTGCATGCTAAAGCGTGCAGCACGACTGTCATCCTGTGCAAACAGCTGTGCAAGCGACCATGGCTGCTTAGCAAGCATCTGTAGTTGCTGCCAGTATTTAGAACGGCGAGCACTGTGATAGATTATGTCGTCTTTGATATCAACCATCAGCTATTTATCTTCTGCTAGTTGCTGCTCGGCGAAATAGATAAATGCCTGCACATATGAGCGCATATCGCCTGCATCATAGCTATTTCCACGCATCGTCGTGACATTCACTCCGTATTCACTAATCAATGCATCAATAGCATCCGTCAGCTGAATCTCACCACCGACTGAGGCTTTAGTATTGGCTAAGTAATCAAAGATATGGTTGCTAAATACATAGCGCCCTACCACAGCCAGATTGGAAGGAGCATCAGCTAAGTTGGGCTTTTCGACAAAACCAGCTACTTTAAAGCTAGTGTTAATGTCTGATTGCTCATCAATATTACTGGCATCGCTCAGCTTAGCAATACCGTATTTATGCACATCTTCATCGGCAACATTATCGACCAATATTTGTGAATGGTTATCTTTGCTAAAAGCATCCATCATAAACGCTAAGTTATCGGCAGACATATCACCAGTAAATGGGTCGAGCACGACATCAGGCAACAATACAGCAAAGTCATGCTCTCCGATAATGGGTCGAGCAGCGAGTACCGCATGCCCCAACCCTAAAGCTTTACCCTGACGTATCATCGATACTGTCACATCCTCTGGTAGCCAGTTTAAGCTATCAGCTAGCACTTCTTTGCCTTTCGCTCTAAGCTGGCTGTCAAGCTCGGCATTGATATCGAAGTAGTTTTCAATCGCACTTTTTTGCGCATGACCGACCAAGACGATATGCTTGATACCCGCAGCGATTGCCTCTTCGACGACGTAATGAATAGCAGGACGATTGCCAAGCGGTAGTAGCTCTTTTGGCACGGATTTAGACAATGGCAGCATACGAGTGCCAAAGCCTGCGACAGGTATAACGGCGTGGGTGATGTTAGGTCCAATCATATAAACAAAGCACCTTATTAAGGAAAAATTTTATCTTTTGAGAGAATATCATTATTTCAAAAGTAAAAAATAGTAATAATTAGAATAGGCTATGATAGAGCTCTTGCATGAATCATCGCTAGTCCTTGTGCCTCCATTGGTGGAAGTCAGTGGACTGGTACTTTCGCAAGAGGTTTAATAAAATATAGTTTGAAATTTATACTTCTTAGCCTTCAAGGTTAGAATGAGTAGCTCTCTCAGCCAATAACTTCTTAATAATGTCTTCTACTTCAACTTTTTCATTCTTATCAAAATCAAAATACTTAGGATACAGAATATAGGCAGCAGCAAGAATCTCTTCTACAGTTCGCTTTACTTTACGCCGAGAGTTTGGCTGACGAGCATCCGTAACTCCCCAGCCAGAATAAAAAGGACAACCAAGAGTTGTTACTGGTATATTCCTGAGTAATGCTTCAAATCCTGCTTGGGAAGTTATCGTATATACATGATCGATTGTTTCTAGTGACTGAGCAAGTGGGATGTCATCGACTAATACTTTACAGATGTTTGCCACTTCTTTTGGATCTGAAAGCATTCTACGCTTTTGAAGTAAAACATCTGGATGAGGTTTATAAATTACTTGGGAAGTAGGATTTTCACGTACGGCCAAGCGCACTAAATCATTATTAGTGATAGGAACAGAACAACCATACTTGATAGAGGCATCATCTTCAACTTGCCCAATCACTAAAACTCGGTTTTTAGTTTTTTCTCCGTAAATGCCATTAATATCAACATCCGAATTATGGTTGTATTTGCTTATCCCAGTATCAAGTAAAACATTCTTTAGTCGTATAGCACGGGCCATTAACTCTGAGTTTGAGGCAAAGTCGTAAGTATTAAGAGTATCTTCTAGAGTAGATGCTTGTTGTGCATTGAAATAAACCGTTTTAGAATCAAAATTTAGTGACATAGGTGGAGTATGTTCAGAACCCAAACCTATTGAACGTATAAAACCATCTTCGACATACGTAACTTTTGCACTACTGTCTTTAATGACTTTAGGTAAAGTCATACCCCAAACTAAAACCTCAATATTATTATCGATAATATGAGGCAGATACTTTCTTTTAAGTAAAGATTCATTCAGGTTTATAGGGATATATACAATTTTTTTATTTGGATAAAAGCTCTCTAAGTAAGGTTTTTTCCACTCTTTGATATTAAAGGCAAAAATAGTTCTTTGTGGATCAATTTTGAGATTTTTTCGGTTGTTGAAAAAATCCAGGAAAAACTGTTTAGGATTTAATACTAATTTTCTGGTTAAGCGATATAATACCATTGAAAACCTATTAAGTAATTTCTATAAATAAAACTTGAAAACTCGTAAAATATCTACAGTCATACATTTAGAAATAGTTAAACCTTTAACTTACCCTCAAAATTCAGGCCAGCAAAAGCTGACCTGACAATATAACGTTATAAAAACATTAATTAAATATAGTTCTGCATGAAACGGACACCTGATCGCTGTGCATATTTTCGAACTAGATCAGCAGCTTGATTTAATGCTCTATTTTCACTTGTTGCAACCCGAGAAATCTTCCGCTCTGTTTCAGGCCAAGGTCTGCCAAATAGTGAATTGGTATATTGAACCTGTGCCATCAAACGATGATTACTGATCGGGTTAGCCCCTTTGTGTAGAGCACTTGTGTCTACTAAAAAAACTGTTCCTGCTGGACCAACAATATTAACTTCATTATCCATTAGCCCTGACTTGATTACTGCGCCATCTGTATGCCGACCATCTGACCACATTTCTGAGGGTCTATTACGGTGTGTACCCGGAATCAATGTATGTGGACCAGACTCCATATCAACATCTGTAAGGTATATGAAAAGTTTCACAAACTGCAAGCGATGCATATCATGGTGGTAGAGCTGTGCCGTATCTGAAAGTTCTCTTTGTGATTTAACTTTTCGTGCTGAATTTAAGAAAGCGACAGGAGTGTTAAAAATTGGTGGTACACCCATATACTCTTGAACCATTGCTAACAATATAGGGTCACTTGAAATTTCATACAGTTCTTCAAACGTAGTTAATGGGCCGTGCTTTCCTTTAATCTGTAAAGGAGCATCGTCCGTTCCAAAAATAGCCTTTCCAACATCACTTCCATGATCAGCTTCCATGCTATTCAAAACTTTGTTTTTCAGTCTCTCAACAATTTCAGCAGGCACTTGAAGTTTAGTTTTGTAAAAGCCATGATGCTTTAGATGGTAAAGTCCTGTCTTAACAGTATTAATGGCATCGATATCTTCACCAAAAATAGTCTGTGAAAAATCATATTCTGTCTTACCGATATGATCAGCCATCACATTACTGAATACACGATTGCTACGCCCTTCAGTTTCACTAAAAGCTTCTCGAAAGCGCATATAAGTCAGTTCATCATTGATACCTGTTTTAGCATAGCGCTCATAGCCTTCAAGCACCTTGCGTACTGTCCAAGAAGGGCTGAGATAATTATCAAGATTCATGGATAAATCTTGGGCAGCGCTTGCCTCAAGTCGAACACTATAGTCCCGAGCTTCAATCAGTAGCTTGTCAATCGGCTGATACATCAGTAATCCTTGTAATTGAATCGATCAGTTTGAGTCTGCATGCGTTTCAACAAATGCGTCAACAATTCGTTTAACAACCCAGTCTGAAACATGACGCCCATCATCTTCACGGAAACTCTCAGGAGCGTTGTGCATGACAATCTCATATGATGGAAAGTATGAAACCTGTTCGTATTCTCTAGCAATTTGTCCAATTGCTGCTCGAAGTATTCCTTTACCTTCAGAGTTTGCAACTAAAATATCGTTATCAGAAAAAGTACGAGCTAAACTAACCGGAGATAATGTAAAAACAATTTGGGCATTTGGTCTAACCGTTTTAATAATTTCAGTAATTCTTTTCAAGTTATCATAATTTTCAGAAAACGTAGACATATGAAATTCTGTTTCAGCTTCTCCGGCACCACCTGAATAGCCAGGCTTTTGACAAGCGATTTTTCCACTAGATAGATTTCGGAAAACTTCTGCCATACCAAAGGTTATGATAAACAAGTCAGCCTCTCTGATTCCCTTATCGATAGCAGTGTTGCAATGAGATACTGCTTCTTGAAGGTCTTCCGGTGTACGTCCTATCACCATACGGCGGTAAGGATCCTGATATACCTTATTGCCACCCCAATAAGGATCTTTATTAATAGTCCAGTAATCATCTTCCGATTGCTTCCACTCTCCAATATGCCGCTCAAATTCTTGGCGAACAGTGAAACTATTAAAGTAATCCATATGAGGCCGACTTGGAAGACGATCAATTTTGAAACGTTCAGTATCCATTACAATGTTTTGCATTGGTGGACCAACTTCAAAACCTTGACCGTTCAGTGCTGTACGTATTCGTTCTGCAAAACAACTACCAACAGCAAAGATCTTATCATCTTTTTTAAAAATTGGCTTTGTAGTTGTCGTTAGTAGATTATTTTTGAAGTGTGTACTCCATCGTGGGTTTGGCTTCTCTCTAGCCTGTATTTTATTAAGCCTGACTATATGACTATCAGAAATATCAATCTCTGGTATTTTACTCATTTTAAGTATTTCCCTTTATCAAGTTATTAATATTGAAAGTAATGCTTACATTGTATGAATGATGCAGAATAAGGTTGATGAAGTCAAGATAATGTATTTTAACTAATAACGACAAGGTTACAGTTTACTAGGAATTTATAATCTTACATTCACATAGTAAGACTCCTAATTTAGACAATACGGATATTTGCATATCAGCTGCTATTTTGAATCTATAAATGTAAAAAACTACTTTAGTTTATGACGCAACTTTAAATATCTCTTCTCGAATTTTTCATTCTTGTTATTTAGTGAAAATGCTAGCTTAAACGACTCTAAAGCCTTTAACTCATTACCTTCTTCTATTTGCATATTACCTCTAGCATAATAAGCTCTAGCATAGTTCGGGAATTTTTGAATCAAAGTATCTAAAATATGTAGACTGCTCTTCTTATCATCTAGCATCCTGAGAGCATGTGAGTACTTGAATAAATAATCTGCATTATTAGGAGCTACTATGATAGCTCTCGCTAAATAACTCATCGCTAATTGATACTCTTCTTTTTGTAGATAACTGTCTCCAACCATATATAAAGCACTTTCGAAAGCAGGAAACGTAATGAGTATTCTTTTGGCGTAAAAAATAGCCTTGTCAAAATTAGCAGAACCAAAATTTTGGTGTGCTTTAGCAAGGTCAGCAAACAACTCGTCATCGTATAGATTGAAATTTCCTAAGTTTGAAAACAGCTCTTTTTCAATCATACCCGTAGAGACAAACTTCATCAACAATGTATATAGTTTACTAGAACGTGAAATTACAGAAGGTACGTAATGATCAGTTCCTAATAATGAGTAAACTTTAACGTTTTCAAAACCCCTTATATAACCTGCATTGATCAAATCTTTAGGCGTAGACTCACCTATTATCATATGTATCGTTTTATCAAAATTCTCTATTTTTTCCAACAGAAACTCTTTCTTTACTATATCTCGTTCTAAATTCTGAATACTTCTAGAATGCTGCTCTCTTAATATAATCTCAGCTGGAAATGATAGTATATTCGCATTTAGTTCTATGCCATAGTGAATGGCTGCATGACCACCCATGCTAGTTCCGACAGTGTATATCTCTTCAACCTCTAAATGGTCTATCCAATTTTTGAGACACACCATTGTCTTATCCAAGCTTGTTCCTAAGCTTGGTATGCCATTTAGATACCATTGATTGGAAGGATCGTTTACAAAAATCACATTCTCATCAATTTCTCTTCCTAGTTGCCAAAAATTAAACTGATTTTCTTTCATATTAATTGCAGAAAAGAAAATAACTAACTTTGACGAACCCGATCTGACAAATATAGAATGATTATCACCTTTCAAAGGTGTTGGAAATGCACTGTTACTCATCATTCAACAACTTATCGAGTATTCTTTCATAGCCATGCTCATCAATAATTGTCTTTAGATTTTGTCTATGTGATTCAATTAGGCTAGGCTCACTCAAGAAACTTCTTAGATTCTCTGCAAACTTAGCATCATCAAGTTCATCAAAGTTTGAGACATACATCATCCCGCCTAACTCATCCCAACCTATGCATTGATTTATTTGATTATCAGCAATAGGTATTAACAGTGCTGGAATACCAAGATAGGCAGCTTCAAATATAGTAGTACCACCACCCAAAATTGCAAAACTACAGGTAGACATTATCTCTGCCATATTTTCAGGGCTGACCATAAGCTCAATATCTTTAGAGCTATTTGATCTTATCCAATTAGATATCTCTCCAATATTTTCATTTTTATCACTAACTACTATCGTTAGCTTCCAATTCTTGTCTGCAATAATTTGATAGAATTTTCTTAAAATGTAGAGAATAGCACCTCTATCACTACCGCCACCAAAAGTCATCAAGATTCTTTTTTGCTTATAGCATTTTTTGAGCTCAGAATTAAAAAATATTGGTCGCAATATACAATATTGAGGGCCTAATAAAAACTCTACATCATTATATAAAACATCTTTTTTATAGAATTCCGCTCTTTCATGTGGGCTACCGTTTACTACCAGATTAGCCGCAAAATTTTGCTTTTTACTGGCGTCATATTGCTGAACGATTCTTACGTTTTCTTCGCGCAATCTTTTCTGATGTTCTCCATCAGATCTATAATCATCGATGATAATATATTTTGAGTTATACTTTTCCAAAATACTAAGATGAAAATCGGCTTCACTTTCAGAGCTTAACCAACTCTCTCGAGAAATCCATTCGAAAAAATTGGTTTCGTCAGCTTTATCTTTTAAGCTAAGAGGTGGTCCAATCATAATAACGCCATATCCTCTTTTACGTAGCTCTGCAGCAAGCACTCTACACCTAACCAAATGGCCAAATCCAACGTTAGCACTTGCTGAACATCTTATAACGACTATATCCAATTTATAATCCTATTCAATAATTTCTAATGCAAGTTTTCTTACATTCTGATCGCCTTTAGTTAAATAATGATTTACATCTTTATTAAACCAATATGGAGGGTACAGTACTTTATTAGTAACGGGTCTTGAATGATATCTATAGTCTGTCGTAAACAAACTACTTCCCATATAAAAAAGCCATAATGCTGACTTGTATTTTAACTCATCATCAAATTCAAGCTCAACCTCACCTTTTAACATTTGTTCAAAATGTAGCCTATTACTTGGCGAAGGGTGCCCGACTGGATAATCAACTGTTCCGAAATGTCCACATAAAATAGCGGGAATATCCATCACACCTAGCTCAATACTAGACGTACCGTTATAAACGATTGCAAAGTCTATTAAATCCTTCAAATCATGCATTTTGAACCAATTATGGTCTAGAAATATTATATTTGGGTTTTCTTTCTCAATAATATCTCTAAATACCGCATTACCAAATGTTGAAATTTGCTGGTTCAACTCGTGTGGATGAGGTTTAATAAGTAGTAAAGTATCTGTGCCATCAACGGTTTCAATCGAATGATTAATCCAGTCTTTCATATTTGAATGTGCAGCTCCTCCATCAAACGGCACTCCTGAATCATAGACAACCTTGCCAAATGCACAGACTACCTTTTTACCAGATGCTCTCCAGTTATTGATATACTGAATGGTAGCCCTCTTCTCAACAGAGTCATCATCATAAGAGACAGATCTCTTTACATTGGTAACACCACTTACTGTCTCTAAAATATCTTGAGCACGATATTTGTTTTCTCTATAGAAAACTTCAAACTCTTCTGGCAATGGGAAGCTAGCTGACCTTGTATGAGGATATTTTGTCATATTTCTAACAACACACTTAGACGATATATTAGTAGAGAAGTTAGAAAAATAGTTCTGATAGCCGTTTGCAGAGTGTATACAAAAGAAATCCTTGGGATCTCCATATTGCTCACAATAAAAACGATAAAGCGCATCTGGTAATCTTGCATTAAACTGTACAATAAACCCAATTCTTAGCCCAATATCATCTTTCAGTTTATGAATATTGTCTAAAACAGTCGCTGCCGATTTTGTTGTAGTGTAAATATTTTCTAAGTAAATATTTAATGCCGGGCAAGTGTAATCTACGTCATAAATACGTTTGTTGATAGCTGACTCTTCCCATAAAACATGGGATAGATCAATATCTTTCCACTGCATTTTACCTTGATTCAAACTCATATCGAATTCTGTATCAAGTTCAAGCTTAGAGTCCCTCTTTATTTCTCGATTCATCGTTATGACATCGATGAACTCATTAATGTATACATTGTTCGTTTTTTCTGTCGGCAAAAGACCTTCTGATAAAGGTATGACGGCCCAACCAAGTCTTTTAAGTTCCATGAGAAGAACGATAGGTGTTTTTCTCAACTGCTCTATAGATCTTGGAGTAATAAAAATTACTCCCTGTGGATTCTTGGGCTGTGGAATACTTTGATACAGTATGGCTGTATCCTTCAAAAATTTAAGCTCGCCTGACCGTTTGACCAATGACCAACTAGTATACGGACATAAATTATGACTCCGAGATAAGAGAGAAATGTGAACTCCTCTAGTTATCTCTTCTGCTTCTTCAAACTTTTTAAGTCTATGAAGAATTTTTACATAAGAAAGAGCACTCTTTGACTCTTTTACCTTTCTTGGCTGCTTAGAGAAGAACTTATAAGCTAATTGATACTCTTCTGCCAATATGGCCCAATCCAAGAAATGCTGGATATCGGATGCGTGCTGAGGCTCTTTATCACCCAAGCTCAATATTTTTTTGGATATTTCGTAATTCTCTTTATCATCTTCCATAAGTGCAAAGGCAGCAGTCCATACTGTTGACTGACCTGTATCTGACATTGCGATCTGAATAATTGCCTCTTTCGCAGGTCTATATATATCATACTGGCCCAAAGACCTTCCGACATTCATAACTGCTCTTAGAGTTTTTACATTTTTCAAGGTTGGATCTAACAAAGATTGACTAACAAACTCGTTAATTTCATCTTCTAATGAGATATACAACGATATCGCTATCTCATAATTCCTATGATAACTCGGAAGACGCCTAATACCCTCTCGTCTAAAGGCATAAATGACTTTTAGCTTTTTATCTAGCGTTTTGGATTTGTCAAATGCTAACTGACATATATTTAGATAATCATGATGAAGCTTACCCTGTAAATACGGCTCGGCATAGAACAGAATAAGGTCAGAGGTTAACTCAGGATCTTCTAAGTCATGATCAGACAACAAAAACTCTAACTCATCGTAGTTTTTACTTTTTAAATTATCACCATCTGCCCATTTCATATTTTCTCTTGCTATAAGATCGAGAACTCTCCAAATCTTTAGCAAGGCAACTAATTGCTTATCTCTGACTTTAATATTTTTAGCTTTATTTAACTTTAGTTTTACAACTTTGTTTGAAATAAGATCAGATGCTTCTTCAAATCTTTCTTGCTTAGCCAAAGAGACAACTGTCAAATATATCAGTAAAATACTATCGGGATTGATGTCTAAGAATCTTTTTGCAACTGCACCCAAGTCTTTTAAACTTTCTTCTGAGTTTAGTAGCTCTTCAAGATGTAAACCGTATTTTCTTTGAGAAGTAACCCGTAGCTGCTCATTGCTTACCAGCTCTTGCAATGTTTCTTCTATATCCTGACTATGACTCTGATTCACCTTAGTGATTAAAAAGTCTTTTGCCTTGAAAAACTCTAATTCTTTAGCTTTTAAGAACTCTTTTGCTTTTGAGAACTCTTTAGAATCCAAGAGTTCTTTTACTTTTGCAAACTCTTTCTTCTCTAAAAAACTGTTCGTCTCCAAGATTTCTTTCGCTTTAGAAAACTCTTTAGAGTTTAAAAGACTTTTTTTTGCTTTCTTGAGCCAGTAATGAGTCATAATCAATTCTCTAAGTTATTCCAATCTAACGGTGTGCCTATACTCATATCTGATGCAGCCCTTTTGCCAATTACTTCATCAAAATATTTCGGTGATAAACCATGTCCCGGTCTTATTCTTCTTACATTTTCAGTTGTAATCAATTCACCAGCTTTAATATCATTAACAACATAAATAGATCTTCTATTTTTTCTTGCTAATGTATCAGCATCACTTACTCCGTAAGATACGCAGCCCATAGCTTCAGCAGCAGTTTTACATTCAATAACAAGCTGCTTAAACTGACTCGGTGTTAATGAAAATGCTGCATCAATGCTACCCTCATCATCTTCTAGCTTAAAATGTTTTTCAATAACAGTTGCACCCAATGTTGTAGCAGCTATAGCGGCTCCTATCCCTAACGTATGATCAGACAAGCCTACCTGGCAACCAAATAGCTCTTTCATATGAGGAATTGTTCTTAAATTTGCTTCTGATGCAGGAGCTGGATAACTACTAGTACACTGTAAAAGCGTCAGCTGAGAGCAGCCATTTTTCAGAGCTGTATTCACAGCTAAGTCTATTTCAGAAATAGAGGCCATACCAGTAGAGATAATCATTGGTTTCTTGGTTTGAGCAACATATCTAATCAAAGGAATATCGACACATTCAAAAGAAGCAATTTTGTAAGCCGGAACACTTAACGATTCCAGAAGGTCTACTGCCTCTTCATCGAAAGGAGTACTAAAACATAAGACATTTTTTTCACGTGCTCTGTCAAATATAGCCTTGTGCCATTCATATTTTGTTTGAGCTTCTTCATATAAGTCGTAAAGTCTTCTGCCGTACCACAATGACTTTTTATTAGTTACCTTGAAATGATCGTGATCTAAATTTAAGGTCATCGATTCTGGTGTGAAGGTTTGCAACTTCAGAGCATCTACACCTGTTTGTGAAGCATGATCGACGATCTTTAGTGCCTGTTCTAATGAGGCCCCATGGTTCCCTGACATTTCTGCAATGATAAATGGAGTTGGATCATTTTCTTTAGAGTCACCTTTATATAGAACTTCCTTTAATGTATTCATTTCAACTCCTTATTTGCATTATAAGTATTTCTCATATCAACTAAAGCCTCTTTTAAGTTGAAATTAGGCGTCCAATTTAATTGAGTCTCTATTTTTTGAGTTGATAAAAAATTATCCTCGTTTTTAATTTTTATACTTGAGATTATTTCAATATTACCAGTATTATCAAAAACTTCATTTACTGTTTCTGCTATTTCTAAAATAGAATATGCTTTACCACCACCAATATTAAAAGTACCTTCTGCTTTTTTAGTGATGGACAATATTATTGCTTCGACAACATCTTTAACATAAACTTCATCCAAGTAAAATTCGTTGTCTTGGGCGGTAAGCTTTTCTTTTTCTCTAGCTAGCTTTATAAACCTCATTAAGACTGGAGAGTCCTTTTCTCCCACACCAAAACACTGAGACAGTCTAAATATAGTACTTTTGACATTATTTTTTCGACAGTAATAGACGACCAGCTGCTCCCCCATCAACTTTGACAATCCATATATAGTATTAGGATGTGTAACAGTATCTTCTAAGTATGGCGTTTTATCTATTTCGGAATATATTCCAATGGTAGAAGTCAGAACAACCTGACTGATTTTTGCCTCACATGCTGCTAAAAGCAAGTTTTCAGTCATCTTTACATTGGAGTCAATAAAGCCACTTAGCTTAGGTTCTTCTTCACTTCTGGTTAATCTTTGACCAGCCAAGTGAACTAGCACATCATCTTCTTGGAAAATATTTACTAGACTATTTAGCTCATAGTCTGTCTGAACAAAACTTACGCTTTGATTCTCACTGTTTTTCTCATTACTTCTCGTCAAGCAGATAATTTCAAAATGCTGCTGAGCGGATTCAACTAGATACCTACCGATAAAACCTGTCGCACCTGTGACTATGAGTCTCATTCATCTTCCCACTTATCTTTCTGAAATTCAGAAATATAGTAACCTACTACTTCTTTTTTGCCATTGATAATATTAATCGCTTCTCCATTAGAGTATCTATATTCATGATATAGAGCACCTACTGGAATAGGGAAGCATTTATCTTCAAATGTTTGATTCGGCTTTGAATGTTGAAAAATCAATTCGTAGTATTTGTTGTCTTTCAGCTGCACACGCTGCATACTTTGATGCTTATTTAATAGCGCCTCAATTGTTTCTACTAGAAAACTTCTATTGGTAGCATGCTGAATAAGTCTCCACATGTGACAGCCATCCAATCTCGGAGCTATTTCGATAATTTTGACTCCGTTTGTAGTCGCTTTCATTTGAAAATATAAAGGTCCGTTTTCAATTTTTAATGCTTTTACTACATTAGAAACCAATTCAACAGCTTCTTTCTTAGTATCTTCGTCAATGTTTACGCAAGGAATTAGATGCCCTTTTGGTATACCAAAGTATTCATCGTTATAAGTTAGACGTTCAGATAGTATGTCAAATACAATTTGGCCATTTGAAACTAGCACATTACATGATATCTCCACTCCATCTAGAAAGTCTTCGATCACTGCAGTGTTGTTTGACGAAAATTGTTTAGCCTCTATGACTGAGTTCTTTAGTTCATAAGCACTATTAACTTTTTTTACGCCTCGCTGACCTTGCGCATTAGATGGCTTTACAATACATGGGAACGTATTCCATTTGTTGCTGTCATCCACGTCATCAACTTCTACATAGTTAACAATACTGAGCTTCATGTTATTTAAAAAACTTCTCAAATCTTGCTTATTATCAAGTAATCGGATTAGCTCTTCTGAATAAAAAGTAGGCAAGTTGAGTTTGCTAGACACCTGCACTACTGATTTAATCGCTGTATCTGATGATACTGAATATACTAAGTTAACATCATTATCTGCTGCTATCTTTGAGACTGCTTCAATATCACGAATGTCAACTTCATAGAATTTGTCTGTGTATTTAACCCCCACTTCATCAGATCTATTTGAACAACCAATAACATACCAACCCAACTCTTTCATTGTTTTGATTAAATCAAGCTGCCCTGAGTTTGTACCCAGAATTAATATTGTATTATTCATTGTTTATCCTATCTATTTATTAGCTGATACATATATTCGGCTCTTTCCCAATCTTCTAATGTATCAATATCTTGTACGAAATGTCTTGGTATAACTATTCCAGCACTATCAGAGCCAAACATATTTTTTGTAGAGGTGGTTTGTAGATTTCTCCAGTAGAACTGACCTGCATCTTGATAAGCCTCTTCCAAATCTTGGCTACGGCTATTAAAATTTTCTGGCCAAAACATTTCGCATCGATCATCACGCCCTAACTTAAAAGTTCTTTGTATAGGAAATGGCATCGTTGTACAGCTAAATACATTTACAGCATCTGAGCTCTTTAACTTGTCATAACCTTCCACAAGATATCTTTCTTGGAGAAGTGGTGCTGTAGCATAGATTGTACAGAGATAGTCATAGTCAAAATCACTTTCTTTCAGATACTCTAGGAAATGATTAATAACATCCTTAGTGGTTGCAAAGTCATTACTGATGTCTTCAGGCCTTAAAAAAGGAACTTCAGCCCCATACTCTTTTGCTACAGATGCAATCTCTTCGTCGTCTGTAGATACGATCACCTTGTCAAAGCAGCCACTTTTCAAAGCTGCTTCAATAGAATAAGCAATAATCGGCTTTCCAGAAAAGTTTTTTATATTCTTCCGAGGAATACGTTTGCTTCCGCCACGAGCAGGAATCAAAGCTACACTACTCATATGAGAATACTCCTTAGCGTTTTTACTACATATTCTTGCTCTTGTTCTGAAAGGTCAGGATACATAGGTAAGCTAATTGCCTGTGCATAGTATGACTCTGCCTCAGGAAAATCCCCTACCGTAAACCCTAGGTTTTGTTGATAGTAAGGTTGAAGGTGTACAGGGATATAATGAAGGTTAACACCAATATTTGCAGCCCGTAAATCATCGAACACTTCTTTATGGGTTCTTCGAACCTGCTTAGTTTCAATACGTATCACGTAAAGGTGTAACCCCGAATATCCGTCTGAATGTTGATAAGGAGTTATTACAGGTAGATCAGCCAATAAGCTATCGTATTTTCTAGCAAGTTGATGACGTTTTTCAGTAATAGTACTAAGACGTTTAATCTGAGAGGCACCTAACGCAGCTTGCATTTCAGTCATTCGATAATTAAAACCAAGCGTAATTTGTTGATAGTACCAAGAGCCATCTGGTTCATGGGTCATTAAATCAGTGTCACGAGTAATACCATGACTACGTAACAATTCCATTTTTTGTGCTAACTCTTCACTTTTCGTGGTCGCTAAGCCGCCTTCAGCAGTCGTAATTATTTTGACTGGATGAAAGCTAAAAATCGTAATATCCGAATATTGGCAGTTACCTATTGGCTCGTTTTTATATTTACCACCTATAGCATGTGAAGCATCTTCGATAATAGAAAAGCCATACTCTTTAGAAAGTTGATATATACTATCCATATCACAAGGCTGACCACATAAATGCACAGGAATCACTACCTTCGGTAATTTACCTTGCTCTTTAGCAGTTTTAAGCTTATGTTTTAGAGACTGAATAGATAAATTATAGGTTCTTGGATCAATATCCACGAAATCAACTGTAGCACCACAATACAAAGCACAGTTTGCAGATGCTACAAACGTAATAGGTGTCGTCCAGACAATGTCATCCTTGCCCACGTCTAAAGCCAAACACGCAACGTGGAGGGCCGAAGTAGCACTGTTCATTGCCAAAGCATATTCAACATTACAATGCTTTTTGATTGCATTTTCGAACTCTGGTACTTTAGGGCCTTGCGTTAGATAATCAGACTTGAGGACATTGACGACTGCGTCAATGTCCTCCTCTGTAATATTTTGGCGACCATAGGGAATAAAATTCATTAGATTTTACCAATATTATCTTTGTTCTTTTGTATCCAAGATTCTAGCTCTTCTCTTGGCATCCATTCAGTATTATTATCACTTGAATAGACAAAGCCTTCTGGAACTAATTTACCATCTTTTACTCTTTCAGGTGAATGACCCCAATTGTTGATAGTGGGTAAGATTTTAAAGTGTTCAGGGTACTCATAAGTATAATAAGAATCTTCAGCACCAATCATTTGCTCATGTAGTTTTTCACCAGGTCTAATACCAACCACCTTAGTGGTAGCTTCTGGTGCTACAGCTTTTGCTACATCCATAATATTCATTGATGGAATTTTTTTAACGTAAATCTCACCACCTTCCATATCTTCAAAAGCATGCCATACAAGCTCAACACCTTCTTCCAAAGTAATCATAAAACGTGTCATACGATCATCAGTAATAGGTAGCTCGCCTCTTTCTTTAATTGACAAAAAGAAAGGAATTACTGATCCACGTGATCCCATCACATTCCCATATCTTACGACAGAGAATTTGGTCATGTGCTGTCCGCTATAAGCATTTCCTGCTACAAATAATTTATCAGAAGTGAGTTTAGTAGCACCGTATAGATTTATAGGACTACTTGCTTTATCAGTTGATAACGCAACTACGCCCTTAACACCTTTATCTATGCATGCATCAATTAGGTTCATTGCCCCATGTACATTTGTTTTTACACATTCAAAAGGATTATATTCTGCCGTAGGTACGATTTTAGTTGCTGCTGCATGAACAACGTAATCTACTCCATCTAAAGCACGATATAAACGTTCTTTATCACGAACATCACCAATAAAGAACCTTACTCGATCATCACCTTCAAATAGCTTAGCCATTTCCCATTGCTTCATTTCATCTCTTGAGAAAATGATTATTTTCTTAGGATTATACTTTTCGAGCGTCATAGGGATAAATTTATGGCCGAATGAGCCAGTTCCACCTGTTACTAATATAGTTGAATTACGAAGCATGTTATTTTTCCTCAAGTATTTATATATAAATTTTAGTAAAAACACTCTTATTTTATGAGTGCCAGTATATCCTTTCAGTATAGTTCTCGCAGTTACCCTGCATACCTATATCTTAGAAAACATTATAAAAAATCTTAAATTAGAATTTAAAAAAATATGATAAATCTATACCAATTATTATAAAAAATGAAAATCTATCTATTATCAAATATCATTAATATTTTTAGTTATAGCCATTAGGATTAGCTATCTGCCAGCGCCATGTATCTTGGCACATATCGGTAATGGACAGTTTAGCTTCCCACCCTAATAAATCTTTTGCACTACTGACACTAGCATAGCAGCTGGCAATATCTCCTGCACGGCGATCCGTAAATTGATAAGGTATAGATTTCCCAGAGACCTCAGAAAATGTATCTACCAACTCTAATACAGAAGTACCTTTTCCTGTTCCTAGGTTAATAGGCAGAAAACCTACTGCACCTGCAATATCTAAACAGCTTCCTGAGTTAAGTTGGTGCTCTAAATAACTAAGTGCAGCTACATGACCTTGCGCCAAATCAGTAACATGTATGAAGTCCCGTACACCTGTTCCATCTATAGTAAAATAGTCATTTCCAAATATATCGAGTTTAGCAAGCTTACCGACTGCTACTTGTGAAATATAAGGCATCAAATTATTGGGGGTATCATTTGGGTCTTCCCCAATCTGTCCTGATGGATGGGCACCAACTGGATTAAAGTATCTAAGAGGAATTAAACTCCACGTAGCATCTGATAAGGCTAGGTCTTCTAATATATGTTCCACTGTAAGCTTACTTTGTCCGTAAGGGTTGGTACAGGATCGCTTCGATTTCTCATCAATAGGTAGAGTTTCAGGATCACCATATACAGTTGCGGATGATGAGAAAATAAAATTCTTAACGTTATACTCCGTCATAACTTCTAATAATGTAACAGTACCGCTGACATTGTTACTATAGTATAGCAGTGGCTTGACAACTGACTCTCCAACCGCTTTTAGCCCTGCAAAATGAATTACGCCAAAAAAATTATGAGATGCAAATACTTTTTTGAGCAACTCAGTGTCTCTAACATCACCTTCGATAAACTCAATATGTTGGTTAATTAGAGTAGCAACACGACGAATTGCTTCATAGCTACTATTAGATAAATCATCATATACTACAATATCATAGCCTGCTTCATACAGTGCAATACAAGTGTGAGAGCCAATATATCCAGCACCACCAGTAACTAATATCTTATGTTTCATAATATCGTTTTTAAATAAAAAGACACCCCATTGTAGGGGTGTCTTTACTTTTTTTCAATGTAGTTTCAGTAGTGAAACTGTAGACTTATGCCTATCTTGCTTACCAGCCAGTAACTTCTTTCAGTTTTTCGCCAAGCTTAGATGGGTCACGCGTATACGCGATGCCAGCATCTTCAAACGCTTTGAATTTCTCTTCAGCAGTACCTTGACCGCCAGAGATGATAGCGCCAGCATGACCCATACGCTTGCCTTCTGGAGCCGTAACACCAGCGATATAACCAACAACTGGCTTAGTTACATGGTCTTTGATGTAAGCAGCAGCTTCTTCTTCAGCAGTACCACCGATCTCACCGATTAAGATGATAGCTTCAGTTTGTGGATCAGCTTCGAACAATTTCAATGCGTCAATCTGGTTCATACCAGGGATAGGATCACCACCGATACCGATACAAGTTGACTGACCAAAACCAAGCTTAGTTGTCTGAGCTACGGCTTCATAAGTCAATGTACCAGAGCGTGAGATGATGCCCACTTTACCTGGCTGATGGATATGGCCTGGCATGATGCCGATTTTGCACTGACCCGGAGTGATCACGCCTGGGCAGTTAGGACCAACTAAACGCACATCGCCCGCTTCTTCAAGATAGCGTTTGGCTTTTAGCATATCGATAGTTGGTACGCCTTCAGTGATCACAACGATCAACTTAACGCCAGCATCGATTGCTTCAACGATAGAATCTAGTACGAATGGTGCAGGTACATAGATAACAGAAGCGTCAGCTTGAGTCGCTTCCATGGCTTCTGCCATAGTATTAAATACTGGTAGGCCTAGATGCGTTTGACCGCCTTTACCTGGCGTTACGCCGCCGACTACTTTAGTACCGTATTCGATCGCTTGCTCAGAGTGGAACGTACCATTTTTACCAGTGAAACCTTGTACCAATACTTTGGTATCTTTATCGATTAATACACTCATTATTTATTCCTTGTATTCGGTTGTCTTGTGATAGCGACTCTTAGTACCATTTTTATTCAATATTAATGGTCAATGTTTATATAAAAGCCACTATCACGCGTTGACTACTATGCTTTGGTATTTATTGCTAAATACCAATCATTAAAGACTTAGGCTTTAACCGCATCGACAATTTTTTGAGCGGCATCTGCTAGGCCTTGAGCTGTAGTCAGCTTAAGACCAGACTCTTCTAGAATTTGTAAGCCTTTTTCAGCATTATTACCTTCTAGACGTACAACCACAGGTACTTGTACATCGACTTCTTTAACAGCAGCGATAATGGCTTCTGCAATCATGTCACAACGTACGATACCACCGAAGATGTTGATTAGAACACCTTCAACGCTGCTGTCTTCAAGAATGATCTTGAAAGCTTCAACAACGCGATCTTTAGTTGCACCGCCGCCAACGTCCAAGAAGTTAGCAGGCTTGCCGCCATACAATTTGATGATATCCATCGTTGCCATTGCAAGACCAGCACCGTTAACCATACAACCGATGTTACCTTCTAGGGCAACGTAGTTTAGGTCAAACTCAGCAGCTTTAAGCTCACGCTCGTTTTCTTGAGTTTTGTCTTGTAGTGCTGCAATTTTAGGCAGACGATATAGTGCGTTTGAATCGATACCGATTTTGCCATCAACACAAACGATTTCGCCATTTTCACGAACCGCTAATGGGTTGATTTCCATTAGCGCAAAGTCGTTTTCAACAAATGCTTTATAAGCACCAGTCATCAATTTAACGAACTGGTTGATTTGCTTGCCTTCTAGACCAAGTTTGAACGCAACATCGCGCGCTTGGAAAGGCATTAGACCAACTAAAGGATCAACATGTACTTTGAAGATTTTTTCTGGCGTCTCGTTTGCTACTTCTTCGATATCAACACCACCTTCGGTTGATGCCATGAAAGTCACACGACGAGTCGCACGATCAACCACTGCGCCAAGATATAGCTCAGTTTGTACTGGATACATATCTTCTGCAACCAATACGAAGTTAACTGGTTGACCATCAGCGTCAGTTTGGAAAGTAACCAAATTGGTACCGATTAGCTCTTCAGTTACTTGCTTAGCTTCTTCACGAGTTTTAACCAGCTTCACACCACCAGCTTTACCGCGACCACCAGCATGTACTTGCGCTTTAATAACCGCAATGTCAGTTGGCGTTTTATCAAAAGCAGCAGCAGCTTCGTCGCCACTATAGGCGATGATGCCTTCTTGAATCGGCAAACCATAGCTTTTTAACAGCTCTTTTGCTTGATACTCATGTAAATTCATTGATTGTATCCTTTATTTTTTACAATTAATAAAAAGTGAAAATGAGTGCGCATATATATTAGACATCCGTCTGGCGCACTCGTGACTGTAGCGATAGCTTTGACAGCGACACTACAGTCAGGTTATAAGTCAGTACTTATCAAACTAACTACTTATTTCTTACGCTTTTTGCGCTGAATGGCGTGAATAGCACGGCCATCAGCAGACAGAGCAGCTTCATGCACAGCTTCTGAAATAGTTGGATGCGCAAATGTCATCAATTGCAAATCTTCGATACTAGAGACAAATTCCATCGCGATCATACCTTGATGGACGATATCGCCAGCACCAGCAGCGATAGCATGCATACCTAACAGACGATCTGTTTTGGCATCAGCAACAACTTTCACAGAGCCTTCCGCTTCACTTTGAGCAAGTGCACGGCCGTTAGCTGCTAGGTTGAATGAACCAGTTTTAACTTCATAGCCAGCTGCTTCAGCTTCTTGCTCAGTTAAACCAACCCATGCGATTTCTGGATGCGTGTAAATTACGTTGATGATAGTATCATAATTAACCTGAGCTTTTTCGCCATGAATACGCTCAACAGCCATCATGCCTTCTTCCATTGCTTTATGCGCAAGCATAGGGCCACGGACTAAGTCACCGATAGCATAGACGCCATCAAGGTTGGTCTTACACTGATCGTTTACGTCGATAAGACCACGTTCAGTCAATGTGATACCACTGTCATCACCAAGCAATTTTTCAGAGTATGCGCGGCGGCCTACACAAACGATAAGTTTGTCGAAGCTTTCTTCACTTGATTCGCCTTTGCTTTCGCTAGTGACAACAACTTGATCGCCTTTAACTTCAGCATTGGTTACTTTGGTATCAACACGGATATCAAGACCTTGCTTCTTCAGCATTTTTCCAGCTTCTTTTGCGATGTCTTTGTCAGCAGCTGCTAAGAAACTTGGAAGCGCTTCATAGACAACAACTTCAGCACCTAAACGACGCCATACTGAACCAAGCTCAAGACCGATAACACCAGCACCGATAACACCTAGACGCTTAGGAACTTCGGTGAAATCAAGTGCACCAGTAGAGTCAACGATACGATCGCCATCAGTTTTGGCCACAGGGATATCGATAGGGACAGAACCTGCTGCAAGAATCACGTTCTTAGCAGTGATTGTGGTTTCGCTTTCGTCTGCAAGTGCAGTGAATTTGATTTGCTTGTCAGCGCCTTTACCATCAACCAATGTGCCCCAGCCTTGCAGCCAATCAACACCATTGCCTTTTAGCAAAGCAGCAACACCACCAGTCAATTGCTTAACGATGCCTTCTTTACGAGCAATCATTTTTTCGATATCGATTGCTACGTCACTAGTGCTGATACCATGCTCAGCAAGATCGTGCTTGGTCGCTTCATAGCGATGTGAGCTATCAAGCAATGCTTTTGATGGGATACAACCAACGTTCAAGCAAGTACCACCAAGCGCTGGCTCACCTTTATAAACACGTTTTTCGATACAAGCAACGCTCATACCTAACTGACCTGCACGGATAGCGGCTTCATAACCACCAGGACCGCCGCCGATGACGACTAAATCATAATTGTCTTTCATAGTACGTTCCTATTTTTAATTATCATTCTAATTGTAAATATCATTTAACTGAGGATTATCTCGTTAATAAATAAGCGATGTTTTTACTCAGTATGCTTCTGCTTAATGGTCAATACACCATGTCAGCGAAACGTTCTTATTTATTAACAAACAACTAATACCACTGTCTAGACTAAAGTTAAAAAGCTTGTATCAGCGGTTGCCAATACAAGCTTAGAAGCTTATAGGTCTAGTAGAAGCATGGCTGGATCTTCAACCAATTCTTTGATGGTTACTAAGAACTGTACTGCTTCTTTACCATCAATCATACGATGGTCATAAGAGAGTGCCAAGTACATCATTGGTAGGATTTCAACTTTGCCATCGACAGCCATTGGGCGGTCATTGATAGCATGCATACCTAGGATAGCCGTTTGTGGTGGGTTCAAAATAGGTGTAGACATCAATGAACCAAATACACCACCGTTTGAGATAGTGAAAGTACCGCCAGTCATGTCATTCAGACCAAGTTTACCTTTTTGAGCAAGGCCACCAAGCTCACGAATACGGCTTTCGACATCAGCCATGCTCATGCGATCTGTATCACGTAATACTGGAACAACCAAGCCGCGATCTGAAGAGACTGCAACACCGATATCATAATAACCATGATAAACGATATCATCGCCATCTAATGAAGCGTTCACAGCTGGGAAGCGTTTGAGTGCTTCTGTTGCTGCTTTTACGAACAATGACATAAAGCCCAAACGTACACCATGACGTTTTTCGAATTGTTCTTTGTACTTAGCACGCATGTCCATCAACGGCTTCATATTCACTTCGTTAAACGTCGTTAGCATCGCAGTATCTTGTGATGCTGACAATAGACGATTCGCTACTGTTTTACGTAGGCGCGTCATTGGAACACGTTTTTCAGTACGCTCACCTGTTGATTCAGCAACTGGACGGCCGCTGTCAGACTTGATGCTGCTGTCTGATTTCAATGTTGGATTTGCCATATCAGTTTTGGTAACACGACCGCCACGACCACTGCCTTCAACTTCTTTAGGATCTACGCCGCTTTCTTTCGCAGCTTTGCGAACCGCTGGGCTTTGATCTTTATGATCTGCATCATTGCTGTCGTTTTGAGCCGCTGCTTGTACTGGCTCGCCGCCGTCTGCTGCTTGTGCTGGCACTGCTGCTTCTGTAGCAGTGTCTGCACTAGCGCTCGCACCCGCTTCAAATTGAGCGATAAGCTCATCAGACAAAACAGTATCATCAACTTGCTTGACGATTTTGGTCACAACACCGTTGTCAGGCGCTACAACTTCTAATACGACTTTATCAGTTTCGATTTCAGCCAATAGGTCATCACGGTTAACTTGCTGACCTTCAGTAACATGCCACTCAACGATTGTACCGTCGGCAACCGATTCTGGAAAAACGGGGGCTTTGATATCAGCCATCGATATACTCCTTAGATTTGGATATTCATATTTGTTATTAAGTCGTGATAAACAGTCAGTGCCATCTTGGATAGCGATCTTAGATAATACTATCTAGATTTTATTACAGCATACTGACTGTTATCGCCTGATTCATTTGCATTCAATAATATGTTACTTAGACAACTCATCAACACTGATACCAAGACCGCCAGCGATTAACGCTTGCTGCTGTTGAGCGTGTAGTTTTGGTGAACCTGTTGCAGGTGCTGCACTAGCAGGACGTGCCACCGGCTCCATGACTTTCGCCTTGGTTGGGTGCGGTACGACAATACGGTACATATGCGGTGCTAAGTAATACCAAGCGCCTTGGTTAAGCGGCTCTTCTTGCGTCCATACGATCTCAGCCAAGTTGCTATACTTTTCAATCTCAGCCATCAAACGCTGCTCTGGCAACGGATAAAGCTGTTCGATACGAACGATAGCTACATGCTCTAGACCTAGTGCACGGCGCTGCTCAAGCAAGTCATAATAAACCTTGCCGCCACATAGCACCATACGAGTCACTTTGTCTGCGTTGTGATCGTCCATCTCTGAAATGACGGTTTCAAACTTACCATTGGCAAGCTCTTCCAGATTTGAAGTTGCTAACTTATGACGTAGCAAACTCTTCGGTGACATAACGATCAACGGCTTACGAATAGGACGTACCGCTTGACGACGTAGTGCATGATAAATCTGTGCTGGAGTCGTCGGCGTGATGACTTGCATGTTGTCTTCAGCACATAGCTGTAAGAAACGTTCAAGACGCGCAGATGAATGCTCAGGGCCTTGACCTTCAAAACCATGTGGTAACAGCATCGTTAGACCACAAACACGCTGCCACTTAGTTTCGCCACTTGAGATAAATTGATCGATAACAACCTGTGCACCGTTGACGAAATCACCAAACTGCGCTTCCCAAACGACCAATGCGTTAGGGACTGTCGTTGCATAACCATATTCAAAGGCTAGCACTGCTTCTTCTGATAGCAATGAGTTATAAGTTGCAAAACGAGCTTGGTCTTCACTCATATGAGCCAATGGCACATACATGCTGCCGTCATTGATATTGTATATTTCACTATGACGATGTGAGAACGTACCACGGCCTACATCTTCACCAGTAATACGTACCAATACTTTATCGTTATCGACCAATGAAGCATAAGCCAATGTCTCAGCTGCACCCCAGTTCAATGGCTCTTCGCCAGTTTGCATAGCTAGGCGCTGCTCAACTACTTTTTGAACTTGGCGTTGTAGCTTGTAGCCTTCTGGCATTTCGGCCATACGGCGTCCGTAACCTTTTAGGACTTCGATATCGACGCTGGTATCCCACTCATCGACCAAATCATGACCCAAATAAGGCGTCCAATCTACAAATAAGCCCTCATTCGGTTCATTGACCAATGAGTTGGCAACATAGTCACCACGATCTAAAGACTCACGATACTCATCTTCATACTGCTTTTCTTGATCGGCATTCAGGATGCCTTCTTTGATAAGCTGTTGTGCATAAAGCGTACGAGTGGTTGGTAGCTTTTTGATGACAGCATACATAAGTGGCTGCGTCGCTGATGGTTCATCAGCTTCGTTATGACCATTACGACGATAGCAGAACAGATCAATAATGATGTCTTTCTCAAACTCATGACGATAATCTAATGCCAATTGAGCTGCGAATACGACTGACTCTGGATCATCACCGTTCACGTGTAAGATAGGCGCATGTACCATTTTTGCCACGTCAGTACAATATTCAGTTGAACGAACATCTTCTTGACGGCTAGTGGTAAAGCCTACTTGGTTGTTGATAACAATATGTACGGTACCACCAGTGGTATAAGCACGGGTTTGTGACATCTGGAAGGTTTCTTGAACCACGCCCTGACCAGCAAAAGCAGCATCACCATGAATGACGATTGGTAGTACTGAATTACCGCCTTTATTGTCTAAAAGAGGTTGGTCATTACGACGCACCTGACGGGCACGTACTGAACCTTGCAATACTGGCGCAACGATTTCAAGATGTGACGGGTTAAAGGCCAAAGCCAAATGAGCTTCGCCACCTGGCGTCATCACATTAGATGAGAAACCATTGTGATATTTAACATCACCTGAGCCTTTTTCTGGCTGTACCTTACCATCGAACTCGTCAAACAAGTCCGCAGGGTTTTTACCTAAGATATTTACTAACAGGTTTAGGCGTCCACGGTGAGCCATACCAATGACCATCTCTTTGGTGCCATAACCGCCAGCACGTTGGATGATTTCATTGATAGCAGGAATAAAGCTTTCACCACCTTCTAGACCGAAACGCTTCACACCCGTATATTTACGTGCTAAATACTTTTCTAAGCCTTCAGCAGCTGTAAGACGTTTAAGAATAGAGATACGTTTTTCTGTATCAAATTTGATATGACCTAAGTTGCTTTCTAGATATTTTTCCATCCAGCGTTTTTCTACGCTGGTGGTTACGTGCATGTATTCGACACCAATGTGGCGGCAATAAACACGTTCCATGATCTCAATGATTTCACGTAAAGGTGCTGAATCTTTAGCGATACTTAGATCATTGGTAGGGAATACGGTATCAAGGTCAGCTTCTGAAAGGTTATGGTAAGCGAGGGTTAAATCTTCTACTTCTGCACGTACTTCAAGGTTTAACGGATCGAGGCTAGCACGGCGATGACCACGGCGGCGATAGGCTGAAATCAGCTGCTGTACACCCATTTTCTTTGGGTTACCACCATCTACTAAAGCACTAGGCGCTGAGCTGGTCGCTTGATCGCTACTTTTGCCTGCAGTCTGATTGCGGGCAAGCAATAAGAACTGGTCTTTAATAGCATTATGCGGTGCATCATTTGGCGATTTGTATTGTGCAAAATACGTTTGCCACTCGGTATCAACACTACTTGGGTCATTCAGATACTGCTCATAAAGAGCTTCGATATACTGGGCGTTATCAGCGGCCAGTTCTGTATGTCCTGAGCCTTTTGCTTCTTTAGTTATACTATTCATAATAATCGTCTATTTGATAGATAAATGAATGGAATCGTGCTTATTATTGTGTCATCTGTCGTACGTTAAGTGCTGTCGCCTGCAATATCTATATTAGCAATACAATTATTTGTGAACGTCCAGTTTTGTTATCCGGCTCGTTTCACAAAATTAATTTATATATACTACTGTTAGCCATAACCAATTAATTGGTAAAAAGTTATCGTTAAACTATCAACGTTTTAACTGATAATTTTCACTACAATTTTTTATTATTTCTAACATGTTACAACTTTTCAGCCAAACATACACTGCTGTATAGAGTAGCACGCCTGTATTTTAGGCCATAGTTTGTTTGTTCAATACTAGGTATTTAGGTAATGAATAACTATTCTCACCTTAGGTACTGCATATTGACCCTATTCTGTCTCGATATGATATCTTGTTGGTATATTACCAGTAACACAAACTATCGCTAACTGATATTTACTCATCACAACATCCTACCAGTACAACTATGCGCTATTCTAACATTTAACGTAGCCAATATCTCTTGATGAATGCTTTTTACTGTTGCCAATTATATAGATTGCTTGTGCATATATCATGTTTTCTTACACACGGCCAACGTATTGTTAGCACAGCCTTACCTTTGATCGTCGGTCGTTTTCCTCATCGCTACAGCTTATTTGCATCTAAAGAAAAAGCCAAACTCTCTCAGAGTCTAAATCATAAAAAACACCACCTAATATATTAGGTGGTGTTTTTCGTATTATATCTGCAAAAAAACCATGCAATTATAAACGATTAACCTGCTTGGTCAATCAACATATTACGCAGATGACCAATTGCTTTGGTTGGATTTAGGCCTTTTGGACAAACTGACACACAGTTCATGATACCGCGGCAGCGGAACAAGCTAAATGGATCATCTAGACGAGCCAAACGTGCTTGAGTATCACCATCACGGCTATCAGCAACAAAGCGATAAGCATGTAGTAATGCTGATGGACCTAGGAACTTATCAGGGTTCCACCAGAATGATGGGCAGCTGGTTGAACAGCAAGCACATAGGATACATTCGTACAAACCATTCAGTTTTTCACGCTGTTCAGGCGATTGCAGACGCTCTGTTGGCGGTGCTGGTTGGTCATTGATTAAGTACGGATGTACTTTTTCATATTGCTCGTAGAATTGGTTCATATCGACGACCAAATCACGAACAACTGGAAGACCAGGCAACGGACGTACCGTTACTTTTTCTGGCAAAGTATTCATGTTGATTAGACATGCTAGACCATTTTTGCCGTTGATGTTCATGCCATCAGAGCCACAGATGCCTTCACGGCAAGAGCGACGGAAGGTCAGTGTTTCATCTTCCTTTTTTAGGCGTAATAACACGTCAAGCAACATACGATCTGAGTCTAACAACTCAATGGTATACGTTTGCATGCGTGGCGCTGCGTCCAGATCAGGATCGTAGCGATAGATTTCGATGGTGCGAGTACCTCGGCTCATAATGCTAAACTCCACACGTAGGTGATGGCGGGCATACAAAGATTGCAACAGGATGACGCTAACTATTAATCTGTACTGATAAACGATATCAAATACCGATTAATAGTGTGCTAGCGCTGGCAAGTGCATGTAGCTGGCGGTCACCTTTTTAATAAATTAATAAAGGATAAAACATTAACGCTGCTGCTGTATATCAGGCGCAACATCTAAGATTAATAGACGCGAACTTTTGGCTCGATATAATCAACTGTCAATGGAACTTTGCGAACTGGCTTATAAATAATTTTATTGCCTTCAGAATACCATAAGGTATGCTTCATCCAGTTTTTGTCATCGCGGCCATTTGGTGCATGCTCATCATCTTCTGGACGATCATAATCAGACACACTATGGGCACCACGGCTTTCATGGCGCATAGCCGCTGATATCATTGTCGCTTTGGCCACTTCGTACAAGTTGGCAACTTCAAAAGCTTCGATACGCGCAGTATTAAAGACTTGTGATTTATCAGCCAAATGAATTTGGTCGATTTTGTCGCCTAGCGCTAAAATTTTCTCAACGCCTTCGTCCATCATTGCTTGAGTACGGAATACACTGGCATGTAATTGCATAGTGCTGCGAATCTCGTCAGCCACTTCTTGAGCATTGTACCCTTCAGTAGACTGTTGCAGCTTGTCCAAACGACGCATAGTGTAATCAAGTACACGAGGATCAAGTGGCTTGTAATTATGGTCAGCATGATGGAATTCATCAACAATATGCTTACCAGCAGCACGGCCAAATACCAATAGATCAAGTAGTGAGTTAGTGCCTAGACGATTGGCACCATGAACACTCACACAAGCACATTCGCCGATGGCATAAAGACCTTTAACGACATTGCCTTGCGTGTATTGACCTTCTTCGTCCGTACCTGCTTCTAAATCAGGTGTCACCACTTGACCATGAATAGTGGTTGGAATACCGCCCATCATATAATGAATGGTTGGGATAACTGGAATCGGCTCTTTAGTGATGTCTACGTTGGCAAAGTTTTTACCGATCTCAAATACTGATGGCAGACGCTTCATGATGGTTTCAACACCCAAATGCGTCATATCCATAACGATATGGTCAGCATTAGGACCACAACCACGGCCTTCTTTGATTTCTTGGTCCATAGAGCGTGATACTAGATCACGTGGTGCCAAGTCTTTTACGGTTGGTGCGTAACGCTCCATGAATGCTTCGCCATCTTTATTACGCAAGATAGCGCCTTCACCGCGGCAACCCTCAGTTAATAGTACGCCTGCACCATGAACGCCCGTCGGGTGGAACTGCCAGAATTCCATATCTTGTAACGGAATACCTGCACGAACCGCCATGCCAATACCGTCACCAGTATTGATATAAGCATTGGTGGAAGCTGCAAAGATACGGCCTGCACCACCTGTCGCTAGAACAGTAATCGGTGACTGAAATACAGCAATAGTACCAGTCTCTTGCTCAAGTGCGATGACGCCGTTGATGTTACCAGCTTCATCTTTAATCAAGTCAAGGGCAATCCACTCGATGAAAAACTCAGTACCTTGCTCTAGGTTTTTTTGATATAACGTATGTAGCAGTGCGTGACCTGTACGGTCAGCAGCAGCACAAGCACGTTGAACGGCTTTTTCGCCATAGTTAGAGGTATGACCACCAAACGGACGCTGATAAATCGTGCCATCTTCGTTACGGTCAAACGGCATGCCCATGTGCTCAAGCTCATAGACGACTTTTGGCGCTTCACGGCACATATATTCGATAGCGTCTTGATCACCCAACCAATCTGACCCTTTGACGGTGTCATAAAAGTGAAAATGCCAGTTATCGTTACTCATGTTACCCAAACTTGCACCGATACCGCCCTGAGCCGCAACCGTGTGCGAACGCGTTGGGAATACTTTGGTAAGGACTGCAACCTTCATACCTGCTTCAGCCAAATGTAGTGAAGCACGCATACCTGAGCCGCCACCACCGACGATGACTGCATCGTAGTTTAGGGTCTTAATATTACTAATGGTATTATCTTGTCTAGTTGCCATTACGGTTTTCCTAATGCCTGTTAATGCTTAGAATTAAATAAAAAAGCTGTATTAAGCGTCATCTCGTTGCAGGGCCAAATGTCATATTTATTCGGCCATTGAACACAATTATTTAAGACGGTGACGCGAACAACCTTTAACCACTTAATTTGCATATCTATCGTTATATTAGGCTAATTTCGTTTACTTTCAATTTGACTCAGTTATCTTTAAATGACTGCTCAAGTCAGAAATTGCCCAATGCTATGACTATTATCGGCTATAACGGACGGCTTTGGAGTCATTCAGCAGCCAATAATGCTGCTGAGTGCATCCGTTATTATTTATAGATAGTAAAGGTATAAATTATTGGTTAAACGGCAACAACACTGAAGCCACTACCCCAAAAAATCATGATACCCCAAAATAGAAATACTAAAATAGCGATAATCATCAATGACTGTAGGACTAAACGTAAACCTGCTGCGCTTGAGCCTAGTTTGCCAGTAGTAATATAGTCAGTAAAGACTGTCCACATTCCAACCCAAGCATGGCCTGCTAGCGCAAGTACTGCTACTAAGCTAAATAAACGCATAGGCAGGCTAGTCATAAATGATGACCACTCAAGATAAGTGACGTCGCCATGGGTCAAAAAGAAACCCAGCAACACCACACTATAAACGGCTAAAACAACAGCGCTGATACGCTGGATAATCCAATCACGTGAGCCTGAGCCGGTCAGACCAGTCGCACTTTTTATTCCTGAATCGTTTTTAATCATTAGAACATCACCCATACAAATGACGCGACAATTAGAATCGCTGCGATCACAAAACTGACCTTAGAAGCGGCACGTCCAGATTTTAGCTCTTCGTTCATGCCCATATCAGCAAATAAGTGCTTGATGCCCATCACAAAGTGATAAGCGATCGCGGCAACAAATATCCATGCCAAAAAGCGCACGAGTACGTTGTCAAATACGGTTGCAAAACTCTCAGGCGATGCCAAAGAATTCTGTAACAACCACAACATGACAGGAATAAGTAAGAATAAAATAATGCCAGATATACGATGCAAAATTGAGGCAATTGCAATCGGTGAGCGATTAACGCTAATCACTTGGCTTAAAGGCAGATCAATAGGTCGGTTGCTTTTCACAGCGGGCATCCTTTTTGCGGTTATACTCCTGTATCTGCTATCCACGCTTTGTATAAATGCTATACAACAGCGACGAGCAACACATGAGACGAATAAAGTAAGGAAGGGCTAGCTGACGTAGTTTAATTTGCGCTAAAGTTAAAAGGCGAATATGTCTTATACGATCATTATAGACGGTCGAACCTGACTCGTTGAACTGATACACCCTTTTATTAACGAGCCTTCTACTTACGTTATGACAATAAGTACGAAGCTTGGGATCAATCGATTAACTATTCTATTTTTACTGATTCCCATTAACAAAAAAAGATAACGCCATTGTGTCATCTCTATACGATCAATTTATTAAGGTAAACTTCACTGTTGGCTATCTAAAAATAGAACAGTTAACAAGAATATTCAAACGATAAGCTAGGTTTTGGTCTATAAACTGGTCGTCCAATCGTAACAAAATATGAGTAAAGCAAAGCTTCACTGATTATTCCATTAAGATGATCGCTCAATATGCGCAAAGCTAGTGCCAGTTAAATCCCTCTAATTATAAAATGACTGGGCGCTAATTACAAATTTATCCCCTAAATATTGGTTATTAGAGATTAATTAACAAAAAGCTGGCTATTTGCAATATTAATTCATTAGTATTACCCACCCCTAACGAACCATAAATCTAAACTAAATGGTCGTTTGTTCATACTCTGTCTGTTTTATAGTTAATATGACTAAACCGTTAAACTTATAATATTGCTAAAAACACTTTAATATTATAATGTTAATGATAATCATTACTTTCTATAAAGAAGCGGTTTAAAAGACAAATAGCTTACCAGACATATTTTGATACAAAAATTACAGTGAATAAACACGTCAAAACCATACTAATTGGCAGTGTTGACAGTAAAAGTCTTTTCAAATCATAGGGAATTGCTGCTAATATACTCTGCGTATTAAACGAGTTAGATGTATTTTGAGCATTTGACTGATGATGGCGCAAGGGTATGTGCCTGTAATAATCGACGACGCGAGGGTATGCGTCTGCAATAATTTTATTCTAACAAGCTAAAACAATGGAGAGCAATTTATGGCTGACACTAATGCCAAATTAACCGTAAATGGTAAAGAGTACGAATTTCCTATCATCGAAGGTACTTTAGGGCGCCCAGTTATCGATATTGCTGCTCTACAAGACTCAGGCTTTTGGTCTTATGACCCTGGTTTTAAAGTAACAGCCCCTGTGGAATCAAAGATTACTTATATTGATGGTGGCAAAGGTGAGTTATTACACCGCGGCTACCCTATCGATCAGTTAGCAAACAACGCTGAATACTTAGAAGTTGCTTATGCACTGATTCATGGTGACCTACCAAACGCTGAGCAAAAAGCAGACTTCTTTGAAAAAATCCGTAAACATACGGGTGTTCATGACCAATTACGTAAGTTCTTTGAAGGTTTCCGCCGTGACGCGCATCCGATGGCCATTATGGTCGGTGTCGTTGGTGCGTTATCAGCGTTCTATCATGAAAATCTAGATGTGAGCAATGAAGAGCATCGTGAAATCACTGCTATTCGTCTAATCGCTAAGATGCCAACACTTGCTGCAATGAGTTATAAATACTCACAAGGCGAGCCGTTCATGTATCCGCGTAATGACTTTAACTACGCAGAAAACTTCTTGTACATGATGTTTGCTACGCCTGCTGATGTTGATTATAAAACTAACGACGTCATCACTCGCGCAATGGACAAAATCTTTACTTTGCATGCTGACCATGAGCAAAATGCTTCAACGTCTACTGTACGTTTGGCTGGTTCTACTGGTGCAAACCCTTATGCCTGTATCGCAGCTGGTATCGCAGCCCTTTGGGGTCCATCACATGGCGGCGCGAACGAAGCTGTTCTTGAGATGCTAGACGAAATCGGTTCAGTTGAAAACGTACCTGCATTCATGGAAAAAGTGAAGAGCCGTGAAGTGAAGCTCATGGGCTTTGGTCATCGTGTTTACAAAAACTTTGACCCACGCGCACAAGTCATGAAAGAAACTTGTGACGAAGTACTTGCGGCACTTGGTATCAACGATCCTAAGCTTGAGTTGGCGATGGCGCTTGAAAAGATTGCTTTAGAAGACCCGTTCTTCGTTGAGCGTAACTTATATCCAAACGTTGATTTTTACTCTGGCATTATCTTAAAAGCCATCGGTATCCCAACGTCAATGTTTACCGTAATCTTCTCACTAGCTCGTACTTCAGGTTGGATCAGCCATTGGTTAGAGATGCACAGCGCACCGTTCAAAATCGGTCGTCCACGTCAGTTATACACTGGCGAGTCGCATCGCGATTTTGTTAAAGTTGAAGACCGCAAATAGATAGAGATAATTTTTGCTCAATGAAAAATCCCGCCATTGTGCGGGATTTTTTATTGCTTAGAAATTGTCTTAATTGCTGAAAATATTTATTTAAACGATTCTAATGTCTGCTCGTACTTGGCAATCTGTTCATCGTATCCTTCAATTGTCTCGTTGAACTTAGACATGAGCGACTCAAACTCTTTTTGTTGATCAATTTTCATCTGTTGCATATCAATGACTTGCTGGGCTTCTATTTGCTCCCAAACTTGATGTTGGATTATCAACCGTGCCAGCGCTGGACTCTTGGCACTGACTCTCCCAGCAATTTCTGCGCTTTCAAACAATTGTGGTGCCAACGTCGCTATATTAATTAAAGTATTGATATCTTCTGCATTAAGCGGAGACGTCACAGGCTGATAAAGAGCCTCCATCGCTTGCTGATAGCTGTCAATGATTTGATCTTCGGTCATCATAGTAGGTTTACGTGGCTCAAGACTGATACGTTTTAAGACAGTTAAATCTCGCTCACCTACTTCTGTACTGGTATTGATATCAGCCGTAGCATCAACATCGCTATCTATAGCAGTAGTATCCACCGAATTAGTAGGTGCGGTGGCTGAAGAAGTAGGAGCAGCTACGTTTTCGTCGCTGCCATCAATGACATCGCTAGTATTATCGGTCTTGATATTAGTGTTTAGTAGCGAGTCTGCATTTTCTGAGGTATCAGCAACTTCCAGTGATTCATACTCTGCTTGTAAGCGGCGCTGTAACCCTTGCATCTGTGTGACGTAAATGGGCTGAAACTGCTTTATACGAGCAGCGGCCGCATCGCTTTGTGCCATTGGCTCACTGTCTTGAGCGTTTTCTGGATCACTGGTCTGACTGGCATCGACGACAGGCTGTGTATCTGACTGCTGCTGACAACCTATCAATAAAATCATGCCTGTCAGTGTTGCCGCTAGCAGTGTTGGGGACGAGCGCCGTGGCTGAACACTCTCATTAAGAGAATTATCATAAGCCGAACGGTTATTCGCTTTATGGCTGGCACTCAGAGCGAGCTTTACTGGCAAAAATTTAAACATGAGCGTAAATATCCTTGTTAAAGCACAAATATTAAAAGCTATAGTTATCGTAGCAATCCTTTGCTACTTTACTTTTCTCAGAGTTATCGTGACCTTTTAAAGCACAAAGCATGCTTTATACTAATTCTTATCATATAGTCATTCCACTATAAAAGTATTACTGCTTTAACCTCATTTGAAGTATTAAACATACCTCTACACTCGGTTGCCTTGTACTACTTTTAAATTGAATCAGCTATAGTCACTATTTGTCTCTATAAAAAAATTAAATTGTGAACGAGTTATCTGTATTTTTTGTTTCGTCGATAGAGCTTGTGACCAAAAATGGAATACAGGCTTCCAAAGCTTGGCAGTCTTGCCCGCGCCGATGACGAATAAAGTAATCCTGTACCATGCGTGCTTGCTGCTCGATACCATACTTAAGAAAAGGTTTCCCTACCTCAAGCACATAATCATAACGACGATCGATAACCGCACCACGCACGACTTTCAAGCCTTGTTGTAGCTGCCAGACATGGGTCAGCTCATGTATCAGCCAGCTTTGCTTACCTAGTGAGGCCTCGCTAAAATCTGTAATCCAATCTGCAGGATTAAAGTAAATATTGCCATTAGGGCTAACGGCATAATTTTTTAGCACCCACCAAGCAGTCTTAAGCTGAACGCCATCAAGGTCAATGCTGTCACCGAATACTGAACGTGCTAGCGTCACCTCGCTCACAGTGAGTAAGCGTGATTTTTGCTGTGCACTGCGATATAAACATCGATTCAAAAAACGCTTAAATATCGATTGAGACGTCATCACTGTAATATCCTATGCTTGATAGACCACTTTTAATAAATTATGCTTGGTGAGCCATGCTTATTGATACTGCTCATTAATATGACTGAACCGTTAATAGGGATAAAATCTGCAAACCAAAGTGACTGGGACATAAGCTATACACTTAGCGAGCTTTCATTAACATAAGATTGCGTTAACCTATCGTGTAGACACATAGCAAATATAGTCGATTCAATTAGCCTTTTTTTATTGCTAAGATCTAATATTCATTAGTGCGAAAATCATGCCAAACAGGCAGAAATGTTCATTTCCAATAGAATAATAAGTGTAGCGTGATGTGTAGCTGTTTAAATGCAACCATACAAACTTATCCATCACTGTTGTGACACGCGAATTGATAGCTGTTTAAATTGATAATAGAGAAGCCCTATGCCACCTAGTTTTCATGCTGATACTCCACTTGCTCAGCGCATGCGCCCCACTACGCTGGCCGATATCATAGGTCAAGAGCATTTACTGGCAGCAGGTGCACCTCTGCGACGTTTGGTCGAACAAGGGCACCTGCCATCGATTATTTTGCATGGGGAAGCGGGTATTGGTAAAACAACCATTGCTATGCTACTGGCTGATGCGGTTAATCGACCTTTTCATGCGCTGTCCGCGTTGAATACTGGGGTTAAACAGTTACGCGAAGTATTAGACAATAAGGACTCACTGGTATTCGAGTCGCCTGTGGTGTTCATCGACGAGATTCACCGATTTAATAAGGCACAGCAAGATGCACTACTAGGCGCGGTAGAGTCTGGCGATATCACTTTGATTGGTGCTACGACTGAAAACCCCTCATTTAGTGTCAACAATGCCCTACTCTCACGTTGCCAAGTGTATCGTCTAGAACCTCTGACACCAGAGCAAATCAGCGCAGTATTGCAACGGGCTCTGTCGGAAGACAACGTGCTAAAAGAACTGACCGTCGACTTGCAAGCAAAAGACACTATCAGTCAACTGGCACATGGTGATGCTAGAAAGGCGCTGAACTTATTAGAGCTTGCCATTCAAACGGCTGACTCTAAGCAATCACCGATTATCGTCGATGATGCATTGGTCGGTCGGGTAGCACAGACTGCACTGATCCGCTACGATAAAGATGGTGAGCAGCATTACGATATCGTATCAGCAATGATAAAGTCAGTACGTGGCTCTGACCCTGATGCAGCACTGTATTGGATGGCTCGGATGCTAGTGGGCGGTGAGCCTGCGGACTTCATCGCGCGCCGATTGGTCATCTTAGCCAGCGAAGATATCGGCAATGCCAACCCCAATGCTTTACTCCTAGCTGATGCAGCACTACGCAGTGTGCAATCCATTGGCATGCCTGAAGCACGTCTAATTTTAGGTCAAGTGGTGGTTTATCTGGCGACCAGTGCCAAAAGCAATAGCACGTATAAAGCGATCAATGCTGCGATGACGTTGGCAGAAAAAGATGCCTCTCCTGTACCGCTACATCTGCGCAATGGCGTGACCAAGCTGATGCGACATCAAGGTTATGGTCAGGACTATGTCTATCCTCACGATTATCCCAACCATTACTATCCGCAGTCTTATTTACCAGAAAATTTAATCGGCACACGCTTTTATGAGTTTGCAGACAATCAGCGAGAACAACATAGTAAACAATTTATGGATTGGCTAAAAACCCAAGCAGCAAGTAATGACTAACCACGTATAGACGTGCCATCTTATTATGTGACGTGCGCTTTAATGCATAAATAGTAGCAGTCATTGATAATACTTATGACGATTTTTGACATACTGAACGATATAGTGGGAAGATGACACAGCACGTTGCGATGAAAAGCGTTAAAATAACCTCATAATGAACTATACAAGCAATTAAGTGAGTCACCTTTATATCAAATGATATTGCTTATAGCGCGCTTTGCTTGACCGTAATAGCGCTTTGCTTGACCGTAACAGCGCTCTGTATTATCTATGCTCTAATAGACAGATAATGCTTTAGATTCCAAATCACACCTATCTATAAATAATAAAATATTGAGATTTACTATGAGTTTAAATACGATTCCTGAGATTATCGAAGACATTCGTGCTGGTAAAATGGTCGTCTTGATGGATGATGAAGACCGCGAAAACGAAGGTGATATCATCATGGCAGCGACCCACGTGCGCCCTGAAGATATTAACTTTATGATTACCCATGCGCGTGGCTTAGTCTGTCTAACCATCTCACAAGCTCGTGCGCATCAGCTGTCTTTACCACTGATGTCTGAGCGCAACGAAGCGAAATTCAGCACCAACTTTACCGTATCAATCGAAGCGGCTGAAGGCGTTACGACTGGTATTTCTGCTGCCGATCGCGCCCGTACTATTCAAGCAGCGGTTTCTGCTACTGCTAAAGCTGAAGATATTGTACAGCCTGGCCATATCTTTCCTATCATTGCGCAAGATGGTGGCGTATTGCATCGCGCTGGTCACACAGAAGCAGGTTGTGATTTATCACGCTTAGCAGGCCTTGAGCCAGCATCTGTACTGGTCGAAATCATCAATGCTGATGGTACGATGGCACGTCGTGATGATCTAGAAATATTTGCCAAAGAGCATGATCTAAAAATAGGTACGATTGCTGATCTTATCAACTATCGTATTGCCAATGAGCAAACAGTAGAAGAAGTAGAATCACATCCTTTCGAGACTGAACATGGTACGTTCACCTTGCATCGCTTCCGTGAGTTTGGTGCTGATGAGACTCATTTAGCGTTAGTCAAAGGCGATGTCAGCGAAGGCATTAGTACGGTACGTGTTCATGGTTTCCATCCATTACGTGATTTGTTTGCGGCTAAAAATGATATGACTGGCCGTAGTGGCTGGAGCGTACAAGCGGCATTAAAAGAAATTAGCGCCTCAGATCGCGGTGTATTGGTTTGGATTGGTAACAATCAACCCGTTGATTTAGGGGATGCGTTAGATAAAGCGGCAGACAATGAATCACAATCAATGCTCACTCAACAGCCGTATCGTAGCGTTGGTGTTGGCGCACAGATATTACGTCACTTAGGTGTCCGTGATATGCGTCTATTATCATCACCGATGAAGTTTTATGCGTTATCAGGTTTTGAATTAAACGTGGTCGATTTCGTTCAAGCACCGCAACAAGACTAATATTTGTTTGTGTTATTGAGTCGAAAAATTAAGCTTAAAAAAGGCACGCTACTCCAATGTTAGCGTGCCTTTTTTATGTTTGATAATTTTAATTACTCTTTCAACTCATTCACTTATATAGAATAGTTCTTTGAGTTTCAGTACTCAGGCGTATGGCCAAATTTTGCCTCTAGTGCTAATAGCCGTTCACGCTCCTCGATTGTCCATGGTAATTTATCCTTTCCACTACTATCTAGACGCACTACAACTGCCTCAGCCGTCGCAACGACTGCCTGTTGTGCCGTACTGTAGTAACTGTACTCTATTACGATGCTGGTCCTACCCAAGCGCTGACAACGCACACCCAATAATAAAGTATCTGGATAAATCACAGGACGTAAATACTGACAACTCGATTGCGCCAATACGGTGATCATACTGCCATCAAACATCCCTAATGCCTGCAAATATCCAATACGTGCTGACTCAGCATAGCGATAATAAACGACATTGTTTAAATGATTAAAGGCATCCATTTCGCCCCAATGAATGGGTTGATGATGAATCACTGGATAGTGAGACAATTCGTCAGGATTATGGTCTTCTGCGAGAGTAGAGGCCAAATGTGATTCTTGGTTCAAACTGTCCATAATGTCATTTCTCTTATTCTTTGTATTAATAAATTTTTGGCACAATAGGGTCTGTTGAACATTAACGTTTTGGTTGATCCAAAATCTGTGTCGTTAACAACGGTGTTGGTTTTGGTGCATTGGCAATTAATCGATCTAACCAATCTATAACTTCTGGAATATTCGCAGGTGATGATTTAGTTTGCACATTGGTTTCGTTAGCCGCTTTTTTTGTACTTAGCGAGGCTTGTTCGTCTGAATTTTTTGGCTCTGGGTTTTGAGGTACTAGACTCTGCAATTGCTTTCGCGCTTGCGTCAAATAGCTGATAAATTGATCTTGCTCACGCATATTACTGGCTTGATTTGCTAGATTTAATGTCATGATAACTTCATGAATCACGAGCTGTCTACGTGTTAGACCTGCATTATTATCGGTGGCTTTCGTCGGAGACGGTGGTCTAGTCGCACGCTCATGACTGTGCAAAAAATCTTGAATGTTTTGGATGGCTAAATTTTGTAGCTGCCAAGGACTGGGTTGCGAGCTTCTGGCTTGTAAACGCTCAATATCTTTCATCAAGCTTTGTTTAATAACGATGGTTAGCGCTGGCGCAATCTCATTACTACTTTGTGAGAGCTGCCAATGTAATCCTCGCAGCAACTCAATCGCAGCATTATCATTATTATCTGCCAACAACCTATCAGCGGCTTGTATTTGAATACGTAATAAGTCTAGCTGGTTTTGAGCTTGACTGCTAACAGCGGCACTAGGTTTCGGTAACGTCTGTTGACTCATCGAAAATAAGCGATCATCCATCTCGTTAAGACGACTGGTAATTTGCTCATTGCTTTGTAAGCGATCATTGACGTTATTTTGAAAACGCTGTTGACTGATATAAAGCCAAAACAACGCAGCAACCAGCAACAAAATAACGAACCATTGCAGTCGCACCAACAACATATTTGCTTGCCGGCGTTGTTGAACAGCCGAAGGTTCCTTAGGTAACGATTCAGAATTAATTGACATAAGGCAACGCCGTTATTGGTAGATTTAAATATAGTTAAAATTAAGAATGCAAAAAATTAATGTTTCGATCTGATCGCAGCGAGGATAGTTTCTGGCGCCAAGTCTTCTACACGCCAATAATATAGTTGCTGCTCTGCGACCATATTAGCTAAGCGCTCGCCTAGTACCACATACGCAAAATCTGCTAGCTCAAGTGGTCGAAGAACTGTATCAGCAGCTGGTTCTAGGCCCTTCTCTGCCACAGCGCTAACGATGGTTTCCCAATGCTCAAAAGCTGCACCACTGCTGACAACCACGATTGGCTTCGGCTGCTCTGATAACGCTATATCTTGCTTCGAACAAGATGTCAGAGAACCTTGTAGCCATTGCTGATACTGAGCCATTGCTTCTAGAGGCCTCTTACGCTCATACCAAGCAATGCTATCGACATGGACACCACGCGCCTGTAATGCATCGACCAATAATCGCCGACCACCAAGCCCACGCCATACCAGCAGCTTATCACCTGCCTGCAAACTCTCAATCTCAGGCATCGCCAACATACTTTCATTATTGGCAACTTCTGGCTGGCGCACCTGATACTCTAACTCATGAGCAAGGCTATTACTTAAGACCGCCGCCGTCGCCTCACCAACTGCAATGATATGGCTTGGTGCTTTTAAAGGTGCATCTACTTGATCATTTTCGTCATCTCGCACTTGATTCTCATGCTCCAGCATTTGCCAGACAGCTAGACCTGCAGCGGCCGCCGTTGGACTGACGATAACAAGTGCCTTATAAGCCCTTGCTAGCCACTGCTGCATCAACATAATGTCATCATCAGTCGTTGGGCGCGACTGTAGCGCCAACATTGGCATCTCAACCACACTCAACCCCGCCGCTTGTAAGTGCTGCGTCAGTGGTGCTGACCGCTCTACTGGGCGGGTATTGATGACGACTTGTGGTAGCAACAGATGGGCATCCGTTGCCTGACCTTTATGCACAGATTTGGCGTAAATTGACGATGACATAGACGTACCATGACAAAAGACTGATAAAGTTGGCTTAACCACCCATCAACATCTACAGTGAGGCCGTTATGGCTAAGCTAATAAAGATACTGACGTGTTATTCAGGGTGATAAATCGCTGATAAGATATCACCAGCGCCATCGGCAAGTAGGAGCTTAGCAACATCAATACCAAGTTGATTGGCCTGTATTTCTTGCTCTTCTTGCGTACCGACTAATGTGACACGCTTTTCTGCTTTTAATAATTTGCTACCATCAGCTTGACCTACTCGGCCACGGAGCCACAACACATTACCATTGTCGTTATTACCGTTATCGCCATTGTCATCGTTATTGGCATCTGTCTCACTAGCCATCTGTAAAACAGCATAGGCTGCAATAGGCACTTGGCAACCACCCTCTAGATGACGGTTTAGCGCGCGCTCTGCGATAAGGCGAATACGGGCTTTATCGTCATTGAGCGGGGCTAGTAGCTTTAATACTTCATCGTCACCTTCACGGCATTCAATTGCTAGCGCACCTTGTCCAACTGCAGGCAAGCAAGCATCAATCTCAAGCTCACCGCGTATACGCTCATCTAGCTCAATACGCTGCAAGCCACTGGTCGCTAAAATAATCGCATCATACTCGCCCGCGTCTAGCTTACCCAAACGAGTACCAACATTACCGCGCAAAGTCTTGATCTGTAAGTCTGAGCGATAAGCTTTGATCTGACACTGACGACGCAAGCTAGACGTTCCCACTACTGCGCCTTTTGGCAACTCATCAATACTATTATAAGTATTAGAGACAAAAGCATCCGTAGGTGAAGCACGTTTACAATAGACACCTAGCGTCAACCCTTCAGGCAGCTGCATCGGCACATCCTTTAATGAATGGACTGCAATATCCGCTTGCTTGTCATACAACGCTTGCTCAAGCTCTTTGACAAATAATCCTTTGCCGCCAATTTTGGCCAACGGTGTGTCCAATATCTTGTCACCCTTAGTGACAATTTTGAGCAAGTTAATCGTTAATTCAGGATACATCTCTAATAACCGAGCACGAATATGCTCAGCTTGCCATAGTGCTAAAGGACTCTGACGTGTGGCTATGTTTAAAGTGGTCAATGCAGATTGCTGAGAATTGCTCATAAAGGGCCTCAATAAGTTCGGTATTATTATGTTGGTGCTGTAATGTTGGGCTGTGCTGTCAGAGCTGCTCGTATCTGTACGGCATAATATCTTTATAGCATGACACCCGTACTAAACAATGCGGAAAATTGCCTCAGAAAACGAACGCTATACACCTGTTATAGTGAATACTGACGCAAAAAAATACCCCTATTTAAGCATAAATAAGGGTTTGATGATATGGGATGATTATTTCGCTATTAAAACAGCAAGTTACATGTGTTAAGTTACATACTTTGAATTTTGTCACGTAGTGCGGGCAAGTGGCGACGACTAACGGCTAGCGTCTCATCAATACCCTTGAAACGTATCTGATACTGCCCTGCATCTAACGTCTCTAAGTAATCTAAAAAGCTGAGATTGATAATTGCGTTACGATGCACGCGAAACAGCCGATCTTCAAACTCTTGCTCAAGCTCTTTTAGCGTTTCATCAATGAGTACAATGCCATCTTTATGGCGTACTTTGACATACTTCTGATCAGCCGTAAAATAGTAAATATCTTTAAGCTTAATGAGCTCCACACCTCGGTGAGTACGAGCAGCGATATGTTCGCGTACTGGCCGTGCGGTGGGATCTTCTAGTTTACGAATTTCATTTAACTGAGCAGCATTTAGATTTGTTGCTTTATTCAGTGCTTCTAGTAGCTCATCTTTATTCGCAGGCTTCAACAAGTAGCCAATTGCATTGGCTTTTAAGGCAGCAATTGCATAATGGTCATAAGCGGTGACAAATATAATCGCCGGTGGGTGATCAAGTTGCGAAAGCTCTTGAGCACAGCGTACACCATCCATTTCAGGCATACGGATGTCTAACAATATGATATCTGGCTGCTGAGTTTTGACAGCCATAATGGCTTCTTTACCTGTTGTTGCTTGAGCGACCACTTGATGACCTGACTCTTGTACAATTCGGACCAAACGCTCACGCGCTAGCGGTTCATCATCACAAACTACAATACGCATGCAAACTCCCATCCCTGGACAAACTTAATACTTTCAATAGACATTACAAACATACTATCACTCATTACCATTCGCTTAGCATAAAAATATTTAATAAAACCACAAATAAAAAATTCTATAATAACCGATAAATCAGGGCTAATAATAAATTTAATACGAGGCTATTTTTTGTATCTCGTTTTTCATGTTTATTTATTCACCATCAATAATAATGATTCTTAATCACTACTAAATACAAAGTAAAACAATAATATAGATATACGATGCAATATGTATGCCACGGTTATTTATTTATAAGAAAAATAAAAAATAAGTAATGAAAAAATCATCATAGACTGACGTCTTGTAGCGGATAGTCAATAACAGTAATAATTTGGGTGTTGGTCACTGTGCTTTTAATATCAGCACTTTGACCGAAATAGGAACGTAAACGCTCAGCTTGAACATAAAAACTCATGTTTTGGCGTAAATCATGATTAATGATTAAGGTTCTTTTGGGAAGGTCGACACCAATTACAATCATAACCTGATGCTGCTGCCACGTTACTTTAATATTGATACAAATAATTTCAGTGGTCATCTCAACCACATTTAGCAGCATTCGTTCCAATATACTCTGCAGGGTTAAGGCATTGATAACCATGTCATACATCACATCTTCGTCAGGTAGATCCCATGTCACCTCAAGCTTATCTGCCAAACGGCTAGCTTCAATCGCCAAATAATGCTCACATAGAGCGATCTCTTCTTCGAAGCTAATCTCGCGCGCCCCATTAAAGCTGGCACGGAATAATGCGGAAACGTTCTGTAGCAAGGCAGCAGCTCGTGGTGGGTTGGATTCGATAAGTGACACAAGTGTGTTGATGGTATTAAAGAAAAAATGCGGGGAAAGACGCGCTTTGATGATATCGTTTTGGGCACTCAACTTGTGCTCAAATGACTGCTTAAGGGCATTCATCTCACGATAGCGGCGTAAGAAATACAGCAAAAATATCAAGGCAAAACCACCGGCACTCACGGTATCAATTAATATATCTGGAATGAACGTCTGATGATTGTACTCGACCCAACCCATATTAATCATAATAAGACTGATTAGCGTCATTGAAATGGCATAGGTAGTCATTAGTATACTGACTACATATACCGTAACTTTGGGGATGCTCATACTTTTAAAGATATCGCGCAGATAGTCAATGATATACAGCGATGGCATGATGCTCAAAATATTTTGGAGTAACCTGCTCGAGAGTTGCATCAAAAAATCTGCCCAAGTGGCGATCTCGTAACGATGCGTCACCGTTACGAATATCGACCAAAAAAAGACATACAACAGCCACTGCCAAACTTTCATGACATCCATGAGCTTGGGCATAAAAAACTCTAAGCGCTCCGCTAGCAAGGCTACCTCATCCTTTGCTATACTCGAGTTCTTATTCTCTTGACTTGTCTTGTACCGATATGAACGCCAATTCTTCAAACCTTAGTAATCCCGAATCAAATGTAACTGCATCTGTCTCTGATTCTAGCACAGATGCCTCTACAACAAATAACAGCCCTACAAGCAGTCAGGGTCAGCAAATGTGGGGCGGTCGCTTTAGTGAAGCAACCGACAGCTTCGTTGCTGCCTTTACCGCATCCGTCGGCTTCGACCAACGTTTTGCGCGTCACGATATTCAGGGCTCAATCGCTCATGCGACGATGCTCAAAGAATGTGACATTCTAACTGCTGCCGAAGTAGCCACTATCATCGATGGCCTGCAGCAAGTGCTGCGTGAGATTGAAGCCGGTGAGTTTAACTGGTCAATCGCGCTTGAAGACGTACACATGAACGTCGAATCACGTCTGACTGACATTATAGGTGCGGTTGGTAAAAAGCTCCATACTGGCCGTAGCCGTAACGATCAGGTAGCTACCGATATTCGTCTTTGGTTACGTGAAGAGACGGATAACATCATCGCTCTACTGGTACGCTTGCAAAGTGGCTTGTTGGATTTAGCTGAGCAACATACCGATACCATCATGCCAGGCTTTACCCATTTGCAAACGGCACAGCCCGTCAGCTTTGGTCATCACGTGATGGCATGGTTTGAGATGTTGTATCGCGATACTGAACGTTTAGTCGATGCGCGCCGCCGTATCAATCAGATGCCACTTGGCAGCGCAGCGCTCGCTGGCACAACGTTCCCAATCGATCGTACGATTACTGCTGAACTGCTTGGTTTCGAAGGTATCTGCCAAAACTCTTTAGATGCCGTTTCTGATCGTGATTTTGCCATTGAGTTTACCTCTGCCGCGTCTATTCTTATGATGCATATGTCACGCATGAGTGAAGAGATTATTCTTTGGATGTCAGCACAGTTTAACTTCGTGCAGATTCCAGATCGCTTCTGTACTGGCTCATCTATCATGCCGCAGAAGAAAAACCCTGATGTACCTGAATTGGTCCGCGGTAAAGCAGCACGTGTCTTTGGTCAGCTAATGACTCTGCTTAGCCTGATGAAGAGTCAGCCACTGGCCTATAACAAAGACAATCAAGAAGACAAAGAGCCACTTTTCGATTGCGTCGATACCCTTACCGGCTGTTTATTGGCTTTTGGTGATATGCTACCTAACATCACGCCTAATAAAGAAAACATGCGTGCTGCCACCATGAAAGGCTATGCGACTGCCACTGACCTTGCAGATTATCTGGTACGCCAAGGTGTTGCGTTCCGTGATGCCCATGAAGTGGTTGGTAATGCCGTTGCTTTGGGTATCAAAGAAGGCGTTGATTTGAGTGATTTATCATTGGCACAGCTACAGCAGTTTAGCGATGCTATCGGTGAAGATGTCTTTGATTATCTAACGCTAGAAGGCTCATTAGCAGCCCGTGACCATTTAGGTGGCACTGCGCCGAATCAAGTAAAAAAGGCCGTAATCAATGGTCGTGCTCGTTTGAAAGTTTTTGCTTAAAAGCGACTCTATAACCAAGTAGTTTATTACTCTAATAATTGAAAAACACCCGCTACTTAGGCGGGTGTTTTTGTTACCATAAGCAGGTAACGTCATTTAAAATATATTTATAAAGATCCATACATAATAAGGAACGCCTTATGACTGAGACTTTTAACCCTCAAGCCAATACTGTATTTTGCCGTAAATATAAGCAAGATTTGCCAAAGATGCCACACCCGCCTTTTCCTAATAAGAAAGGTCAAGAGCTGCAAGAAACCGTATCTGACAAAGCGTGGAAAGAATGGATCGAACATCAAACCATGCTGATCAACGAAAACCATTTAAGCATGATGGATCCTGCCGCCAAAAAATTCTTAACCGAACAACGTGATAAGTTTTTAGACAATGAAGACTATGAACGTGCACAGGGTTGGACACCAGAAAGCTAGTCGTGCCTCACTTTCTGATAATCATCAAAAAACGCGCTATTTTATATAGCGCGTTTTTTTAACAATCAAATACTAAATGAATAGTTTTTACTATTCATCATTGTCTGATGAATCACTGTCAGAAGCTGACATTGTGGCTGATGTTGTGTTGACTTGGCGTGCTGCCATACGAACATTGGCTTCTTGTACGGCTTTCTCGACCAGTGCATAGTCAGAATGACGAACATCTTGACCACTGATATAGTTAATCACTAGCTCAGCAACATTTTGTGCGTGATCGCCAATACGCTCGAGCGCGCGCAATACCCACATAATATTGATCACTTTTGAGACATGGCGCGAGTCTTCCATGATATAGGTCATCAACGCGCGAATAGCCGATTGGTACTCATCGTTGACCACATTATCATTACGCATAACCTCAAACGCTTGCTCAGCATTCGACTGACTAAAAGCCTCTAATGCATTGTGTAGCATGAGGCGAACTTGATTGCTTAGGTGTTGAACTTCTGAATAGCCATACGATAGCTTGCCTTGCGCAGCGATTTTATTTGCCATTTGGGCGATTTTTACGGCTTCATCACCAATGCGTTCTAAATCAACCACACCTTTACTGATAGACATGACCAAACGTAAATCACTGGCAGCGGGCTGACGTTTTGCGACCAATAATAGAATATGTTCATCCAACTCTACTTCCATTCGATTGATTTCAAAATCCAGATCGATGACCTCTTGCGCCAACGTCTCATTTTTATCGATGAGCGCATGAATGGCTTGGGCCACTTGATCAGCGGCCCTATCACCCATGTATAGAAACAACCGAATGGCTTCGTCAAGATCTTGATCAAAACTTTTAGAGATATGCTTATCACTTTGCATAAGAGGTATTCCCTGAAATCCATGTATTAATAGCGCGATGAGATTTTTAGGTTAAACGAATTGGCTCACGAAACACTATTAAACGTATCGAGCATTTTTCACTTATTGATGCTCAGTGTTAGCCATAACGACCTGTAATATAGTCTTCTGTCGCTTTCTGAGCAGGCTTAGTAAATACTTGATCCGTCTCACCCATCTCAATCATATCGCCTAAATACATATAGACGGTGTAATCAGATACACGTGCTGCTTGTTGCATGTTGTGAGTGACGATAGCAATGGTATAGTCATTTTTTAGATCTTCAATCAAGTCTTCAATCGCACCCGTCGAGATAGGATCTAACGCGGATGTCGGCTCATCAAGCAACAGTACTTCCGGCTTAGTGGCGACGCTGCGTGCGATACATAAGCGTTGCTGCTGACCACCTGATAAAGACAATCCAGATGCCTTCAATTTGTCTTTTACTTCTGGCCATAATGCTGATTTTTTTAGTGCCCATTCCACGCGATTGTCTAACTCAGCCTTGCTCAGTCGTTCATAAAGGCGTACTCCAAAAGCGACATTGTCATAAATCGACATTGGGAATGGGGTTGGCTTTTGAAAGACCATGCCGACTTGGGCTCGTAGCAGGTTCACATCGACGTCTTTCCCCAATATGTTATTGCCATCAAGGTTGATACTACCCTCGGCACGCATACCTGGATACAAGTCATACATACGGTTGAAGGTACGTAGTAGCGTAGACTTTCCGCAGCCTGAAGGACCGATAAAAGCGGTTACTTTTTTATCAGGGATATCGATATTGATATTTTTCAGTGCTTGGAAATCACCATAATAAAAATTTAAATCACGAATCTGCATTTTTGCCTGCGGCATATTTTGCGGGAGATCATGAAGGGTTTGTTTGGTCAGGCTGGCAATATCAGGTTGCTGCATTTGTGTACTCGTAGACATGGAACGATTCAATAAATTGCCAGTTGTCGTATTGAATGTATCAACCGTGCTTTTGGTGCGTGTTTTGCTTGCGACATCATTCATAATATTATCCAACCTAGCTTAATTGATTTCGTATAAGTGTGAGTAAATGCTTGGTATCTTGGTATCTTGGTATCTTGGTATCTTGGTATCTTAGTATCTTAGTGCTGTGTCATCTGACATCAGGCTTTATTTGACCTGACCTCTACTACCAATGAATCTCGCCAAAATATTGAGTACCAAGACAGAAGTAGTAATAAGGAGCGCCGCTGCCCACGCTAAAGTATGCCAGTTGTCATAAGGACTCATCGCAAACTGGTAGATCGTATTTGGTAAGTTGGCAAGAGGTTGACCCATATCAGTGCTGAAATACTGGTTGTTCAGCGCGGTAAATAGCAATGGTGCCGTCTCACCTGTGATTCTCGCAAAGGCCAATAACACCCCAGTCGTAAGTCCGGCTCTAGCAGCTTTGATCGTTACTTGCGTAACCATCTTCCACTTAGGCGTACCCAATGCATAGGCTGCTTCACGAATGCTATTAGGAACCAGATTCAGCATATTCTCAGTCGTACGCACGACCACAGGGATGACAATCAATGCCAATGCCAATGCGCCCGCCCAACCAGAGAAACTTTGACCTTTTACCATAAGCGCATAAATAAACAGGCCGATGACAATAGATGGTGCCGATAACAAAATATCATTTAAGAATCGTGTGACTTTACCAAGCATGCTACCTTGAGAAAACTCAGATAAATAAATACCTGTCATCAGTCCGATAGGTGCCCCGATAAACAACCCTGAAAACGCTAACATGACTGAACCGACAATCGCGTTGCGTAACCCGCCAGCACTCATAGGCGGTGGCGTATCAGCAGTAAAGATAGGCAGTTGTACCATGCCCTGAAAACCTTCCACTAAAAGCGTAAGCAAAATCCAAAACAGCCAAAACAAACCAAAAACCATCGCAGCCATAGCGAACCCTAGACCCAATTTATTGGCCCAGCGGCGCTTGTTATATAAGCTTCTGTTATAACGCCCTTCAAAGCCAGTGTTCAGCGGTGACGGTGCATTGATTGCGTTAGTTGCATTGTTAGCAGGCATAATATTTAGTTCCCATATCTTTTATCAATATCTATCAAGGTCTAATCAATCCGTTTGGAGACGATCAGTTGCCTGCTTTTTTATCCATACTCATGAGCATCAGCTTAGCAAGCGATAGCACGATGAAGGTAATGACAAACAAGATTAAGCCCAGATGTAGTAAGGAAGCCAAATGTAGCTCACTCGACGCTTCTGCAAATTCATTGGCCAAGGCTGACGTAATCGTAACGCCTGACGTAAACAGACTTGGACTGATATTAAAGGCGTTACCAATCAAGAAGGTCACTGCCATGGTCTCGCCCAATGCACGACCCAATCCCAAGATGACACCACCTACCACACCTGCTTTGGTATATGGCAGGATAATCTTGAACATGACCTCCCAAGTCGTCGCACCCATTCCATAAGCCGACTCTTTCAGCAGGTCGGGCACGACAGAAAAGACATCACGCATAGTGGCTGCGATAAACGGAATAATCATGATGGCAAGTACAAGGGATGCTGTGAACATACCCAGACCCATTGGCGCGCCCTCAAACAACTTACCGATGATAGGCAGTGGGCCAATGTGCTCAATGAACCATGGCTGAATGTGATCACCAAAGAAAGGGGCAAATACAAACAATCCCCACATACCGTAAATGATAGAAGGGATACCAGCCAACAGCTCAATAGCGATACCAAGGGGCTTTTTTAAGAACTTTGGGCACATCTCAGTCAAAAATATGGCAATACCAAAACTGACTGGAACGGCAATTAAGATAGCGATAAAGGACGTCACCAACGTGCCGTAAATAGGCGCTAATGCACCGTACTCATTGCCGACTGTATCCCAGTTATTACTGGTATAAAAACCCAAACCAAATGCTTGAATGCTCGGCCATGCGCCGACTATCAATGAAACTAAAATACCACCTAAAGACATTAGAACAAGAATGGCAAAAGCTTTGGTTGCATTAACAAACAAAAAATCGTAACGTTTTTGTTTAGCCAATTGGGACCTTAAATCATTCATAAGTGTCTCAGCATTGAATAGGGTTGAGTCAAAATATTAGAAATCTTTATTGGGTTTTATCACAGCAAGCTTAGGATCAAACTGACTGTGATAAAACCTCTCAAATAACTACCGGAGAATAGTTATTCGAAAGGGTGACTCATAAAGCGTATTTAGTAGATAACCGTTACTGAGCTGGCTTGTAGACTGGTTGTCCATCACTGCCTTTTACGTCATTCCATTTGGCTTTGAATAAGGCAACAGCCGTATCAGAGAATGGAACGTAATCTAGTGCCATGGCATCATCATCGCCTTGGGTATAGGCCCAATCAAAGAAGTTCAACACGCCAGCAACCTGCTGAGGATTTTCTGGTTGCTTGTGTACTAAGATAAAGGTTGCAGCAGCGATTGGCCATGCTTGCTCAGTCTCAGAGTTGGTAATAACTTTATAGAAGCCTTCTTGCTGTGACCAGTCGATATCACCAGCTGCTGCAAAGGTTTCTGCAGAAGGTTGCACGAAGTTACCCGCAGCATTTTTTAGCGCTGTGTGTGACATTTTGTTTTGCTTGGCATAAGCATACTCAACGTAACCGATAGAGTTTTTCATACGGTTTACGTAGCTTGATACACCTTCGTTACCTTTACCGCCTGCACCAGTCGCAGAGGTTGGCCATTTCACAGTCTTATCAACGCCGACACTGTCTTTCCAGTCTGTTGAAACTTTGGCTAAGTAATCAGTGAAGTTAAAGGTTGTGCCTGAACCGTCTGAGCGGAATACGGTAGTAATAGCAGCATCAGGCAAGGTCAAATCTGGGTTCATTGCTTTGATAGCCGGATCATTCCAGTTACTGATTTTGCCCAAATAGATATCTGCTAACGTTGTACCGTCTAACTGTAATTGACCAGGCTCAACACCATCGATGTTTACGATAGGTACAACACCACCGATAACGGTTGGAAACTGAATCAAGCCTGCTTCGTCTAACTCTTCAGGCGTCATCGGTGCATCAGAAGCGCCGAAATCGACAGTTTTTGATTGAATTTGTTTGATACCACCAGATGAGCCAATTGATTGATAATTGACTTGACCACCAGTCGCACCATTGTAGTCATAAGACCATTTGGCATAGATAGGCTGCGGGAACGATGCGCCTGCACCCGTGATATTCATTGCGATATTCTCAGCAGATTTAAAACCTGTTGTAGAAGAAGATGCTGTCTGAGTGGTTGCCTCAGTACTGACAGCGCTACTATCAGCAGCTGACTCTGCCGTTTCAGTCGATTTATTACATGCCGTAAGCACTAATGTACAACTAACGGCCACTGCTAATAACGAATAACGCATGTAAGACTCCTAAAGTTTAACAACGATACAAAAAAGCATTGTTTGTGACATGCGTGCTATCTTGCCAAGTTTTTATGACAGTTTAATGACAACCTTATGAATCTTTCATTTGCTGTAATAAATGTGCAATTCAAGGAGTCTTAGAAGAATAAAGATGCGCCTACTTATTACAGCGCATTTATTAAGTAATAATTAAAGAGCGCTTATCGAAGGGTGCTCATGTTCTGTGCTTATCACAGATTTGAAATCTGCTATGTAGACTGGAATATCTATGGCCAAATACCATTAGCCCTCATAGCAGAATTTTGTTAGTATGAAGAAGATTCACAACACTGACAGACTCGGGGTGCGGTGTATTATTGGCTCGCTTTATTAAAGTAGTCGCCCTAATACATTCGCTGAGAGATCACCCGCCGAACCTGATGCGGTTAGTACCGACGCAGGGAAGTCTTAAGCACTTTGTTATTTATAGCAAAGGACGTGCAGAAATGCCTTTTTATCTTCATTACTATCTTAGTGTGCGTGATGTACTACTAAATAGTGAAGACTGATACAAAGCTGCGTCCAACGTTTGATGAGTATCATTCACGACTATATCACTCAGTTTTAGTCGCGAATGATGCTCATGAGCTGAACTTGCCAAAATTACAAATGCTACCCCCGCAGCTACTGGCGGTGTTGCTTTTATTCAAAAACCAACACGCTAGGACAGCATATGACAACTTCTAATGTACAAGCAGCCCCTTCCAATACACAAGCAGCCAAAATTCATATCCCAGCTGACGATACCCTTTTGGCTTCAGAGCCAGCGCAAACGACCAACAGTAAAGCCGATAAAAAAGCTGATGCGCTAAAAACACCAGCTCATCGCACAGCAAGTGATGCGCGATTCGAAGAAGATGCTCGCGACTTGCACCGCATACTCCCCGCCTCTCGTAAAGTCTATATCGAAGGCTCACGCCCTGATATTCAAGTACCCATGCGCGAAATAACGCTTGACCCTACTCCTGTGCAAGGCGTTTCTGAAGGTGAATGGGAGCAAAACCCACCATTTTATGTCTATGACACATCAGGTGTTTATACCGATCCCAACGTCGATATTGATTTGACAAAAGGCTTGCCGAAACTGCGTGAAGGCTGGATTGCGGAGCGCGGTGATACTGAGCAGCTCAATGGTTTATCTAGCTCATACGGACTGGCACGCGCCCGCGATATCAGTACTGCCAACCTTAGATTTGCTCATATTGATAAACCTCGCCGTGCCAAAAATGTCGATGGCAAAGCTGGCAACGTCACGCAAATGTACTACGCACGTCGCGGTATCATTACCCCAGAAATGGAATATATCGCCATTCGCGAAACGCAAAAGCAGCATGAGCTGACCGATATGCGTCAGCACGATGGTGAGAACTTTGGTGCTAACACTCCGACAATTATCACCCCTGAATTTGTGCGTAGCGAAGTAGCGGCAGGTCGCGCGATTATTCCAAACAACATCAACCATCCAGAATCTGAACCGATGATTATCGGACGTAATTTCTTGGTAAAAATTAATGCCAATATCGGTAATTCAGCACTGGGTTCTTCTATTGATGAAGAAGTGTCTAAAATGACATGGGCTACGCGTTGGGGTGCAGATAACATCATGGATTTATCTACTGGCAACCATATTCACGAAACCCGTGAATGGTTGATTCGTAACTCGCCAGTACCGATTGGTACTGTCCCGATTTATCAAGCATTAGAAAAAGTCGACGGCGTGGCAGAAGACCTCACGTGGGAAATCTTCCGCGACACTCTTATTGAGCAAGCCGAACAAGGCGTTGATTACTTCACCATTCACGCAGGTGTGCTGTTGGATTATGTACCGATGACTGCCGGACGCCTAACAGGCATTGTGTCTCGCGGCGGCTCTATCATGGCGCAGTGGTGTATGGTGCACCAACAAGAGAGCTTCTTGTACACGCACTTTGAAGACATCTGTGAGATTATGAAAGCCTACGATGTGGCCTTTAGTTTGGGTGATGGCCTACGCCCTGGTTGCTTGCAAGATGCCAATGACGAAGCGCAATTTAGCGAGCTCAAAACCTTGGGTGAGCTGACCAAAGTGGCATGGGAGCACGATGTGCAAGTCATGGTTGAAGGACCAGGCCATGTCGCCATGAACCGTATTAAAGAAAATATGGATTTGCAACTTGAGCTGTGTGCTGACGCGCCATTTTATACGTTAGGGCCTTTAACGACTGATATCGCGCCGGGCTATGACCATATTACCAGTGCTATAGGGGCTGCGATGATTGGCTGGTTTGGTACAGCCATGCTCTGCTATGTCACACCAAAAGAGCATTTGGGTCTACCCAATAAAAAGGATGTTAAAGACGGCATCATTACTTACAAAATCGCGGCTCACGCAGCTGATCTAGCTAAAGGTCATCCAGGTGCGCAGTCTCGTGACAATGCGTTATCCAAAGCCCGTTTTGAATTCCGCTGGGACGATCAATTTAATCTGGCGCTTGACCCTGACACGGCACGTGAGTTCCATGATGAGACCCTCCCAAAAGACGCGCACAAAGTTGCCCATTTTTGCTCGATGTGTGGTCCTAAATTTTGCTCAATGAAAATAACTCAAAACGTACGGGATTATGCGGCGGGTTTGGATAAGGCTGCCGCGGATAAAAAGGTAACCCCGCAAACGGGTGATCTGACTGATGCAGGTCATCTGATTAAAGAAGTGGATACTGAGCTGGTTCGTCAAGTTGGTGAGGCCAGTTTGGATGAGATCCATAAAGGTATGACAGAAATGACCGAAAAGTATAATAGTGAAGGACGTCAGTTGTATAAAGAGGTGTAGCGCTTTACTTACTAGAAACTGATTAACTTAAAAAGCTTGAATCCAACCAATGGGTTCAAGCTTTTTTTATATTCTTCCTTTTAATCTCTATAAAAGCCACAAAGCTAATCACCAGATAGATAGGTGTCAACACCATATAACCTAATGGCAGGACCCAAATAGAGAATAAAGCTCGACTTTCTCCCGTTGCACCTTTACCAATGACTATGTCCGTTACCAGTAAAAAGATATAGTAGGCTATCAAACTAAGAAAAGGGACTAGGAATCCGCCGGTCAGTATAACCACCCAACGATTCTCAGGCTGAGTTTCTTCACGTCTACTCATCGTGCGTAAATGTAATATACCTAGCGCAAACAACGCAATAAAAGCTATAAATGGCGAGGCCGCCGTTAAAACCTTAGCCAATGGACTCAGTGGTTTCTGAATAATAAAATCAATCTCTTTCGCAAGATTATCATTGAAATGTAATGGTTGATTCACAGATAATGCCGCTTCTTCATTATCGATATTGACAGTGACATGGTCAGTATTACCATCAAAATTTAGAGTGACCGTTGAACCTTGAAATAGCTGGCTCTGTGTATCACTCTGCTGCATAGGCTTTAAGCTATATGAATAGGTATGTCTTGCCGTCCAATCACTACCATAATAGTGTGGATGGGCATCATAAGTAGCTATGACAGTGTGCAACCCTTGTGATAAATTTACGTTGATATATTTAGACTCTGCTCTAAACGTTTGACCGTCTGTATCTGTAGGTGAGTAATAAAAGTCAGCCGTATCAAGCACAGTATCATCTTCGGCAAGTACCTCAACAGGCACTGATTGACCATCTATAGAGATTTCGAAATCACCACTTTGCTCAAAACTATCCAAACCATCGAACACCTCGAGCACTAATGGGAACCGAAGACCTTCATGATTATTATATAGCTCATAGGTTACCGTATAATTATTAGCGTCTTCTATAACGTTGATGTCGACCGATTCTGATATGACATCAATACTCTTATTGAAATAAGCAGCACTTGCCCAAGTTCCTGAATAGGTGACTGGTTCCATAGCTTGGCTAGAAACAGTCCAACTTATTAACAACAACCCTATGATAGTAAGTCGAAACATAATATCTCCAAGCTTTATTAAAAACAAACACAAGTTTACTATTTATTGATAATAAAAACTATAAAAAAATCCCAGTAAACATAGCATTTACTGGGACTACAAATTCGCTTTCAATCTTTAACTTTAAACCTTCGACGCCTCGTAAATCTTTTCAATTGAAGCATTAATTGTCTCAGCAAACTCGCTATCACTCTGTTGCTTACTCAAACCTTCAGTAAAGGCACGTGAGAAGCTCGCAATCATACCTGGGTTTCGCTTAAGCTTATCACAAGCATCACTACGGCTATAACCACCCGACAACGCCACGACTTTTAATACTTTTGGATGATCAACCAGCTCTTGATAGAAACTATCTTCCTCTGGCAATGTCAGTTTTAGCATGACTTGCTGCTCGTCGTTCAAACGATCCAGATTATGCAAAATACTTGTCTTGAGTATGACTTCGCATTCATGCTTTTTACTACTGTTAATATCCACTTCAGGCTCAACAATTGGCATCAAACCTTTTGAAATAATTTGCTTTGCGACATCAAACTGCTGCTGTACGACTAGCTCGATACCATCCACATTTGGCTCGTAAATGACTGAGCGCATCTTAGTACCAAATACAGGATAATTTTTTGCTTTGTCTAATAATAGGTCTAAGTTCGGCATTGGCTTCATAACTTGCACGCCACTCATTTGCTCAGCCAATCCTTTATCCACTTTTAAAAATGGCACGATATTCTTATCTTCCCACAGATAGTTGGCCGTTGATTTGCCATTGACCTCACGCTCCATGGTATCTTCAAATAAAATCGCGCCAAGGACACGCTCGTTATCAAAAGCGGTGCAAGTCATCATACGGGCACGCATCTCATGGACTAAGTCGAACATAGCTTCGTCATTGTCATAATCATCACTTGTGACACCATAGTTTTCTAGCGCCTTTGGTGTGCTACCGCCACTTTGGTCAAGTGCTGCGATGAAACCTGAACTGGTTTTTACGCGCTGTAATTGTTTTTCGTATTCCATTAAGAGTGCATCCTATTTTTATTGATTGAGGTCAAGTGTCACAAAACCAACTGCTTTTTGTCAACTTATATCAGCCTTGCTGTTTGTAGACAACCTTAACATAGGACGCTCTTTACGCCTATATCTGATCGGTTAACGCTTTCATAAAGTCGTCATCACACTCACGTCTTTAGAATAACTTTTTATGCTAAAAACAGTAGCGCCACACAACAAATCGCTAATAATAAACCTAATACATTAATACGATTAAGATGCTCTTTAAAAACCCCAACACCAATCAAAGTGGCGACTGCGATAACGCCAACATTCATACCAGTAAAGACGATACTGGGAGAGTCATGCATTACTTGATGGGCCCGTACATAGGCATAGATATTACCCATATTAAGCGTACCTAATAACAGTCCTGCCGCAAGCGCATTTCCTTGCCAGCGCACGCGAGTAACCAGTAAATAAATCAGCAGTAATAAACCTGCTAACCCAAAACTGACAAATAGCGTGAGTGGAAAAGCAGTGCCTTGTTTGGCAACCTGCTTGAATAAGATATCAATGATGCCATAGCCCGCCCATACGCCAAACAACCAAAGTGGAGTACGTTTAGCGTGCTGACTAATCTCAGCATGCTGTGGACGATAGACCAAAGCTGCTAATGCCAGAAATCCTAACGCCAATCCCAATATATGCGTACCCGTGATCAGCTCACCAAACAATAAGAAAGAGGCCACGATAGGAATAATTAATGATAGACGCTGTGCTGCATCGGTCGCGACCATACCCACTGCTTCGATTGTCCGACCAAGGATAATGAACACAGCAGGTAGCATTATACCGAGAGCGCCAATCACACCCCATGCGCTACCAAGGGTACTCATCCCGCTTATATCTGGTTTTAGCAAAAGCCAAGTTAATAAACAAGCCACTGGATAACCAGCAACGATGGTCTGACGGATATCTATATTTTTTTGCCGTAATATCTTTAATAACACTGAAACAGCGACGCTACAAAACACCGCTATCGTTAAGTACACCATGAGCTTTTACCTTGTTAAACGACCATTTTTGCGTGATTACTTTTCGAAAAATCAGAAAGTTCAAAAAAATAGAAAATTCAAAAACCAGAAAGTTTGCATATGAAATTTGAGCTGCCCAAAAGAGTAGAATAATAACATGTAACAAAATATTCTTGCGTAGCTATAGATTGAATTGAGGACAAGACCTAATAACTAATTGACCTATACCGTTCAAATTACAATTAGCATGCAGGTCTAATTGTGAAGTTTGCTAAAATAGCGAGCAATCCTAATAACTAAAGTAACGATTCAAAATAACGGGTGATATCGTTGATTTTGGCGTACTGCTATTGATGTTTTATGACTACCTATGAATACTCTATTTCGCTTTTTTGAAACTCGCCTGCCTGCTTTCCCTGACTCCCCCATGCCGCTGCCTTCACCTCGTGATGGCATGCTCAAATTCCTATGGGTGTGTACCAAAGGTCTACGCGGTTGGCTACTGCTATTTATGCTTTTGTCAGCAGGTATTGGTATTTATGAAGCGATGCTGTTTGCTTGGATTGGTAATATCGTCGACTGGCTCGGCGTATATACACCGCAGAATTTATGGTTAGAAAAAGGCGATATGCTGCTGATGATGCTAGCAGTCATGATAGTCAGCCCATTATGGATTGCCTTATCATCGTTCATTCATTTTCAGACCTTGCAAGGCGTGTTCCCGATGCAAATGCGTTGGCGTTTTCATCAGCGTATGCTTGGTCAGTCAATGCAGTTTTATCAGGATGAATTTTCAGGACGCGTCTCCGCAAAAGTCATGCAAACGGCACTGGCTGTCCGTGATACCGTGATGACCGTTACCGACATGTTCATGTATGTCTCTGTCTACTTTATTACCTCAGGTATTATTTTATTCAACTTAGACAGCTTGCTATTAATTCCATTTATCATCTGGTTCGTCCTGGTTGCCCTTAGCATTTGGTACTTCATTCCCAAATTAAAACACACTGCCATTGTTCAGGCAGATGCTCGTGCATTAATGGTTGGACGGATCACTGATGCTTATGCCAATATCATGACCGTCAAGCTATTTAGCCATTCACGCCGGGAGCTAGGTTATGCTAAAAATGCCATGGGGCAGTTTTTAGGCACTGTCCATGCACAGATGCGCTGGGTCAGCTATTTAGAAGTCTCTACTCATCTTATCAGTGTTATTTTGGTCAGTAGTACTGCTGGTATTGGTTTATATCTCTGGCAGCAAGGAGACGTCGGTGTGGGCGCGTTTGCTGCTGCGACTGCGATGGCGCTACGTTTGAATGGTCTGACACGTTGGATTATGTGGCAAACTGCGAGTTTATTTGAAAGTATCGGTACGGTACAAGATGGCATGCGCACATTATCAGCCCCACAAACCATTGTCGATCAGCCAAGCGCGCCCGCCCTAGATGTATCTAAAGGTCGTATCGTCTTCGATGATGTAGATTTTAGCTATGAAAGTAATAACAATGCCGATAATATCGAAAGCAAAAATGTAGACGAAGCAAAGTTACCAGCAACGTCTACTATCAAGCTTCTCGATAACTTTTATTTGGACATCGCGCCAGGTGAGAAGATAGGCTTAGTTGGTCGCTCTGGTGCGGGTAAATCAACATTGGTAAATTTACTATTACGCTTTTTTGATGTTGATAGCGGTAAAATCCTGATCGATGGTCAAGCGATCGATGCGGTTACCCAAGAGTCTCTACGCCAACAAATCGGCATGGTCACCCAAGACACTTCTTTATTACATCGGACTGTCCGCGAAAATATCGCTTACGGCCGCCCTGATGCGACCGATGAAGAAATCATTACGGCTACCAAGCAAGCCCAAGCTTGGGACTTCATCAAAGATTTGTACGATGACAAAGGCAATGTCGGTTTGGATACCCAAGTCGGTGAACGTGGTGTCAAACTCTCTGGCGGACAACGTCAACGTATTGCCATCTCACGTGTTATGCTAAAAAACGCGCCGATTTTATTATTGGACGAAGCAACCAGTGCACTTGACTCTGAGATTGAATTTGCCATTACCGAAAGCCTGAATGACATTATGACTGGCAAAACGGTCATTGCCATTGCCCATCGTCTCTCTACCATTGCCGCACTTGATCGACTGGTCGTCATGGATAAAGGTCGAATTATCGAGCAAGGCAGTCATGATGAGCTATTGGCTCTACACGGTGTCTATGCACGGTTATGGCATCGTCAAAGTGGTGGCTTCTTAGGTGAAGACAGCTAGGGCGTGTCTTCAATTCACTCGATAGTCATCTCAATGGGCTAAAAGTGGTTAATTCTCATTAAAAATCAGACACAAGGAGGTGTTTACCTTATGAAAGCATTTGCAAAAAGTATTAATATTAGTGGAAAACAAGCGCGCTACTATAATCTTAGTCGGCTTGCTCCGTCGGTACCATCAAGCACTGCCTCACGTGTACCGGCACACTTTTATGGTGGCAATAGCTTCACTGTTGGTACCTACTTGCCACTACTAGGTGCTTTGGCAACTAACTTTGATATCAGATCCCTCGCCTTACGCGGCTACTGGTATGACAAACCACAACGCCGTCGTCTAACGCGCGAACAAGATGCCGAGATACTTATTGAATTCTTAGAAAGAACACAAGACAAACCCGTCGTTGGCATTGGTCACTCGCAAGGAGCAACTTCCACTGCAATCGCCGCGGCCAAACGCCCGGAACTGTTTTCACAGCTATATTTAATAGAGCCTGTGACCTTTACTAAAAGACAAGCCAGACTATATAACCTATTGCCACGTAAGCTTCTGCTAAACCGTGAGCCGTTTAAAAGCACGCTAGCCAAACAAACCATATGGTCAAGTATCGATGATTATTATGAGCACTTGCGTGAGCAACGTGCCTATCGACGTATCAGTGATGCACACTTACGGATATTCGCTGAACAAAGCTTAATCAAAAATCCTGATAGCAGCTATACCTTGATATTCGCACCTGAGCAAGAGCTCGCCAACTATTTTGGCGCCCCTCATATCGATAGCGCACTCAAGCAGCTCAAATGTCCTTATACGCTGATTACTGGCAAGCCTACTTTGTTTATCAATGACAAAGTGCGTAAGCAGTGGCGAAAATTCGTACCGGACAATCGCATAATATCCCTATCAGAATATGGTCATCTGTTGCCGATGGAAGCGCCTGAATTATGCGCTCAAATTATCAACGAGAACTATCAGAGTAGCAAATAAGCGTATTTATGACGGATCTTTTTTCTCCTACACCGACTGACAATCTATTGCCTTATGAGGGTAATGTGAACGACTTCGGTGTTGTTGTTGAGAACTGCGACACTTTGTATGATCGCTTATTAAATGAGTTACCTTGGCAATCTGATATCGTGACATTGTTTGGACGGACTCATATCACCACACGTCAAATCGTTTGGATGGGTGGAAGCAATACTACTTACCACTACTCTGGACAGTCGCGCCACGCCATTCCATGGACAAACTTCGTGTTTCACGTGAAACAATACATCGAGCAGCAGCTATTAGCCATTGGCATCGATGCTACTTTTAATTCTTGTTTACTCAATTATTATCCGTCTGGTACTGATGGTATGAGCTATCATGCAGATGATGAAAAGGAATTGGGTGCTCAGCCAATTATTGCTTCACTATCTCTTGGTGCCACACGAAAATTTGTTTTAAAGCATAAAAAAACCCAAGATAAAGTTGAACTTCATCTTGAGTCAGGTCAGTTAGTAGTCATGCATGGTGATACACAAAAATTCTGGAAGCACACCATTACAAAAACTAAAACCGTTGCAGCGGGACGTATTAGCCTAACGTTTCGACAAATACTATCGCCTTAGATTGAATATAGTTTAGAGCGTATCTTAGCTTACTTTCAAAACAATCTTGCCAAAGGCATCGCCTTTTTGTAGCTCATGGTGAGCCGCAACCACCTCAGACAATGGATAAGTTTGCTGAATACGTAACGTCAACGCACCATCCGCAACAAGCTGTAAAACTCGAGCCATGTCCTCACCACTACGCTGCGACTTATAACCCGCCACATTTAAGCTCTTTTGGCTGCCTGCTTCTTTAAGCTTATCAACCCAAATCGTTGGTAACACATACACACTACCTTCAGACTTCATGACGTCAAGCGCTCGCACACCTGCTTCATTACCGACTAAATCCAGTAGCACATCGGCTTTTAACTCAGGAAATGCCTTGTCTTTGGTATAGTCAATCCAGCCAGCCAGCTTAGATACATCTATCAATTCACCAAGCTTGGCATATTTTTCTGGTGAACAAATAACCGTCACTTTGATATTGTTTTTAGCCACTTTATTCATCAATAGCTGAATCAACAAGTGACCGACACCGCCCGCTGGTGCATTGATCACTACATGCTCACCATCTTTAATATCTGCAAACTCTACAAACTGTATCGCCGTCTGTCCGATACAAGGCAATGCACCTGCTTGCTCCAATGTCACTGATTCTGGCACTTTTGCCAGTAGCTGGGCATCGACTGCGACATACTCAGCATAACCACCACCGTTGAAAGTCAGCGCAGCAACTTGATCGCCAATATTGAAGTGCTCGCTATTACTATCGACCACCACACCTGATACATCGAAACCTAAAATAGCTGACTCATTATTATCAAATTTTTCTTTTTGAATAGCGGCAGCACCCCAACCTTTTCCTTGACGTGTTTTATAATCGACAGGGTTGATACCAGCATAAGCGACTTTGACCAATACTTGGTTATCTTCTAATACAGGCACAGCGACATTGTCTTGGTAAATCATCACTTCAGGTGTACCGAACTCATTGATGAGTACAGCATGTTGGGTCGTTAGTAGTTGGCTATTAGACATCGTTATATATCCTTATATATTATCGGGCGTTTTTTGCACCCACTATTTTGATTGGTATTGTTTTAATAAAACGTTAATTTCAAAACATACTGACGACTACTTTATAACGGATTTAGATGTATTTTACAACAGCGACAACTCTGCACTGATTGGCAGATGATCCGACAGCGTCGACCAAGGCTTACCAGTGTGTACCCACGCATCCTTTATCTTTAGATTTCGCACATAAATGCGATCTAGACTGAGTACAGGTAACTTGGCTGGGAATGTTGGCAACAGCTTACCATGGCAGTGTTTAAAGGCTTCCGTCATCCCTAGACTAGTGGCCAGCTTATCGCAGGACATTTTTTTCCAATCATTAAAATCACCTGCCAAAATCAGGGGCTGATCATCAGAAATTTCATGACATATATAGTTAGTAATGGCTTCGTATTGCTTGATACGATCACGCTCAAACAAGTTCAAATGCGCGCACAGCACCACAACCGGTCTCTCCCAACCTATCGGCTGTACTTCACAATGCAACACGCCGCGCTGCTCTAGCTTATTGACGGTAATATTAACATTGTGTTTTGGATCTAAAGGAAAACGGCTCAATACGGCATTGCCATGATGACCATTCTCGTACTCTGAGTTTTTGCCATAGCTATTCTGTAGCTGTAAATACTCACCGAACCACTCATGCTGTGATTGATCAGGATATTCATTGTATTGCAGGTTTCGCTTCAGGTTTTGACCTTGCACTTCTTGCAGACATAGTATGTCGGAACCAACGATATCAAGTGCTTGGGCAATACCTTGCATTTTGACTTGTCGATTTAATGGCGACATACCTTTATGAATGTTATAGCTGGTTAGAACAAAAGAGGTCGTAGTTTTCATTTTATTAGTCATAGACTTAGTATTTATAAAGTAAGGATTGATAGTGCTTCTTCAAAATTTATCGCAAAAATATTTAGTAATGTGGGGTCAAACACACATCAACATAAAAAAGCATTGATTCGTATAGAACCAATGCTTCCATGTTATACCTATCCGCCATCAATGGCTAATTCATACATAACTCTCATTGATGGAGTGTCTTAGCAAATCAGTAACGGGTTACCAAAGCAATCGGTTGATCTGCACCCATGATTTCTTCTGGTAAGAATACCGCTTTACCACCATTGTGAATGACATGCTCAATGATTTCGCCTACTGCATCATCAGTGACACCTTCGGTGGTAGCATCATCTACGATACTCAATGTTTGCGCTTGCTCATCAATTTTAGCAGACTGGATATATCGGCGGCGCACGTAAAGTGTCTCACCCACCCCTTGGAACGCGCTACGATAGATTTCTTGTAGGTCAGTTTGTAACATATTGGCACCGCGAGCTTTATCAATCTCACCCATGGCTGCTTGATGTAGCGACGTACGATAGCCTTCTACTGCTTCTTGTACACTGTCGATGATATGCTGGGCATGGCCATCTTCTAAGTTGGTTGCATTTGATACTGTGGCAATGATGTTATCTGGACGGTCGCATACTTCTTTATAATAGCCGATATTTTTGGCATCGCCCACGACCACGAGCGGCATTTTATGCTCGCCCCATAGCTCTTGCACACTCTTATCTACTTGGTTAAAGAACTCTTTTAAATAGCTGCTCTCATTGTTCGACGAGCGATCTGTGCCGCCATCTCCTGTTGTATACAGGCCATTATTTTCGATTGGGAACGGGATATTATCCATATTGTTTTGCACATCGTCGTCTTTACCTAACTCTCTAATGACTCGATCATTAGATGCTTCGATTAAACGTGCACCATCACGGGTTAGCACTACCGTATAATAATGAACCGCACTTGCCATATCACGCACCAAATCTCGAGTCGCAAAACGATGTGAAATCATAACGCGCTCAGTGGTATCGATCGGCATACGAATCACTTGCACATCTTCAGTACTGGCAAAAATAGCTAAAGTATCGAGATTTAAGTTATGATTTAGCTCTTTGGTTTTGGCATGAATATTATCTAGAATCGTGGTCGCTATACGCTTGTCGTATTCATTGGTTAAGCGTTCTTCGACTACTTTTAATTGGTTTTTTAGGGCGATTGGATCTTGATCATTGGCAGGATGCTCACGATGAGTCTTGACAAAAATACTGACCGCAGGATTAGCATTGGTCTCGCGTAAGCTTTTGAGAGTTGCTTTCATATATTGCTCCTTGTTTTATTATCATTTACTCTTAACGTTGTAGATTTTCTAGGTGTCAGTTATTAATAACTAACCACTTATGCAATGTACGCTTTTAAAACTGATAAAAAATCGAGGCCTTATAAATGCCTGCTTTCATGTGTCAGGAAATTTAATCATATCCTCTTTGATTAGGGCGTGTCCTCAATTCAATCGATAGTTATTTAAATGGGTTAAAAATGGCTAAATCTTGCCAAATGGCGTCAAATAGCTGGTCAATATCTCGATATTATCTGCGCCATTTTCCTTGTTTGACGGCAATTTATCTCATTTTTATCACCATTTTTAAAATGAAGACACGCCCTAATGTTCTATTACTTTTCTTTCGAGGCCGTACATACTTTCATATCAGTCTATGTAGTCGATATTTAATACATAGAATCTTAATACCTTACATAGAACCTTAATACCTTGGGTATCAACGCATTAACGATTATTTTTTTGTGCTATTACTTTGATGCTAACAGTAAGGTCACCCTATCTATACGACTAATTTGCAATCAAATGATGGTTCTTTGTAAATAGAAAGATTTCTATCACCATAGACATTGAGGCTTTTTGTTCCATATCCTCTGTATATCAACGACGACATTCCTTTACCCTCTATATTATGAGTACTCAGGTTGTATTTCTATCAATCGAACCCATCTTTTATATAACCTACCTATAAAACTGTAAGATACTAAAAAGCCAACGCACTGCATTTTTGGTTAATTAATATTTTTATCACATCACACTTAATTAATAATAATTCATTCACTAATATCGGATACCTTTATGACATCTATTTCTTCAGACTTACGGCTTGTCGATTTTGCTACTGCTACGCCGAGTATGTTACAAAGCCAAGTTATCGATGCTATCGATAATGCCAATGCATTTTTAGATGCGATGACAGATACCATAGATAATAGTACTTCCGCCCTAGAGGATGTGATGACTTTTGATCATATCAATCTCGCGCTAGATCGCAGTTGGGGTATCCTATCGCATCTTAACAGTGTGATGAGTAATGATGAAATTCGTCATGTACATCATGAACTACTGCCTAAACTATCAGCTTATGGCACTCGTGTAGGACAACATCAGCCACTATTTAATCGTTATCAAACGATCGTGAATGACACAGTATTTTTTGCGACGCTTGAGCCTGCGAGATCACGTGCCATTGAGCTTGCTTTAAGAAGCTTTGAGTTATCAGGAGTTGCACTACCTAAAGCTGAACAAGAAAAGTTTGCGGCCATTCAAAGCAAACTATCCACCTTATCGGCAACCTTCTCTGACCATGTTTTAGATGCCACACAAGCATTTGCACTGCCTTTACAAGAAGATCAGTTAGCCGGTTTGACTGAAAGCGGCTTGTCACTATTGGCAGATGCAGGTGAGCAATACAAAGCCAGTCAGCTTACCAGCGGTGTGCTCACGCAAGCTGATATTGAGACGCTACCAACGCCTTATTATATGGCAAGTCTAAACATTCCTGTCTATCTCGCTATCATGACCCATGCTGATAATCGCGATTTGCGTGAGACTATGTACCGTGCTTACGTTACTCGTGCGTCTGAATTTGATGAGCATACCAATGCCAAAGGTGAGTCGCTAAACAACGCTGATATCATGAGTCAAATTCTGAGTTTGCGTGAGCAAAAGGCAAAGTTATTAGGTTTCGATAATTACGCAGAGGTCTCATTATCGACCAAAATGGCTGACAACGTAGCGGAAGTTGAAGCATTTTTACGTGACCTAGCAGAGCAAGCAACGCCTACTGCTAAGCAGGACTTAGCACAACTGCAAAAATACGCGAAGAACCATGGTATCGATGACCTGCAATCATGGGACAGTGCCTATATCGCTGAAAAAGTAAAGCAAAGCGAATTTAGCTTGTCACAAGAAGAAATACGACCTTACTTCCCATTGCCAAAAGTGATTGATGGTTTATTTGCCATTGTTGAGCGCTTGTACGGCATTAAAGTTCAAGAGCAAAGTGAATCTGTGTCACGTTGGCATGATGACGTGCGTTTTTATCAGTTATTTGATGCTGACGACCATTTACTTGGCGGCTTCTACTTCGATTTATTTGCACGCAGTGGTAAGCGAGGCGGAGCTTGGATGAGTGGTTTTCAGTCGCGTTATACTTATGACGAGCAAGATCACCAACAGCTGCCTGTTTGCTTTATGGTCGGCAATTTCACGCCTACACTTGCGGGCAAGCCAAGCTTATTGACTCATGACGAAGTATTGACCTTATTCCACGAGTTCGGTCACGGCTTACATCATCTACTAACCCAAGTGACTGTCGGTGATGTCGCTGGTGTCAATGGCGTCGAGTGGGATGCAGTTGAACTACCAAGCCAGTTTATGGAAAACTGGGCATGGGATGCGGAAGGTATCGCACTCATTAGTAGTCATGTCGAGACCGGTGAGCCGTTACCTAAAGACAAACTTGATGCACTATTGGCTGTCAAAAACTTCCAGAGCGGCATGCAAACACTGCGTCAAATCGAATTCGCCCTGTTTGATTTATTGATTCATGGGCATTCGCCAGCACTTGATTATGATGGTGTTTTAGCGACGCTAAACAAAGTACGTAGCGATATCTCTATCATGCAAACACCTGATTACAACCGCTTTGCTAACGGATTCAGCCATATCTTCGCAGGTGGTTATGCGGCTGGCTATTACTCTTACAAGTGGGCTGAGCTGTTATCTGCAGATGCCTTTAGTAAGTTTGAAGAAGACGGTATTTTCAACCCAGCCACAGGTAAAGCTTTCCGCGAGTCTGTCTTGTCCGTTGGTGGCAGTTTTCCAGCCAAAACCAATTTTGAGAACTTCCGTGGTCGTAGTGCCAGCATCGATGCTTTATTACGTCATAGTGGTTTTGATAATTCTAAAAACATCAACGCTGCCAATGCTCAAACGACTCACGAGGCGATTTAAATGCGCTACCAATCATCAAGTCCTAAACGCCGATTTTTAGCAGGCGTTCGCTGTCCAAAATGCCAAGCGATAGACGCGGTAGTACAGGTGAATATCGTGACTCCAGCACCTGATGAATACATCGAGTGTACTTTGTGTAGGCACGCAGAGCATCGCCCTGACCCTGATGCAATCAGTGCCAAAAACCATCTCGAGGATCAGCTGGCTCGTGATGCAATGGCCACAGGTACAAGTGGTACAGTGAAGTTCAAATCCTAATTATCTGATATTACGCGTCAAGTCCTAATCGCTACTGGCCTATCTATCAATAGATAGGCTTTTTATTTTGAGTTTGCTATAGTATGGCTATCTATATTTCTAACATAAATCGACTACAATATGAAAAGCCAAAATATGCGTCCTTTATCAACTAAACTATCAGAAGAAAGTTCTACTAAATCTTGGAAAAAATGGTTGCTAGTATTGATATTAGCAACGCTATTTATTGGTTACTTGATTTGGAAAAGTGCTTTGTCTGATACAAGCACATCTCTACCAGTCACAAAACAAATTGAAGCGACAGAGTCTATTTCCACGCCACTTAATAGTGTGACGAGCGATTTGGAAGATACAGATGCACCTATATCTTCAAATAATCAATCGCTTGATCCCGATGCTATTTTGAGCGCGCCTTTACCAGAAACGGATAGTTTAGCCAAAGAAGAGAGCGATCGTCTCAATGACGAGACCAACCGCTTAGTTGAGCAAGAGAAGTTACTGGCTGAACAACTTGCTATGAATAAGCAGTTGGCTGACATGAAAGCAGAGCAAATTACATTGGTTGAGCAACAGATAGCTCAACTAGAAGCGAGTGGTACTGTTAAGACTGAGGTCAAATAAATTTATATTTATTATAAAGGGGCTGGTAATGGCAACTATACAATTAACCCACGCCCCCACTCTAATGAGTAGTGCGCAGCTACTTATCTTGCCAGTTAATACGGCAGGTATTCTTCTAGATCCTGTACTCACAAAATCTAAGACTTTATTTCCTGATAATTATCAACGTTACTATCGCGCGTGCCGTGATGGTAGTTTAAATGTGGGTAGTTGTATGCTCCATAAGCGTGCACTTGAGCAAGCTGGACTGGGCATAAGCAGTAATGGCAATCAACCAAGCTATATCGCCAACCTTGTTATATCAGACCATCCTTACCACCCGGTACGCATGCGTTGGTTGATTGCAGCATTGACTGATTGTCAGCAGCAGCTCATACCTTTGATACGCTATCAAGGTATCCGTAGGATTGCCCTACTTGCACGTCCGCTTATACATAATAGTGCACGGAATAACGATCCTGAAACACGAAGTTCAGTACACCCACTTCCTTTAGATTGGGATACGGATATTTTGCCGTTAGTGATTGAGAAACTACAAGATCTGCCTAAGTTACGTATCGACGTACATGTACCTAAAAACATTAATATCGCCACATGATTGACGATTTATAATGTGTGAAACTTTACAGTGTATAGAACGGCATAGTAGTCAAAAAATAAGAAACTAATAGTAGCGTCAATGCTATGCTAAATTATCATATGCTATTTACAAGTGCCAAATTTTTTCCCATCACGTTTAGAACCCCTGTTCCTACTTTGAAAACCTGCTAAATTAAGATTTTGCGCCGCACTATGTGAGGGTCAACGATTGCGAAGGTAGTGAGCTGCAGATATATTCATTATCTCAATGAATGTTCAAAGTACGCTGATTCAATACTGCTGCTATATATTGAGCCTTAATAGTGTTAACTATACCGCAAAATGCTAATAATACTGCAGGCAGAAAGTCGTCGTATTATTGCACCAGATTTATCTAGTTAGAGGGTCTCAGATAAGACTACTACGCGTACAGACTACCCTTATCAGCGCCATGTTGACTAGATACAATTGCTGCTTAATCATTTAGATTTGACGGATACCACGTTGTTTTTTCAGGATTACGATGGTTTAATTGGCTTTCATCTAGCCACTAATAATTCGCTACTTTTCAATAATAGTTTTCGGCAGAAATTTCAATAACAATATCATCCGAACTATGTTACATAGTAACCGCATTTCTAATACGTTATTGAGTAATATTCATTTCAAATGGATTAAATATAATAAAGCGGGATAAGAATTTTGTCGATTATAGTACTTGGTAATATATCTGCTAATATACGAGCGATAATTAGATATGAGCGTCCAAATTAATATCAGAGATACATTATGTTACTACTCACATATTTACTCAAACGCAAAATAATAATATTTATTGCATTAACTATGTTATCGACAATGGCAATGGCAATGAGCTTTCAACAAACTCAGCAATTAGCGTATGAAGGAGATGCTGAGGCCCAATTTAATCTTGGTAAGATATACGCTAACGGCAAAGACGTTGGAAAAAATTATACAAAAGCAGTAGATTGGTATTTGAAATCTGCTAACCAAGATCATTCTATGGCTCAATACAATCTTGGTTTGATTTACTCGCACATTTATGGTGTGCCACAAGATTATAATGAAGCAATGGAATGGTATAAAAAGACAGATAGCCAAAAAGAATTTCCTACGTCAAACATTTATAATTTGAAAGATCAAAAAAACAAAAATATGTCTCAAGGTGATGCTTATATACAAGCAATCAAATGGTATGAAAAAGCAGCTAATCGAGGAGTTGCTGAAGCTCAATATAATCTTGGTTTATTGTATAAAAAAGACAAAAATATGTCTCAAGATGATTACTATGCGAAAATTATTGATTTGTATCAAAGATCAGCTGATCAAGGTTATGCACCTGCGCAAAATAGTCTTGGTGGCATGTATAGATGGGGATTCGGCTTCTCTAAAGACTATACAAAAGCCTTTGATTGGCATCACAGAGCAGCCAATCAAGGTTATGCACCTGCGCAAGCTAGTCTTGGGTATAGCTATCAAAGTGGTAAAGGTGTACTAAGAGATGATTTCAAGGCTATAGAATGGTATGAGAAAGCAGCTGTTCAAAAGAACATCTCTGCACTGAACAGTCTTGGCTCTATCTATAACTATGGAATGGGAGTTCCTCAAGACTATAGTAAAGCATTTAAGTTGTATCAAGAAGCAGCTGATCAGGGAGATGTTAGCGCAAAAATTAGCCTAGGGTTTATGTATGAAACAGGCAAAGGTGTAACTCAAAATAAAGATAAAGCAAAAAATCTCTATAAGCAGTCTTGCGATAAAGGTTACCAGCCAGGTTGCAAGTACTACAATGGTTTAAATGAATGAAATTAGGGACTGCAGTAGATAAGCATTATGCTAAACTACTCTTATGAAGATAACCCATTGTAAAATAAGTAAAAAATTACAGCGACGGTTGTTATAATTTTTTGCAGCTGAAGTAAGCGCTAGAACAGCCGTAGATTTACTTAATATCCAGCCCAACACCGTCATTCAAAACAAATTTTCAAGCATTATCCAAAAGTACAGGCATGAAAAAAACCGCCTTGAATACTCATGACGAGTAGCTCAAAGCGGTTTTTTTGTACTAAATTAAACAAAACCAATTGTTAAAAATTAGTTCTGCTCAATACCTTTCATAGTCAGCTTAATGCGACCACGGTTATCAACGTCTTGAACGAAGACTTTAACGATCTGACCTTCTTTCAAGTAATCTGATACATTTTCTACGCGCTCTTCTGCGATTTGTGAGATATGTACTAGGCCATCAGTGTTTGGCAATACGTTAACGAATGCACCGAAGTCAACAATACGGGCAACTGTACCTTCGTAAGTTTTACCAACTTCAACTTCAGCAGTCAATGCTTCGATTTTACCAATTGCTGCTTTAGTCGCTGCTTTGTTTTCACCAAAGATACGAATCGTGCCACCATCATCGATATCGATAACTGCGCCAGTTTCTTCAGTTAACTGACGAATCATCGCGCCGCCTTTACCGATTACATCACGGATTTTGTCCGGATTGATTTCGATAACCGCATAGTTAGGCGCATGAGCATTGATTTCAGTACGGCTCTCTGGCAATACTTTATTCATCGCATCTAGGATATGGATACGACCGGCATGAGCCTGCTTAAGCGCTTGCTCCATGATATCAGGCGTAATACCTTCGATTTTGATATCCATCTGCAGCGCAGTAATACCATCTTTAGAACCAGCAACTTTAAAGTCCATATCGCCAAGATGATCTTCATCACCTAAGATGTCTGATAGTACAGCGAAACGCTCGCCTTCTTTGACCAGACCCATCGCAATACCAGCAACTGGTGCTTTTAATGGTACGCCTGCATCCATCAATGCCAAACTTGCACCACAAACAGACGCCATAGAAGATGAACCGTTTGATTCAGTAATCTCTGATACCACACGGATAACATATGGGAAGCGTTCGCTATCTGGAAGCATTGCTTGTACACCGCGACGTGCTAAACGGCCATGACCGATTTCACGACGTTTTGGAATACCTTCACGGCCCGTTTCACCTACTGAGAAATGCGGGAAGTTGTAATGCAGCATGAAATGGTCACGGATAGTGCCACCTAGCGAGTCGATCATGTTGACGTCGCGACTGTTACCCAATGTGGTCGTAACCAATGCTTGCGTCTCACCACGAGTGAATAGTGCTGAACCATGAGTGAATGGCAATACACCAACTTGTACGTCAAGCGCGCGAACGGTCTCAAGATCACGACCATCGATACGTGGCTTACCTGACAAGATATTGTCACGAACCGTGCGATACTTAAGGTCGTTATAGATTTCTTTAAGCTCAGTTACGGTATCAGCATAACTTTCTGACTCAGCATCACCAGCAAGCGCATCAATAATTGACTGCTTGATTTCGTCAAGCTTAGCGTAACGTTCTTGCTTGTCCGTGGTAGTGTAAGCGTCTGCAACTTGTGCGCCAAACTGCTCTTTCATGCTGCTGGTAAGCGCTTGATCGCGTTCAGGGGCACTATACTGTTGCTTAGCAGTACCGATTTCTTCAGCCATTGACGCAATGTTGTCAATAACAATTTGCTGCTGTTGATGACCGTATAATACCGCGCCTAGCATCTGATCTTCTGAAAGCTCTGCCGCTTCAGATTCAACCATCAATACTGCAGACTTAGTACCAGCCACAACCAAATCAAGATCACTCTCTTTGAGCTGCTCAATGGTTGGGTTCAGTACGTATTCACCATTGATAAAACCAACACGTGCCGCTGCAACTGGACCATTGAATGGCGCATCAGAAATAGCCAATGCCGCTGAAGCACCGATTAGTGCAGCGATATCAGCAGACTGAGTTTTATCTGATGAAACGACTGTCGCAGTGATCTGAATTTCGTTAACATAGCCTTCAGGAAATAGCGGACGAATCGGACGATCGATTAAGCGCGAAGTTAATGTTTCAAACTCGCTTGCACGGCCTTCACGTTTGCCATAAGCACCTGGAATTTTACCCGCTGCATACATTTTTTCTTGATAGTTTACAGTTAGCGGAAAGAAGCTTTGACCTGCTTTGGCTTCAGATTTTACGACCGCAGCAACTAGGACGGTAACGCCGCCCATGTGAACTAAAATAGAGTTTGCCTGACGGGCTACGCGACCAGTTTCGATAACAACTTGCTGGTTACCGTATTGGAATTCACGCTTAATAGTGTTAAACATTGTCATATAATATTCCTAATGTTGACTGACAAAAATAATATCAGCGCTATAAAAACCTGATATCTGTCATTAAAATTCTTTGTATATAGCCGTTTATTGACAAGGCTCCTGTTGTAGGGTGATGTCAATTAGGGTCAATATCGCTACCTATTTATCTCATATATATGTCTATGATAGACATCGTACGCTTACGTATATGTGGTCGTTCAAATTCGGTTGTACTATAAATACCATCAAAGGCCTTCATACAAAAGGCATCAGTGATCAAAACTAACATACATGATATTTTCTGTGTTCTTTAAGTATTTATATTTATAGGGGCTAGGCTACAGCCAATCACTCTGTAAATAATCGCTATATAACTAGCAGCCATATGATAAAACTTACTAGGCATTATTTTACAGTGATTTATAGTCATTGACCAATGAATTGCAAAATGGAGCATATCCTGCCAGTTCGCACTTCAGTTCTGATTAAACCATCAATGTTATCGCTAATCAGCTATTTATCACTTACTCTCAGATGGCTATATCAGTTAAGACAACAACTCTTAATAGCCCATACTGATAAGCATAAAAAAACGGCGTGAAACTATTCCACACCGTTTTTAGGAAAATCTATTTTATCGATATTAGCGAGCAAGTGCTAAGCGGCTTAGCAAAACCTTTAAAGTAATGCCACATACGGGCACTTTTTAATTTGGCAGCCACTCGCACAGTTGTCGCTAGATTAACGACGTAGACCTAACTGGCTAATAAGGGTGGTATAACGACCAAGATCTTTACCTTTTAGGTAATCAAGCAATTTACGACGGGTGTTAACCATACGGATAAGACCGCGACGGCTATGATGATCCGCTTTATGCGCTTTAAAATGGTTCTGTAGATCGTTGATACGAGCACTTAACAAAGCTACTTGAACTTCTGGTGAACCAGTGTCGCTTTCGCCACGTTGGTATTGAGCAATGATTTGTTCGCGATCAGTATTAGTTAGCATAAATATCTCCGGCAATGCTAAAAGCTTAAAAATACACTCGAATTTGAGTCGTTTTAAAAGCAGTAGAATAGTAAATAAAGTAACTTGCACGTCATTCAGGACAACCCTGCATTACTAGAGTTGACCTAGTGTACGACAAGCTCAATGTGTTATAACGATCATTTATATTAAGCTGCTATGAGACAGTATCTAATATAGCTATCCGTTTTGAATAGTCTACTCGATACAATATCCCATCTAAACTAAATTTAAATGTGACGCTGATTATAACAAAAAACTACTGAACTAGCAGCAGTTTTTCACATTAGTTTTACGGCTAAATTAGCTTCTATCGAAAACATCAAACCTAATCATTTACAAACTCTAGTCATTTACAAACTGAGTCATCTGATAGTGCTATTTATTTTTTAATATCGCTCTCGGTAGCATTACCACCAAGCTCGTCATCTCTGAGCGGTGCCGCCGTAGTGACTTCCGCTAAGCTATCTGGAGCACTATGTTCGCTGGGATTAATCTCTTCTGCAAGCTTTTCAATTTCTTTTTCTTGCTCGTCCATATTGTTCGTTGAATTACTCATATTAGCTCCTGAATTATTATTTTTTTGGACTAAATGTTATTGCGCTCATTAATACTGAAACGTGGAAACTATAAATACATTAGTATGGCTCTACTCTGGAAAACACATCGGACAGGTTATTTGTCTTCTTTGGTACTTTCTACATTATCGGCAATACGGTCTGCAGCTGCTTCAGTGTCTGCTGCGTGATTGTTTTCAGTCTGGTCTTTGAGCGCTGCAGTCGTTGAATCAGAACGTTGTTGCTCAAGCTTAGTATCGTTTGGGTTAGAATTTGACATAATATTTTCCTTAGTTATGGTTATGAATGATTAAAGTATTTTGATGCTTGTTTGGCGATTAGATAGCAAAGATTCTAAGATAGTGCTTTATCGATAGCATCAACAAAATTGGTTATATCGTCTGGATTACGCGAGGTGATAAGATTGCCATCAACTTGTACTGTTTTATCTACATAATTTGCGCCAGCATTCTCTAAATCTGTCTGAAGCGTAGGATAAGCAGTCAATGTTTTACCCTTAGCAATACCTGTGTTAATGAGTGCCCAAGGTGCATGACAGATAACAGCCAATGGCTTATTCGCATTATTGATAGCGTTAATTATTCCATGAGCTTCTTTATTGCCTCGGATGGTATCTGCATTTACAGTACCACCTGGTAGCACCAACGCATCGTAATCGGCAACATTGGCCTCACTTGCAAAGATGTCAGCGGTGAAAATATCACCTTTATCGACATCTTGATTCATCGCTTGGACTTCTTTATCTTCGTTAGTAGTAATAAGAACTGTCTTATAACCTTTGTCTTTAAGTTGGTTATTAACCTCTTCGTACTCTGCTTGTTCGAAGTTATTGTGTAGTAAAAAAGCGATAGTTTTCATAATACTTCCTGTCTTTATATTTGTGATTTTATATAAGAAAATTTATTATTGATTTGCCTATTTTTCTTGTTATTAGTGCCTTTTATTTTTATTGAGCGTCGAGTTATTTTTATTAAGTGTCGAGCCTTGGGCCGTACAACCTTCCTTGTTAGAACTATTCCATACTAGTTTTTTATTATTGTGAGTTTTTCTTATTAGCCTGATTTTTGTTTTTCTTACTTTTTGTTTTTATCGTTTTATTATATTAATTATTTCGTCTGGCTTTCCCTAGCTGACATATCTAATGTACAAAAAAAACAGGTTCCACCATAGGTGAAACCTGCAATAAAATGTGAGGATATGTGATTAGTGTAAACTGTTAGTAAGCCAAAAAGGCTTTATCGCGACTTATTTAACAAGAATAAAACTAACGCTGAATTAATTTTTTTGGCTGTAATCGACCATTCAGACTGACTGCACCTAAACCTAAAAACTGACCATCTTCGTTTATCAAGCGAATATCCACCGGTATTTCATGCTTCAATGGCTTCGTATCAGTAAGCTGCTCGCTATCATCTGTTTCAGAAATAAATTGCTGATTAACATTAACAGCTACTTCGTTATTTTCCAATGATTCGCTGTCAATATTGCCTGCTATGTACGCTTTGATATCATCTGTCAGTTGCTCAAACACATTTAGACGTTGACCCATATGTATACGAGTACACTGTTCAGTCGTCAATATCATTTCAGCGTCGATATTGATACAAGCATCTACTGGCATCATTTGTCTTTGTCGGCTATCCAACGCTAGCGCTTCTAAATTTGGCAAAGTTATCGCATTATCAATGTTGAAATCACCAACTTGCGTACGTCGCAATGCTGTCAGGTGCCCTAATGTACCTAGCGCTTTGGCAATATCTTCGCCAAGAACACGTACATAAGTACCTTTAGTACAAGTCACTGTCAATTGGATCTGCTCGTGATCAATTGCTTTTAAATCAATCGCCTTAATCACGATACCTCTAGGGGCTCGCTCTACTTCTATACCAGCACGGGCATATTCATAGAGTTTTTTACCGTCTTTTTTTAGCGCAGAATACATGGGAGGTATCTGCTGCTGAACGCCTGAAAATTGCTGAGCAACTTGCTCTAATAATGCAGTGTCGAATGTTGGAATAGCTGCTTGCTCAACGATCTTGCCATCTGCATCGCCAGTATCGGTCTGACCACCAAGCAAAATAATTGCTTCATAGGATTTGTCAGCATCAAGCTGATAGTGACTGAACTTGGTTGCTTCACCCATGCAAATCGGCAATAGACCCGTTGCCATTGGATCAAGCGTACCCGTATGTCCCGCTTTTTTGCTGTCATGATTCGGCGATTTAAACAGATATTTCACTTTTGACACCACTTGCTGTGAGGTCATACCTTTGGGTTTATCTACTAAGATAACCCCTGAGACTTTTATTTTATCAGCTTGCTTGGGCGATGTAGACATAATATAGATTTACTCGTCATTCTCATTTTGTTCTGTCTTAGTGACGGCCTGGCTAATCAGATCCATCATGTAATTACCACGAGCGGTCACTTCATCATAATGAAAACGCAAGCGCGGTGTAGTACGTGTCTTTAGACTATGGCTTAGCTCAGTACGTAAGAAACCGGCTGCTTTGTTCAGTACGGTAACGCTCTCTTCGTGATTGGTCTTAGTCATCGCATCATTGAGCCCAGGCTCCATGATAGTGACATAGACATCAGCATACCCTAAATCCGGGCTAACCTTGACACTAGAAATAGTGACAAAACCAGTCAAGCGTGGGTCATTAACTTCATCACGAATAAGAACAGCAAGCTCACGCTGAATTTGATCGGATAAGCGTTGTAAACGTTGGTTCATTTTATTACCTTAATTTGGTAGGGCTCATTTTTATTGATTAGCCCATTTGCTTATTAATACATTTAAGGGCTGATATTTGTTAAAAAAGGCCTAGCAGGATGTACCTGTTAGGCCTAAGTACAGCTAGATATGAAAGGTATACTAATATGCTCAGCGGATTAAGCGTATTGCATTATTAGAGACCTTTATATCGAACAGCGACTTTAGATAGTACGTGCGAATTCTTGAATTTCGAAGACTTCGATCTTATCACCAGCTTCGACATCGTAACCACGTACCGCTAGGCCACATTCCATACCAGTACGTACTTCATTGACGTCTTCTTTGTAACGACGCAATGATTGCAATTGACCAGTAAAGATAACTTGGTCAGCGCGCAATACGCGGATAGGCTTGTTGCGATAGATTGTACCTTCAACCACCATACAACCAGCAGCCGCACCGAACTTACTAGAGCGGAATACTTCGCGAACATCTGCAACACCAAGGATTTTCTCACGATGTTCAGGGGCCAACATACCGCTCATTGCTGCTTTTACATCGTCGATCAAGCCATAGATGACACTATAGTAGCGAATATCCATGTTGGCAGAATCTGATTTACGACGTGCAGTAGCATCCGCACGAACGTTGAAACCTAGTAATACTGCTTCGCTAGACTCTGCAAGTGTTACGTCAGACTCAGAGATAGGACCAACGCCTGAGCTAATCACTCTGACTTTAACTTCGTCAGTTGACAACTCATTTAGTGCAGAAAGCAATGCTTCAAGCGAACCACGAACATCAGTTTTCAATACGATATTCAAGAATGACACATCGCCTTGTTCCATCTGATCAAACATGCTTTCAAGACGCATGGCGTTTTGACGTTCAAGTTGACGCTCACGCTCACGGTTGGTTCTAAAGTCAGCAACTTCGCGAGCTTTTTTCTCATCAGTGACAACTAAGAATTCACTACCAGCGGCTGGCGTTTCAGGCAGACCCAAAATCTCTACAGGGATAGAAGGACCAGCTGATTGGATACGTTGACCATGCTCATCTGTTAGCGCACGGACTTTACCATAATGCTCACCAGCTAGAACCAAGTCGCCTTGCTTCAATGTACCTTTTTTAACTAGGACACTAACAACAGGACCACGACCTTTTTCAAGTCTTGATTCAATAACGACACCCTGTGCAGCGCCATCTACAGGGGCTTCTAGTTCCATTAGCTCAGCTTGTAAGCTAATAAACTCTAGCAAGTTGTCGATACCTTCGCCTGTTTTGGCTGAGATACGTGCCATTGGTGTATCACCACCCCATTCTTCTGATACGACTTCTTTCGTCGTCAATTCATTAAGAACGCGGTCAGGATCAGCGCCTGGCTTATCCATTTTGTTGATAGCAACAATAATCGGCGTACCAGCAGCACGTGCATGATCAATGGCTTCTGCCGTTTGTGGCATCATACCATCGTCAGCTGCAACGACAAGTACAACAATATCAGTCGCTTGAGCACCACGTGAACGCATTGCACTAAAGGCTGCGTGACCTGGTGTGTCAAGGAAAGTAATAACACCGCGCTCGGTTTTTACATGGTAAGCACCGATATGCTGTGTAATACCACCAGCTTCACCATTCGCAACTTTCGTTTCACGAATTTTATCTAGTAGTGACGTCTTACCATGGTCGACGTGACCCATGATGGTTACAACTGGTGGACGCGTTTGCACGTTGCTACTACGCTCATCAACCGCATACTGTAAGTCATCTTCAACTTTAGTATCACTGACTGGAACTGGGTTGTGACCCATTTCTTCAACAAGTAAACTTGCTGTCGCTTGATCAATAGTGTCTGACTCACGAGCCATCTCACCCATTTTCATAAGCAGTTTGGTCACTTCGCGAGCTTTAACCGCCATACGTTGAGCAAGATCAGCTACTGTAATTTGCTCACTGATCTCAACGTCATAAACGATTTTTTCAACAGGTTTTTCAAATTTATGCTGTGATGCTTGCGTTGAGCGCAAACCGTTTTTACGGTTTTTGATCTCACGCTCATCTTGATTTTTACGACGACGACCACGAGCACCAGTGCTGCTTGCACCGCGCTTGATTTCGCGACGTTCTTTTTCAAATGACTCTTCTAATGCGTCACCGACTAGACCTTCAGCCAATGGCTCATCTTTACGAACTTCAGCAGCAGGCTGATCCGTATATTTACCAGCCATTTTACGCATTTGCTCAAGTGTGCGCTTTTGCGCTTCTTCAGCTTGAACACGACGTGTTTCTGTTTCGATTTCACGTAAACGTGCTTCTTCTTTTTCACGTGCTTCACGAGCTTTACGCTCTACTGCTGTTTCAACTTTTGGTTTCGTAGCAGCGACTTTTTTCTTCGGTTGTTCTTTAGGCTTGACTTCAACAGTCGTTTTTCCACCTTTTTTCACAACAACTGACGTTGAAATATCGTCGTTCTTGTCATCAGATTTTTTGCTAGAACCTAAGCTTGCACGCATCGCAGCTAAGGTTGCTGCTTGACGTTCTTCAGATTTTTTCTTAGTAGCAGCACGCTCTTCAGCGTCCTTAGCAGCACGTTCTTGCGACTCAATCATCGCTTGCTCACGCGCAGCCAATTCTTCAGCCATTTTTTCTGGATCAGGCTTTTCGAATACTTTCTTTTTACGCACTTCAACATTGACGCTCTTAGATTTACCTGAAGAGCCAGTCACACGCGCGGTGCTAGTCGTTTTAGACTTGAGACTAATACGACGCTTCTCTTGCTGACCGTGACTTTGCTTTAAATACGTCACCAACTTCTCTTGCTCAACTTCTGAGACTAGGTCATCCTCTGCACGAGCAGGTAGTCCAGCATCTACTAATTGCTGTTTTACAGCACTTGCAGTTTTGCCTACCATATCTGCCAGTTCTTTGACGGTCTTATCTGCCATTTATTATCACCTACTGTCTATTATTTGCTATATGTTCAATTCAGTTGTTGGCTACAAATGATTGGGGTAAGGCTGGTATTTGTGTTGCAGTCATACCAGCACTTTATTATCGATAGCATATCACCAAAAGACAGCGATATGCAGTTACCGCTTATTCATTGAACCAAGATTCCCGAGCTTTCATGATGAGTTTTCCTGCGGTTTCAGAGTCTAAACCTTCGATATCTTCGAGATCGAAGACTGCTTGTTCTGCCAAATCATCAACGGTAATGATGTCTTGTTGTGCCATTTTATAAGCCCAACTAACGGTCATACCTTCAAGCTCTTGTAGCTCTTGACTTGGCTCTTTCATGTTCTGTTGTTTGACCAGTTCATCAGCAATGACCACTTCTTTAGCGCGCTCTTGAATCATCTCAATCGCGTCATCGTCTAGACCTTCGATATCATAAAAGGTTTCAACTGGTACGTAGGCCACTTCTTCAATACTGGTAAAGCCGATATCGACAAGCGCTTGGGCTAAGTCTTTATCCACTTCTAGGCGTTCATAGAATAATTCGATAAACGCTTTAGATTCATTTTGTTGACGTTGCTGATACTCTTCTTCTAGCATCATATTAAGCTTATAGCCCGTCAATTCAGATGCTAAACGTACGTTTTGGCCTTGTGAGCCAATAGCACGTGCTAACTGATCGTTGGTGCTAAAGATAATATCAGCAGTCTGAGTATCTTCATCTAAAATAATGCTGCTAACGTCAGCTGGCTCTAAAGAGCTGATGATAAATTGGGCAGGATCATCTGACCAAACCACCACATCAATACGCTCACCATCAAGCTCTTGCTGTACTGCTTGGATACGCGTACCACGCATACCGATACAAGCACCTACAGGGTCGATACGATGATCATTGGTCTTCACTGCTATTTTAGCACGAGTACCTGGCAAACGCGCGACGTTGCGAATTTCAATAATTTGTTCAGCAATCTCAGGTACTTCTTTTTGCATCAGTGCTGAAAGCATTTCAGGATGAGTACGAGAGAGTAATAACTGTGCACCGCGGTTTTCACGGTTTACATGATATAAAATAGCGTTGATACGTGACTTGGCACGTAGCTGCTCACGTGGCAACATCTGATCGCGTGACAAGTAACCTTCGGCATTGTCGCCCAAATCGATGATATAACCATCGCGAGTCTGTTTTTTGACTTCGCCATACATCATTTCACCAGTACGTGGCTCAAAAGCATCAGCGACTAGCGCGCGCTCAGCTTCACGAATTTTTTGAATAATGACCTGTTTGGCTTGCGTGGCAGCGATACGACCGAATTCAATCGATTCAATCTGCTCTTCTTTTATATCGCCGATTGACCATTCTTCTTGATCAAGATCGGTAATGGCTAGCTGACATGCAGGCATTTCATGGTCTTCATCTGCAACCACTGTCCAATAACGATAAGTATCATAATCGCCCGTTGCACGATCGATGGCAACCCGTACCTCCACTTCTGGCTGTTCGGTGTATACTTTTTTCTTGGTAGATACCACTAAAGCGTCTTCAATCGCTTCAAAGATATCTTCAGGATTTAAGCCCTTTTCATTACTGACAGTTTCTACTACCGTTAAGATTTCACGACTCATGCTATACCTGTCCTATCATTTTTTAATTGACTTAAATTTTATAATTTATGTACTGATATTATATTTTCACCATTAGCTATAAGGCTATTTGGAGATTCAAATCTTGATTTATAATAAGCTGCTCATTAGATTAAACTAGATACATTCATAAGATGAACACTCTAGCTGATTAAGCGTCTTCGTAAATCAAATTGGCTTTGTCTATATTACTCAGTGCAATCTCAAACTGCTGACCATCACTTGATGTCAATTTTAGCGAGGTTGCATCGATACTGTCTAAAGTACCTGTCGCTTTACGACGCTTTTGATCACCTTCACCAATCGCTTGTATCAAACGCAAGCTGACGGTTTGACCAACATAGCCATGCATCTGCTCATCTGAGAAGAATGCGCGATCAAAACCTGGTGAAGAGACTTCTAAGATAAACTCACCGGCAATCGGGTCATGAACCTCAAGAATACCGCTTACCTGATGATTCACTGCAGCACAGTTTTCAATCGTTACTTGCTTATCTTGGGCTTGCTCTTCTGGCAATGCCTCAATATAAATACGTAACAATGAACGGTTACCTTGTGGTGCAAACTCGATACCCCATAGTGCCACATCGCAAGCAGCGACGGCAGGGGCAATAATGTTGGTCAGTTCTGTAACTTTGGTCGAAAGCTTCATAATCTATTTATCTTTTCCTATTCGCGTATCTATCATACTTAGTAAACCGTATTGAATTTTTCATTCATCTCTTACTTATTAGTAGTATGCACTTATATAGTAGGAGACACGGTCATAATATTGTTTTAAATCACTAGCATATTGTTTATGCGCTATGCCTTTATATAGGGATGAGCATAAAAAACATCAAGCTCAGCCAGACAATGCTTTTATTATTCATAAAGCAATACTATCGATAAAAGAGTGAGGAGTATAAAGATAGTGTGCTTAAGGAGCATCACTCTAATAACGGTGAGTCACGACAAGCTACAGTAGATGTTATCGTACTCTATAGAGCTAGAGCTTAACATAAGTAGGATAAAGACCGCGATAATGCTGACAGCCAGATACAAAAAAACCCACAAGCATAATGGTGGGCTAATCGCTACTGACAAATTTAGTGTACAAAACATCAGTATAAAAAGTGGTAGCGGGGGCTGGATTTGAACCAACGACCTTCGGGTTATGAGCCCGACGAGCTACCAGACTGCTCCACCCCGCATCAATCTAGAACGCACATTATAGGTAGGTTTGATAGAAGTGTCAACGTTTATTTTAAACTAATTTCAAATAAAACAATTGATGACTATAAAACATAACCTTACGCTGTGCTGCGTAATAAAACTTGGTGCGATTGGGGGGACTTGAACCCCCACAGCTTGCGCCACCACCCCCTCAAGATGGCGTGTCTACCATTCCACCACAATCGCATTTTACTACTCTGTTCCATCATATCCAGTCTACTATAAAAGATGCTTAAGGTAGGCATCCATAGAGTGGTACTTCTGAAAACAGAAACGCATTGTAAATCTAACGCATCAAAATAGCAAGGGCTGCATGTTTAAAAGATACTTACTGAGGATCTTGAGTCAAAGGACGCGGTGTTTGTGGTACTGAAACGGGCGCATCTAGACGAAACTGATCTTCAGCTTGCTTACGGGCATGAACAGCAAGCGTCATACTAGTGATAAAAAATATCACCGTCAACACAGCGGTAGCGCGCGTCAAAAAGTTGGCAGTGCCCGCTGCACCAAATACGGTACCTGACGAGCCAGCACCAAAAGAAGCTCCAGCGTCTGCCCCTTTACCATGCTGTATCAAAATCAAGCCGATCATGGCAATCGCCACAATAATGTGCAGGGCTAATATAAACGTAAACATGGTGGCCTCTTTTGCCGCATAATGACGACTGATAACGGTAAATAAATCTTAAGTTTAGTAGGACGTATCATCACGCCAAATCGATTATATAAATAAGGCGCATTGTACACGATTGCAAGGGTACTGTTAAACCTACTTTTGCCAACTGATAAAGACACTTTACATACAGATAGTGAACTTTATCTCTAAGTGCTACATTAAGGTCTAAGTGCTAGCACGACTAAATGCATTAGCAATCGCCAGAAAACTCTCTGCTTTTAATGAAGCACCGCCAACCAATGCACCATTGATCATAGAGTCGGCAGCAAAGCTATCCGCATTATCGGCATTGACACTACCGCCATATAAAACAGTCATTTCATTCAAACTATCCGCAAAACCTGCCACTGTCTGCTTTATATGCTGATGGGTTTTACTGACCTCCGTCACGGTCGGTACTTTACCCGTACCAATCGCCCAGACAGGCTCGTAAGCAATGATCAGACGATCAGATAATGAAGCAGCTATATCTGGTTGTTGAACCAATAAGTCCTTGATGACGGATAACTGGCCATCGATCACTTCTAGCGTTTGCTTCGCATCATATTGCGTTTGGGTTTCACCGATACAAAGTACCACACCTAAGTCTTGCGTTAATGCATGAGTCATTTTTTGCAATAAGCACTCATTAGACTCTTGATGATACTGACGGCGCTCAGAATGACCAAGTAACGTCCACATGGCACCCGTGTCAGCCACTTGCTGCGCAGAGCAATCGCCTGTATATGCACCCGTACTCGCACTATGAGCACTAATATTTTGTGCAGCACACAATATAGGCGTACCTTTTAAACGAGTACTGACAGCTGCTAAGTGAATACAGCTTGGTGCCACCATTAAGTTGCAATGACTATTTGAAAGCTCAGTACCAGCCTCTGCTCCACTATCTATTGCTGTCAATAAGCTTTCTAACAACGTATCGACGTCTTGACTCGCGGCTGGATTCTGTTTCCAATTACCTATCACCCAAGCTTTCATACTCATCTACCCTGTCTCATGTATTCCTGCCAATTCGGCTAATATGCGCGCCAGTATAACAAATAATTCACCAGTGCTATAGTATGCTGCTATCCGCAAATAAACAGGCTATCAAGGCAAATACTAAAACGACACTATTATAAGTGACGTTTTTTACGGGCTAGTCGCTTAATAGTCTATATAAAGTTTTTAAACTAAAGTAAAGTTCTATACTATTGCATCTACATATAAAAGACTATGATTAGTCATCTGATGTATTAAGCCGATGATGGCATATACTATTAATAACAACTATCTATTGAACCTCTTACAAAAACACCTTTTCATCAATTTTCATTAGCAACAGTCCAAGGGGCAATGATGACTGATAAAATGTGTCTGTCAAAGACTATAAATAGTATCTAAATTTCAGGCAAATATACAGAATACTTGGTATCAAGGAGAGGTCGTAATGTCTATCACATCTAATAAGTATGGTGGTTTAGCACATCAGCTAATCAGCGAAGGTATTGTTAGCGAAGCAAACATGAAAACTGCACAGTCTGAGTCGCAACAGCAACAAATAGGACTCGTATCTTATTTAGTAGACCACAAACTCGCCGATGCTTATCATCTTGCTAAGATGCTGTCACAAGCATTTGGCGACCCGCTCTTCGACCTTGATGCCTTAAGCAATGATGTCGTTCCAAAAGATTTAGTAGACGAAAAAATCGTTCGTAAATTTAATGCGCTGCCATTATTTAAACGAGGGCAACGATTATTTGTCGCATTGAGTGATCCCACTCGCGTTGATGCTATCGATGCCATTGCCTTTAACTCACGGCTGTCTATTGAAACTATCGTCGTTGAAGAAGATAAGCTAAAAAAGCGTATTGAAAGCCTTTACGCTGATACCATGCAAAGCTTTGATAGCTTCAATGACAGTGATTTGAATGTTGGATTTGACGATGGTGAAGATGACGAAAGTGAAGGAGAAACCAAGCTTACTGATAGTGTGGATGAAGCGCCTGTTGTAAAGTTTGTTAATAAAATGTTGGTTGACGCGATTCGGATGGGTGCCTCTGACTTACATTTTGAACCGTATGAAAAAACATATCGGGTGCGATTTCGCGTCGATGGTGTGATGCAAAGCATGGCTAACCCTCCTGTACAGTTGGCAGGTAAAATTGCGGCACGCTTAAAAGTGATGTCGCAAATGGACATTTCAGAGCGACGTATACCGCAAGACGGACGTATCAAACTGAAATTGTCTAAAAACAAGGCCATTGATTTCCGAGTGAACTCTTTACCGACCTTATTTGGCGAAAAAATTGTCTTACGTATCTTAGATCCTTCATCTGCCATGCTCGGTATTGAAGCTTTAGGTTATGAGCCCGACCAAAAAGAGATGTTCTTGGAAGCGCTTAACAAACCACAAGGCATGCTACTTATCACGGGGCCTACTGGCTCTGGTAAAACGGTCTCACTCTATACAGGCATTAACATTTTAAATACTGGGGCGACCAATATCTCCACCGCCGAAGACCCAGTCGAGATTAACCTAGAAGGTATCAATCAGGTCAACGTTAATCCTAAAGTAGGCTTAACCTTTGCCAATGCGCTTAAATCTTTTTTACGCCAAGATCCGGATATTGTGATGGTTGGTGAGATTCGTGACCTTGAAACGGCTGAGATTGCGATTAAAGCTGCGCAAACAGGTCATATGGTCCTCTCAACACTTCACACCAACTCTGCTCCCGAAACGCTAACCCGCTTAAAAAACATGGGGGTTGCATCATTCAACATTGCTACCTCAGTCAATTTAGTTATTGCCCAGCGATTGGCACGCCGCTTATGCAAAAACTGCAAAAAACCTATCAATATTCCGCGGCAGAGCCTGCTCGAGCTCGGTTTTACTGATACAGATTTAGACAATCCGGATAGCATCATTTATGAGCCCGTTGGCTGTAATGAGTGCCGTGAAGGTTATAAAGGCCGTGTGGGTGTTTACGAGGTAATGAAAGTTAGCCCAGATATTTCACGAATTATCATGGAAGATGGCAATGCGATAGATATTAAGGATGCGGCTCTTAAAAATGGTTTTCGGGACTTACGCCGCTCTGGTATTTTGAAAGTATTACAAGGTGTCACTAGTATTCAGGAAATGATGCGTGTTACCTCAGAGTAGCTATTCCTAGCTCATAAATAGTATTGTTATTTATATAAGCCTTGCTCTATTAGCTTAGACTTTTAGAGACCAGCAATACTACATACCAGATATACTTAAATATAAAACAGATATATACTGGTTTTTTGCGTTAAAATAAAGTATGCCACTCTAACTTAGTGAGTCAGGCATCGTTATACATCTTTGCAATATCTATATTAGACAATATTTGAGGGTAGTATCATGGCAAAAGCGAAGACCGACATGCTGTTAGACTTTGTCTATGACGGGGTGAACCGGCGCGGACAGAAAGTCAAAGGGGAGACTACTAGTCGTAGTTTAGAGCTTGCGAAAGCAACTTTGCGTAAACAAGGTATCTCTGTCAAAGGCATTAAAAAGAAACCGAAGCCTCTTTATACTTTCAAAAAGTCTATTAAAGCTATTGATATTGCTATTTTTGCTAGGCAGTTGGCAACTATGATGAAAGCAGGTGTGCCACTGACACAATCTTTTGAGATTGTTGCTGACTCACTTGACAACCCTAGTATGAAAGAACTGGTCTTACAAATAAAATCTGATATCGAAGCGGGTGGTACTTTTGCCTCTTCACTGCGTAACCATCCGCGCTACTTTGATGATCTCTTTTGCTCTCTTGTCGACTCGGGTGAGCAGTCAGGTTCCCTTGAAACCATGCTTGAACGAGTTGCGACCTACAAAGAAAAAAGTGAATTACTCAAAGCTAAAATCAAAAAAGCCATGAAATATCCGATTGCCGTTATTGTAGTCGCCATTATTGTTACTATGATTCTACTGATTAAGGTAGTACCCGTATTCTCAGATCTTTTCGAGTCTTTTGGTGCAGAACTGCCTGCGTTCACACAAATGGTAGTGGGTATGTCTGAGTGGATGCAAGCATGGTGGTTTGTACTCATTATCCTCATTGGTGGTGCCATTATTGGTTTTTCAGAAGGTAAAAAGCGCTCTAAGAAGTTTAGAGACTTTTTAGACCGTGCCGTACTGAAAGCGCCTATATTTGGCAATATCGCTTATCAAGCGATAATCGCGCGTTTTTCACGCACGCTATCGACTACCTTTGCTGCAGGTGTGCCGCTTATTGATGCTCTAGACTCTACCGCTGGTGCCACCAATAACGTCGTATTCTATAATGCGACCCAACAAATCAAAAATGATGTCTCCACTGGTCAGCAATTACAATTTTCAATACGCTCAACCAACCTTTTCCCAAGCTTGGTTATCCAAATGGTTGGTATTGGCGAAGAGTCTGGTAGTTTAGAGGAGATGCTTGACAAAGTAGCTATCTATTATGAAAACGAGGTTGATAATGCGGTTGATGGATTAACTAGCTTAATGGAGCCAATGATCATGGCTGTATTAGGTGTATTAGTTGGTGGCTTGGTCATTGCAATGTACTTGCCAATCTTCCAAATGGGCGCAGTGGTAGGTTAAAAGCGAATTAAAGGACTGCTACTTCATGCAATTTATACAGTTACTGCAAGATAATACGGTTATGGCTTTAATCGTATTTGGTCTATTGGGTCTTTGTGTTGGCAGTTTTTTGAATGTGGTGATTCACCGCATTCCACTGATGATGCTTTATGGTTGGCGACAAGAATGCAGCCAGTTTATGTCCGAGCAAGTAGACCTTCCACATGAACATACTCTACCTCTAACAAATATCGTAGCCGCTGACCAACCTATTACTTTGAGCCTACCTGCCTCACGCTGCCCTCATTGTAGCCATAAAATTAAGTGGTATGAAAATATACCTTTAGTTAGCTGGTTGGTACTACGCGGACGATGCTCAGACTGCAAGGCTTCTATCGGTCTGCGTTATCCTATCGTTGAGCTGGTTACTGCATTACTGTCAGTGTTAGTGATTTATAAGTTTGGGGTTAGTGCCGCTGGATTGTCAGCGTTACTGTTAGTGTGGACGCTCATTGCCTTAACAGGAATCGATTTTGATACTCAGTTACTACCAGATCGCTTAACCTTTCCTTTAGCAGGTTTAGGATTGGCCGTGAACTCACAAGGCTGGTTTGCCTCACCAACTCAGTCAATTTGGGGTTTATTGCTTGGCTTTTTATCATTATGGGTAGTGGTTAAGGTGTTTTTCCTTATCACTAAAAAACATGGTATGGGACAAGGAGACTTTAAGCTTTTAGCAGTATTAGGGGCTTGGCTCGGGCCTATGATGTTGCCATTGATTATTTTATTATCTTCATTGCTAGGGTCAATTGTCGGAATTATCCTAATGAGAAAGCAAGGTGAGAGTAAACCATTCGCCTTTGGTCCTTACATCGCTATTGCAGGTATCGTTGCTTTACTATATGGCTCAGAGATTGTCAGCTGGTATCTCGGTATGTATCCTTAATAGTTTGTGACAATAAAAACAGGTTAGGACAGCAAACTATCAGCCTTTAAATGTCCTACTTGAAAGCTATATTTTTCAATTGGCAACTGCTACTATTATCATACCAATCAGATAAGTCATCATTATGTCAAAATACACAATCAACTCTTCACCTTACTCACATCAATCGCAAAGCCCACAAACTAAAAATAAGACGTTAGTAGTCGGTTTGACGGGTGGTATCGGTAGTGGGAAGTCTGCTGCTAGTGCTTGGTTCGCTGAGCAAGGTATTGATATTATTGATGCCGATGTCATTGCCCATGAAATCGTCGCTAAAGGCAGTTCGACCTTGCGAAAAATTCAGAAGAAATTTGGTGATTGGGTATTGAATGGTGATGGTTCCATGGATCGAGCGGCCGTAAGAACGCACGTATTCACACACCCTGATGCATTAATTGAGTTAGAAGCAATCACTCATCCTGCGATACGCGAGACAGCAAAAGCTCAGTTAGCGGCTAGTACCACACCTTATATAGTGTTGTCAGCACCACTACTCATCGAAGCTGCAGAAGCAGGACTGGCGAATCTATGCCAACGTATTCTAGTAATGGATGCCACTGAAGACACGCAGCTTGCACGTGCCAGTCAGCGTGACGAGCAAAGCGTGCAAAAGATTAAAGCCATCATGCTCAATCAACTAAGCCGCGAAGAGCGCAATCGCCATGCTGATGATGTGGTGCTAAATGAAAGTAATCTTACAGATCTATACTCACAATTAGAACCACTACATCAAGAATATCTTATACTGGCCCAGCAGCTAAAGTTCGCTGCCGATTAACTTCGTATAATGCCATACCCGTGGCAACACTCACATTTAGACTCTGTAGGTTGCCATACTCATTACCTGACATTGGAATATAAACCAGCTCATCGCAGCTCTCCATCGTCAGACGACGCATCCCTTCCCCTTCTGAACCCATGATAATAGCTGTCTTACCTGTTAAATCGGCAGCATGTATCGGCTTGGCATCAGAATTGAGCGCGGTCCCAAAAACAAATACGCCTGCACTCTTTATCTGTGACAGTGTACGAGCCAGATTGGTTACACTGATGATCGGCATCATCTCAGCTGCGCCAACAGATACTTTGGAAACCGTTGGTGTTAGGCTTGCCGCATGATGCTTTGGACAAACCACAGCATCCACGCCCATTGCTACAGCAGTACGCAAGCAAGCGCCAAAGTTATGCGCATCAGTGATTTGGTCTAAAACTAATAGCAAGCACTGATCACGTCCAACAATCGTATCCAGCAACCCTTCGTTAGCAAAGCCTAATGGGCGAGCATTTAGCACGACGCCTTGATGTTGCGGGCTACCACATAATTGCGTGAGATTGTCTTTTTGCGTTGGCTGAATGCTTATGCCATTGGCGCTTGCCTGTGCCATAATTGCTTGGACATGACTATCAGTTTCGCGGCCTTGCTGTACGAACAAGCTAAGCCCATCAAGAGGACGATGTTCGAGTAAGGCATCAATTGCATGAATACCATAGAAGTAAATAGGTTTTGCCATAGTAGGCCTACTAGTTATGAAGTGATTGTTTATAAGGTGGTCAACGCCTAATGCGATAAAACAGAAAAAGAATAGAGAAATGATTGTAGCAAGTCACTGTGAATAAAAGGGTGTGACAATTGAAAAAGAAATAAACAATGCCAATTCAGTATTGTTTATTTCTTTTGAATGAGAAGTGCTTGGCATGATAAATGGTAAGCCACTAAACTATGATTTCAACCGGCTGGTTTTGATAAAGACCTGCCAATCAAATTAGCCCTCTAGGTGACAAACATATTGTACAATTTCTTCGGTACGTAAGTTAAAACCACTATTGCCTTCAACCACGAATGACTGACCTGCACGGTAGTAACTGAACTCTTCTTCACCATTCGTTTTGACTTCACACTCACCGCTGATGATTTCGATACGCTCAGAGGTGTTGGTGCTAAAGTGATAGTGCTCGACCAAATTATCACAAGGCAAAATTACGCCCAATGTCTTATGTCGACCATCTTCGAACATAATAGTGTGGCTAGAACAACGACCATCATAAGATATCGTTGCTTGAGCATTGACTGTTACATTAGTAAATTGCGCCGCTGTCATAGTGGCTTCCTTATCAAATAATTATTGCAAAACTAAAAAATAAGTAACTGGGTAGAGTACCGTGAAAGTGTATATTTTAGAAAATATAGATTCTAATTTGTGTTTTCTATTGTTCTAGAACCTGTGCTCTAGCTGTGGGCGCAGGCTTTACAAAGACGATATAGACTCATAGTTGAGATTCTTACCTTTAGCACTATACCTGCTTAATTTGAAAGTATTGTGACTCGTTGTCATGTAACATGAGGCATAAAAGCTAGCCAGTAAGAGTTTATCATTATGTTAGATTATGCTACCACATTATATCTATAAAGTTTGTTAAAGCGGTTAGGAAAATTTTATCTAATGCCCATTCTAGAATGTCTTTTCGGCTGAATATTTGATTCTAATATCTCACTGAAATTTGATTAACTTATTCAATTCATGACTAATATTAAGCAGCAAATGACAGCAATGAACCATTAGCTATTGCAAATTTTGTGATAATATTTTTTCCTCAATTTATTGTATTCACTGCTATTAAAATTTGTATTTGACCACATTTAACACCATAATATTTGCTAATTATCGTTATATAGCTAGTATTAGTACCTGAACGATTTCACTTATTTATTCTATTTTAGATATGGCTTTACTGTTTTATAAGTGAAGCTCATTGTCTATCATGAGAGGCGTTGATGCTAGTATCATTAACTTTACATCAGTTTGCGTTGATCGCTCAGCATGAGCTGAGTGTGGCTGAAGGCTTCAATGTCATCACTGGCGAAACGGGAGCTGGCAAATCGCTCTTACTTGATGCGTTATCACTGTGTGCGGGTGAGCGTGCAGACAGTGCCATGGTCAGACATGGTGCTGCACATGCAGATATTTATGCGCAGTTTGATGTAGAAGACAACCATGTCATTGCTGACTGGTTCGCTAAAAACGATAGAGGGCTAGAAGAGCCGGAAGTATTAATTCGCCGCCAACTCAGTAACAACGGCCGCTCAAAGGCATGGTTAAATGGTGTGCCAGTGAGTTTGGCTGAGCTAAAAAGTTTGGGCACACTACTGGTCAATATCCATAGTCAGCATGCTCAGCAAGCGTTGCTTAAACCACAGTTTGTAGTGAAATGGTTAGACGAGATGGCGCAAATCACACCTCTAGCCTTACAAACAGCCAGCAGCTATCAAACCTATCAGCAGCTCAAACGCCGCGCCGATGATATCGCCAGTCGTGAAGCCCAACGTCAAGACCGTATTCAACTTTTGCAAAGCCAACTAGCAGACATTGCCCCATTACTAGCCGTCGATTACGCAGAAGTCGAAGCAGAGCATGAAGAGTTGTCGAATATAGAAGCACTGATGCAAGAGGCCAGCCACGGCTTACATCTGCTCGATAATGATACAGATGAGCCAGATGTTATGACCCTATTAGGGCAAGCTATTAAGCTCTGTGACAATCAAATGAGCGTCAGCCAAACCTTTGAGCAAGCGTCTGAACAGCTACATTTAGCACAGCAGCAAATCACTGAAGTGACTGGCCTATTATCAGATTATGCAGAGCAACAACTGCCTGATCCTGAGCGCTTGCAAACACTAGACAGTCTTATCAGCTTGGGGCATCGTTTATCACGAAAGCACAGCTTGCCAGCCAGTGATTTAATTGAGGAAGCAAAAGGCTGGGAAACACAATTAGAGCAATTAGAAAATGAGCCAAGTAGCGATGCGATGGCAGCACAAATTGAACAAGCTTGGCAAGAATATCTGACACTAGCCACTAAGTTAAATAAAGAACGCACTAAAGCTGCACCAATTGTCAGTAAGCAATTGATTAAGCAATTACAACCGCTTGCGCTACCCAATGCCCGCTGCGAGTTTGTCTTTACCAAAAAAGTAAATCCTAGCCAATATAGTGCGCAAGGTTGTTTTGATATTGACCTGTTATTTAGCGCCAATGTTGGTATGCCGATGCAGCCACTGCACAAGATTGCGTCAGGTGGCGAGCTGTCAAGAATGGCTTTAGTCATGCAAGTATTGCAAGCCACCAATGCGGACAATAACGCTGCCAAGCCAATGCTAGTATTTGATGAGGTTGATGTCGGTATTAGTGGAGGCACGGCGCAAGTCGTCGGCGAGTTATTACGTGAGCTTGGCCGTACACAACAATTATTAGCCATTACGCACCAAGCACAAGTGGCGGCGCAAGCGCATCAGCATATCTTGGTACAAAAGCATCATCAGGAGCAGACTGAGAGTGAACTGTTGATATTGACCGATAGTGCACAGGTCGATGAGCTGGCACGTATGTCCGGTGGTGTGATTATTACTGACGTTACCCGTGACCATGCTCGTAGTTTATTGACAGATGTTAAATAAACATTCTAAGTTTATGATTAGCTCTACATCACGGCTAAATATTTGCTTTAGTTGATTTTTTACTCACTATCGCCATATAGTGGTCTTTCACCTTCATTATTAGGTTTTGCTTGTCTCTATGTCTAAAACCAATTTGACTCATCATTTCTTAATCGCGGCGCCAGAACTGTCAGACCCAAGGTTTGAGCAGGCGCTAATCTATATCTGCCGTCATGATAAGCACGGTGCACTCGGCTTGGTCATCAATCGTCCATTAGAGCAATCACATGTGGGTAAGCTGCTAGAAGATTTAGATATTGAGGTGACTGATCCACAGGTAATGGAAGATTTGGCATTAGAGGGCGGCCCTATGTATCCTGAGGTTGGCTTTGTGCTGCATACGGGTCAGCCAGAGTGGGCGTCTTCTTTTGCTATCTCAGAGAATGTCTGCATCACGACCAGTCAAGATATCCTCAAGCGTATCGCCGCCGGTCAAGGTGTTGGTCACTATCAACTGTGCTTGGGCCATGCCAGCTGGGGCAAAAAACAGCTAGACCAAGAATTGAATAATGGTGACTGGTTGGTCTGCCCTGCGGATCTAAACTTATTGTTTGATACGCCATTTGAAGAGCGCTGGCAAATAGCCGCTGATAAAATCGGGATCAACTTTGATTACCTAAGCAGTGATATCGGTCACGCTTAACCTCAGATGTTCCATGAATACAGAAATAAAAAATCAAAACAGGATACATCCATTACTATGGTAGATAGCACTCTCATAACAGATAGCACCAATGCAATAGAGACTGATACTGGCGTTGCTGAAGCGACCGTTAAGCCACATCTTGTCTTAGCCCTAGATTATGGCGTCAAAAAAATGGGCATGGCACTTGGTAATACCATTACCGAGACAGCACGTGCCTTTGATATTTTAGCGATGAATAATGGTCAACCTGACTGGGACAATCTACTCGGTATTATTAAGGTGTGGGGCGTGTCAAAGGTGGTCGTTGGCCTACCGCTTAATATGGATGGTAGTAGCTCGATGCTGTCTAAGCGTGCGCATAAATTTTCTCGTCGCCTAGCACATAGAGTTATGGAGCAGCATCTGCCAGTGGTCGTGTCACTCTGTGATGAGCGCCTGACCTCTGTCGCAGCACGCGAAATCGCTTGGGACAATGGCTGGATTAAGAATGAGCGCGACCCTATTGATGATATTTCTGCATGTATCCTGATGTCGACGTACTTTGCTGATCCGAATAGCAGTATCGCCATCGATGCAATCAAAGCAGATTAACTTAGCAACAAGCTTGTCACTCCTATGCCAATAATTTCTGCTATATAGTGGATTGACCATATCATCTCAACGGATAAATGACTGATTATTATGACTACTGTTTCAGACCAATCCACGCAAAATAAATCGCAACATGGTTTTTCTCCGCTTGCCATTGCCCGCATTAAAGGCGCACAACGGATAAACCAAGCAGCCATTTATCTTATTTATGCTGCTATCTTTGCGTTCATGGTCTTTGGCACCATTGCCAGTATTAAAGCCTTTCATGACAATCAGCTGCTTTACCAACTATTTTATAATTTGCCATACGCCTTGGTTGCGCTCACGATTCCCATTACGCTTTATGACGCCTTAGTCGTTTATCGTTATCGTTTGAACCAACCTTCGATGATTGCCATGAGTATCGGTGTATCGACCATCATATTAATTGGTGGTCTATTATTCGCTGACACTGCATGGTTAGGGTTGTCCTGTTGGTTGGGTGTGGCATTTTTATTCAAAGTGAGCTTTAAGCGCTTTTTTAACTTTTTAGAAGTGGCTGATTTGCCTGATACTGACGAAGTGCTAGAGACAGAGATTGTAGAAAAATCAGAAAGCATATCCTAATAAGCACATCAACAAACTATCCATTATCAAACTTATCTCTTAGGTTTATTAAAACAATTATGACAACTTCAATAACAGATATTTCTATCAGCCATCATCTGGACACGCAGGGGCTTATTTGCCCTGAGCCTGTGATGATGCTACATCGAGTCATTCGCAAAGCAGACAGTGGCGAGGTGATTGAAATATTGGCGACTGATCCTGCCACCACGCGCGATATTCCTAATTTCTGTCGTCATTTGGGTCACGAACTATTGGCTCAAGAGACGCTGGCTGAGAACGTGAGCTTAGATACTGACCCTGATGAAATCAAGGTCGATAGTGATGATACTGCACCTATGAGCGTGACGCTTTATCGCTATTTGGTTAAGAAAAAAAGCGCTTAAAAACGTTCAACAACTTTAGAACACTAATAATATAAAGATATCTTTGATTTTTACGAGATATATCTTTCACAAAAGGTAGGCTACTACGTGTTACAAACAGAAAAGCAGTATGTACAATGGCAAGAAAACGAAACTCTACGTAATGCTCTTTGGTTGTCTGAAAGCAATCATATGCCACCTGCGCGCATTGTATTGGTCGATGATACAACGACCGCAGATGATGCTTACCGTTTAGCTTGCGAAGGCACATCGCTGCTATGGCATGGTGACTTCCATAATGCACGGCAATTGCTACAAGCACTTGGTCGTCGCATAGATCGCACGAATGAACGATCTGAACAGCGTAAGATTAAAAAAGCGGCGAATAAACCTAACACAGCAAAGGTTAAGGGCATTCCCAACTTATTTCATCAGCAGCGTCAATTACAAGCACAGCGCTCACGCATATTGAGCCGTTTGCTACTAGAGCTTGATGCCAGTTATGTCAGTCAACTACGCCGCGCACCTGATGTCAGTGCGGCCTGTACAGCAGCGTTTGGTGAAATTGATGAGCCATGCGTATTATCATTTCGTGATATGCAAGGCGCACTTGGCGCAGCAGGATGGCGCGAAAAAGGCGTCCCAATAGACAGCTTAGGGTTATCGATTTTCCCGCATTATGGTGTATTTGCGCCAACCCGTCATGAGTATGTGCAGCTGTTGCTCGATGCACCGCTACCAGCGACTCATGATGTCGCCTATGACATCGGTACTGGCACGGGTTTACTGGCCATTATCTTAGCGCAGCGCGGCATCCCACAAGTGATAGCAACGGATTTGAATCCGCGTTCTTTGGCCTGTGCTAGCGAGAACTTTGCGCGTTTGACGTTATCTAACGTACAGTTACAGCAAGCAGATTTGTATCCAACTGATGCGCCACTTGCTAACCTCATTGTCTGCAATCCTCCTTGGTTACCTACTAAGCCAAGCTCACCGCTCGAATATGCAGTCTATGATGCCAATAGCGCGATGTTGCGTGGGGTGTTGCAGGGTGCTAAACAGCACTTAGCTGAGCACGGAGAGCTTTGGTTGATAATGTCGGACTTAGCTGAGCATTTACAGCTACGCACCCGTGATGAGTTATTAAACTTGTTTGCCGATGCTGGATTGGCAGTGAAATACCGTCTCGATACAAAACCGAAGCATGGTCGCAGCCAAGATGATACCGACCCTCTACATGTCGCGCGCAGTGCTGAAGTCACCTCGTTATGGTGTTTAACAGTCATTAACTCTTAAAGTAAAAAACTACTTTTCGATAATTTTTTGCAGGGTATGCTTCAAGTACCGATTGAGAGTGAGGATGTAGAAGCCAGCATGACTAAGATACTAAAACTTGAGACTAACATTGCCAGCAGTGAGTTTTATATATCTTCACTTGCTATCGGCATACTTGAGGGGATGAAGTCTGGTACAGTATCTTTTGAAGAAGGTATTTGGAGTTTGGGAAGACCAGCTTTTTGGAACAGTTTTGATAAAACAAATTTTTTATCTGATGAATTATTAAATTGTGTCAAAAATTTTGATGAAATAGATGCTATGGAAACAATCTCAAATAAGGAGTCTGCTTTAAAAACAATTAATGAGTTGTTATCAATTTTGCATATTTGCCAAAAAAACTCGCTTTTAAATTCACCAGACTTAAAGCTATCTAGTTCAATTAATTGATTTGATACCTTTACTTAGAGATAAAGTCGACCCTTATATTAGAGTAAATCTTATGAGTCGTGATCGTGCCGTGCAACAGCGCCAACCCAAGGCGCTGGCAGTAGATGACGAACCCAGTTATATGACTGAGTTTCGTCAAGCCATGCTGGCACGTGGTCTAGCGACGCGTACTCGTAATGCGTATGTCCGCGACCTGCGCTCCTGCGAGCTGACCAATCCTATCGCCCTGACACGCTGGCAGCCTGACGACGTGCTGCACTGCTTATCGACACTCACTCAAGAAGGCAAAACCCCACGTACCCAAGCACGCATGCTCTCAAGCTTGCGTCAGTTTTATCTGTGGATGATTGCCAGTAATCTGCGTGAAGACAATCCTTGCGAGCGTATCAAAAGCCCAAAGCTAGGTCGTCCACTACCGAAAGATTTGGCTGAAGCAGATGTCGACAATCTACTTGCCTCGCCTGATACCAGCACTGCACTCGGACTGCGTGATAAAGCCATGCTAGAGGTGCTCTATGCCTGTGGCCTGCGTGTGAGCGAGTTGATTAATCTCTCATTAGAACAAGTGAATCTAAACGCTGGCTGGCTACAAATTACGGGGAAAGGCAATAAAACACGACTGGTGCCATTAGGCGAATATGCAAACGATGCGCTAGAAGATTATCTAACGCATGCTCGTGGTGATTTGATTGCGCATTTGAAATCAGGAAATTGCCAAGCGGTATTTTTGACCGCACAAGGTGGCTATATGACACGGCAGAATTTTTGGTATTTGCTTAAAAAGTATGCCAAAGTCGCCAGTATCGATAAAGAGCTATCGCCGCATACCCTGCGTCACGCTTTTGCCACGCATCTACTGAATCATGGCGCAGACTTACGTAGCGTGCAATTATTGCTAGGGCACAGTGATTTATCAACCACGCAAATCTATACTCATGTGGCAACGGCAAGATTGCAGAAATTACATGCGGAGCATCACCCGAGAGGTTAGATTTCTTATCATAGTAATATTGATAAATAAAGAGTTTTGCTATGTATGTTGAAGTCAAAAAAATTAAAGAAGATGGTAATGAGATAACATATGAGTTTTTTAATGGGTCGTGTGTCTCTAATGGAATTTTTGTACTATACAAGGATAGAATGGAGCCATTTACCTTTGATATGTCATGTCGGTTGATTAAGCCTATTGATGGTTATGCTCCTGAGGCGCACTATCAAAGAGCAATGGTAGCCGTCATGAAAAGTTATAAGAAAAATGGTAAGTTACCTGAAAAATATTTTTTTATGTCAGGGTAATACAATGAATGAAGCTCACATTAACTCATTACTACGTGATATTCCAACAGGTGTTGATTACACAGAGTTGCCTGAAGATATAGATCCTGAGGACATACCACCCGAACGTATTAAAGGTATTGTCGATCTTTTAAGCCATGAAGATGATTATATCGTTTTTCAGGCAGCACGATTATTAACTTCTTGGGGCATTGAAGAAGGCTTCCATACTTTAGAAAAATTACTGGTAGAGAATGAGTTGCAAGGAATGATACAGCATCGTATATATGGATATGATGAGACTTATAAACACGTTCTATATGCGTTTATTAGCTATTGGGCAAATCAATCAGATATGGGTAAAGGAGAACAAGCCAGAAAAGCGATATTTGAGCCTGTGTCTATTATAATTAAAGCATCTAATACACAATTATTCCAAATTGATAAAATATTTCGACTAGTGCTTGATGATGACTTTAATGAATATATTCCATTACTAAAAGAACATCTTCAAATCATAATTAAGAATCCAGAAGATAATTATTGGAGAATTCATGATGTTATTGAACTGTTCTTAAAAGTTGACCCTGACTTCGTTGCACAAGTACTAAAAGAAAATAGGAAAGAACTGTCCAATTTTGGGTTTTAAAATTAATCGTTTATCCAGTCATAAGACACGCTTCGTATACTAGTGTTAGATATTATCTGAGTTAAATAGCGCAAATTACTTTCTCATTTCATAGCGACATCCTGTTGCAAACGACAACTTTAAGAACTGTGGCTAGTGATACTATAGAGGTGTTTTTAGCTGTTTCATCTGTCAACTAAGACTATTCACTGACCTCATCTATCACTATTTTAGGATTACGTGCCTGTATCTCTTGATAAAAGCGCGACTTGTCTTTTGGTGATATCAATACTTCTTGATTTCGATAGGCTATTTTAAGTCTATCCAATGATAGTGCTGGCGCAGAACTCATGCTTCGAGTTGGCGTAATATACGTAATATCTGTCAGCTCGATTTTTTGAGTAGAAAGGCCGCTATTTACGTGTAGCTGGCTATCGGTTAGTGTATATTTAGTCTCAAAAAAAGGCATGAGCATGAGTGCTGCGAAAGGCAGTAGGATGGCCATAAGCAGTATGTTTCGCATACGTGAATCGCTTTTGCCCCATCGCCATTCCCACAATGGAATCAGGATAAGTGACAAACTACCAAGCCACAAAACTGATGCAATCCAAAAGTCGACTTTAGATACGAATAGAATGTCTGGCATAAATGATACTTAGAAACTATCAGGTTAAACTAGATTCTATCTTAGGCTATGCCTCTTACCTAATGTTTCCAATATCTTTTTCTGATAAGTTTTTTCTACATAGAAAAATTAGCTGCTAGAACAATTCTCGCAATACGATACTGCAAACTCCCTCTTTTCTCGCTACAATACGCGTATGATGTGCACGCTGCATAACTGAGCAACGCACCACCTTTTACTTATCCATTATCTGAGAATCTCATGAGCCATAGACCACCTGCTGACCTATTAAAAAACGCCCAACACTGGCGCGAAGACATTAACTTTCGCCAAGATGTACTGGGAAAGCCGTTTGATTTTGCGACCACGTGGGGTATTTTCTCTCCGCAGAAGCTTGATGATGGTAGCTTGATGCTGCTTGATTATATTGATTTTGAAGCTGACGATGATTCGATCGATTTGGGTTGTGGCTATGGCGTACTTGGTATGACAGCAGCACGTGAATGTCCGAACGGGCTGCATACGTTAATTGATAAAGACTTTATGGCAGTCGAATATGCGCGCCGTAACTGCGAGAAAAACGGTTTGAAAAATGTCGATGTGCATTTATCAAACGGCTTTAACCATGTGGCAAAAGACAAAGACTTTAGCTTGGTGATGTCGAACTTGCCAGCCAAGGTGGGTAAAGAGCAGCATTATCTGTATTTCCTCGATGCTTATGCACGCATGCGTAAAGGCGGCCGTTTTTATGTAGTGACCATCAATGGTTTGCGCCAGTTTGTGAAGCGCTCGTTTACCGAGGTATTTGGCAACAGCGATAAGGTAAAACAAGGTAAAACATACACCATTACCATGGCAACTAAAGACTAAATTTCTGAAAGTGATACAAATAAGAAGCCCGCTAAAACAATATGTTTTAGCGGGCTTCTTTATGGCAAATGATATCTGGCTACATCTGCCGTTTGAGCAAATAGCCACCCAATATCGCACTAGCGATGATCGGTAGTAGCACCATCAATAATGGCGAAAACCCAGTCGCGAGCGAGACAAAACCAACCAAATCTTGCACGTAACTAAACAGCAAACCAAACAATAACGCCACTACGATACGCAAGCCTAAGCTATGTGTACGCAATGAGCCAAAGACGAATGAGCAAGCGACGATCACCAATGACAGAATAGACAACGGTGATAACAGCTTTTGCCAAAATGCCAGCTCATGACTTAAGGAACGTGTGCCTTGCTGGCCCATAAACTGACGATGTTCATACAGCTGAGTCAGAGATAAATCCTCTGCCTTACGAGTGAGCAAATACACTGACTCAGGAGCAAACGGCAGACTTAAAGTATCTGACGGTGAGATGGCTTGACTGCTATCAAAACCCTGACCGATATTCAGTTTGGTCATATTATTCAGCTGCCACTCGTAACGATACTGCTCGCTTGGTTCATCAGTAGTGGTGTCAAGTGGTTCACGACCAATATACTTTCCATCTTCCGCATGAACAGCCGTTTGCAAGCTACCATTATTATCCAAATGCCAGCGTTTTACTTCACCGATATTGCCTTGTACATCAGCATAATCAATATACAGAACGTCGCTACCATCAGGTGTCGTGCCGCCATCCTCTGCGCGCGCAAACCGTGGCTGCACTGTCCAGTAGCCACGTACCGAAGTGACCAACGAACGGCTATCTGCATCGTTGATCTCTTTTGCCAATTGATTAGAAGAAGGTAAGACAAACTGATTGATCGCCAATGCAATTAACACAAAAATCATTGCAGGCTGTAGCACCCAACCGACAATGCGATATACACTCACCCCAGCGGCACGCATCACTACCAGCTCGCTTTTGTTGGCGAGTAAGCCCAAGCCTACTACGGCACCAAGTAACGCACCCGTTGGAATAAACTGCTCTAAGAAGTAAGGCGAGCGATAAAAAATATATTTAATCGCCTGACCCATCGTGTAACTGTCATCTAGTGAATCAAGCTCTGACAAATAAGAGAATACCAGCTGCAAAGCCCACAGACCTAAAACTGCGCCGATAATCGCGAGCAACGCATTAAGTTTGACGTAGCGACTAAGGACTTTTAGATTGGCAGGTCTTTTCGCAAACTTAGCTTTAGGGTCTTGAGGGCCAGTGTTTGGAGACTTAGTGTTTTGAGACTTAGCATCCTGAGATTTAGAGAATAAAGCACTCATTAAGGTTGCCCTCCTTGTGAGCCATTGCTCTGACTGTCGATAACCGTTAGTGGCTCACTCTCTTGTTTGCGAAAGCGTAATCGATGCTGCACGCGGCTGCCCCAGTTCATATAAAGCGCTAGTGCCATAAACCCAAGCACCAACCATGCATTAGCCCACACACTCACACTGCCTTTACTCACGGCATTTTTGAGTGAAATAATACCCAGTGCACAGCTGACAAATAATAAAATAGAGGGGAACAGACGTAACCAGCGACCTTGACGCGGACGTACTTGCGCGAGTGGTACGGCCAGCATAGGCGCGATAATCATTAGCCACGGTAAGGCAAAACGATACCCAAGCTCACCTTGTGCTGCTCGTAGTGCATTGGTATTGCCCACTTGCCCGCTACCAGTCGCCGCCTGCCATAATGGGCCTATCTCTTGCGTTTCGATATTGTCTTCGGTTACCGCTTCTTTGGATGATTCCGTCAACGTGATGCGATAACGATCAAAGCCCACTTGATTGTATTTTAGACTGCCTGCACCAACTTCATAACGGCGACCTTGGAATAAATCCAACTGGGTCACGCCGCTATCTCCCGTGTCTACTTGCTCAGCACGATTGGCGAGTGTGATGGTGTCTTTGCTAATATTAGCATTGATAACAGCGGCTGGTAGGTCTGGTATATCTAATGATTCTGCCGTTTCTGGGTCGATACTGTTACTGGTATCAACCGCTGCATTTTTAGCCGCACTACCCTTTGCTTCAGGTTCAGACTGAATCAATATCACATTCTGTAATTGTTTTTTATCATCACTCAAGCTGCCCACATACAAATGATAATTGCCACTACTGATAAATTCATTTGGACGTATCAAATCAAAAGCACTGGTCAACGCTTGCTGCTGCCAAACACTCTCAGAAGAGCGTACGCCCCACGGTTTTCCGACAATTGAAAGCGCGGCTTCACCGACGAACAGTGCCAATATCAAAGGTGTTATCAAGCGGGCAAGCTTACCGCGCGAGACGCCACTGGCATTGATGACTGCCATCTCTTGATCGACGTACAAGCGTCCAAACACTAGCATTAGCGCGATAAAAAAAGCTAAAGGTAGAATCAACTCTAAAAAATACGGCAAATTATAACCAATGATGGTAAATAATAAGCTTATGTCCAGGTTACCTTCTGCTGCAATGCCAAAGTAACGTATCAAACGACCACCGAGCATCATCACCACTAAAAACCCCAATACCAGAGCAGTGGTTGAGGCAACTTGTTGGGTCATGTAGCGGCGTAATATCACAATAGGCACTCTTAAAAGGGTTGGTATTCGCACTCATTAATTACACAATTATTGACAGAGTACTGACAAATTCAAGCGCGATAATTGAGTATTATAGGGACAGCACCGCTTAGTGAAAGACTTAAGCAGGTATAAAGATAACAGCGTCACTTGTTAGTGACACCCTATAAATACTGGCGATAAAGATAACCGCTAATGCTAGCATGTTTTGCCTAAAAATGGCGGTGAAATGTGTTTGGAAACATTACATTCCTATTGCTAACAGCCCATCCCCATTCAATAGATGATAGACCATAAAGCAGTAAATGAAATATATATTCGTTATTAGTCATATTAACAGTTAGGCTTGTAGCAACGTTTGAGTTGACCATGCTTCTGTTGTGGCATTTTTGCTTTATTTATTTTATAAAGGTTTGTTTGTCATTCGTATCATGTCACGCGGATGACTAAGATTAATTGCTAGACTGAATGACATCTGTTGAATATTCAAAAAATATGTTTATGCCATACGGAGAAACACAACTAATGAATAAAACCACGTCTACACCCTCTACCCTACTTGAGCTCGCTGGTGGCTCATTCGATACGCTTGATTGGTCCAATTGCGCTATTGTCCTTATCGATTATCAAAACGAATATGTCGATGGTGCTATGCCATTAGGGCAAGCTGGCACCAAAGCCATCGCAAACGCGCGCTTACTGCTTGATAAAGCCCGTCAGCAAGATATCCCTGTCTTTCATATCATGCATCACGGCCCGGAGAATGGTAATGTCTTCGATCCATTGTCACCCAACATCGAGATTGTCGAGCTATTAAAGCCGCATGATGGCGAAACGGTAATTGCCAAAAAGCATCCCAATTCTTTTCACGACACCCAGCTTCAAGCACTTATTACAGCGGCACAAAAAAAGCAAATTATCTTTGCTGGCTTTATGAGCCATATGTGTGTCAGCTCAACCGCCCGCGCTGCATTTGATTTGGGTTTTCAAAATTTTGTGTGCCATGACGCCTGTGCCACTCGTGACCTACCTAGTGCCACAAAAGAAACGATAAGTGCCGATGTCATGCATGACACCGCCATGGCAGCACTACAAGATAGATTTAGCGCATTAGTAACAACGGACGAATTGGTTAACGGTTAGGGCATATCCTCAACTCAAGCGATAGTCATCTAACTGGGCTAAAAATGGCTAAATTTTGCCAAACAGCGTCAAATAGTTGGTTAATATCTCGATATTATCTACACTATTTTTCTCGTTTGACGGCAATTTATCTCATTTTTATCTCCATTTTTGAAATGAGGACATGCCCTAGTTAACTATTTCACTTAATATTACTCACCATAAACCATTCATACAGTATTAAATGATTGTGTAAATTGGTACAGCAGAATGGTTCAAACTCATTACCCAAGACTTGCTAACTGCGCACTGTCATCGCAATATGCTACACTATTGTGGTTGCTCGATAGACCAAATAATCTAATAATCTGACAGGTATAAGCAATCACACAAATCCTGCAATTTTCATAACTCTAATAAGGATAACTATATGAATATTAAATTATCTCAGCACCTACCAAAGACTCATACACAAAAAATTCTAAAAAAAGAAGCAAAGAGCAAAGATGAAGCTTGTCTGGTTGTTTTAATCGATGACAAGAAAAACATCTTGGCTGAATCTGCTCTGACTGATTACACTGCACGTATTGAACAATTGATTGACGTGTCACACTTTAAAGGTAAGGCTGGTGAAACGGTTGTTGACTACGCATTGGCAGGCGACAAAAAAACCACCAAGCAAAACCCTGTACAACTGTTATTGGTCGGTGTGGGTAATACGGATAAGTTTAACAACACTGTCCTGCAAAAAATTGCCAACACTATTTATAGCAGCACGCAAAAGCGTGTGTCTTCTATCACTGTCGCGTTGGGTGATGCACTAGAAGAAAATCACTTCGGTCAATTTGCGCTTAATCTGTTGGCTGCGAGCTACCGCTTTGATAAATATAAATCTGAGCAAGCGACGCCTATATTAACTGATATCTACCTAGTTGCTGATGCTGCTTTACAGCCTGCGTTAGCATTTGCACAGTCAGTATTTGCAGGTCAAAGCCTGACTCGCGATGTAGCCAATGAACCAGGTAACATTTGCTTCCCGGCTTACATGGCAGAAAAAGCCCAAGAACTTGCAGCGACCTATCCTGACCTACTAACCGTTAAGGTACTGGGCGAAGATGAAATGTCAGAGCTAGGTATGCATTGCTTCTTAGCAGTCGCGCAAGGCTCTACCAAAGAAGGCAAGCTCGTACTCATGGAGTACCGCGGTAAGTCTAACTTCAGTAGTGATGCTGGCTCTACCAAAGCAACGACTAGCAGTGCTAAAGTCAGCGGCGGTCTAAAAGCCTTGGCTGATAAACTGCCAACCAAGAAAGCGGCTAAAACCAACGATGCAAATGTGCAAGCAATAAATGATGATGCTCCTATCGTATTGGTCGGCAAAGGCGTGACCTTTGATTCAGGTGGTATCTCTATCAAGCCAGGTGCGGCGATGGATGAGATGAAATTTGACATGGGTGGTTCGGCTTCAGTATTAGGTACCATCAAAGCATTGTGTGAAGCGCGTCTACCAATCAATGTAGTCGGCGCACTAGCCTGTGCTGAAAACATGCCATCAGGTGATGCGACGCGTCCAGGCGATATCGTCAAGGCAATGAATGGTCTATCGGTTGAAATCTTGAATACTGATGCCGAAGGTCGCTTAGTATTGGCAGATACTTTATGCTACGTACAGCGTTATCAGCCAAAAGCAATTATTGATGTTGCAACCTTGACCGGCGCTTGTGTGGTTGCACTTGGTAGTGTTCGCTCGGCCGTCTTTAGTAATGACGAAGACGTATTGTTTGACTTAGAAAATGCTAGTAACTTATCAGGCGATCTCATTTGGCATATGCCGTTAGATGACGAATATCAAGCGCAGCTTGAATCACCTATCGCTGATTTGCAAAACATCGGTGGTAAAGGTGCAGGTGCTGTCACTGCTGCGTGCTTCTTGTCTCGCTTTGTAGAAGAAGGTCAAGCATGGGCGCATTTAGACATCGCTGGCACGGCATGGAACTCAGGTAAAGACAAAGCTGCAACTGGTCGTCCAGTACCACTATTTATGCAATATCTAAAAAATAGCGCAGATATGGTCTAGTCAATCAATGACAGTCAACTTATGAAAACTATTTGATGAAAATCACTTTATGAAAACAATTCTATGAAGATCAGTTTTTATGTTTTAAGCGAGAGTAAAGCCCAAGATTTCTTGGGCTTTATTTGTCAATTGACCCAAACGGCGCTCAATAAAAGCACGCAGTCACTGCTGATTCTTATCGAAGATGATGCGTTACTGTCGTCGCTTGATGAAGCGCTATGGGCACAAGAGGCCACGAGCTTTATACCACATCAATGCCTTTTGGATACGGGTGCGCAAGGTACTGATACTGAAGGCACTGATGTGGATACTGCTACTGCACATACTAATAACGAATCGCTAGCACCTGTCCTACTTGGCAACCATATGCCAGCCGACTTCAAGGGAATCGTGCTCAATACTACGATACGTCCCGTGAATACCTTTATGGCAGCGACCAGTAATGCCCAACCAACTCGAGTGCTTGAGCTGATAAAACCTGATGCGACCAGTGTTGAAGAAGGTCGTAATAAGTATAAAACCTATCAACAATTAGGCTATGAGCTAACTCATTTCAAAGTTTAAGTTGCATCCTGCTTCATAACTTTTCTTCAATTTCTCACGAAAAATCACGATTTCTCATCAGAGAATATTTGCCAATTTTCTCATATTAAGTCTCTACCTTCAGCTTACCCGCCTATGCCGGTTCGTGGTAAAGGTAGGCGCTTATCTTAAAAAATGCTACCATCCTTCGATTAATTTTCTGTTTTCACTATAAACGTCTTATTTACAGTCGAATTATTTCAAAATGGCGACAAAGCAACCGAGCGGAAACTGCTTATTTTAAGCAAGATTAACGCGATAACCATTTATAAATAATTTGGAATATTGACTAAATCGAGGATGTATAGATGCGTTCACTAATTGCGATGTACCAGCGTATAGGGCTAGTGCCGCTCATTATTATTGGTTTAATTTTAGGGGTGTTGATTGGTTGGCTAGCACCAGGAATCGGTATTGCATTGGGATTATTGGGCACGCTGTTTGTAGGCGCGCTAAAAGCCGTTGCTCCGATACTGGTATTTGTTTTGGTCATGGCTGCTATCAGCAAACACCGTAGCGGCAACAAAGTTTATGTCAAACCCGTACTTATCATGTATATGTTCGGCACTTTTTTGGCTGCACTGACCGCGGTAGGTGCCAGCTTTTTATTCCCGACGAACTTAGTTTTGATAAATGCGACGATTGAGCAAGTACCACCAGCCAACTTAGAAGCCGTATTAACCAACTTACTGATGAACTTGGTGGCCAATCCTATCAATGCTATTGCTGAAGCCAATTATATTGGTATTCTGGCATGGGCCATCATCATTGGTTTTGCACTACGTCAAGCCAGTGATACTGCACGAACAGTGGTCAGTGACTTTTCTGATGCAATCTCGCAAGTGGTCAAATGGATCATTGCTCTAGCACCTTTCGGTATCTTAGGCTTGGTTGCAAACACTGTCGCTGAAACAGGCTTTGCTTCTTTGGCAGGTTATGCACGTATCTTGATGGTACTTATCGGTTGTATGTTATTTATCGCTCTAGTTGCAAATCCAGTTATCGTGCTGGTCAAAACGGGCAAAAACCCTTATCCGCTCGTATTCAGATGCCTACGTGAATCAGGGATTACGGCTTTCTTCACTCGCAGTTCAGCGGCCAACATTCCCGTTAACATGAACCTTGCGCGCAAACTGGGCCTGCACGAAGATACTTATTCTGTGACTATTCCACTCGGTGCTACTATTAATATGGCAGGTGCAGCGATTACGATTAACGTCTTAACGCTTGCAGCAGCACATACTTTAGGTATCGAAGTGAGCTTTGCTTCAGCACTTCTACTGAGTCTGGTCGCAACCATCAGTGCTTGCGGAGCCTCTGGTGTCGCCGGTGGTTCATTGCTACTGATTCCACTAGCTGCTAGCTTATTCAACATTCCAAACGACATCGCTATGCAAGTAGTTGCGATTGGCTTTATCATCGGGGTGATACAAGACTCGGCAGAAACAGCGCTGAACTCGTCAACGGATGTACTATTCACAGCAGCAGCTGATCCGACGTATTCTCGTTAATTTATAGAAAATAAAACGCTATAAATAGAGAAACTAAAAATAAAAAAGGGCCCAATTTATCATTGAGGCCCTTTTTTATTGGCTATTATTTATTAGTGTCGTGGCAGCTTACCAAAAGACCAGTACACAAATATAGACGCTAATGAAATAAACAGCATGAAATATCTTAATCGTTTTTTATCACTCTCAAGTATTGCCACAGTGTCGTCATAACTACGTATAACTTTATCTTCTGACTCTAAAGTGACCACCTGCAGCCTGTTATTGGACCAACTTGGAAAACCGTCTTGTTCATACCATCCAACAGTGGCCATCTGACCAATATAGGGCTCAAAATCTTCATTTGAACCACAACTGCGGTCAGATGTACCAAAAAATGCTTGTGAATATGCGCAGGAAAACTCCAGTATTGTTTTAGTCTTTTTATCATAAAAAGCCAAATATTGGTGCATCGACTTTGAGTCAGGATCAGGCCTTACTCTCAAAACATCTAGCTTGCCAGAATAATAATTTAGCTCGTTTTCCTTGGGAAAGCTCATATCAGGATATGCCGTCATTAGCACACCACTCACAACAAATAAATTTACAGCAAGAAAGAAATCGAGTTTTCTAATAGGAGTAATTTTTACCACTAATTATTTCACCTCAATATCCACTTCAATCACTGGTGCTTGCAGGTCTAGTTGGCGTTTTAATTGGCGTAACTGCTCCACCTCATCTAACAGCTCGAGTATCAGACCAATTGCAGGGACACTGGCTTCAAAGTCGCGGCTAAGTCGTGAGGCACGGCGCACGGTCGTCAGCTGATAACCAGTAAACTGCTCACGCTCTGGCACATCATATTCAATAATATTTTCTTCAATCAATTCGATGACCCATTGGCGCTCTTGGCCACAGGCAGATACTAGCTCATCTAAGCTCATGATAATATCGGTCAATTCAGGCGAGTGTTTCATAGCTATTATCCTCGTTTGCGCTTTATTTCATCGTTATCGTATGGTCTTCATCTCTGTTGCAGTGGTTTCTGACTGTTATTAAGCACTGTTACTAAGCATTTCCATTGCCATTAACGTTCTATACTCGTCTCGGCAAAGGCTTGTTTTAATTGCTCATAAGCTTGGCTCGCAGCCTCAGTATTGATATCAGGATTAATAATATTCAGGGTTAAATATAAATCCCCCACTTGCTTGGCTGGAATGCCCTTACCTTTCAGTCGTAGATTGCTGCCAGACTTACTGTTTTTAGGAATGGTCACACCAAGTTTGCCTGCAGGCGTACTGACAGTTATTTTCTCACCCAAAGCCGCTTCCCATGGCGCTATATTGACAGTCTGATAGACATCAGCACCTTCTATCCGGATATTGTCTGCATGCAAGATTTTGACTTTTAGAAATAAATCACCATTTTTACCACGACCAGCACCCGCAGCACCCTGTCCTGCTAGACGAATCTGCTTGCCATCAGTGATGCCTTTAGGAATTTTAATTTTGAGCGTCTTATTATCATAATCTACGCTGCCATTGGTCTGACGAACAGGTACGTTTAATTTGATACTGTAGTCGTCACCATTATAGACCGAGGCCAAATCAACCGTAATCTCTGCATGTTGGTCTTGACCTTTGCTATCTTGCGACCCAAAGCCGCCACGTTGTGATTGGCCACCAGCTTGACCATTAGTCGAGCCACGCGCGCCATGACCAAATGCTGAAAAAATATCATCGAAGCGAAAACCACCATCACCATAGGCTTCACCATCACCGAACTGGTCTTTGACATCTTCCCAACGGAATCCGCCCTGACCACCACTTGTAGATTGACCACCGAAGCCGCCGGCACCAGCTTGACCTGCAAAAGGATTGTCTAACATGGCATCATATTCAGCACGTTTGTCTTTGTCTCTGATGGTCTCGTAGGCATTATTAATCTCCGCAATCTTGTTATCAGCATCTGGATGATCGCTGACATCAGGGTGATATTGACGAACGAGCTTACGGTATTTTTTTTTGATATCGGCGTCTGAGGCGTCTTTTTTGACCCCTAAAATGTCATAGTAGTTTTTCTCTGCCATGTTATTAGTCCTCAAAATAAAAGCATGTTGATGATACTGGTATGCCAATTTTAAACGGTATAGTGTGACAGCTTATTTGACTGCGACATATCAAGTTGTGGCTATGACCTAATTATAATAGCAATAATAAATAAAGACGGTCATATAAATATTACCAATAATGATGCCAAGCTATTGCAGCATTCAACGTATCTGAGTCGTCTAATATCACATCATTATCAGCCGTTACTGTGTCAGAGTACGTCACTATCAGTCTGGCATCGTTATTCTTCGATAACTGTTGGCGTACTGTGAGTTTGGTCAAATCAATGGCATTACGCCCTTCTCGTTTGGAAGCAATGTAAGATAACTCAGCACTTCGACCATCACGTTTTGCACGTAAACCAAGCTCAATACCAACATCTGCGTGTTTGTCTTGGTCATGGACAGTCGCATTGACCATACCATAGCCAAGTAAGTGCTTGCCAAATTTGGCACCTGCACCAATGCCCGATTGCGCATAAGGGCTATGGTGGTTACCCGTAAACCAATCGGTACGAGCGCCTGTTTTTAGTTGCCAAGACAGTTTAGGCTCACCTGATAACGGTTGTCTAAGATCTTCAATCTGTTGCATGTCTAAAAATACAAAATCCGTTAACGTCCATTGACGCTCATCAAAATTATAGCCCAATGAAGCCTTGACCGCTTCAAAACGTTTATCAATATCCGTATAGGCGTTGAGTGGGTCTTTTACAAATAGTGATAAACTAACTTCTGCCATCTCATCAGATAAAACGATTTTGGTCTGCGTGGTTTTGTTGCTCAATGCTGGAGACGCTTTATTCGGGACAGGCAGTTGAGCCAAACCATTGCTGGCTGGTAGTGTAAAACGCTGACTGAGCAGCACGCTTTTAAAGGCTTGCTGCTTCGGTGTGTTGTCTTGTGATATTTTATAAGTACGATGCAAAATCAAGAAATCAAGCGCCAGTGCTTTGCTCTCTTCATCCAACGTAGCAAGCGGCGCAGTGTCTTCTGTACGAATGACAGCATTTATGATGTCTTGTATTGGCTTTGAGAGCTGTACAAACTTCTCACGCAGCTGCGTTTGCTCAGACGGCAAATAACGTACCGAAGATACGAGTGACTCAGACTCAGTTTCGCCTTCATGCTCTAATAACTGATCGAACACATAATCTGGCGCATACCAAGGGCCTATTCGCTCAGTCGTTTTTACATCGCTTATCAGCTCAAGTATCTCGCCTGAACGATAACCACAGTTTTGCTTGATGAAGTAATAGTCAAAACGAGCGGATTTTGCTTCGTATAAATGGTAGTTCAATAATTGCGTATCGAATGTATCAAGATTGAGCACATACTCCCACATATCTCGTTGCTCATTCTTAGAGTATACCGCATCTTGTTTAAAGAATTCCGTCTCCGAAAACCCCGCATCATAAAGCCCAAAAAGCCCTTTAATAGCGTACATAGCACCATTTTCATTTGCTGGAATGCGAGCACCAAAATTGTATGAGCTATTAAGCAAATCCTCGCTAGAAAGCTCTCTAACATCCTGTTCCGTAGAGTCTGAATCATCGATAGGCATATTGGTCTTGACCAGTACATGACCAAATGAAGAGGCTGGATTTTTTAGGTAATTGCTCACCAAAATCAGGCTTATTTCCTGATTGGGATCTGGTAATTGTGAGCAATTTTTAAGATCGACATTCAATTCAGGTAAGTGATGAGTGAGCCATAAATATCTGGCCGGATATTTACAGACGACGCTTTCATCGTTACTTTGCTCTATCGTTGCCAAGAGCTCTGCATAAGGATCAAAATTGCGTTTCGAACGTGGCTTGGGGTTGGTTAAATAAAAATCTGGCGAGATAACTTCCGCCTTACCATTTTTATAAAATAATAAATGCTGCCACTGAGGATGCTTCGCCAATGACTTTAGAATTAAGGGGTCGATAACAATATTTTTATTGGCACTTGGTTTTTGCTCTTGTACTTGCTCTTCTGCCAGTGGTTGTATGCTCTGCTCAACACTTGGCAAACTATCCAGTTCGCTGATAGCTAAATGCGCTTCAATAGCCGTATCAGTGTTAGAAGCAATCTTATCTTCTTTGTCCATCATTATTGGCTTTGGCGTATAAGCATTTAACTCATCAACCTCTGCCGCACCAGCAGTCGTTGCCGCAAAACAAGCTACCCATAAAAATAATTTTTGCATTCTATCCAGACACCCTAAATACATGAGCAATAAAAAACACGTAAGCGCTAGGCTTACGTGTTTTCATCATAAAATAATCAAAAGCTTCCGCATTCAAATAACAGCTGAATACCTAATACTTTTAATCTTTAGATAGCACAGTTTTGCTTAACGATACCAAATAGCGCTTCTGCATTTTGATCTTGCGTAGCAGTACGATAGGCAGAAGTTTGAGCATATTGACCATATTGTGCACGTACGCTAGCAGCTGAATCACAGTTGGCAACACTCTGTAGTGCTGATAAATGAGCGCCTTGGCCTGAAGCTAAGTCTTTTTCTACACTTGGGAATGCTTCTTTGATCAAGACAGCAGCTCTAACATTACCACCTTGGCAAGTGGCAGGAGACATAGAATCAGAAGTAGCCGCTGTTGTACCTAAATCCCAAGTCACGTTAGAGATAATAGCAAGGATAGGGCTTGAGTTACCGAACAAAGCGCCACCGATACCACATTGCTTATAAATCTGTTCGATAGTACGGCCGGTATCTGCTGTCTTAAAGTTAGAACCAAGGTCAGCATTCGCTGTGCTAAACGGAATCATTGCGGCGACAACTGAAGCAAATACAATTTTTTTCAACATAAAACTTCCTTAAAGGATGATAAAAGATAGGTTATCCAGTAATACAATCAAATTTATTTTGAGTATTTTTGATAGATATTCCAGAATATTGTTTAACCTTTCGCATTGTACAAAATAGTAAGAATATAGCAAGGTTTTTTTACATTAGTTTCGATATTTTTGATTAGGCTTATTGGACGTTAATTGTACTATATGAACAGTTTCAGCCTTTATATATTACCTATCTATGTCGTGTTGCTAGCTCTCCAGTATTTTGTTGAGCTCTTTATAAGAATCAATCTCTATAAGACCATTTTTAGAACTCATTATCTTATTACTTATTCCAAAAAATGTCTTTTTCCCTTAAAAAACAGGCATTTGACCCTATGAGTTTTTTTACATGACAGTAATAATATGACAAGCTCCTTCTTGTAAAATCCCCCTATTATTCATACTCATAGGGAGTATAGATAACGTAGGCAAGAGTATCTGTCTATCTTATAAATTGCTTAAAGGTATTAAATGTCTTATTTAATCAAGTCTTTAGTTATCACTTTATCACTACTGCTTAGTACCACTGTTTTCGCTGGCAACACCAGCTATTATGGCAGCAAGTTTCATGGGAAACGTACGGCTAGTGGTAGTATCTTCAACATGAACTCATTGACCGCTGCGCATCGCACGTTACCGTTCGGCACGAAGGTACAAGTAACCAACCAAAAGACAAAGCAGAGCGTAATCGTAAAAATCACTGATAGAGGACCTTTTATTCGAGGCCGTATTCTTGATTTATCAAAAGCCGCTGCTGGTCAAATAAACTGTCAATTGTGCACGACGACAATGGAAATACTCTCTTATGGTGATGGTAAATACCGTAAGGAATAATGTAATAAAAAGGGAGAGCGTTAGCTCTCCCTTTTTTATGCCTGCTTATATAATCTAAAAACTGCTGAACAAACACTTAAACCTTCTGATTGCAGTTCTCTATATAACCCTCTCTACTTGGCAGCAGATTCTATTTCCTCTAACGTCGTCATTGATAGCAATAGTTTCTCTTCGTTATTACTATGCTGCTGTTGTAGTGCTGTTTGCTCATTGAGCAAAACAAGCAAATCAGACTTACGACTCTCTTCATACAATGTGGTATCCGCAAGCTTCTCTTCAAGCGTCGCAAGCTGTCCATCAATTTTAGCCAATAGCTTTTCTGTGTCTTCTATCTCACGGCGAATAGGAGCAGTAAGTTTGCGTTGTTCAGCCGCTAACTTACGCTGCTCTTCTTTACTTAGTGCAGGCTCAGTAGCTTTGCTTTTTGATGAAGTATCAGATGCTTGACTGTTCACTTGACTGATATTTGTTTCACGTGAAACAAACTTCTTGCTCTCTTTTTTACTTTTTTTCTTACCAGTGTTTTTATCTGATGAATTCTCTTGCTTGCGCTTTTCTGCCAACCATTTACCATAGTCGCTGATGTCGCCATCGAACTCTTCGATAATACCGTCATGTACCAAATACAGCTCATCACAAACGTTAGCAATCAATTCACGATCATGCGAGACCAAGACCACTGCCCCTTCGAAGCCTTGTAGCGCGATGGTCAATGCTTGACGCATCTGTAAGTCTAAATGGTTGGTTGGCTCATCAAGCACTAGAACGTTCGGGCGCTGCCAGACAATTAATGCTAGCGTCAAACGTGCACGTTCACCACCTGAGAACAGCTCGCTTGGGGTGTCAATACGATCACCACGGAAGTCAAAGCTGCCTAAGAATGAACGTAGCATCGCATCAGACGTTTTGCCTGCTAGACGACGCAGCATCTCTATCGGTGTTGCCTTGGCATCTAAGATGTCCATTTGATGCTGGTTAAAATAGCCCAGTTTCAGTGTATCAGACATACGATACGTGCCTGTTAATACACCAAGCTCGCCAACCAACGCCTTAATCAGTGTAGATTTACCTGCACCATTCATACCCAGCAAGCCAAGACGCGTATCTGGCGTCACCTGTACATTGGCATTATGCAGCAGTGGTACGTCGCTATAACCAATATCCGCTTTCGTCAGCTCAATCAGCGGTGAGCTCATATTGGCTGGCTCATAAAAACGGAACGAGAACGGGTTGTCCGCCATCATTGGCGACAGCTCCGCCATACGCTCAAGCTGCTTGATACGGCTCTGGGCCTGTTTGGCTTTACTGGCTTTGGCACGGAAACGACGAATAAAGTCATCCAAATGTGCCTTGGTCGCTTCTTGCTTCTCAAACGCTTGCTGCTGTTGTGCCATACGCTCATGACGCGTGCGAATGAACTGCTGATAGTTACCGGTATAAAGGGTGATTTTTTGTTGTTCGACATGCAAAATATGACCGACCGTCGCATCCAAAAATGCTTGGTCATGCGAGATGACAATCACGAGACCCATAAAAGCATTGATCCAAGTCTCTAGCCAAAGGATCGCATCCAAATCCAAATGGTTGGTTGGCTCATCGAGTAACATAAGATCCGCACGGCTCATCAAAGTTTTGGCAAGGTTTAAGCGCATACGCCAACCACCCGAAAAACCTTCTACTGGTAGCTCATGCTGATTGGTATTGAAACCCAAGCCCGCCATAATTTGCGCGGCTTTAGTTGGCGTACGATAGCCATCAATTTCATCAAACTGCTGATGCAATATGCCAATCTGCTCATCACTGACGCTGCTCAAATCATTCAATGAAGCATTAATCTCATACCACTGCTCATCACCACTTAATACATAATCAATGGCCGTCTGCTTAGTCGCACCAACTTCCTGCGCCATATGCGCCACATGCCAGCTATCAGGAATACTCACTTCGCCCTTATCAAGGGTAACTTCAGTATCGCCCTTACCCATTCGCGTGAGTAATAAAGCGAACAAAGTAGATTTGCCTGTGCCGTTATTGCCTGTTAAGCCAACCTTGTGACCCGGATGTAGCTGGAAGCTTGCACCTGCAAACAATTCACGACCATCACGGCGAACACCAACGTCTTTAAATTCGATCATATAATTTCTTCATCTCAACAGTAATATAAAAATAAGGCAATAAAAACACACATCTGGCATGCTAACTGGCGGCTATTATTTCAAACGCTTGCCCGATAGGCAAACGATTAAATAACTATTTCAAAACTAAGTATTTATTGAGGTAAAAAGCCTTTCGCCTTATAAGCAATTATCAGGGTCACAAAGGCTTATGTTGAATGCGATAAATTCGATTAGCAGCGTCACTCTTGACAAACGATTCGCGACCCCCATTATGATATAATGCTAAAAGATAAGTGCCGACTGTATGCCCAAGCGTTTGGATGGCACAAACAGCTTATATTGCTCCAATAGCTTTATCCTAATAACAGCACCCAATTAAATCAAACGCCGTGCGTATCTTTATTTGCAACCATTTCATTGCAAACCCAAACAGGACGACGACCGCATTTGATCCTAGCAACTGAGGTAGATATGAACGAATCAGCCAACCAATTTAGTCCAAGCTCGAGCCAGCCAGTAGATCCAACGGTACTAAGCCTAACCGATAGTGCCGCACAAAAAGTACGTCGCCTACGTGAAGAAGAAGGTGATAGCGACCTTATGCTACGCGTCTATGTGACTGGCGGTGGCTGCTCAGGTTTCTCTTATGGCTTTAATTTTGCCAATGAGTTGAATGAAGATGATGCCAACTTTGACAATGAAGATGTGACCTTAGTGGTAGACTCACTAAGCTACCAGTATTTGCAAGGTTCTACTGTTGACTACACTGAAGGGTTAGAAGGCGCACGCTTTATCGTGACCAACCCGAACGCAACGACTACTTGTGGCTGTGGCTCTTCATTCTCAATCTAAATTAGCGGTATCCGTGAGTGTTCATTCAGATGCCCTAGTTATTGGCTATAGCGATGATAAGTAGCTTGACGTCATCTATTAAAAGCATCTATCTGCTAGGTAGGTGCTTTTTATTCACTTGGTTTTATAGTGCATAAATGACACGTTATTCAAAAACCAGTGTGGCTTAAATATCCGCTGACATTCAGACAGATAAGCCATTGTAAAGCTTATCGTATTTGTAATCGTCCGTGGTTTTCAAGGCAGCTTTGAGCTAAACTGACGGAATTCTTAATCCAATATTTACCTCTTTTATGGTCGAACGCTAGTCGTGTTTTGATCCTCCATAATAAATAACAATAGATGACTATTATGAGTAATTTTGCGAGTAGCTTTGTGAACTTTGAAATCCCTAACTGGTTTGACAGCAAGCATTTAACGGGCATGTTACGCGGTATCGAAAAAGAAGGTCTGCGCGTTAGACCTGACGGATATCTGGCTCAAACACCACACCCAGCCAAACTTGGATCAAAACTCACCCATCCATTTATCACTACTGACTATTCAGAAAGCCTACTTGAGCTCATTACTGACCCCAAGACTTCACCAAAAGAAACGCTAAACATGCTGCGTCAGTTGCACGTACTGGTCTATCAAGCCATGCCTGAAGGTGAGCTGATGTGGCCACTGTCGATGCCTTGCATGCTGTCATCAAAAGATGAAGACATCCCATTAGCTGATTATGGTAGCTCTAATACTGGTAAGCTCAAGACGTTATATCGTAGTGGTTTGGGCATTCGTTATGGTCGCCGTATGCAGACGATTGCTGGTTTGCATTATAACTTGTCTTTCGGTGACGGACTCTTTGACGTCTGGCAAGCGCAAACACCTACCGCGCAAGACCAAACGCCCACAGAATTCAAAAATGAAAAATACCTTGGGCTTATCCGTAACTTCAAGCGACTAACCAGTCTGGTTCTCTATCTATTGGGTGCCAGTCCAAGCGTTTGTCCTTGTTTCTTAGCGGGTCGCGAGCATGATTTAGAACTGCTAAACAACTCAACCTATTATAAGCCGACTGCTACTAGCCTACGTATGGGCAAGCTTGGCTATACCAATAGTGTGCAAGAGCAGCTCGATATTCGTTATAACTACTTGCCAGAATATGTAGAAGGATTGCGCCGTGCGATTCAAACGCCGCATGAGAGCTTCGCCAAGCTTGGATTAGAGGATGCTGAGGGCAACCCTATTCAGATCAATAATCATATTTTGCAAATAGAAAATGAATACTATAGCCCTATCCGTCCCAAACAAATTGCGATGAGTGGCGAGACGCCAACTGAAGCGCTTGAACGTCGTGGTATCGCTTATGTTGAGTTCCGCGCCATTGATCTTGACCCTTATAGTGATGTCGGTATTCGTCTGTCTAGTGCCTGCTTCTTAGAAGTCATGGCACTGTATTGCCTGTTCAATGACTCTCCTGACTTGCTACCTGAGGAAGAAGAAGCACTGGCTATCAACCTTGAACGTGTGGTAAACGAGGGTCGCCGTGATGATCTACACATCATCAATAACGGCGAGGAGCAATTGCTTGAGAGCTGGATGCTGACACACCTAGAGCGTATGCAGCCACTTGCCGCATTACTTGATGCTCATTATGGCGGCAATGATTACCGTGCAGCAGTTGCGTTAATGCAAGGCAAAGCAGGACACTCTGAGTCAACCATCTCAGCACAAGTCAATTCTGATAGTCAGCGTTTGGGCAGCCTATGGCAGCTTGGCTTTACTTTGGCGCAGCAGCATCGCAATTCGTTATTGCAGCAAACGCTTAGTCCAAACACTCAAGCTAAGTATGAAGTGCTGGCAGAAAAATCGATACTGCAGCAAGCAGATATCGAAAAAGCAGAAACAGAAGATTTTATGGAATTTTTGCAACAGTACCGCTAAGTTCTGATTACCATTTAACATTTATAGCTGACTATTTTATAAGAGTAACTGCCCAATGCTAAAGCTAGCCACCTACCGCTCTTTGCAAGTGTTTTTGGTCATTATGACCGTCATCGGTATGAGTTTTGCGCTGTTTTTTCTACAGCGTCATTTGGGGCTTTTACCGTGCCCACTTTGTATTTTTCAACGTGTTGGCCTAATTGTCATGGGCAGTTTTGCTCTGATATCGGCAGTATTTAATCCCAAGTCTAAAGGCATGAGACTGCTATTGTGGCTGGGTAGCTTGATAGGCATTGGCTGGTCTACAGCAGTCGCAGTACGCCATGTCTGGTTACAGCACTTACCTGCCGATTTAGTTCCATCTTGTGGCCCAGGTCTAAATTATTGGATAGACACCCTACCTGTGTTGCAAGTATTCAAAGAAGTTTTTGCAGGCTCTGGTGAATGTGCTGAAATTGCTTGGACCTTTATAGGATTAAGTATCCCTGAGCAGTCTTTGATTCTATTTAGCGTGCTGTTATTGGTACATGTGCTGATATTATGGCGTATCTTACGACCTGTCACCCCTAGCCACACCGCTTAATAACTGCTTAACAAGTACGTAAATTCCATACTTTTTTACGCTACCATCGTTCATCTAGATAGATATGCAGGCAATATGACTCGATATCTATTTAGATGAAAACTGCTTTACCACTAAGCTCTGCTGACCTGATAACCACCTCTACTACGCTTTCTTATCCAAAGCTTTCATTCCTTAAACAACACTCCCCTTTAAGCCCCCCATAACAAAAATTCTACAGAGATATCTTCAATCTTTGGTATCTTGACCCTGCTTATTTTTTTTCTCATTGGTTGATATGACTGAGATAGCTTTTACTCTGATGTTTGTTTTTGGCTAATGTTCCGTCTGCTTCGTATCATATCTTTTGGCAACAAAACCTCAAATAATGCTCTTTCAACGCTTATATTTCCCACTATCTTGTATTTTTGACGATAGAATCACATTGCTCATAGTATGGGTAATCTACAGAAATATTATTTAAAAACTGTTTTTGGTGTGACCATGATATATTTTGCGCCTGTTTGCTCTATTACATTGACTGTCATCAGACGCTATGGCCGTTTTTTGCTGGCACTACCTTTTTGCGTAGTCCTTATCAGCTGTGACAATGCTTCGCCTAATACTGATCAGGGTATGGTAAATGAAGTTATCCCTGTTGATGGCTCAGCGTCAGCTGACCTTACAAATAGCTTGTCAGATAATAGTGACGGGTTACAAGGCTCTGATAGTGAGCAAGATAACGCAGAAGGCCAATCACTTATTGCTGCTGCGCAACCAAGTAATGAGTCGAACACCTACCAAACACAGACAGATTCAAAGTCACATAGCAGCGCATTACAAGCGACGTTAATGGGCGATTATGGTGGTATGGTGCCTTGTTCGTCTTGTGATAATATCGATGTCACACTGAACTTATTCGCTGATGGCTCAGTACTCAAGACCAGTATTTACAATAGTCCTGAGACGCCACGTTCACCGCTTTTTGAGTCTGGCATCTATCGTCAAGATAATAATAAGATTACGATTGTCTACCAACAAAAACAGATTGAGACCTATAGTATTCAAGACAATCATCTTATATTGATGGACGAAAATAAGAGTCCTAATAATGACTATACCTTGTCACGTAAATAAGACTGTAGGCAGACCGTCAGATATCAACAAGTTCGAATAAATAAACACCTAAGCCAATACACCAAACAACGCCTACTTTTAAGGCGTTTTTTATTGGTCATCTAATAGTGTTTACTTTACAATGAGTGGCTGTTTACCCTGTTGATACTTTGATGACTGCTTGCTCATTCTGCAATAAAGGTCCTTGGTACGGGTAATATGTAGGCGGGGTTCGACCTATAATAATCAGCTGTTTATTCTGCTGATATTACAAACGACTTTACGTTTTCATTCTTTCAATTTATGCTCATACGGAACGTCTATGCACATTCATATTCTTGGTATTTGTGGTACTTTTATGGGCTCGTTGGCCTTACTAGCGCGAGAACTTGGGCACACCGTAACTGGCTCTGATGCCAATGTGTATCCGCCTATGTCCACCCAATTAGAAAATGCAGGCGTCACTATTGAAGCAGGCTACCTGATAGAACATTTGCAGCCAGCACCAGACTTGGTCGTTGTCGGTAATGCGATGAAGCGCGGCATGGACGTGATCGAATATATGTTGGACACAGGACTACGCTATACGTCAGGGCCACAGTTTTTATCTGAGGAAGTGTTGCAATCGCGCCACGTGATAGCCGTAGCAGGCACTCATGGCAAGACCACAACGACTACCATGCTCGCTTGGATATTGCACTATGCTGGTATCGATACTGGGTTTTTGATTGGCGGTGTACCATTAGTCGATACGACTGATGAGCGTCTACAAAAAGTCTTTGCGCACAGCAGTTATTTGGGCGCAGAAAGGGCGAGTGATGATAGCTCAGATACTGGCTATTTTGTCATTGAAGCCGATGAGTATGACTCTGCATTTTTTGATAAGCGTTCAAAGTTTGTGCATTATCGCCCGCGTACCGCCATTCTAAATAATCTTGAATTTGATCATGCTGATATCTTTGCAGATCTCAACGCAATTCAGACTCAATTTCATCATATGGTGCGTATGATTCCAAGCACTGGCAAAATCATCATGCCAGCAGCGACCGCCAGTTTAGAAGACACGTTGGCGAAAGGCGTTTGGACACCTGTTTGGCGTACATCAGTGGTTGATAAGAGCGCCGCTGACAACCTTGTAAATGATAGCGACTGGCAAGCTGAGCTTATTAGCGAAGATGGTAGCCAATTTAAAGTAAGATTCAGCGAAGACCTTGATTCTGCCGCCACCGTCAATTGGGCAATGAGCGGCATCCATAATGTTAATAATGCATTAGTTGCGGTATCCGCAGCTTACAATGTGGGTGTCAGCGTCTCTACTGCTTGTGCCGCTTTGTCTGCTTTTGCTGGTATCAAACGCCGTATGGAACTGATCGGTGATGTAAATGATATCTTGGTCTTCGATGATTTTGCCCACCATCCAACCGCTATTACCACGACGTTAGATGGTGCCAAAAAGAAGCTGTCTGACAGACGTATTTGGGCTATTATCGAACCACGTAGCAATACAATGAAAATGGGCATTCATCAAGATAGTCTAGCCGAATCTGCTGCACTCGCTGACCATACACTGTGGTATGAGCCTACAGGTCTTGAATGGGGTTTAAGAGAAGTCATCGAACGCGCTAATGCTGCAAATCCGAATATGGGCGACCAACAAGTACTGTCTAGTACTGACGCTATCATTGAATATATCGGCACACATGCACAATCAGGTGATGCGATTGTCATCATGTCTAATGGCGGCTTTGAAGGGATTCATCAGCGTCTATTAACGGCTCTACATAGTAAATAACTGAGCTGAATATAGTTTTATTAAAGTGAAAGCGTGGCATTGTTATCGACGAGCCACGTTTTTTTTGGTTTTAATAAGCATCAATCACGACCAACGTTTGCGACTTTACTACCTTTGTAACCTTTCATTTACTTATCCTATCTTCATATTAGCAAATCAATGGATTTCCTCACATAGCTCATACACTGGTAACATTTCGCGCTTACCTTTACTTCGATTCAGTGCTTACAATGTACCTATCAAAACGAGAAAATTACTATAAATGATAATAAGTTAGGAGAATACTATGGGTTTTATTTGGATGATTATTGTAGGACTGGTCGCAGGTTTATTGGCACGAGCTATTAAGCCAGGCAGTGACCCTATGGGTTGGATAATGACTATCGTATTGGGTATCGTCGGTGCTTTAGTTGGTGGTTTACTGGCTAACCTAGTCGGTATCAATGCTGACGGCGGTTTCACTGGTCTAATATTCTCAGTTATCGGTGCAATCATACTGCTGTTTGCATATGAGATGATTACCAACAAACGCGGTGTATAGTCAATCGCAGTATTGATTGTAATGCAGTAATAACGATATAAAGAGAAGGCCTTGCTGATTGCGAGGCCTTTTCGTTTGTCATACGATAAGCCCTCACCTTCGTTATCTGGTATCAGGAAGAGGTGATAGTTGCGGGAAAGTATTGATAAACATTACTTTTGCCCCCATTTATCTTATAATATCAACCCTATTTTATCCTTATCATTGAGGTAAGCGTTATGGCTTTACTCCCTATCTTAAATTATCCAGATCCACGCCTGCGCACACTTGCCAAGCCTGTCAAAGAAGTGACTGCTGAAATAAAAACCTTAATCACCGACATGATTGAGACGATGTATGACGCTCAAGGTATTGGTTTGGCTGCCAGCCAAGTGGATCGCCATATTCAACTGATCGTCATGGATTTATCAGAAGATAAAGATAGCCCTAGAGTTTTTATTAACCCAAAGGTGACGCCACTGGTAGAAGAGAAGCAGCCGTATGAAGAAGGTTGTTTGTCAGTTCCTGAGGTTTATGATAGCGTTGAACGTCCAAACAAAGTACGTATTGAAGCCTTGGATGAGAATGGCGAAAAAATCGACGAAGAAGTAGAAGGCTTACTCGCGGTATGTATCCAACACGAAATGGATCACCTAAATGGCGTCATATTCGTCGATTATTTATCGCGTCTAAAACAGACTCGTGCTCGCGATAAAGTACGTAAAGTCGTCAAAATACGTGAAAAACAAGGCGAACAAACTGCTGAGCCACAGCCTACCAACTCTTAATGATTCATCATATAAATTGATTGTCATATAAACTAATTGTCACATCAGCTAAGTGTTACTAATGGCTCGATGACAATATTATGATACTCGTTTTACCCTATAACATGTGCTGTCTATACTAAAGGTTCCCTACCATGACCATGATCAAAATTGACCAATATTTTGACCCTGCCAACTGGCAGAAATTCACCAAAGCTGCTGAAGGTCGTGAGACACCGTTTTTGATGGTGGACCTTAGCCGTATTAAGACCAAGTATCATGAGATGGTTGGGTTTTTTCCTAATGCCAAAATCCATTATGCCATGAAGGCCAGTCCTGCTGTTCAGGTCATCAATCTACTGGCTGAATTGGGTTCAAACTTTGACTGTGCCTCAATTTACGAGCTTGACCGTGTGCTTGATTGCGGTGTTGAGCCATCACGTATCTCTTATGGTAATACGATTAAAAAAGCGGATCATGTCAAATATGCCTTTGAGAAAGGCGTCGATCTATATGCGACTGACTCAGAAGCCGATTTAAAAAATATCGCGAAACATGCGCCTGGCTCTAAAATATTCGTTCGTATTTTGGTTCAGGGTTCAGAGACTGCTGAATGGCCACTATCACGTAAATTCGGCTGTCACCCTAATATGGCAATTGAACTATTGATTCAAGCCCGAGATCTAGGCTTGGTACCTTACGGTATCTCTTTCCATGTAGGCAGTCAGCAAAAAGACGTTGCCGCTTGGGATGATGCATTAGCCAAGGTCAAATATATGTTTGACTGGATGAAAAATGAAGAAGACATCAAGCTACAAATGATTAATTTGGGCGGTGGGTTCCCAGCCAACTATATCAGCGAAGTAAACCCTATCAAAGTTTATGCTGAAGAGATTACGCGTTATCTGACAGATGACTACAACGAAGAGGACATGCCTGAGATTATTCTTGAGCCAGGCCGTTCATTGGTTGGCGGTTCAGGCGTTCTAGTCAGCGACATCGTTTTGATTTCTCGTAAATCTCATACTGATTTAACACGCTGGGTCTATACGGACGTGGGTCTATTCCAAGGATTAATTGAAACCTTAGGTGAAGCCATCAAATACCCTATCTATACGCCTAAGATGGAAACATCAACTAGCGAAGGTACTGTGGTATTGGCCGGTCCAACGTGTGACTCAACTGATATCATGTACGAAGAAGCGGGTTATCAGTTACCAGAAGAGTTAGAGATTGGCGATAAAATCTATTGGCTAACCACTGGTGCCTATACCAATTCTTACTCATCAGTTGAATTCAATGGTTTTCCGCCATTAGAAGTGATTTACATTGACTAGTTTTTTGCTCTACTGTTAATAAAAAAGCGCGGTACTGTTAATCACAGTATCGCGCTTTTTTGTGTTTGTTTGGCAGTATCATTGATAACTGGCTACTGTACCAAGAGTGAAATAGGCACACTGTTACTACTACTGATTGTCTGATTACCACCATAGCTGGTACTTTGATTTTGACTGTTTTGAGAAATTTCTCCGATAGTCACCCATTGTCCGCGAGGCACGATAATCGTACTATTCAGACTTTGACCTTGAATAGCATTATTAACAGAACCGCTTCGATTATAGGGCGAATTAGATCGCACCAGTTTTTCTTCTACTTGAGACAGTTGTACTTCAACTTGGCCAGTAGGCAGCAGTCTTGGTGTTACCGCAATTCCCTGTGTCGTTGGTAGCAATACTTGCTGCTGAATAATAATCTGCGGCTTTAGATTATAGTTATTTGCATAGCGATTGCTACTATAAGCCTGAGTTAGAGAGTAGAGCGTGCCAGTGCTAATGCTCGCTGCGCTGCCAGATAAAGTTTTTATTTGGTATGAATTACTGCCCTGCTGCTGACTGTTACTTTGATTAATGATACCTGACCCTTGGATACCACGATTGGTAATAATGACCTGACTTTGCTGGATACTACTCTGAGCGCTGCTATCATTGCCAACGCGTACTGAGACGGTTAACGCTTGTGGTTGGCCATCTATTTGAGTCAAAAGCTGCTGTATTGCCTGATAATTAACCGCTGTGGTGTTCAGTACTAATTTGTCTTGATAAGTTGTGACTGTACCGCCGTCACGGCTGCTGTTTAACTGCTGACGCACCGCAGGTAGTAATGTGTCACCGCCATAAGTATGAATAACATAAGTCTGATAAGTGGCAGCTTGGACAACGACAGGCAGAGCCACCAGACTGATTGCCAAGACTGTTTGACCTGCATAGCCAATATTTTTACTAGCAGTAACAGCACTGCTAAGCACCTTTATCAAACTCCGTCTAAACGTATTCATGTTTGGCTCCTAGCAGCGACTTATCATTTATTGAGATTTAATCAAACGAGACTGAAAAATTAATCATTCAATTATTAATCATTTAACCCTAACACGTCTTGCATATTGTACTGCCCTACTTCTTGCTTGATAATCCAAGTCGCAGCGCGTACAGCACCAGCGGCAAAAGTCATGCGCGCACGAGCACGATGCGTAATCTCAACTACCTCGCCGTCAGCGATAAACATTACGGTGTGATCGCCGATGATTTCACCACCACGAATCGCATGGATACCAATCGTACCTGCTTCACGTTCGCCCGTTTGTCCTTCTCGGCCATAAACAGCGACGTCTTTTAGATTCTGTCCACGAGCTTCTGCGACAGCTTCTGCCATCATATAAGCCGTACCTGATGGCGCGTCGATTTTGTGCTTATGATGTGCCTCGATGACTTCTACATCTGCGTCATTGCCAAATGCTTTCGCTGCCATACCTAATAGCTTCAATGACAGATTCACACCCGTCGAATAGTTGCCTGCATAAACAATCGCAATTTGCTCACTCACTTTTGCCAATACTTGCTCTTGCTGCTCATTGAATCCTGTCGTACCGATGACCATCGCAACATTATGCTCAGCACAAACTTGCATATTTTTTTCAGTCGCATCAGGTAAGCTAAAATCAATTAATACGTCGATGTCGTCTACGACTGCCTTTAGATCATCGACAATCTGCACATCCAAGCGCCCGATAGCGGCAACCTCACCGGCATCAGCACCCACTAGGCTCGATCCTTGACGCTCAATCGCTGCGCTTAATGTCGTTTGCGTATTGTCTTTTACCGCTTCGATAAGCATACGGCCCATACGACCTCCCGCACCAATGACACCGACTTTGATGGCTTGTTCTTTTACTTGTTGACTCATATCTTTGTCCTAAATGCTTTGTTTTAGTAAAGGCGTTTTTAAATACTATTTATCGTAAGTTTAGCAAATATCCCTACCCGAGTGGCTTTTTATACACTCAGCAAAAAGCCCAATAGTTTCACGTGAAACTATTGGGCTTACAACAATGACGTTGTTCAGTTAAGCAAAACTATCAGTCAAATAATTCGCCAATCTTTTTGAAGAATGACTTTTTATGTGGTGACTGTTGATGCTTGCTGTCACCATCTAATGTATCTTGGAATTGACGTAACAAGTCTTTTTGCTCACGAGTTAGATTGACTGGTGTCTCGATGACGACACGGCAAATCAAATCACCTTTCATGGTCGTACGAACTGGCGTCACGCCTTTACCGCGGACACGTAGCAACTTACCACTTTGAGTGCCTTCGGCAACCTTGATTTTCACTTTGCCATCTAACGTTGGGATTTCAACTTCTTTACCCAATGCTGCATCAGTGATACTCACTGGCACATCCATATAGAGATCGGCACCTTGGCGCGTGAAGACGTTGTGCTGTTTAACACGCACTTCGACATACAAATCACCATTTTGAACACCAGCACCGCCGGCTTCACCTTCACCTGCTAGACGAACGCGATCACCATCATCGACACCCGCTGGGATAGATACTTCGAGCGTACGTGATTTGTCTTTGACACCATTACCATGACAGTCAGAGCATGGGTTTTTGATTTGCTTACCAGTGCCGCCGCAATGTGGGCAAGCTTGCTGAACAGCAAAGAAACCCTGCTGCATACGGACTTGACCTTGACCATGACACGTCTGACAAGTCACAACGTCAGAGGCATTTTTTGCGCCTTTGCCATCACAAGTGTCGCAAGGTGCAGGTGCTGTAAAGCTGATTTCCTTTTTACAGCCACGTACCGCTTCTTCTAGCGTCAGCTCAATGACGTAACGCAAATCAGAACCACGACGTGAACGCCCGCCGCCGCCACGCTGCTGACCGAAGATATCGCCGAAGTTGCCGAAGATATCACCAAAGATATCTTGGAAATTACCGCCACCACCGCCGCCAAATCCACCGCCGCCCATGCCATTTTCAAACGCTGAATGACCCATACGATCGTAGGCTGAGCGTTTTTCTTCGCTGCTCAGTACTTCATAAGCCATTGATGCTTCTTTAAACTTGTCTTCTGCATCAGGGTCGTCAGAGTTACGGTCTGGATGGTATTTCATGGCCAGCTTGCGGTAAGCTCGCTTAATTTCCTTGCTATCAGCGGTCTTACTGACACCTAATATTTCATAAAAATCACGCTTACTCATGGGCTCTCCTATCGTCTTTACAGTCCACCGGCCGGTCGATTCAGTAACCCTTATCAATCATTATATTATTGCTACTCGTTTTCTCACTTAAAGGTTTCACATGAAACACAATGAATAGTGAAGAAAAAGAGATGATAATGTTAAGAATCTTACAAGCGAATACGGCGGGATGCTGCTTAGCCAAATCAATTATTAAAAGTTTGCGCTATTTATGGAGATGGCATAATGATTTATCAAGCTCTCAGGGATGGAAAGTATCGTTTAAGAGTATTTCGTCACTACAAAAAGGTTTTATTAAGGAACGAACAAAGTTTTTCATACCTTAATACAATTAAGCCGTGCTAGTATTTATCGCCAAGTTTATAGCCATTTATCTTAAAATTACTAAGTTTGCGACAAGGTATCGTTTTTTATGAAGAAGCTGATTGTTTTATTAATCATCATCGTAGTCGCCGTCTATGCAGGCTCGCCTTATTACAGTGCGTATCAGCTCAAAAATGCCTACGATGACAAAGACGGTGCCACTATTGCAGCGGCCATTGACTATGACCAAGTACGGCCTAGTGTCCAAAACCAATTGACCAGTCAGTTTACGGCGACGATGACCCAATATCCGTTAGTTTCTCAGCTGGGTGGCGAGCCTTTGACCGAAGCTGCCAATAGTTTTATCGCAAAAGCCGTTGATGGTGCCATCACTCCGCAGAATATCGAAAAAGTGATTAACACTCAGGGTCAGGCCAATACAGCAACCAAAGAGTTAGCAGCGGCATGGGCGATCGCAAGCAATCAGGTCAATCTGAAAAACTTGATTCAAAACCTCATTATCCAGCGCGGTGATGTCGATGCGGTAGTCAAAAGCCAAATGCAGGAAATAATGACAAAACAAGCCGCTGAACTTGAGAAACAAGTGGCTCAAGGCTCTGATAGTGACAAACCTAAGCTGAGCTATTGTGGTATCAATTGCTTCACTATTAGCGGGCAAGTTAAAGGCTACCCACTCACGATAGAGATGCAACGTGAGGGTCTGATTGACTGGAAAATCGTCGATATCGTGTTGCCATAGTACAAGACGCTGCGGTTGCGACTTTTGCGCTATCGCTAATTATCTATAAAAAAAGCACCTATCATAATCCGTTATAAAACAGTCACGGCGCGAACCTCGCTAGGAGTATCACCTATATTCTTAGCAAGATTGCCTTGGCTGTTTTTTGAATCAACGAAGGCGTGTCTTCAATTAGATTGTGGGCTTAAAATGAGAAAAATTTAGCCATTTTAAATTCACTAAATGTATTAATGTGCTAATTGATGATACGCCCTACATCAAACCAATTTATAAGTGAGCGTACGATGCACACTCAAACAACCTCTCCAATGACAAATACAGTAACAGCTACTCAGCCTAATGACTCGCTTACCATGCCAGCGCCTAACTCTCTACCACCAATCACGATACTAGATGGTGGTATGGGACGTGAACTTGAGCGACGCGGCGCTCCTTTTCGCCAACCTGAATGGTCAGCACTGTCATTGAGCCTAGCGCCAGATAGTGTTCGTGATGTCCATTTAGACTACATAAAAGCGGGTGCGACTGTTATCACCGTCAACAGCTATGCGGTCACTCCTTACCATCTGGGAGACAGATTTTTTAGTGACGGTGAACAGCTCATCAGAACTGCGGCGCAGCTCGCATTTGAAGCCGTACAAGCAAGCGACAAGCATAGTAGGTCTGAAGCCGTACAAATCGCTGGCTGTTTACCGCCACTGTTTGGCTCTTACCGTCCAGATTTGTTCGATGCCAAGCAAGCCCCTACGATTGCGCATCCGTTGTTGTCTGCACAGATAGATTATGTGGATATGTGGCTGGTAGAGACGCAAAGCAGTATCGTTGAAGCACAAACGTGGCATCAGCTAATTACAGAATTTACAGCGGATTGGGAAGAAAGCATATCCAAAACAGAAACTGTAGCCAAACCTATTTGGATTGCATTTACACTAGATGACAGTCAGTTAGATATTGCTGCCGATGACCTTGATAGCAGTGCTGAGCCCAATCGTGCTGTGAGCACACCGACGTTACGCTCCGGTGAATCAGTAGCCGAGGCTGTACAGGCGATGATGGCATTGAATGTCGATGCCGTACTGTTTAACTGTAGTCAGCCAGAGGTCATGAATACAGCATTGCAAACTGCGAAAGAGTTGATTGATAAAGCAGCGCACCCTATGCAACTGGGCGTCTATGCCAATGCTTTTGTCTCAGAGCAAGTCCATAAACAAGCCAATGCACAACTGCGCGTTATGCGTGAGGACACCACACCTGAGCATTACCTGACATGGGCTGAGCTCTGGCAAGCTTCGGGTGCAAATATCATTGGCGGTTGCTGCGGGATTGGTGTTGAGCATATCGAACGACTCGCGCAGCACCTAACCGATAGATAACGATATCTTAGTAGCATCGCTAGTGGCGTGGTTCAGTCTACGCCTAAGAACTCTAAGAATTCAGGACTCTCAAAGCTGGCTTGATAGAGTACGCCATCCTCGCGGTAAATAGCAGGCGTCGCCATTACGGCCAGACCCGCTGCTTTTTCACGGTTTGGCGTTATATGATCGATGTTACAGCTCGCTGGTGCAGGTGTCATCTGACCCGCTAGCATTGCTTTGTCAAAAGCTTTGCGGCGACTACTTTCATCAGCTTGACACCAAATACCACGCATTTGCGCAGGTGACGCCTCGTATATCGGATAGCCGATAACGTTGACGGTGACACCTTTTGTATTGAGCATTGGTATCTGTTGATGCAATCGGCGGCAGTACGGACAATTCACATCATCAGCCACATAGATGACAGCACGTTCTTTGCTGGTCGCTGTGTAAGTAATCAGTTGGCTCTTATCCAACGTCGCAAACACAGACTGGTTTTTCAGTGATTCAAACGCTTCGTCAAGCCCAATAAACTGGCCATTTTCGATGACAGATATCTCGCCATCGGTGATGTACTGCGCATCATCTGACAACAAGAAAGGTACGCCTTCTAACGTTGCTCCCCAAATAACACCAGGTACGGCAGTATAGAAAAACGGTGTTTTAGCACTCATGTTTTTCAGCGCTGCCATATTTGCTAGCATGTCAGATTTGATGCTAGCACTGACAGGTTTACCTACCTGCGCACTCGTGCTACGTGCAGGTGTTTTGGTCACTACCCTCTTGCTTGGATTCTTTTGTAGCTCACCTTGGATGACATATCTGCCATCTTCAGTGATGTGCAAAGGCAACTGCCCAGCCAAATTGACTTGATACATATTGGGTAAGTTGGAAGGCACAATAGAGGTGATTTGCGTTTTGATACCTGCCTGAGTTAGCAATTGGCGTAAGCGACTGTCAACAGATTTACTTACTGTGCCAGTACCTTGAGGGCTTTGAGCACTTTGACTGACATTCTTACTGGTAGCATCATTGGCACTAGGCTCAGCACATGCAGTCGTTGCCAACAGTATGGTACTGATTAGACCAGCAGATTTTAATACGGATAATTTCACAGAGACAGTCCTATCTGATTTGTAGTAATGACAGTATTTAATAACGATAGTGTTTAATAGCGATGGTTTTTAATAACCACATTGTTCATGCTAGCCACGTGGCATAACAAGTACCATTCCATGTAAATATAGAGATTAAAGAGGTGAGAAGACTTTAGCACAAGGACAATGGTTGCAAAGTACTAAAGACTCAATTTTGCAAAATTGCTACCTAGCTTTAAGAGATAGGCAACACATACTGCCCTGAAAATGAACGAAAAAAAGCAGCACACTGTTTAGTGGCTGCTCTTTCTGAAAATATACTTATGCGTTATTTTAAAGCGAAATCATCTTAAAACGAAAGAAAGTAACGATTTAGAATTTAGCAACTTCTTCTGGTGTTAAGAAACGACTGTCGCCTTTCTCCAACCCTTCTAAATTGATATGCCCAATACTGGCACGATGTAGCTCAGTCACTCGATTGCCAAAGTAGCCCATCATACGTTTAACTTGATGGTATTTGCCTTGCTCTAACGTCAGGCGAGCATGTGTTGCGTCGATGAACTCAAGAACCGCAGGCTTGGTTTCTTCGTGATCACCTTCTAACAAGATACCTTCCGCTACTTCTTTGACTGCATTGGCTTGAGCATCACTATCCATTGCATCAGCTAAGGTCAGCTCATATGTTTTTGCATGCTCGTGCTTAGGACTGGTCACACGATGTAGCCAACCACCATCATCACTGATCAGCAGCGCACCCGTGGTATCGACATCGAGGCGACCAGCAATACGCAAGCTACCAAGCTCTGGAACTGAAATCAGCTCAGTAACGATAGGGTATTCTTTGGCCTTTAACGTACATTCAAAACCTTCAGGTTTATGAAGTAAAATATAACGATTGCCCGCTGCTACCGAGAGTGGTTCGCCGCCCCACATCACTTCGTCATTGACGATATCGACATGCAAACCAGGATCTTTGACGACCTGCTCGTTCACCATAATCTCACCAGCGTGCATGATTTTTTTGGATTCTTTACGTGACAGCTCAGTGGCTTTACTAATAAATTTATCTAGACGCATACTATTTACTACCATCCATTTTATGATACCTACTCTACCTCGGTATATTCAGTTCTATCTAAATTAGAGAGGATGTCAGGCTAGTGTCGTCTACTGTTTGTAGTCCTTTCACTAGTCGTCCTTGTCTCTAAATTATCTTGAACCGACTATAGCAGCAACGCAGGCACTCACATTGAGCTTGCATCGCTATCTTCACGGGTAAGAAGTGGTACTATAATAAAAATTAAATAAACACTGCGCCAAATACGGACGACAGTGAAAGTAAGACAAGTTTACCATATCCAACCTAGACCTGATGAAATATGAGCTATCAAACGCTAAAACGTACCGTCACTGCTCGCTTAGAAATTAAGAAATCTGAGTTTATTGCTTACGCTTATCCCGTGGCCTCACGCGAGGACGCAATGTTTCACGTGGAACAACTACGTACGCAATATCCCGATGCTCGTCACCACTGCTGGGCTTATATCATTGGCGATCCAAATAATACCACCAGTGCTGGCTTCGATGATGATGGTGAGCCAAATGGCACGGCAGGACGCCCGATATTAAATGTATTGCAGCACAAATCTATCGGCAATGTCATTATCATCGTGGTGCGTTATTTCGGTGGTATCAAGCTAGGCGCAGGTGGTCTGACCCGTGCGTATGCAGGTTCAGCGCAAGCAGCCGTTGACCAGATGACATTAAACCCTTATGTCCCAATGGCACAAGTACAGATATTGGCAGAGTTTGCCACCGAAGCCCAATGTCGTTACGTCGTCGATAGTCTGAACGGCAGCATCGATGACGTCGCTTATAGTAAGCAAGTGACACTGACCGTGACGCTAGCTGAGGCCGATATCGATAATTTAAAAGAACGCTTGGCAATGGATGGGCGGGTGTTGGATAAGCCCTAAATGATACATGATGCTAATTGACCGCTTCTCAGCATTTACTTTTGAATGACTGTTTTTAAGCGTCTACTTTGCAGTGGTTGTTTTAAGTAACGGTTTTAAGTAGCTGTTTTGAGTATATGACATTGAGGAACTGATATTCAGTAACCATGCGTTCACTGAAAAGCATTGGTTTTGGCCATTGCCATCGGTATGATAAGCCATTGCTTTTTAACAATAATTAAATAAGAGCCCTTTATGTCTGTTTCCAAATCAAACAAGCCATTCTCTCCAGCCCCTTTCAAACCGCCATTTTGGTTGACCAATCCTCATCTACAAAGCATCTTGCCCAAGTTCTTTGCACCCAAAGCACCAACCTATCGCCGTGTGGTGATGCAAGATTCCTTAAGTGAAACCGATATTGCTTACGACTTTTATGATGCGCATTCTGTAGAGGCATCAAAAGCTGGTGAGCTTGAGCAAACGCCATTGATTGTGCTATTTCATGGTATGGAAGGCAGCAGCGATAGCCATTATGCTCGCGCGCTGGCATATCAAATGCATGCGCAAGGCTGGCATTTTGTGGTGGTGCACTTTCGTAGTTGTGGCGGTATTCCAGCTAATGGTCGAGTTTTTTATAATGCAGGTGATACTGCCGAGGTGCATCACGCGCTACAAAACCTACGCGCGCAGTACGCCAATATCTATGCGGCTGGCGTGTCACTCGGTGGTAATGCACTAGCGAAGTACATGGGCGAGTATGGTGACGAAGCCATCTGCAAAGGCGCTGCGGTCATCTCTGCTCCCGTCGATATGTCGTCAGCGGCCATTACCATGCACAGCTTTTTGAGTCATCGTATTTATACGCCGTATCTACTCAATCCAATTATCAAAAAAGCGTTGGCGAACGATATTACCAAAGAAGAAATTGATGCTATCAAAGCCGTCAATCGTATTAGCGACTTTGATGATATCTTCACCGCCCCGCGTCATGGCTACCGCTCCAACAATCACTATTATCACTCTTCTTCTGCGCTACCTTATTTGATCAACGTAACCAAGCCTCTACTATTAATTAGTGCAAAGGACGATCCTTTTATTGGCTTTACCGCGACGCCAAACGATGTTTCTGATAGCGTCACTATCTTGGATACGGAACACGGTGGACATATCGGTTATTTGCGTTATCATTCAGAAAATGGCACAGACAGTTCTTCAGTAAACGGTCAATCTACTGATGATAAATCTAACGTTAAGCAATCTGGAACCAATGGTAAAAAAGCAAAAACCTCAAAGTTCGATATCAACTGGATACCAGAAACTGTCAGTGCTTATTTTAATCATATTGGCGTGGCTTCTATTAGGGCGTGTCCTCAATTCAATCGATAGTTATCTAAATGGGTTAAAAATGGCTAAATCTTGCCAAATGGCGTCAAATAGCTGACTAATATCTCGATATTATCTGCGCTATTTTCCTTGTTTGACGGCAATTTATCTCATTTTTATCACCATTTTTAAAATGAGGACACGCCCTAGAGAACCTTATCAAGATGCGATCTCTGACAATAAATAATTATTGCCATAGATGACAAAATAATAACGCCAACGTTTATAAACTTTTGAGAGTGTTTTATGTACCCATTTATCCGCTACGCTAGTACCATCGTTCATGCCGTCCTAAAAGCAAAACGAGGCGATACATTGACATTCAAGGATACCAGTGAGATTCAATTTCGCTGCCGCTTATCTGATATCGATAACTTTTTGGAGATGAATAACGGCCGCGTATTCACGCTGTACGATTTGGGTCGTATGGACTTTGCGGTACGGACTGGACTTGGCAAGCAGCTGTTGAAACAGCGTTGGGGTTTGGTCATCGCTGGCAGTACTATTCAATATCGTAAGCGTATTCGCGCCTTTCAAAAAGTCACGCTAAAGACAAAAATCGTCGGTATCGATGCGCGTTGGCTCTATATCGAGCAATCAATGTGGGTCAAGGGAAAGCCCTGCTCATCTGCGCTACTGCGTACGGGTGCGACCAAGGGTGGCAGAGTGATCGACACGGCACAAGTGCTAGCAGCATTGGGGCAGTCTGAGTGGGATCTACCACCAACTGGCTACGTCGCCGAATGGATAGAGAGTGATGCCGACCGCCCATGGCCACCAACGGAGTAGTGGCAAGAAATCTTACCTTAGAACAACTCTTGATAAGCGTTTATTGAAAGCACGTCACAAACAAGCCACCTTATGGCTACTATTGCATAACAATACATTATACAAATAAATATATTAAATGTTAGGATGGTAGTGAGTTTGACACTCAACCAAATACTATCTAATTAAAAATAGTCTCATAAGGAAAATAATATGATTAATAATACGGATTACGTCGGTACGCTATTCGACAATAGCGAATCAAACCCAAGCAAAATCACCTTGGCTTTTACCATGGCAGGTGTGGCACTCAAAAAAGGACACTCTGCCTCAGTAATATTGATGGTAGATGCGGTACATCTGGCATTGCCCAATGCGTTGGCTAAAGTGGACATCGGTGCGCCGTTTGAACCTGCTGGCGAGTTACTAGAAGCCTTTATTGAAAAAGGCGGCCAAGTATTGGTCTGTAGTGCTTGCATGAAACATAACGGTATCGGAGAGTCAGCCATCGACAAGCGCTTCACGGTCATCAGTGGTGATGACGTGGTTGAGCTACTGATGAATGCGAAAGGCTCTTTGCAGTTGAGTTAAACAGTAAGCAAAGTTAGTTAATAAAGCTATAGAAGTGGGTCAGTTTTCTTAATCATCATTTTGGATGGTTCGGAGGCTGGCTTTTTTTTGTCAATAGAAATGCTCGTAACTTAAATCAATACATAAACTTTAGTGTGCTAATATCTCATTATAAACTGTAAAGAACGAGTGGGTTTAAAGATGACCAACAGGAATAATGAATATGAAAGCTTCTTGGACGCATGGCAAGAAGTGATAGAAGTAACTGAAAATATATCTATAGTAGATACCGATAATGAAAATATTGATTCCACTCAAGATTTTGCCAGACTAATAAAAGTCACTACTTATATAGATGAAGCGATAAAAAGTATTGATAGTGAGCTGGTTCCTTTGACCTTATGGAGTGAATGCAAAAATCATTCTATAAGTTGCAAACCAAGTGTTGAAGAAGCTGTTAATACCCGTACTGAAGCAACTATTCTAACAGCCAATAATCAAGTAGATATCTTACTTTCTAAACTTGCTCCCTATTTTCAAGACTCTTTGGTAAAAATCAAGGCACTGAAGCCTGCTTTTAATGCCTATATTAAATACATCACAAATCAGCTAGATGCTTATAAAAAGAAAAATGACGATTTGGTGAAAGATCTTGAGCAAAAACTAACTATTTCTTCAGATATTAATGATGAATTACATGGATACAAAGAAAATCTTTCAAAGTTATACGGTGAGCTTGTAGTAGGTACAGATCAAGAAACATCATTACAAGAAAAATTAAAAGATTTAGAGCAATCCATAGATGAGCAACATTCTAAAATAGACGAGTTTTATAGCTCTCTTTTAGTAGATGAAGGTTCAATAAAATCTAAAATTGAGGAAGCACAAGAACTAATAATCACTACAAACTTAGAGACTCAACAAATTAGTGACGATTTATCTGAAAAGCTAAGTGAGCTTAAAGATTTTCACAAGAAAGTATTTGGTGAACCCAATGCAGAAGGAGATGTGGAAAACGGACTTAAATTTGAAATTAATGAGAGAAAGAACAACTTAGACTCACTTATAACTACGCAGACAAATCAGTATCAAGCTATAAAAGCAAATATTGAAAGTTTGTTGCCTGGTGCCACAAGTGCGGGACTAGCAAGTGCATATCATGATCTAAGCGTTTCTTTCGTTAAGCCGATAACAATATATACACGTTTGTTCTTTCTATCTATAGTTGTACTTCTAGGACTAGCCCTATATTTTACTAATCAAAATGCAATTTTAACTGATGTTCCTACTACTTCTGATATCACTATTTTGAAAGATATTGCTATCTTTTTACTGCAACGATTACCAATAGTTCTACCAGTAATATGGCTTGCAATATTCGCCTCAAAAAGAAGAAGTGAAGCGGAAAGATTAAAACAAGAATATGCACATAAAGAGGCGTTAGCTAAATCGTATCAAAGCTTCAAGCTTCAAATAGAAGAGCTTGACGGTGAAAACAAAGAGCCTTTATTAGAGAAACTTTTGGCTGTTGCTATTGATACTATAGCTACAAATGCCTCAAGTACATTGGATAAAAAGCATGGTGATAATATCCCTCTAATTGGAATGTTTGACAAAACTATTGATAAATTACCTTCTATCAATTCTAAGGAATAAAAATTACTTAGTATTGATAGTTAACTACAAAACTGTAGCCAAAACCTACCCCTCCTATTCAGCAACTAAATAAACACTATCTCACATACTCTGTACTCAGCTCTGTTAAAGTAAGTCATGCAAACACCCTAATAAAAGGCAGTCAGTCATGACCTTACTTAATACCCTAAACTTAACCTACCCTATCGTCCAAGCGCCAATGGCAGGTGCAACCACACCTGAGCTGGCAGCGACGGTGAGTAACTTTGGTGGACTGGGCTCATTGGGGTCTGGCATGACTGCGCCAGATGTTTTAACTGGCCAAATTGATACCATTCAATCGCTCACCGACCGACCTTTTATGATCAATCTGATGGTGCTCTCTGAGCAGGACTGTACGACCTTTGATACCTCAATGCCTGCTTGGTTAAGTCAATACTATCAAGACAATAATATCGAATATGCACTACCTGAACGCCCAGCGCTAAGCTTTTTAGACCAGCTACAAGTGCTCTATGACAATCCTGTTCCTGTTGCCAGTTTTACCTTTGGTATTATCAGTGCCGAGCAAGTTCAGCATCTCCAAGGTCTCGGCACGCGCGTCATCGGCACCGCCAATCATCCATTAGAAGCGAAAGCGTGGGCGGATATTGGCGCAGATGCGGTATGTGTACAAGGAGTCGAAGCTGGTGGGCATCGCGGTGGTTGGCTACCGCAAAGTGAAAGTGATCCATTAGGGTTATTGACGTTGATTGGTCAGACACGTGCCTGTACCGATATTCCGTTGATCGCAGCAGGTGGTATTATGACTGGACAAGCTATCAAAGCTATTCAGGCAGCTGGTGCCGAGCTGGCACAAATAGGGACAGCATTTTTGACCACCGATACATGCGGTATCAATGACATTTATAAACAAGCTTTACTGGATGCCAGTCATAGCAAACGCAGCGCTGAGACACGCTTAACTAGATTATTCTCAGGTAAGCTCGCTCGTGGTTTATTGAATGACTATCTACGTGATTTTGCCAAATTTGACAGTGCTAATGAGCTACCGCCCTATCCTCAATTAAATGCCATGACCAAATTTATGCGAGCCAATGCTTCTCAGAACAGAGATGCAGAGCATCAATCCCTTTGGGCTGGACAAGGGGTAGCTTTGGTCAAACAAGAAAGCACGCTTGAACTGCTTGAGAGATTGGTAAAAGCGTTATAAATTTACTCATCTTTTAGCGTTGCCCGAAATTTTTTATAATCCTCGGCGGTCTCTTTTACCGACTCTATCATCGGTACGTGGCCGACTTCTGGCATCATAATAACCGTTGACTGCGGGATGATTTCTTTAATCAACGTAGTCGTTTCAGGCTTGATGACTTGGTCTTTTTCGCCCCAAACGACCAGCGTCGGAATCTGATAGTTCGCAATGACTTTGGCACGCTCTTCGACATTGTCTGTGACGATCTGCTCTAGTATTTTGGACTCAAGCGCTTTATTAGCAATACGCTCTTGCGCAAACACCGCTTGCACAGTTTTGGGCAAATAAGGCGGCTTATACATGACAAAGTCATACATATCGTAGATATCTTCCGTCTTATTGACCAATAGCGGGTTGTTCTCAAGCGTGGCATTTTCCAATGATTTAGGAATGCCTACTGACCAAAACCCTGCACTATCGATGAGCCATAGACTTTTGACATCGTCTGGATACTTTGCCGCATAAGCCACACTGATCGCCCCGCCCATTGAATTACCGCCGATATGGATATTCGATACCAAGCCTGTCGCTTGCATTAATTCATGCAGACGTTGCGCTTGAGCATCAGCGCGATAATCCGCAGTATCAGGCTTACTCGAATCGCCAAACCCTAATAAATCTGGGATAACAAGGTGATAGTCTGCCAACATGTCAGCGATACGAGTGAAATTGTCTTTATTACCGCCAAAACCATGAATCAATAATAAAGGCTCAGCATTGATAGCGTTATTTTCGGTATAAGTAATTTGTTCACCAGAGGCGAGTGTGAATACTTTACTGGTAAGGTCTGATTTAGCACGTTCGTGTTGGATGATTTTTTGAGTCGTATTTACGGCTAATGTATTGGGTGCGGTGGTGCAGCCGACGACTGACAAGCTGAGTACAGTGGCGAGGCTTAGGCGTTTTAATATCATCGAAACTTCCCTATTAAGAAACAGTAATAGACTGATGTGCAAGATGCGGCTAGTGCTGCGTATAGTCAATCTACTATAACTCGCCACCAAACAATAAAATTTATACACTAGGACATGTCCTCATTTTAAAAATGGTGATAAAAATGAGATAAATTGCCGTCAAACGAGGAAAGTAGTGCAGATAATATCGAGATATTGACCAACTATTTGACGATGTTTGGCAAAATTTAGCTATTTTTAGCCCATTTAGAGAATACTCGTTTGAATTGAGGACATGCCCTAACTGCTTTCCATCAATCTTTACCTAATCATTTTTACCTAACAGAAAATTAACCGCTGCGGCAGCATGAATAGCCGTGGTATCAAATACTGGAATCGGGCTATCGGCTTGACTGATAAGTAAGCCTATCTCGGTACAGCCCAATATCACACCCTCTGCCCCCTCATTGGCTAAATCTGTAATGACTTGGCGATAATACTGACGTGAGCTATCGATTATCTGTCCTTGGCACAGCTCGTCATAGATAATACGATGCACCTCTGCGCGAGCATCAGTCTCAGGAATCAATACTTGTAATCCTGCATCGATAAGGCGCTGCTTATAAAAATCTTGGGTCATCGTAAACTGCGTACCTAGCAACGCAATTTTAGTGAGCTTCTGCTTTTTGATGGCGTGAGTGGTGGCATCAGCGATATGTATTAGTGGCAAGTCGGTCACTGCTTGCACATCATCAATCAATTTATGCATCGTATTAGAAGCAATCATTAGCCCGTCTACGCCAGCGGCTTGTAATCGCTCGCCACTATTTGCCATCATTGCGCCAAGCTCAGTCCATGCTCCTTGTGCTTGCAACACACCAATCGGTGCAAAGTCGACACTATGAATCAGCAAATCTGCTGAGTGTAAGTTACCCAATTCAACTTTGATGCCGTCATTGATTAAGCGATAATAGACCTGAGTACTCTCCCAACTCATACCACCAATGATACCTAATGTGCGCTGCTTTCGAGCTGCCATTTCATTGTCCTACATGTTTATTGTGATCGACTTTATCGTAGCAAAATTAATCAGATTTAGTGCGCTATTTCTTTATACTGTACTCCTGTAAAAACTATTCTGTTGTGAGAATGGCTATAGTTTAACCATAACAAACCTCGCCATTTATAATAACCATTTTATTCATTGGTCAGCACGCGATATGATAGTACTCAATGGCAAACTCTAACGGCCCCCACCACCACTTATTATATAAAATTGACACTTACCTCATCAGTGAAGTGTCTTTAGCACCACTCAGGACACTCTAAAACTATGGCAAATTTTCCTACCATCAGAATACGCACACGGCGCAAATACTACCGCCTTATCTTCACAGGTATCATGGCAATGATGATGTCACTGATTATCTCAACGGCCTTATTGGTGGTAAAACAAGGCTTTATCGACGGCTTTTTTATGGAGTTGATGCATTCGTGGGGACTGGCCTTTATGTTTGCGTGGCCAAGTGCTTATATTTGTGCTTATCTGGTACAAGAGCATGTGCTTAGTCGTATTGAGTTTTATTAAATAGTATCGATAGCTATCATCATTCTGAGTCATCATCAGTCTAAGATAGTTTAGATGTAAGGCAGGCCAGTCAAGGTTCTACAGAGAATAGACTGAACTGGCCTGATGCCGTATCCCATGTATATGGGCTTGGCTATCTAACGCTAGAAAATATTACTGATGTAAGCCAAGCTTTCTATAATAAAATCCCGTTAGCGCAAATGTATCTGACGTCTAGACGACCAGTCTATTTTTAAGTATAGTGTCTTTGTTAGCCGATAACCTATAAGCATCATTATCATGGTATCGTTTCTACTAGAAGAAAAAATACATTGGTGAATGACCTTGATAACATGATATTTATAGTCGGTTATTCGTACTCTTAATACACTTATAAATAAACCAAATCATAAATACATAAAGGAAATTATTATGCGTAGTGCTATCCATAACAGCTTTGGCAAACCTTCTGACGTATTGAGCGTGGGCGACAGTCCTATGCCGCAGCCGGCTGCCAACGAAGTCCGTATCAAAACCATTCTCTCACCTATTCACAACCATGACATGCTGACAGTGAGTGGACAATATGGCTACAAGCCTGAGATGCCAGCCATCGGTGGTAGTGAAGCGCTAGGCATTATCGATGCGGTAGGCGATGACGTGACAGACTTTAGTGTGGGTCAGCGTGTGGCTTGTGCCAGTGTGCATGAGACGTGGGCAGAGTATTTTGTCGCTCCTGCCAGCATGGTATTTAACATGCCTGATAGTATCGAAGACGAGTTGGCTGCCCAGCTGATTGCCATGCCGCTGTCTGCCCTAATGCTATTAGAATTCTTAGAAGTGAATAGCGGTCAGTGGATTATCCACAATGCGGCGAATGGCGCTGTCGGTAAAACCCTTGCCATGCTCGCAGCAGCGCGCGGCGTGAACACGATTAACCTCGTCCGTAGCAAAGACGCGATAGAAGAGCTGACCTCACTCGGTATCAAAAACAATGTGGTCACAGCTGATGACGACTGGAAAGACCAAGTCCGCGCCATCATCGGCGATGACAAGATCACAGCAGCCGTTGATTCAGTCGGTGGTGAGTCGAGCAATGAGCTGCTATCGCTACTGGGTAGCAAAGGCACACTGGTCTCTTTCGGTATCATGTCAGGCAAGCCCATGGCACTGGACGCTGGTAGCTTGATCTTTAAGCAAGCGACTGTCAAAGGATTCTGGGGTAGCAAAACCAGCCAAGAAATGGATCTAGACAACAAACAACGTCTGATCACTGAATTGCTAGAACGTGCGTCGAATGGCGATTTGAAGCTACCAATCGAAGCTGTTTATAGCTTGGACGATATCGCAACAGCGGTCTCTGGAAAAGTACAATCAAGTAAAAAAGGCAAAGTTCTTTTAAAACCTTAATTCCTATACTCGCCTCGTAATTTCGTAATAAGGGCAAAAACCAGCGGTATTAACAAATATAAGCAAGCCCATTTGTATTAGCTATAAGATACGGTGGGCTTTTTTAACCATTCTGCTGTAATAGTATCGCTAAGCCAATCAGCGCAAATAATAAGATTTAATAAGGATATAACCATGTCAAACGATACAACATTCAAAGCATTAGTCGTCGAAGAAACCAGCGATGGTGAATTTAAAAAAAGCATTCAAGAACGCAATATCAGTGATTTACCAGAGAATGACTTGCTCATCGAAGTACATTATTCGTCGTTAAACTTTAAAGATGCGATGTCGGCATCGGGTAATAAAAGAATCACCAAACAGTACCCGCATACCCCTGGTATCGATGCAGCAGGCGTCGTAGTCAGTGACAAGTCAGGCACGTTTACCGTAGGGCAAGAAGTATTGGTATTCGGCTATGATCTCGGTATGGATACCGATGGTGGCCTTGGTCAGATGATCTCAATCCCTGCAGATTGGGCGCTGGCTTGCCCAGAAACGCTGACACTAAAAGAAGCGATGACCTATGGTACAGGCGGCTTAACCGCAGCGCTGAGTGTCCAAAAATTAGAGAAAATGGGCGCAAAACCAAGTGATGGTCCAGTTGCTGTAACAGGTGCAACAGGTGGCGTCGGTACGATCAGTATCGCTATCTTAAAGCAGCTCGGCTATGAGGTGATTGCGTTCTCAGGTAAGCCAGAGCAAAGTGAGCACCTAAAAGCATTGGGTGCAAGCGAAGTACGTCATCGCGATACCATCAATGAAATCGGTAACAAACCTATCGGCCGTGAGCTATGGGCAAACGCTATTGATACCATCGGTGGCGACTACTTACCCAACCTGCTCAAGCAAACCAAATCTGGTGGTGCAGTGACCAGTTGTGGCCTAGCTAGTGGTGCGGATTTTTCAATGTCAGTGATACCTTTTATCACCCGCGCGGTGTCGCTATTGGGTATCGACTCGGTCTATATCCCACTGGCTGATAAAGAAGCTATTTGGAAACGTGTCGCCACTGATATGAAACTGCCTAACCTTGAAAGCTATGGCGAAGAGATTACGCTAGAGCAAACGCCAGAATACTTAGATCGCTTTATGTCGAGTAAGGTGGTTGGGCGTTATGTGGTGAATGTGAAGGGGTAGTTCTTTAAGAGTTAGTATCGATTGAAAAAGCAGCACTTCTCAGTGCTGCTTTTTTTAAGGTGATTTTTAACTATGTGTCATATTTCCAATGAAAGAGTAGTTTTGCTAAAATTTTAGTATCCATGCTATTTGAAGGAAAAGCTATAAAATCTTTCTTCTTTTCCTCGAACATAGTTTTTAGTTCTTTATTATTTTTATCAGAATAAAATTCAGGAAAAGCGTCAAAATGATTCATAAATACGCCCCATTTGAACGCTATTTTAAAATCCTTCCAACCTTGTACGTTACCATTCTTATTAGGTTGTGCTAACGCTACTAGCATATAGTCTTCTATAAATTTAATTTGACGATTACCTGCTGAATATCTAATGGTATTAAATGCTTCTCTCATTCTAGTAAGAGACGATTCAAAATCCCTACTATAAAATAGCTTCATACCATCTATCCAATATTTTAACCATGGAAACACAATATCATTACCAACATCATGATACTCATTTAGCCATTTTTGATGGTCATATTTTTCTTTCATTACATAATACCCATACCCACAGTTTTCAATGTTTTTCCTATAACTTTCATCATTGAAAGGAGTTAAAGTATCTTGAAAAGACCTAATAACGAACTTATTTGGTGCAGTGCTATACCATCTTTCAAGTTCTTCTTGATAAACTTTTTCAAGAGATTTGGTGTACATATGACTGTTTTTCGAAGATTCTTCAATATACTTTTTCTGGATCTTACTTAAGTTATGAGCAATTTTTCTTTCGGTTTCTTTGGATTTATCAAGAAAAAAATTTATAATTTGCATTTGCTGCCAACTCTCAACTATATCTTTTTCTATACCTGTTAACTTAGAGTCTCTCTTGACTTCATTAATTGAGTAAAACTGCTCGAAATCTTTATTTATCAGAGTTAAATAATCTCTTAATTTTTTTAAAATATTAGAAACATCTTCTTCTTTATAGTTTTCATATAAGCTTTTCAGACAGTAAGTGACAAATCTAGCTATCAATAAGAAAAATCTATATTTTTGCTTTCTATCATCATCAATATTATGGAACTGGAACCCTCTATCAAACACATCCAGAATACTTGAGAACGTTGGTAGCTTAACAGCACCAGACACCCAATTATTTACGTTAGCCAAATCCTTATCGATTTGATCAATATTTCCACCACGTTTCTCGCAAAAAGTATTATGAAAACCTTCTTGGCTTTTATTCTCACAATTATATATCCAATGAATAATATAAGCTAACGGTGTTGTATCTCCGTATTCCAAGTACCAAAATTTCTTGCTAGGTGAAACAGAAGCGTCTAAAAACACGCTATAACATTGCTGATACTGGAATATTGAGATTGTAGAGCTTCGTAGGAAAACAGTACTTATTAGGAAAAACAATGACTCTTTTTTTCCTAGATAGGTTTGGTTAGTTAGTACAGTCTGAGTATATATTTGGAATAATTCTAAAAGTGGGTCATACAATGTACCGCTATACATGGCATTCGTAAACAAACTATGTATTGCTGACCTAAACTCGCTAATATGTTGTTCAAAATTCTTTAAGAAATCACCTTCTTCTTTAGCTAATCTATCAAGACTTTTATGTAAACTTTTATCGTCCATATCAATATCGATGATGAAATTTTTCTTATTCTTAGATGGGATAATGCCTGTTGCATTATAAATAAATTTAATTAAATCACCTTGTGACGGAAATTGTGCTAAATCAGACATAATAATTCCTAAATTGATATATTATCCCAAAAATAAGTAGTTAAGTCTTCTGGTTATAGAAGACTTAACGGCTGACTATATAGTGTTAAAGCTAGCCTTTATTTTTTCGATTAGGATTCATTTGCTTACCTCGGTTTCCTTGGGCTTGGTCATAAGCTTTATTAGTACCACCCGTTCCTTTATTTGGGTTTCTCATGTTAGAATTGTTGTCTGCTACAGTAGTTTTCTTCGCGCTCATATAGAATTCCTTTAAAAACTTAATTAGAAGATTTAGGCTTACTACTCACTGCTCTGTGAGTAAGTTCACTATAGTTAAACAAGGTTCTAATAACCAATAATTTTGGCGACATAAATTTACTATCCACCGTACCCATAAAAAACACCCAAACAAGTTGAGTGCTTTTTATTTCAGCTAAAGGCTAAGTAGAGAGAAAAACCGACTACACCAACCAATACCAATCAGGCGCAAAAAAGTAAGACATACACGCTGTCAGTAATATATTCAATATACTACCCACAATTGCGCCAACCCATGATGTCCCACCCTTCTCCGCTAGTGCTTGTTTAAGCGTAGCTGGATCTACTGTGTTGCTCATAACTTTCTTTATATTTTTGGCACTATGATTAAAGTAAAAATAATTACCTAAAAAACCTACAAACATTGCCAATGCCACAAGAAAACTGGTTTGACCTATAGAGCTATATACTTCCATACCGAGCGAATACATTAAGACCAAATCAAAGATATTAATACTGAGCAAAATACATAAAGACACTAGGTACATCTTGCGATAACACAACCAAGATATTCCCAAAAGAAGTCCGGCAATATTAAAACTGTGAATGCTCGAACCCTCATTATTGACGTCTAAGCGTGGCTCACTGTCCTTAAACCATTTATCACGGTAAAAACCATCATACTTTTCACCGACGAAGGCCGCCAGTAAAGTATCCGCTGTCTCAGAGTCAGAAGATATTGTGTTTTGTGAGCTTTGCGCATCTTTTGAGATATTTACGGCTGTGAGCGGTGGTGGTGTCTGTGCTTGAATATCAGAGAGCTGCTGTCCACATTTTGAGCAAAATCCTGCGTCACTTGAGTTTACTTGATCACAATTATTACAAAGCATCTTATCCCTTAGTTTTACTAAATACTGAACGGTTAGTTGTCTTATCTCGACTTCAATAATCAATAGCCAATTAAAGTTGACTATATTATAGATAATAAAGACAAATGTTCAATAAAAAACTAAAGCCTTCTTAGTTGCCTATTTCTTCAAGCCAAAAAAAACACCCAACCAAGTTGAGTGTTTTTTTATCATTTGAAGCTAAGTATTATCTAGAATCTTACTATCACTCAGTCGTAACCGCCAGTAACTGCCTCTTTACGGATATTATTGATAATTCTAATAATGTTACTTATAATTTTTTATATTTTCTTAATTATATATTGAATTTTACTGACGAAGACCTTATTTCATAGATGAGGAATAACCTCTCTAAATTAAAGGATTAAATCATGAGTTTGAAGCCAGGACCGAAACCAATTGCTAAGTCGACTGGGAAGCCAGATCAACGTCGACGTGATAATAAAAATACTCCAGGAAATACTCCATCTGTAAAGCCAAGTAAATCCTCCAAATGAGGATAAAATAATCTTACTTTTAATAGCAAGCCAGAACTAATTGTACTGGCTTCTCTTCAATACAATAGTACCGAAATTGCCTTTTCTTATTAGCCAATTTAGTCTAGTAAGTCTTAGTCTTAGTCTTAGAAATTTACGTTGAACATCCTAATTCAATGAGTTAGATAAAAGAGAGTTAGGTAATATTCCCAACTTACCAATCTATATAAGTTATCAGTGAAAAGATGATAAACATAAAAAAGCCCACGCTATCGTGGGCTTTTTTTATGACTAACAGCGCTACTTAAGGAAGAATTATTCCCACTCAATCGTTGCAGGCGGCTTGCTCGAAACATCATAAGTCACACGCGATACTTCAGCTATTTCATTCATGATACGGTTCGATACCGTTTCAATCAAATCATACGGCAGATGCGCAAAGCGAGCCGTCATAAAGTCTACCGTCTCAACCGCACGTAACGCAATCACCCATGCATAGCGGCGGCCATCACCGACCACACCGACTGATTTGATTGGTTGGAATACGGCAAATGCTTGTGCCGTTTTGTCATACCAGCCTGATTTTTCTAACTCCGCCATAAATATCGCATCAGCTAAACGCAAGATATCCGCATATTCTTTTTTCACTTCACCAAGGATACGCACACCCAAACCTGGACCTGGGAACGGATGGCGATAGATCATTTTAGCTGGTAGACCTAAGGTAATACCAAGCTTACGCACTTCGTCTTTGAACAAATCACGTAACGGCTCAATCAGCTTAAAGGCCAAGTCGTCTGGCAAACCGCCAACGTTGTGATGGCTCTTAATCACGTGTGCTTTGCCTTGATGCGACTTAGCAGATTCGATAACGTCAGGATAAATCGTACCCTGCGCCAAGAATTCAACGACTTTACCATCGCTTTGCTCACTCACTTGACGGGCGCTATCAGCGAATACGTCGATGAACGTTTTACCGATGATTTTACGTTTCTTCTCTGGATCAGACTCGCCTGCTAGCGCATTTAAGAACAAGTCTTCTGCATCAACACGGATGACTTTTACGCCCATGTTTTCTGCAAAGATTTGCATGACTTGGTCGCCTTCGTTCAAACGAAGTAAGCCGTTGTCCACAAAGACGCAAGTCAGCTGATCGCCAATGGCTTTGTGCAGTAACGCTGCTACCACTGAGCTATCGACACCGCCTGATAGACCTAGCAATACTTGCTTGTCACCGATTTGCTCTTTTAATTGTGCGATACGCATCTCAGCGATGTTGTCTGGCGTCCAATCGCCTGCGCACTCACATATTTCATGAACGAAACGACCTAGCAACGCCTGACCTTGTAAGGTATGCGTCACTTCTGGATGGAACTGTAGACCGTAATATTGCTTGTCATCATTGGCCATAATCGCAATCGGGCAGCTTGGTGTACTGGCAACGATATCGAAGCCTTCAGGGACTTCAATCACTTTATCGCCATGACTCATCCAGACATTGAGCGTGCCAGCAGCGTCTTCGATGCCATCGATCAAGGTAGACGTGCCATTGATGTTGATCGTCGCTGCACCAAACTCATGAATATCACTGGCATGAACCTGCCCGCCGAAACGATCTGCCATCGCTTGCATACCGTAGCAAATACCTAGTACTGGTACGCCCAAATCAAACACCGCATCGTTGATACGTGGGCTGTTTTCAGCATGGACGCTCTCAGGGCCGCCCGATAGGATGACGCCTTTTGCACCAAAATCGATGATGCGCTGAGCGTCGATGTCATAAGGGAACATCTCACAAAACACCCCAGAATCGCGCACACGGCGGGCGATCAGCTGGCTATATTGCGAGCCAAAATCGAGGATTAAGATGCGGTCTTCTTTAATGGTAGGAGTGGCAGCAGTTGTGGTCATAAATCGATGTCCATCAATAGATAAATTGGTGCCCTATTTTAACAAGTTTACGCCCTCTATTGGCTATTAGATGATGAATTATTCGCGATTATTATTAGAGCGTGCCTTCAATTCACTCGATAGTCGTCTAAATGGGCTAAAAATAAGAACAGAAGAGACAGTAAGCCCAATCATAAGCCCAGTGACAAACAAGCTATCTGCCTCTCCATTTAGCAAAGACCCGTACTACTTACTGCACTTACTACGTAGCATCACCCAACGCTGCATGCATACGAGTCAACCCTTCTAATAGCAATGCTCTAGGACATGCGACATTAATACGCATTTTAAGATGACCTTCCTCACCATATTTGAATCCTGCACTCAGCTCAACTTTAGCTTCTCTAAGCATGTCATAAAGCACTTGATCATCTTGACCATACGCCGAGCAATCTACCCAAATTAAATACGAGGCTTCTGGACGCATGACCTTAATCTTAGGCAAATTTTCTTCTAAAAACTGCACCGTTAAATCAATATTGGCTTCGATATAATTCAGCGCCTGCGTCAACCACTCATTGCCTTGCTCATAAGCCACACGCATGGCCGTATACGCAAATAAATTCAGCTCGTACTCGTCATTTAAGTGCTGCTGCTGACTGATTTTTTTGATTAATGCGGCATCTGTCGCAAATATCATCGAGCCTTTGATACCTGCGATGTTAAAGGTTTTGGTCATCGAGGTCAGGCTTACGACATTGTGCTCGTAGCCTTTTGCTAACGTTAGAAACGGTATAAATGTGTGACCAGTCAAGGTCAAATCTTGATGAATCTCATCACTGACAATCGCCACATTGTGCTTTTTACAAATCGCAAGCAGCGCTTCAAGCTCATCAACCGTCCACACGCGCCCGCCCGGATTGTGTGGATTACACAATAAATAAAGCTTAACATCATGTTCGACTATTTTGGCTTCGATATCGGCCAAGTCCAGATGATACTTACCCTCGACTTCCTTTAATGCAGAGAGCACAAGCTTGCGGCCATTTTGCTCAACTTTACTCATAAAAGGTGTATAAATAGGATCATTCACCAATACCGCTTCGCCTACTTCGGTAAAGACGTTCATCATCAGCGCTAAGCTTGGCACGACACCGGGTGAGAACAATATATTCTCTTTGGTCAGCTGCAAGTCATAACGACTGCCATGCCACTGAATAATTGATTCATACAAAGCCTCAGTAGGTTTGGTATAACCCAATATGCCATGCTGCACTGTTTGCTCAATTGCGTTTAAGATAGGCTGCGCAGCCTTAAAATCCATATCCGCCACCCATAACGGAATCGTGTCATCGGTATAGTGCCATTTGAGTGACCCTGTATTACGTCTATCGACTATCTCATCAAAGTTGTATTGCATTGGACTTCTTCTTAATTATAAAAATAGTGGTTTAGGGTACAACATGAAGGGCGTCATCGCCAATGGCTTTATGGTGGTTATATGGATAGACGAATGGTTAGCGTGTGTTAGAGCATGACTGTTTGTTCAGCTGTTTAATTACTGTTTACTCATTCGCTGAACCACTTTTTTAAGAGATAGTTGATTCAGTTTAAAAGAGGGTCAAGGCAACCGAGCGCAGATGTATATCTGATACCTCAAGTGAGGTTAACGCTGTCACTCTTTTATAGAGGATTGACTATATAGAATATTGATTGCTTGAACGGTCACTATAAGTTAATGTAAAAGTCGTATATAGTCGGTTCAATATCATTTGGATACAAGGAAGGCGAGTGAAAGTACTACAAATCGTAGACTAAGCGAGACTGACACCGTATCCAATGTATAGGGGATTGACTAGAGTTAAGCTTATCTACCGACTGGAACTAATGTCATCATAGTATGTCAACACTATATACCTGATGGCTTTGATCCATCCAAACCACCTACTAAGCCGTTAAGGCTATCAAAAAGGAATTAAGAATGAAAATGGACTTTCTACCGAATTTAGTGCTAAAAACCAGTGCGCTCACGTTAGCCATCGCCGCAACCACGGCATGCACGACGATGGCAACAGGCGCTGAGCATAAGATGTCAGATGCTCCAACCACTGCAACTGCGACTAGCAGTACTGCCATCACGCTTGGCAACGCTGCCACAACTAGCGGCACTAATGATACTGTCGCTATCGGTAGTCAAGCCAATGCAGGTCTGAACTCGGCAACGGCTGTCGGTGGTCAAGCCAATGCAGCAGGGCTAGGCTCAACCTCTATCGGTTGGCAATCAAAAGCAACCGCTGAACGCGCGCAGGCGTTCGGTCATCTAGCCAATGCTAGCGGTGTACGCTCTACCGCCGTTGGTGAAGCCGCCATGGCTGGTGGTACTAATGATACGGTCGCTGTCGGTAACAAAGCCAATGCAGGCCTGAACTCAGCAACCGCTGTCGGCGGCGAAGCCAATGCTGCTGGTCTAGGCTCAACGTCTATCGGCTGGAAATCCAAAGCCACAAGCGAGCGCGCACAAGCATTCGGTCATTTAGCTGATGCTAGTGGTGTTCGTGCTACGGCAGTCGGTGAAGCGGCAGCAGCACAAGGTGCAAATTCGGTCGCTGTCGGTAATAAATCTATGGCAGCTGGCATGAATAGCATCGCTATCGGTAACGAAGCAAAGGCAGCTAAAAACAACCAAGTCGTCTTAGGTAAGGCCGGACAAGTGCAGTCGAGTACCGCAGCACAATCAGGTACGGTCAGAATCATCACTATCGATGACAACGGCACTTTAGGCACTATGATGGTTGATTACTACCAAAAAGCTAAATAGCTAAATAGCTATAATTGAATGGTCAACACTGACGCTGTTTTAGTTATAGCCAGTCATACTAGGGCGTGTTGAACATTCAAAGTTTCAACCAAAGATAGGCACAATCGAGAGCCACCGTATTCTCATAACTTTGCTTGAGCTTATCAAATCTAGTTGCAACCGCCCTATAGTTTTTTAACTTAGCAAAAGCATTTTCTACTAAGTGTCGAGCCTTGTACAAGTGCCAGTCCATATGGTTATTGGTGGACTTAGCATTCTGTTTTCGAGGAATATTGTTGAAGCAACCCGATTGTTCAATATGGTCTCGCAGCGGATCAGAATCATAGCCCTTATCGGCACATAGCATATCTGTACCACTTAAATTAATCTTATCAACTAAGTCTGGAGCCACCTTTACATCGTGAGTCGTACCATCTGATAAGATAAAAGTAATAGGGTTGCCGTGAGCATCAACCGCCAAATGAATCTTGGTGGTGCGTCCTGCCACACTTTTACTAATGGCTTGTTCCACCTCATTGCTACCATTACTGTGCTGATGTGCTTTGATGTGTGTGCCATCGATAAACACCCATTCACAGTCTGAGTCTTTCATTAATAAAGCGAACAGCGCAATCAGTTTATTGCTACGAAACCAGCGCTGATAAGCCTTGTAGATGGTATTAGGCTTACCAAAGTAAGATGGCAGATCACGCCAAGGACAGCCAACACGCATACGATATAATACGCCTTCGACTGTTTGTCTAAGATTCCCTTTGTCATAGATATTAAGTTCTAGTAATATAGGTCTTAGTCTTGTCCAGTGTTGATCTTTGAGCATTGTACGAGGCATAGCAAACGATGTCTTTTTTGTGTGAGAACTTAAAGACTAACCGTTTGCTATTTTTTTGCCATCGTTTTATTCCCAATGTTCAACACGCCCTAGATAAAACAAAAAACCTCGCAATTGCGAGGTTTTTTTGGTTTGTGTGGTTAGTTTGCTTGATGGTGTTTCGAAGTGCTGTATTAGATTTTGTGGTTATTAGAGCTACTATGAAGCTGGAGCCAATCCTGCCATCCGCTATTATCTGCTATTATCTGCTTAAACAGGATAGCCTCTACTGTCAGAACTGGTGATTAAGTCTAATTCTCACAAATATCTATCGTAGATTTAGCTTCATCATTCCAATAAACAAAACGTAATATTATTTTGTCCTTAGCTTAATACTTTATAGCTATTCACAGTTTCATTGGAAAAAATAGTAATTTATAATTATTCATAGTATCCTTCCGCCTGTGAAAGTATACTATTTTCATAATCATCATGAAAAACCTTAAAAATCCCCTCAAGTATCACTTTAATACCTGACCAGTCATATTCATTGATTAGCAAATTATTGTCAGCACAAAGCTTTATTTTTTCTCGAAAGCACTTTTGAATCCTATCCTTTTCAGTAATTTCTCCCTGAAACTTCTCTAAACCTTTATCAAATCCCGCCCACTGAATAGGAAAATAATTGCCACTACAGTCAGAAATACACTCCTTTCCAAGGTAAGGTTCTATACTTCCTGCCATTCCATTGACATTCATATTAAGTAACCCATTTGGACCAATAGTTGGATAATTATTGAGTATATCTATGTTAGGTAGAATAAATATCTTAATATTACTAGAAATTTTAACTCTTTCTATTCCTTTCAATGCAGCATGAGCAGCGGTATCATTATCAAAAACTGCAATGATTTTGTTAACTATGCCAACACTAGAGAATGACTTAACAAGATTAGCAAGACTTCCTGCACCGCCTCCAACTTTAGCACCTTCGAAATCCATAAAAGTAAAATATTCAGCTAAATTAGGGTAAAGTAAGTTTAAGGATTCTGATAATATGAATGCATCTGACTTTCCTTCAGTTAGAACAATAGATTTACCAGTATCGTAATATTCAATAGAACTTAGATCAGTCACATATTCAATTAAATCCTCGTTCACATCAAAATATCCACCTAAAATCAAATCTCCAATATCGTAAACTAGGTCTTCATCTTCTGGTATAACCTCAAGACAAAGTCTTAATGCCAAATATATAGAATCGCTAGGAAATCCATAGAAACTATCTTCGTTCCGCAACATATATTCTAGTAAAGAATTATATTTTATATAAGATAATGAGCAGTCATTTTTTTCACTTAGTGATACGGTTTCGTGATTACTTTTATATCCTTCATATGTCAGTCCTTGCTCATAAATTTCTTTAAAAGCATCTAACCATTTATCAAGATTCATCTCTTTAAGAATAGTTAATGTAGAGTCAAAAATATCATGTCTTGTAGACATGTCCTCACACCGCAGTATTTTTTTCTCTAAAGAATGCTTGAATGCTTTTTCAGAAGTTTCAAAAGTATATCCAAAAAGCTCTAATCTAGATTTTAAAGTACTTAGAGGAATAGAGTAAAAAACTAAATTAACATCCTTTTCTTTCTCAAGATAATCTTTCCATACAATACTGATTTTTTTGGGAATGCACTCACTATTTGATGTAACAATTTTTTTATCACTTGAGCTAAATAACTTCATGATATAAGGTGCAACATCTCCTTTAGTCCAGTCTACATTGATACTGCTTACCCAACACTGTGCATAACTTCCCATAAAGAATATATCCCATATTTTACTTGCTATTGCTTATTGTATATTTCAGATAGAAGATCCGGTTTGAGGCAGCATATATATATATCAGATTAAACGTTAAAATTTAGCCCTTTTATAATATATAAACAAAAATAGTGGATAAGAAAATTATTTATAGCTCATACGCTTCATTTAAGAGTTATTTAAATTGATGTCCTACCTACCCTTAAACTCAGCCTCACGTCTCTCAACCATCGCTATCACACCCTCTTTCGCATCTTCTGAATGAAAGAGCGGCGGCAAATAGCTATGAATATTGGCTAATGCAGTCGCCGCACCATTACGGCTGGCATCTTGTGCTGATGACAATGCCCCTCTCACACCTAAAGGCGCGGCTTTACAGATCTCTTGCGCCAGCGTCAATGCTCGATCGTACTCAGTACCATTTGCCACTACTTCACTGACCAAATTCAGTCTATCTGCCGTCTGCGCATCGAATGCTTTGCCAGTAAGTAGATACGGCATGGCTTTTTGCCAACCTGCCGCCGCGACAAAGCGTACCGTCGCACCGCCAAATGGCATGATGCCACGCTGAACTTCCATTTGTGCAAAGTTGCAGTTATCACTGGCAATGACCACATCACTGTTGAGCATCAGCTCAATGGCTACCGTAAAGCAGGTGCCTTTGACCGCGACCACTACTGGTTTGGTACGCAGTTTGCCGCCGATGCCCCACGGGTCGATTTGATCATCATTAAACTCAAACACGCCATCGTTTAGCTTGTCTTGCAGCTCGACCAAATCTAGTCCAGCGGTAAAGTGATCACCATGCGCAAATATCAACGCACAGCGTAAGTTGTCGTCTTGCTCGTAGCGGGTCATCGCATCAGACAGCTGACCGATCATATGACTGTCAAAGGCGTTGCGTTTATTGGCACGATTTAGCCCGACAAGGCAAACATGGCCTTGCGTGTTATAAGTGATGCGGTTTTCTGTAGCGTTGCTGTCCGTAGTCATAGTTCTGTCCTTGTTGAAATAATCATTGTTATATAATAGGTTGTCATACAATAGGTATAGTCGAATCTCGGTACTTCATTCATAGAAATTTGTCGATAAACCCACTTTTAATATAGACACCCTCGCACGATAACACAAGCAGTAGAACTGCTACGAATAAAGCTCATATCAATATCAGTTGACCCCACTCACGTTAAGTGTAACCATGAGAAAAATATAGACATTACTCAGAGCATTCTATGGAATTTTGGCACGGTTTTTTGCTGATTACTACCGTTCACTTACTGGCTGCAGCCTCCCCAGGGCCTGATTTTGTCTTGGTATCACAGCAGACGTTGGCAAAGGGTCGACGCACAGGTTTGATCTGTAGTCTCGGTATTACCTTGGGTCTTGCCGTACACATTATCTATTCAGTGTTAGGACTGGCAACGGTCATTGCTCATTCGCAGCCACTATTGACTACGATTAAATGGCTGGGCGGTGGTTATCTGATTTATCTTGGTTGGCAAGGTATTCAAGCCAAACCTAAAAAGCCATCAGATTTAGCCAACTTAACAAGTGCAGCAGACTCAGAAGTAAGTTCAAGCGCTCACGTTTCACAGGATGCGATGATTAGCCAAGCCACCCCCTCAGCTAAAAACATCTCTACCAAAAAGTTACCTAGCAATAGCGAATCCACCTTTGCTACGTTGCGCCGTGGCTTTTTTTGCAATGTCTTTAATCCAAAAGCGCCCGTATATTTTGTCGCGATATTCACACTCGTATTGTCACCTGATATACCGCTGTGGCAGTTGGCCATTTATGGCGTATGGATGATGCTCTTACAAATGGCATGGTTTAGTACGGTCGTGATGCTCCTGTCCATCCCTGCTATTCATCGCCGGTTTCAGCGTTTTGAGCATTGGATCAACCGCGTATTGGGTACAGCGATGATAGTATTGGGATTAAATCTGATTTTACGTAGTCGATAAGACATTCGTTACTCGTGAAATCTGCTAAAATGGTGGATTATATTCAAACATCAAAGCCACACACTATGACCCGTATTCCAGCAAATAGTACACACAGAAACAGATCACCGGCGACCGCTAAAAAACTCGGTCAGCTACATCCGCGCAACCCGCATCAAGGTCGTTATGACTTTGCGGTATTGACTCGCGCGTTGCCTGAGCTTGCCAAGCATACTATTACCAACCCTAAAGGCGAGCCGACGATTAACTTCTCGGATCACCAAGCCGTACGTGTCCTCAATCAGGCGCTACTGGCCCATTATTATGGCGTGAAGTTTTGGGACATTCCAGAAGGCTATTTGTGCCCACCTATCCCAGGACGCGCTGATTATATTCACTATATTGCGGACTTGCTTGCGCAGACCACTCATGTGAATGCGGATAACACACCGCCAACAGGTAAAGAAATCCATGCCTTAGATATTGGAACGGGTGCCAGTGCCATCTATCCAATCATCGGTAGCCAGAGCTACGGTTGGCGCTTTACTGCCAGCGATATTGATCCAATTTCGGTCAATACCGCTGCGCTTATTTGCGATGCCAATCCAAAGCTAAAAGGTGCCGTAAAAGTCAAACTACAAACCAATCCTAAGCATATGTTCGCAGGCATCATCGGTCGCCAAGACTACTTCGATGTGGTGGTCTGTAACCCTCCATTCCATGCGTCATTAGAGGAAGCAATGGAATCCAACAGCCGCAAGCAACATAACTTGCAAAGACATCGCGGCAAAAATGAAAACGAGCAAATAAGCCGTAGTTCGTCGAAGACAGGTAACGCTGCACAAAACCTAAACTTCGGTGGTCAGCATAAAGAGCTATGGAGTGAAGGTGGCGAGATTGCCTTTTTGACCAAAATGGCAAAAGAGAGCCAAGATTTTGCAGAGCATGTCGGTTGGTTTACGACACTAGTCTCAAAATCTGAAAATGTAAAACCATTACAGCTGTTATTAAAGCAACTTGATGTCGCCCAAATGCGTATTATTGAGATGAGTCAGGGTCAAAAAAGCACCCGTGTATTAGCATGGCGTTTTAACACTGACGAAGAGTAGTCACTAAGCAAGCTTACTAGTTTGAGTTTCACGTGAAACAAAAAAGCACCGCTCTAAAGTTTAGAGCGGTGCTTTTTATTGAGAATAACAAATTTGGAAAACAACTGATAGTCAAAGAAGTCTAAAACAGGTACAAGGCAGCCGATTGCAGATAGTACAAGTCGTACATCTAAGGAGGGTAACGCCGTAGCAGTTTAGTCATTCTTTGACTATATTAACTAAAAAACATCACCTTGAATCCAATGGCGATAAGCACCAACCCACCTAGCGCTTCTGCTTTGTCCTCTAACCACGTACCAGATCGCCAGCCCAAATAAACACCAAACAGGCCAAATATAGCAGTGATTAACGCGATGATTAAACAAGCTAACCATGCATTTAGCTCTAACAGATTAAGTGTGAATCCTGCTGCCATCGCATCAATACTCGTCGCAATGGCGAGTGTAAATAAGGTGCGATGATTGACAGTTTTGTGGCCATGATGAACCACCGACATTGCTTCACTATCTGCATTTATAGCGTTGCCGTTTGTGTGAAGCTCACTGTCGACAGCATCTTCTTCATCCGCAGTAAATACTTCGTAAAGCATCTTTCCACCGAGAGCGATAAGAATAAACCCACCAATCCAAGGTGCAGCCGCAGCTAACCAACCCAAAAGTGCTGCCCCTAATAGATAACCAATAAGTGGCATCACGCCCTGTGCAATGCCAAAATATAAGGCAGCATAAATAGCCAATCGCAGCAGATAAGACTTACTCTGTTTTTGTGACTTAGCACCCAGTCCAATAGCCACAGCGAATGCATCCATTGCTAATGCGATAGCGAGTAATACGACTTCAATCATTTTATTTTTCTCGTAAAGTAATCAGTTATTTGTTCCACGTGAAACAAAAATACCGCTTCGATATTCGAAGCGGTATTTTATATGTTATTAACGATAGTCTCAGACTTAGATGTCTAGGTTTGACACTGTCAGTGCATTCTCTTCGATGAAGATACGGCGCGGCTCAACATGATCACCCATTAGGCAAGTGAACATATGATCAGCAGCGATAGCATCTTCGATAGTGACGCGTAGCATACGACGGTTTTCAGGGTCCATCGTTGTGTCCCAAAGCTGATCGGCGTTCATTTCTCCTAGCCCTTTATAACGCTGGATGGCTAGGCCACGACGTGCATCGACCATCATTTGCTGCCAGAGATAATCGAAGTCACGTACTGGGATATCTTTCGTCGTACCCGCTGTTGCTTCACGGCGGATAAAGGCATCACTTTCAAGCAACGTGTTCCATTCAGCGGATAAGCGCAACAGCTTACTGTATTCACCTGAACTGATGAAACTCGCATCCAGTAGATAATGATGAGCCAACTGATGCACATAGACAGTGATACGTGGTAGCCACTGTGCTTTGGTAGATAATGCTTCGCCATCGATAGTTTCTTCAGCGACGACTTCTGGCTTCATACCCAATAGATCAGCTGCTGCCGCATCCATATTTTTTGGTTGCGGTGCATGGATATTGATCAGTTCAATCTCAGGACTTAGATCACTACCGAAATGGTCCAGCTGCGTTTGCATGGCTTCTTTCCATGCTTGCATAGCAGATTTATCGTTAGTCATATCCGTCGTCAGCTTTGGTGTATGCGTCAAAGCATCCAAAAGCACCGCTGGGAAACGAATTTGCAAACGTGCTTTGATTAGCTGCGTTTGGTTATAGTCATTCAGTAGTGTCTCAAGCGCTTGACCAGTGATCGCAGGCGCATCAGCACTGATATGCAGCTTAGTATTGTCAATTGTCGATGACAGTAGATACGCTTTAAGTGCTTCATCGTCTTTTAGGTATAGTTCTTGACGACCTTTTTTGACTTTATATAGCGGTGGCTGAGCGATATAAACATAGCCACGCTCGATTAATTCAGGCGTTTGACGGAAGAAGAAAGTCAACAGCAACGTACGAATGTGAGATCCATCAACATCAGCATCGGTCATGATAATGATTTTATGATAGCGTACTTTGTCAGGGTTATATTCGTCAGGGCCAATGCCACAGCCAAGTGCCGTAATCAGGTTACCCACTTCAGCAGAAGACAGCATTTTATCAAAACGAGCACGCTCAACGTTCAAGATTTTACCTTTTAACGGCAAAATGGCTTGGGTTTTACGACTGCGCCCCTGTTTGGCTGAACCACCTGCAGAGTCACCCTCCACAATATATAGCTCTGACAATACTGGATCTTTTTCTTGGCAATCAGCCAACTTGCCCGGTAAACCTGCGATATCCAAAGTCGTCTTGCGACGCGTCATCTCACGCGCTTTACGAGCAGCATCACGTGCGCGTGCTGCATCGATAATCTTACTCGCAATCGCTTTACCCGCACTTGGGTTCTCTAATAGATAGTCATTAAACTTATCATGCATCGCTGATTCAACAGCTGATTTTACTTCGCTTGATACCAGCTTATCTTTAGTCTGACTAGAGAATTTTGGATCCGGTACTTTTACAGAGACGATAGCCGTTAGACCTTCACGCGCATCATCACCCGTTGCAGCTACTTTTTCTTTTTTGAATAAATTTTCACGATCCATATAGCTATTCAGGCAGCGCGTCAACGCTGAGCGAAAACCTGATAGATGCGTACCACCATCTTTTTGAGGGATGTTGTTGGTGAAACATAGTACTTTTTCGTTATAAGTATCTGTCCACTGCAGTGCGACTTCAACACTGATACCGTCATCTTGTTGACTGGTAAAATGGAAGACTTCGTTGACACCGTCTTTGCCAGCATTGATATAGCTAACGAACTCGAGCAATCCACCTTTATGTTCAAACTCATGACGCTTATCAATGCGCTCATCAGTCAATACAATACGCACACCAGAGTTCAAAAATGATAGCTCACGTAAGCGTTTTGCTAAGATATCATATTCAAAAATAGTACCGGTGAACACATCACTACTAGGGTAAAAACGGATTTGCGTGCCCGTCTGATTCGTGGCTTCCATCTGCTGAATATCAGCATCAGGTACACCATCGGTATAAGTCTGATTATAGTGATAGCCTTCACGCCAGATATTCATCTCTAGCTTTTTAGATAAAGCATTGACCACTGAGATGCCTACACCGTGCAGACCACCTGACACTTTATAGCTATTGTCATCGAACTTACCACCAGCATGAAGTACCGTCATGATAACCTGTGCTGCAGATACACCCTCTTCTGGATGGATATCGACAGGCACGCCGCGACCGTTGTCCATCACACTGACAGATTCGTCTTCATGGATAATGATGTCAATCTGATCACAATGACCCGCAAGCGCTTCGTCAATAGAGTTATCCACTACCTCAAAGACCATGTGGTGGAGGCCTGTACCATCATCGGTATCACCGATATACATACCAGGACGTACACGTACCGCTTCTAGCCCACGTAATACGCGAATATCTTTAGAGCTATAATCAGAGGGTAATACTTCAGGCGCCACAGCTGGCAACGTCGTTGCAGCAATACTATCTGATGTCAGTTGCTCGTGGTCGGTAGGTAATGAATCACTCATGTGTCTTCCTTAATCTAGCCATAATCAGCCGTTTGCTATGGACTCACCACTACGATGATGCCTCATAACGTTATTTTAGACTCAACTGTTGTAGTAAAAATCTTCGATACGCATCATTGGCTAAAGCATAATTAACCAAAATTTCGTCAGAGATGATATTGACTCAGAGAACACAAAGTCAGTGCTTTATAACTTCACAATCAGCTTCTTTTTTTTAAACATTATTAAAGCCAGTAAAATAAATTAAAAACATACTTATCAAACACTTAGAAACCTGTAGATAATAAAAAATATCTACACAACACTATTAAACAACTTGCTGAAAACAGGATAAAAATAAAGCCTAATTTTAGCATTTTTTTGCTTCTAAGTCACTGTTTACTGACAGTTTTCTTAGTATTGATGGCTCTCAAAAAATAAACGGTATTGTAGGAAAATGATGGTAGGTATAGAGGATTTATGAGGTTGTAAATCAGGATGAAATAGACAGTATAAGCGAGTTATTAAAGAGGTTGGATATTACCTTGTTTCACATGAAACATATTAGGATTTGACCATAAATCTTGGATCATTGGCACGATATCATCAGTCAAACTGCTCATAAATACCTGACAGGGCAACTGCGATAAAGTCGATAATAAAATCTCTATTGCCCTACCATCAAGCTCTGCCGTTATATCGTCTAGCAATACGACTGGCGTGGCTCTAGTATTAAAGCCGTCTCTCTGTGAATCAATATCCTGTTCAGCATTGAGCAATAGTGGTAACTGAGACAGCCTTAATGCCGTGATTAACAGCTTCTTTTCCCCACGAGACAATACATTAGCCGCTTGCTCTTTTAGAGTCGGCAATTTAGCACTAACATCGTTTTTTAGCGCTGTGCTTGCAGACTCATTATTCATCTCTACTGAATCATCAGAATGCCAATGCACATGAACATCAGCTCGGTGGTTACCGATGCGAGTGTATCCTAGCTGCAGATCCTGCTCTAGTCGCTCGTTAAGCTGCACATCTAGCGCAATACTCGTATCATAGCCAGCGTTATAGCTTAAGCTCAGCTGTTCAGCATAAGATGGCAGTAACTGCTCAATGCTCTCAGCAAAATAGGGCTGCCATTCAGTAAATATCCGCTCGCGATAATGATGAATGAGTGCTGCATGGCTACTCAAGCCTTTATCCCATGATTTCAACTCAGCAAGCTGCACTTGGGTCAAATGTCGCGATTTTTTTAGTAAACTATTGCGCTGTTTTAGCAATCGTTGATAAGCAACCCACTGCGGATGAAAGCCTTGTTTCATGTGAAACACTAGCCAATCCAATAGCTGTCTACGACTGGCACTACCCTGCTCTAACATATCCATCGTTGAAGGATCTATCAGTAGTGTTGGCAGTTGCTCAGTTAAGATGCTTTGGTTGTAGACAGTAGTCTGATTAAGACGCAAGAGTGTTGTAGCATCAGCTTGTTTTTGGATAGCTAAGGTACTGCTATCATTAAGCTTAGCATGTACAGTGACCATATTTTGATGATGTTGAATATAGCGCTTGGGCTGGTGATGCCGGAAACTTTTGCCTCTGGACAGCAAAAATATAGCTTCAAGTAAGGATGTTTTTCCACTACCGTTCGCGCCGATAATGACGTTACACGCAGCGGACTGTAGATTGACTTGTGTTAGGTTGCGAAGGTGTGATATTTGCAGACGTTCAATCATAATACCGATAGCCGCCTATTAAAATAGTATATAATAAGTAATCATAAGTTGACTAAATTGTAGGTAAAAAAGATTAAAACTTAAAGGTGCAAATCTACTCTAAGAGTAAATTTACACTTAAACAAAGCGTCAAAATCCAATTCTGCTGCTTATGCAAAACGAATATCACTATATTCGCATGGGCATAATGACATACTGATGGAATTCATCATTCAGCTGATTAACCAACACAGAAGCATTTGATTGGCTCATATGCATTTGCAAATCACCTTGAATAACGCCCAATACATCTTGTAAATAAGCCGCGTTAAACGACAGCTCCATTGGCTCACCTTGATACTTAGCTTGTATCATTTCCACCGCTTCGTCTTGCTCAGCATTATTGGCACGTACTTCTACCATACCGTCACTGGCAAAATTAAATACAACACCGCGAGATTTTTCATTACTCAAAATCGCGACACGACGTAGCACATCAGTCATTTTTTCTTGGTTGAACAAAGCCAATTTATCCGTATTACTCGGCATAACACGGCGATAATCTGGGAACTTGCCATCGATCAGACGTGCTGTAAACGTGACCATTAAATTATCGCTCACCTGCCCTGCACTATCAACATCACCAAACGGTAAGCTGACTTGCAAAAACTCACGCCCAAAGCTTAACGTCACTGGATTATCTTTATCTCCGAGCATTTTACCAAGCTCAGAAGCCAAGCGCTCAAGCTCAATGACAGCTTTGCGTGGCAAGATAGCCTGCATATTCAGATCAGCACTCACATCAATGACACTACGCGCTAAAGCCAATCTATGCCCATCAGTTGCAACCGTGGTTAGCTGCTGCTGTGATACATCAAACAACATGCCAGTTAGATAATAACGCACATCTTGAATGGCCATCGCAAACTGGGTCTTGTGGATCAAATCAGTAAGGCGGCTACGGCTGATGATTAATGGTGTGATGTTTTCTGGATTACCCAAGCTTGGATAGTCTTCGGCTGGTAATGTACCTAATGTAAAACGGCTTTTACCGCTGGTCAGTAGGCAACGTTCATTCTCTTGAGTCGCCAGATTGACTTGCGCCTGTGCTGGTAATGATTTGCAAATATCTTTCAGCTTCGTCGCAGGTAACGTTGTTGTCCCAGCTTCAACACAAGCACCTGCAGGCAATTTCAACGTCGACGTCAGCTCTACTTCTAAATCAGAAGCTGTCAAAACAAGCGCTGATTCAGACAGCTGTAACTTGATATTGCCTAAAATAACCATGTTATGGCGTTTATCAGCAGCCTTGGCGATCAAATTAATGGCTTTTAGTAACGACTCTCGATTAATCGATAATTGCATGCTTAGTTACTCTTATTTAAATGACTGTATTTTTATCAATTCAGAACAATAGCTTAGGCTTAATAATACCTTGTCTACTGACTATAATCCATTAGCTATCTGTGTGCATATATCGTCAATATTATAAACCATATCATCCTACTAAAACATAGTGATACTGTGGCCTACTAACCTGCTTGCAACATTAGCGCTAGGGTCTTGTAATCCTTATCAAACGCAGGATCTGCGGCTCGTAGTTCATTAACTTTATCACAAGCATGCATCACCGTTGTGTGATCACGTCCACCAAATGACTGACCAATCTCAGGAAAACTATCTCCCGTCAATTCACGTGATAGAGCCATTGCAATTTGGCGAGGTCTAGCAATACTGCGCGTGCGCTTACGACCCATCATATCTTTGATAGTCACATCATAGTATTCAGCGACTACTTTACGAATATTATCCATATTAACGGCTTGTACGCGCATTGCAACGATGTCTTTTAGCGCATATTGCACCATCTCAAGCGTTATTTGCGCGCCAGTTAAGTTAGCATTAGCAAATACTTGGTTCAAAGCACCTTCTAGACGCCTCACATTCGACACCACATTCTGAGCAATAAATAGCGCACATTCTTTAGGCAATAGCATGCCGTATGAGGCTGCCTTTTTTTGCAAGATTTGCACACGAGTATCTATCTCAGGTGGATCAACTGCTACGGTCAAACCCCAAGAGAATCTCGATCTAAAGCGCTCGTCAAACTCAGTCATTTGTGATGGATGACGATCAGAGGCCAAAATAAGTTGTTTGTCACCGCTAGTGAAATCTGCAAACAACGTCAAAAATTCATTACTACTTTTGGTCTTTCCAGCTAATACATGAATATCATCTACAATTAATAAATCTACTTTTTTAATTTTCTTTTTAAAATCTTCTATTTTATTATTTCTTAATGAATAAACTAATTGATTAATAAATTTTTCAGAAGTGAAATAATAAAAACTTTGATTATTTTTTAAATAGCGATGTGCTACAGAATGCATTAAATGCGTTTTTCCCAAACCAGAAGGGCCATATATAAATAGAGGATTGTGACGATTTTTCGACTGACGTTTACCAAGCTCATAACAAGCTTTGTAAGCAAGGTTATTAGACTTACCCGTCACGAATGTTTCAAAAGTAAACTCAGGATTAAGATAACTAAGTGACTTAGCATCAGCAGAATTAACCAGTTCTGCATGACGCATGTTGGCATCAATATCCGCTTTCGCATTATTGTGATGGATCGTCTCAAAATTATGTTCTGCTGGGGGAGGGGAGGGCTTATCTTCTGCAAATAAAGACCCTGACTGTGGTTGGTTATCGTCGATATCACGACCTGCATTATCAACACGTACGATAACCTCTTCAATACTTCCTTGGCTATGCTTGGCGACCAATTGCTGGATATCTTGCAAATGGTTCTTTTTAATATAAGTGACAAAATAATCGTTAGGGGCAAGTATTATAAGGGTTTGAGCCTCTTGATGGGCTGATAATGGTCTCAACCACATAGTAAATACATTGTCTTTTACGTTATAGCGTAAATCGTTTAAACATTTATCCCAAATATTTGCTGTGTCTATCATGAAAAGTACTAACCCTATAATTTGAAATAACAGATATCTCAACGGTATAAATCGCTATTAGAGCACTAATGCAGTGCCTACTTGCTAGACCGAAGATAGTCACTGTAAACCGAGTAAAACTACACGTCGAGTAGGTAGCTAATTTAACACAGTTACCCTGTGGATAAAACCTTGTTTTTTGGGGATAAGACTGTGGATAGTTTTGTGGACAAATTCGAATCTTGAGTTATCCATATTTAACCCACAGGTTATCCACAGGTTTGCCCATAGCCTAGTATTTTGATTATAAAAAGAAAATTAGAGTTAACCACAGATAATAGGGCTCCCAATAACAACAATACTTATATATATCAATAGTTAATTATTATAGAGTTCGAGACAAACTGTGGATAACTTTTAAATATTAGTTTCACAAACTAGGTTTACTGAGCAGTTAAACTAATGCTAGTTATTTCTACTTATCAAAAATCAGCTACTAAAAACTTGCTTCTAACAATAGTAATTTTTACTTGTATAAATACTGATTAAATTAGTTCATTGACCAAGAGAGTATCTGGTGGTATAATCCTCCGTTATTACGAATTTAGTCCATTATTTTGATAGGTGAGTTATGAAACGTACATTCCAACCAAGCGTGATCAAGCGTAAACGTACTCACGGTTTCCGTGCTCGTATGGCAACTAAAAAAGGCCGTCAGGTCTTAGCTCGTCGCCGCGCTAAAGGACGTCATCGCCTTACTGTATAATCAGTAGATTGCGATAAGCATGGCTAATTGTGCTTGTTGTGTCTCTATTATTCATAGATTGCGATAGTCAATCATCACAACTGACACTTAGCCATATATTAAAAGCGCCCAAATAGGCGCTTTTTTTGTCTCTATATTTTACTATTATTTCTAATCTTGCTATTAGCTCTTATACTAGGTCTTAATATGCCAAATACTGTTTCAGCTACACCTACCGCCCATTTCACTAAAGAACAGCGACTGCTAACACCAGCGGCCTTTCGTGAGGTGTTTGATGCGCCTGAACGTAAGATTCACCAAAGTCATTTAATGGCTTTTGTACGTACTAATACTCATGATAAACCGAGAGTTGGTATGGCTATTACAAAGCGCAAAGTACCTACTGCAGTCGCTCGAAATCTAATTAAACGTCAAATACGTGAACAGTTTCGATCAAAGGCTTTTAAAATAGAAAGTAAAGACATTGTTTTTATTGTTAAGAAATCAATAAAAGACATAGATAAAAAAGAATTAAAAAATCAAATAAGTAATATTTTTAAAAAAATAGAAATAAAATAAAATGAATTTTTTTATAAAAACTAATAAAGTTATTTTTTATAAAATTTTATTAAATATAATTACTTTTTATCAGAAAATAATTAGCCCAATAATACCTGCTCGTTGTAGATATTATCCAACTTGTTCAAATTACGGTAAACAAGCTTTGATGTGGCACGGTGTCCGATCTGGCAGCTGGCTACTGTTAAAACGTATTGGCAGATGTCACCCTCTAGGTGGACATGGTATTGATTTCGTGCCGCTACCTTTAGCTTCTTACCAATATAGTTACGTATCTTTAGCTTACTTACCAAATATAAATGTTCAGGGATTGGGTGTTTATCGAGATAGCAAAAGCTATGTTTCACGCCTTAATCATTTGATGACGTTAGGATCGAAGTGAATATCGATTGGCTTTGATACAAAGACCAAGGAGTTACCCACAAGTTATCCACACTCTTGGTATCATTTGAGGCTGATTTTTAGTAAAATAATGCACATTTTATGTAAATGACTCGCAATACTGTTGTTAAACATCAGGACAGCCGTGCTGTACAGTCATGACACATGCCCTAATTTTTCATTCCCTAATTTTTTAATCTAGGAAAGGTTTATGCAAAAGATATTTCGGGTGATGATCATCATTGCGATGCTAATCACCGCTTATCTGCTGATTTTGGCATGGCGAGATGATTATGCCGATGCACCAGCGGTAGATGTGCTGCCAGAAACGACCACTTCAGTGGGTGCTGACATTCCATCTTCGACCGGTGCAGCAGGTGATATTCCGGCACAGACACAACCTGTCGACAGCGACACAGTGACTGCGATCCCTACTCCTGCTAAAGACACAGGTCTAATCACGGTTACGACCGATCGCTATGATATAAAAATCAATCCAGAAGGCGGCGATATTGTTTATGCTGCTCTTAAGCAATATAACGCGAAGCTCGATAGCGATAAGCCTTTCGTATTGCTAGAAAATAATAGCAATCGTGTATACGTGGCTCAGTCAGGTCTAATTGGTCAAGATGGTATTGATACGGCAGAAGGTCGTGCTAATTACAGTCATACTGCCAATAATTATGTAATGGAAGAAGGGCAGCAAACACTGTCTGTACCGCTAACTTACAAAAAAGATGGCGTGACAATTACCAAGACTTTCACCTTTACTGAAAGTAAGTATCCGATTGATATTAGCTATCAAATTCAAAACACCTCTACCAATGCTTGGCAAGGTCAGATGTTTGCGCAGTTAAAGCGTGATGACAGTAAAGACCCTGGTACGTCTGACAAAGGCGCATTGAGCATGGCTACTTATTTGGGCGGCGCTTGGGGTACTCCAGACGATCCTTATAATAAGCTGAAGTTTGGTGACTTTAGTGATGGTGAGTTGACGACGACCAGTGATAAAGGTTGGGTTGGCATCGTGCAGCATTACTTTGTATCTGCATGGACGCCTGAAAACTTTACCGGTAATTTCTTCAGCCGCGAAACGGGTGATGATTACTTTATCGGTTTTAACAGTCAGCCTATTAATGTAGCACCAAACAAGCAGTTGACGTTGAATGCCACGTTATATGCTGGTCCAAAAGTACAGTCTGAACTCAAAGAAGTTTCGGTAGGCCTCAACAAAACGGTCGATTATGGTCTGTTATGGCCAATATCTAAGATCTTGTTTGCTATCTTGGATGGTATTCACAAAATCATCGGTAACTGGGGTTGGTCAATTATTCTATTGACGGTTTTAGTTAAAATTGCCTTGATGTGGTTCTCTAACAAGAGCTATTACTCAATGGCAAAAATGCGAGCTATCGGACCGAAACTCAAAGCGCTCAAAGAAGAGCATGGCGATGATCGTATGAAGATGTCGCAAGAGATGATGGCCATTTATAAAGAAGAGAAAGTCAATCCAATGGCGGGTTGTTTGCCTATTCTGATGCAAATGCCGATTTTCTTAGCGTTATATTGGGTACTGGTCGAAAGTGTTGAGCTGCGCCATGCCCCTTGGATCTTGTGGATTCAGGATCTATCATCGATGGATCCATGGTTTATTTTGCCGCTATTAATGGGCGCGTCCATGTTTATTCAGCAACAGCTTAATCCGCAACCAGCTGATCCAATGCAAGCAAAGGTTATGAAGTTCTTACCGATTATCTTTACTGCATTCATGCTGTTCTTCCCAGCGGGTCTGGTTCTATATTGGACGGTGAACAACTTGTTTAGTATGACTCAGCAATATATCGTCAACAAAAAAGTTGAAGAAGAGCAAAAGCGCCGTACTGTGAAAGTACTGGACTAACTAGCTCTAGCTTATGAACTGATAGAAAACCATCGCTACGGCGGTGGTTTTTTTATGCGTGGCACATATCTATCACCTTTAATATTCTCTCTATAAAAAATAAAAGAAACGTGCCACATGCTTAAAGTATCACTATGTAAAGTTTGCTTTGTCAGTCTGTGCTGAGGCGTCTATAATGGGGTTTTTAGTTATTGAGAGTTATAGTGGATTCCCTAGAAAACGCGTCAACCTCGCATCACTCATCTAATAAACCTAGCTCGGCTGGATTGGCTACGATTGCAGCCATTGCAACACCGCTTGGGCGTGGTGGTGTCGGTGTTATACGTTTGTCAGGTGCGCGTGCGTATGATATGGCCTGTGCCTTAACAGGTAAGTCTGCCTTTACGCCACGTATGGCCAGTTTTTGCCGATTTTATCAGGCTGATGGCACAGTGATTGATGAAGGTTTGGTACTGTACTTCAAAGGTCCACATTCATTCACCGGTGAAGATGTGATTGAGCTGCAGGGACATGGCGGCATGATTTTACAAAATCAATTGCTAGCACGTGTGTTTGAATTGGGTGCAAAACAAGCCAGTGCAGGGGAGTTCTCTTATAGAGCCTTTGATAATGATAAGTTGGATTTGGTTCAAGCAGAGGCGATTGCTGACGCCATTGATGCAACCAGTGCCGCTGCAGCCAGCAGTGCTATTCGCTCACTAAGCGGTGAGTTTTCACAAAAAATCAACCAGTTATTAGAGCAGCTGATTCATCTGCGCTTGCACGTTGAAGCGGCTATTGATTTTCCTGATGAAGAAGATGTCGACTTTTTATCTGATGGTGTGATACAAAATAAGCTTGAGCAAACACAGGAAAAAATACAACAAGTACTGGCAACGGCAAAACAAGGCCAGCTGCTACGGGATGGTATTCATGTGGTACTAGCAGGTAGACCAAATGCAGGGAAATCAAGCCTGCTCAATCGTCTAGCGGGTCAGGAGAGGGCTATCGTTACTGACGTAGCAGGGACTACTCGTGATACGCTGCAAGAGACAGTAGTTCTCAATGGGCTCACACTTCATTTGACTGATACGGCAGGTCTACGTGACACAGAAGACACGGTAGAGCGTATTGGTATTGAGCGTGCACGTACGGCCATTACTCAGGCTGATATGCTACTCATGGTCTATGATGTCACCCGTGATCTTGAGGAAGAAAGTACACCGCTACAGCTTGCAGAGCAATTATTTGGCGAGTTGCCAGAGGCCAAACGCTTATTAATCATTGCTAATAAAAGCGACTTGTTAAACGACAGTAAGCGCGAGCGCGCTATTTCCACTTCGCAAGCTGAAATAGAAAGTCGTGGCTATGAACAAGTAAATGTTTCATGTGAAACAGGGGTTGGTATCGATAATTTGGTCGAAACATTGTGTGCTAAAGTGGGTTTTCATCCACCAGAAAACAGTCTTATTGCTCGTACAAGACATTTAGATGCCCTTAGGCGGACGGCTGATTATCTGGTTGAAGCGCATGAACAATTAACGGTCTTTCAAGCAGGAGAGTTAGTCGCTGAAAGCTTACGTCAAGCACAGCGCAGTCTGGGTGAGATTACGGGTGAATTTAGCGCTGATGATCTGCTGGGTAAGATTTTTGGTAGCTTTTGTATTGGCAAATAATAAAGTATTACTATGATGTGCTTATCTAACATGGGTCTCATAAATAAAGACTCTGACTCTCAATATTAAAACAAGGAAAATGCTATGCACTGTCCGTATTGTAATGCGTCAGAGACTAAGGTTATTGACTCGCGTCTTGCTGCGGAAGGTGCGCAAGTTCGCCGCCGCCGCTCATGCAATAGCTGCCAAGAGCGGTTTACGACCTTTGAGATGGTCGAAGTCGTGATGCCAAGAATTATCAAATCAAGTGGCAAGATTGAGCCTTATGATAATGAAAAATTGCGTCGCTCTATTTTATTGCCTTTGCAAAAGCGTCCTATCACAATTGATGAGCAAGAGGCGATGATTAGCCGAATTGAGAAGCGTGTTAGACAAATGGGTGAGCGTGAGATTAGTAGTAAAGTCTTAGGTGAAATAATCATGAGTGAACTCAAAACACTAGATGATGTCGCTTATGTGCGCTTTGCTAGTGTCTATCGGGACTTTCAAGATATTGATGCTTTTCATCAAGAAATTGCGAATATCCGCCCAAATGAAAAACAATCGAACGAAACTGATAAATAAGTCATAGTTACTCTATTAATCAGGTCTCAAACACTTACTTTCTTATATAGAACCCTCAATTATTGATTAAGTCTACTGTTATGTCTATTCAAAACCATGCTCAAGATGCACAAGATCGCTACTTTATGATGCTTGCTATTGAGCAGGCGAAACAAGGTTTGTATACCACAAGGCCTAATCCTGCAGTGGGCTGTGTCATTGTCCAAGCAGGAGAAGTAGTCGGACAAGGATTTCATCCCAAAGCAGGTGAGCCTCACGCAGAAGTATTTGCGCTCAAAGAAGCAGGTATGAAGGCAGTAGGAGCAACTGCTTACGTAACTTTAGAGCCTTGTAGTCATACAGGACGTACGCCGCCGTGCGCATTAGGTCTCATTAATGCGGGTATAAAGCGTGTCGTGATTGCAGGTCTAGATCCGAATCCACAAGTCGCAGGTCGCGGTGTAAGGTTGTTAGAACAAGCTGGTATTGAGGTTATAGTTGGCGTACTGACAGAGCAAGCAGAAGCATTAAATCGCGGGTTTCTAAAGGCGATGCGTACTCAGATGCCGTATGTACGTCTCAAAATTGCTACCAGTCTGGACGGTCGCACAGCGATGGCATCCGGTGAGTCAAAATGGATCACATCAACAGCTGCCCGTGAAGACGTACAGAAACTACGCGCACAAAGTGGCGCGATTATTACGGGTAGTGAAACGGTTATTGCTGATAATCCACAGCTCAATGTACGTTCTGGAAAATTGGGTATTCCACCTGAGCAAGTGCCGCCACCTATCGTAGTAGTGCTAGATAGACGTCAGCGGCTAGAGCATAATCTAGAGTCTAGTCATCAGTTATGTCGTCGTCCAAATATACTATATTGGCGTACAGATGATCTGACTACACTATTAAAAATATTAGTGAGTGAGTATCAATGTTATGACGTGTTAGTAGAGGCTGGTGCTAGCGTCGCTGGTAGCTTTTTAAGCCAACAATTGGTGGATGAATTAATCGTCTATCAAGCACCTTGTTTATTGGGCACACAGGCCAAACCAATGGTCGAGTTCAATCCGCTGTCTTTAGCAGAGCAGCTACGTTTTAGTGTTAGTAGCCATGAACAGGTAGGCTCCGACCTTAAGTTAATGCTGTTACCTCTATAAGCCATTGAGTGTAAAGGGTTTATCTATAATTTATATCTGGTGTGGGCTAAATGTGGATAAGTAATGTTATATAACCTAGGTTTCACATGAAACTGTGTATAACTTCGTTTCACATGAAACTTATATTATACGTCTCCATACAATAATATTAATAAAAACAATTGAATCAATAACTTAAACTTAATTTACAAGTAGCTTATTCTATTCTTGAATTTTATTTTTCTGTGGATAACTTGTTATTATCGAGGGTTTTTGGCTTACTAAAGGTTGATTTATCATTACTTATCCACAAGTTATCCCATAATGAGCATAGAATTAGCTTAGGTTTCACTAAAAATCTAGTTTGGACAAACACCACTAAAATACGAATGAAATAAAATATATTGTCGATAACGGCAATATTACAAAGAGATGAGGCCAATATGTTTACTGGAATTATAGAGAGTGTGGGAAAAGTAAAATCTATGCAGCCTACGGGCGGTGATATACGTTTGACAATAGAATCTAATGATTTAGATTTCAGTGATGTAAAGCTGGGAGACTCTATTGCCTCAAATGGTATTTGTCTGACGGTAGTAGAGTTCGGTAGCAACCATTATTCTGTCGATGTTTCACGTGAGACTATCGCTCGTACAGCGTTAGAGACTTTAAAACCTGGTCATATTGTCAATCTAGAAAAAGCCATGCTACCAACAACACGTTTCGGTGGTCACATTGTGGCTGGTCACGTGGATGGCGTTGGGGTAGTAAGCAAGATACAACAAGATGCACGCTCTATCTATATTGAAATCGAAATACCACAAGAGCTGGCACATTACACAGCGACGAAAGGCTCTATTACGATTGATGGCATTAGCCTGACAACCAACCTTGTACGTGACAATATTGTTTCTTTAAATATTATTCCACATACGGCTCAAGTAACCAATATCGCTAAACATTGGCTGGTTGGAAACAAAGTTAATATCGAAGTGGACATTGTTGCACGCTATTTAGAGCGTTTATTAAATAAGTCGCAAACGGGCGGTATGAATGCGCCAAGTCCACAAAGTCAGATTACGGAAGCTTTCTTAGCAGATAATGGCTTTATGAAGTAATCGCTAACCATATAAAAATAAGTATTTGAGCAATTGAGTAGCTGTCTAATAACATACTACTCAGTTGCAATTAGCGTGATTTTTATGCTTCTATCAAGCGCTCTAACACTGCTTCTAATTCTTTCTTATTAATCGGTTTAGATAGAAAATCATCCATTCCTACATGCATACAAGCATCACGATCTTCTTGTGCATTGTTTGCTGTCAGCGCCACGATAGGAATATCGTCATCTTGCGCACGGATAGCCCGAGTAGCCTGTAACCCGTCCATGATAGGCATTCTACAATCCATCAAGATAAGGGAAATATCCTGACGCTGCTCTTTCAGTTTGTGTAATGCTTGCTGACCATCTTCTGCGACAACACTACGGTAGCCTAGTTTGCTCAATATTTTGCAGGTTATTTTTTGATTGGTTGGACTGTCTTCTGCTACCAAAATAAGTGGTGACAAGGTTTCTGGTTTTGGTTCAGCTATGTCTATTGGTTGTTGGTTACTCTCTTTTTCACAGCTGATAGGTGCCGCAAGCTTTTGCCTAGCTGATATCGTTAAGCGCAGCAATTCAGAAACCAGTAAGTTAGCATCTAGTGGTTTGGTTAAAAAGCCATCATATTTGTCTAACAGTACAGACGGAATATGACGTTCAGGCTTCATGCTAAATAATAATTTTGGTAATAAAGGCGTCGCTAGCAAGTCGTTCAAAGCCTGAAGCTTATCGCTATTATTGAGTGTTTTATACTTCCAATCTATTTGCTTCTCTACTATATCTGTTTCTATATTTTGAGAGTTGTCATCATTATCAGTTAAAGTGATGGTTTTGTAGTACTCGTAATCCAATAATAGGATAGGCGTGAGCATCTGCTCGTTCTGTATTAATGTATTTGTTAATTGCCTCAAGGTGACTAAGTCTACAGTGGTATGAATAGTCATCGGGATGGCTAAGTGTTTGCACAAGCGCTGTAAATTTTCAGCAACAAGAGGTTGCTCGATGACAGCGATGAGGTGGATGCCACTTAAATGTTGATTCTGATGATATACCGGCTGATAGTTAGGGCGGCGGCAAGGGAGGTAAACATTAAATATGCTCTCCTTGCCTATCGTACTTTTCAACTCGATAAAACCACCTAATAATTGTGCAAAGCTATTGGCATTATCTAACCCTGTGCCTGCTTGCTCAGTAGCTTGAGTTGGTTTGTTATTATCTAGATTGGTTTCTTGATTAAAAACAGTGATGAGCTGATTTTTTTTATCAGCATCAATGCCAACCCCTGTATCTTTTATACTGAAATGAACCCAGTGGGAAGCCTGAGTAGGTACCATCGTATTATGGGTAGGAAGTATACGATCGCTATTTATGCGTTTGATTTGCTCTTCTGTGACGCGATCTATCGTGAGTGCGACATAGCCTGAAGTTGTAAATTTTATGGCATTTTTTAATAAGTCTAATAGGATGTGACGTAGACGAACGTCATCAGTATCAATGTAACGTGGGCAGTCTGGGGCAAAGAAGTAAATTAACTCCAATCCCTGCTGTTTTATGTCATTGATGACTAGACTATTAACTTCCTTAGTCAGTTGATAAATATCAACAGGTTCAATACTCAGTCGACTTTTTCTAACTTCAATATTGCCAATATGCAGCGTATCGTTGAGTACGGTTAGCATGTTTTGGCTGGTTTTTATCAGAGTATCTAACGTCTTATTCTGCCTAGCATCCAGTCTCTTGGGATCGATAGGCTCAAGAGTATCGATCATTGCCTCTATCGGTACACGCAGCTTATGACCGATAACAAGGCGAAGCTTATAGAATTCGTCAAGCTTAGATTTCAGTTGTTTGTTTTTTTGCTGCAATTGCTCGTTTTGCTTAACGATTTCATTGATGTTGTTAAAAATCACTGTAAAGCCATGAACTTGTCCGTGTTCACCGAACCATGGTGTGATATTTAATTGGTAAGCTTGTCCATCCTCTAATCCATAAACGCTCAAGGTACGAGTGACACGTAGATTAGACAGTGATTGTAATAGCAACTGGGTAGACTCATCCTTACCTGCGACGAAGTCTATTAGCTCATAGTTTTTATTACTCTCAGGTGGACAAGTAAATACTTGGTCAAAACGTTGATTACAAAAGCTAATCTGACCGTGACGCATAATCATAATCATCGGCAGTGGTGCTTGGTTTACCAAACGTTCAAGACGATGTGTTAGGGTTTTTATACGGCGATAGTTACTGTGTAGTTGATAGCTGACACGGCTCAGCGCATGACCTAAACGCAAAAACTCAGGCGTGGATTTTTTATATAGAAAAGGTGGTGTGCTATAAACTTCTTGTTTATGACTGTTTAGGCTGTCGGTATAACTTATTAGCTGTTCCCAATTGATACGACGGTTGAACATGTAAAGCAAAGCGATGATAAAAAGTACAATCGCTGTCATTAGCGGTAACCAATAGCGGTAAGATATCCAGTCAATGATAAGCGGTTTATGACGTAATATAATATAAATTTGATGACCACTTTTGAGCTTGATGGTACCAGTCAAGTTACGGCTGTTAAGCTTATAGGCGCTATGACTACTGTTATCAGGAGGTGACGATGTAATAGTGGGAAAGCTGACAGTAGGGAAAGCACGCTCATCTGGACGGGTATAGCGGTGAATATAAGTCTGACCAGATGGCATCATAAACACCAACTGATAGCTGATACCTTCAAAGGCAAGCTGCTTCAAAAATCTGTCAATTTCAGGGTTTAGTGGGCCTGCATGCTCAGTGATTTCATGTTGTAATGAGTAAAAGGTATTGATACTTTGTTGTTCACTGTTTGTCTTTATTTCGTGAAAAAGCGTAAAGTAATACAGTACTAGCATCACTAGCAACGTCAGTGCATAAAATATAAGTAAGCGCTTTAAGGACTGAAATTGTTGCATGAAAACGTGGTCCTATATCGACACGAAAAAACATAGTGAGTGAATCGTAAGTTTGAATCAGTAGGTAGTTTGCTTAATTCCTTATGGTTTTAAGTTCTTTAACTATTATAAAGATAAACGGCGTCATTAGTAACGCCCCATTGCTACAGTTACAATCATGGCACAACGTTGTAAACTCACCTATAATGAGCAACTTAACCCTATATAATGCATGATTATGACTACAATTGCTTCTACCTCAGAACTATCTACGCCATCTATTCCCTATAATCCTCTATCTACTGGCCGATTGAGGGTGGTATTTGCGGGGACGCCTGAGTTTGCAGCGATTAGTCTGGAGTCACTAATTAGTCAGCAAGACGTACTGAATATAGAGATTGTCGCGGTGTACACACAGCCTGATCGCAAAGCAGGTCGTGGCCAAAAGTTGGCGGCTTCTGCGGTGAAAGAGGTTGCACTCACAAACGATATCCCTATAGAGCAACCACTCACCTTTAAAAAATCTAGTACAGAAGGATTGGCTGCTAGGCAAACTCTACGTACTTACCAACCAGATATTATGATTGTCGCCGCTTACGGATTGATTTTACCTATCGGTGTATTAGAGACGCCTACTCATGGTTGCCTAAATATCCATGCCTCACTATTACCGCGTTGGCGCGGTGCTGCACCTATTCATCGTGCACTTTTGGCCGGAGATGATGAGACGGGTATTACCATTATGCAGATGGACAAAGGATTGGATACAGGCGATATGATTTATAAAGTCAGCGCTAGTATTGATCTTATTGATACTGCTGCCAGTCTACACGATAAAATGGCTGCGCTTGGTGCGACAGCCATCAGTACGGTGCTAAAAGACTTATCTACTTATCAAGCGCAAGCTATCGCTCAAGATGATAGTCAAGCCAACTATGCTGAAAAGCTGGTCAAAACGGAAGGCGAAGTTGACTGGTCACAGCCTGCTGCTGCTATTGAACGCCAAATCCGAGGGCTGACCCCATGGCCAGGTGCTTATACTTTTCTTGCAGGGCAACGTGTCAAAGTGTTGGCGAGTTTGCCTGTGAATGCCTCTCAGCAAACTAATGAATCTGCTGGAACTGTTATCAGTGTCGGACGAAAAGCGATTTTAGTGGCTTGTGGTAAGGATAACAATAACGAGTCGTCGGCTACTACTTTAGCCATTACTCATTTACAGTTTGCAGGTGGTAAGCCGATGACTGCTGAACAAGTTTGCCACGGCAACCAATTAAATGACGGCGATCAATTTACGACAGAATCAGAATAACTTTTACTTATATTTAACCTACTTGCACAAGACGCTATCGATCATACGTCAAGGAAATGAAATTTAATGAGACAAAACAGTACTGCGCCTAGAAACAATAAGCTCAAACCATCAAGCAACCTTATTATGAATGGTAGCGTACGCGTGCGTGTGATTCGTACCTTACTGGCCATTCAAAACGGTCAGTCGCTCTCAAGCGTCCTTGATCCATTATTGAATAGTCTGCATGATGGTGACAAAGGCTTTGCCCATGCATTATTGCTCACGACATTGCGTCAATGGCACGCGCTGGCACGTTTGCTCGACAGCTTAGCAGATAACCCTATTGATGAAGTTGAAGTTCGTACCACCATTCAAGTAGGTTTAGTGCAGCTGCTTTATTTAGAAGTAGCTGACCATGCTGCGATTCATGAAACCGTTGAAGCTGCCAAAGAGATTGAGTTCGCTCATTCTACTGGTTTGGTGAATGCTATTTTGCGTAAAGTTGCCAAAAACCCAAGTAAATTCCGTAAGAAGTGCGATAAAAAACATAGTTTACCGAACTGGCTCGCTTATCAGCTTAAGCAAGACTGGAGCGAGGAGTATGATGATCTGACACAAGGCTTGCGCCAGCCAGCACCGATGTTTTTACGAGTGAATTCTGCGGTTACTTCGGTAGAGGATTATCAGCATGCATTGGACGGGGCAGAAATTGATGCAGATATTGTTGAGCTAACGACTGGTTTTAAGGTAGCGAATTCATCAGAGACTACCGATTCTACCACGCTATCAACCAAAGGTCTTAGACTACATCAAAGTACTGCCGTTAACGCTTTGCCTGATTTCGCTTTAGGAACGGCTAGCGTTCAAGACATGCATGCCCAGCTAGCTGCACCGATTATTAATAAAGCATTGATGGCTAAGCTCATTGCTGAAAGTGCGAATACTGACAGCGACAGTGATGAAAGTAATAATGAGATACACATTTTAGATGCTTGTGCGGCCCCTGGTGGTAAATTGGCTCACTGGTTAGAGCTCATAAGCGCTAATGACGAATCATCGTTGTTTCACGTGAAACAAGATAATGCTGAAACGTCACCTGCAATTACTGATATCAAGGTAACGGCTATCGATAACGAAGCACCACGTATCGAGCGTATTCGTGAGAATTTACAGCGCCTAAATTTGAGTCAGCATGATTTGCAGCAAGCAGATAACAGCATTGCATTGAACATTGTCTGTGCAGATGCGACCAGATGGCAGCATGGCAAGAATAAAAAAGCAGCGACAAATGAACCAGTATTTGATGCGATATTATTGGACTCTCCTTGTACCGCGACGGGAGTGATTCGTCGTCATCCTGATATCAGTATCTTGCGTACCGAAGAAGACATCGAGCAAACGGCGCTGCTACAAGCAGACATCTTGCATAATCTATGGCCACAACTCAAAGCTGGTGGTTATCTGCTGTACGTGACATGTTCTATCTTAAAGCAAGAGAACGTTGAGCAAATGCAGGACTTTATCACTCATCATAATGATGCGGTAGCGATTGAGTTTACTGACGATTGCAGTTGGGGTATCGAACAAGCGATCGGTCGTCAGTGCTTACCGATTGATAGCGCGAGTGGCGATGGTTTCTATTATGCGTTGTTGATGAAGAGTTAATGTAATAGCATGAACAACCTTTCTATGATTAATATTCAGCAAGACTATAATCCTGAAGTATTTCATTCAGAACTCACAGTGGATAGTGTGGCACTTAGTGAGTGGCTTGCTGAGTATATAGATAAGGCTACTCAGTTCAGAAATCTAGGTGTTGAAGAGTTAGGGCTGAGTCTAAACCTAGATTTATATTCCGATACTAAGATTGTTTGGTACTATTTAGGGCAGTTAGGTGATGGTAATGTTAGCTATGTACCATTATTAGTCTGCCCGGAAGATAATGATTTGTCTTGTACTACCATTGCCACTGAGCAATATATTATCGATGATAAAGTGGTATGGAAGCGTTTTGGACTGCTTACAGGTTCAATCGAAAAGCAAAACCCAGATGCTATAGATTGGTTTGATACTGTACCTGAATTAACGTTTGCTAAAGATAATTTTGAAAAGGTGTTCAGTCAGTTTATGAGGGACTTTACTGAAGCTTATCAACACCGAGATGAATTTGTAGATATTGATTTTCCAACGAATTTTCGTATTAATTGATACTTATACTGACTGAAGTCACATAAAACTAAGCTTATATAGGATAAACCATGAAATATATCAGTACCCGTGGTCAGACAGCGCCAATGGATTTTAGTGATGTGCTTTTGATGGGTCTTGCCCCAGATGGTGGTTTGATGTTGCCTGAGCATTATCCAAATATTGATAGCGCAACGCTTGATGAGTGGCGTACGCTCAGCTATCCACAGCTTGCGATGGCGATTATGCAGCGTTTTGCGACAGATATTCCTGCGGCTGATTTGCAAGACCTCATTGAGCGCACTTATACCACCGAGGTGTTTGGCTCTGACGAGATTGTTCCTGTCCGCAAGCTTGAAGATAACTTATATATTCTAGGATTATCAAACGGTCCGACATTGGCATTTAAAGATGTTGCCATGCAGTTTTTGGGCAATGCTTTTGAATATGTGCTTAAGAAAAAAGACGCGCGTATTACTATCATTGGTGCGACCAGTGGTGATACGGGTAGTGCAGCGGAATATGCACTACGCGGTAAAGAAAATGTCGAAGTGTTTATGCTGTCACCACATGGCAAAATGAGTGAATTCCAGCGTGCTCAGATGTATAGTTTGACGGATGCTAATATTCACAATATCGCTATCGATGGTATGTTTGATGATTGCCAAGATATCGTTAAAGCACTTCAGCAAGATGCTGAGTTTAAAGCTGCTTATAACCTAGGCACGGTAAACTCTATCAACTGGGGTCGTATCCTAGCGCAGATTGTTTATTACTTTAAAGCTTACTTTGCAGTCACAACGAGCAATGATGAAAAAGTCAGCTTTAGCGTACCATCAGGTAACTTCGGTAATATTTGTGCCGGTCACATCGCTCGTGAAATGGGACTGCCAATTGACCGTTTGATTGTCGCAACAAATGAAAACGACGTGTTGAATGACTTCTTTAATCAAGGTGCTTATCAGCCGCGTCCAACTGAAAAAACCTATATCACCTCAAGCCCGTCGATGGATATCTCAAAAGCCTCTAACTTTGAGCGTTTTGTTTATCTGCTACTAGAGAAAGACAGCGCCCGCGTCCATGAGTTATTTGAAGGGGTGAAGTCTGGTCAAGGTTTCGATCTATCTGAGCTAATGGAAACGGTTAATACTCGCTATGGATTTGCTGCTGGCAAATCTACCCACAGTGATCGCTTGCAGACCATCAAAGCACTGTATGAGCAACATGGTGAACTGGTTGATCCACACACAGCTGACGGTATCAAGGTCGCTAAAGAGTTGCAGAAAGAGGGCGAAATCATTGTTTGTGCAGAAACAGCATTACCTGTTAAGTTTGCGGATACCATCGTTGAAGCTATCGGCCAGATAGATATCGCTCGCCCAGCTCATACTGAAGGATTAGAGAGTTTGCCGCAGCATGTGGTCGTGCTAGACAACAATGCTGAATTGGTTGCTGAGCAGATTCGCCAACATGTCACGCCAAACCCTGCATAAACCACTGCTAATGGTGAGCTTATATTCAATAGAAAACCTAAAGAAAATATCCACATAAAGGTTACACTATTGTAATAAAGTGTTTATGATTGTGTTATGGTAGATATAATTGTAATATTAGGAACAGCGTCAGCGAGTCATCATTGTGCTAGGCGCTTTTTTAGGAATAAAACCAGTCAACTACACTGAACAGCTGCCCTCTAGGCGTCACAATAAATGCAACTTTAAGTCTATATTTTTTTTGGATCTTGATGCTGGCTTATTTGCTTAAGTATCGGACAAAGAGCTTCTAGAAAAATAGACTTAAGTGCGATTTTAATGGCGATAATAGCGGTACATATTGTGGATATAACAATGAAGATGAGCTTAAACAAGATAGCAAAAGCACTGTTACTGACGACATTTAGCAGTGCGATGCTGATGAGCACTGCCCACGCTAACAATCCACCACCCACTCTTAAAGCAGATGCACCCAACCGCTACACTGTCAAAAAAGGTGATACGTTGTGGGATATCTCAGGGCGCTATCTGGATAGTCCATGGCGCTGGAAAGAGATTTGGGCGACCAACAAGCAAATCAAAAACCCCAATCTTATCTATCCTAACGACATTCTTATCTTGTGTGTGATTAAAGGTCAGACGCTCATTGGTGTGGATACAGGTGAAGGTTGTGCTGGGGTTGAAAAGCAACTTACAGGCAACGTGGTTGCTAACAAGGTAACGGTTACGTCAACTGCCAACAGCATTCCTTCTATTCCTCGGTCTGCTATTCAACATTGGCTAGATAAAACAGTCATTGTTAATCCACAAGATTTTAATACGACTCCTTATATACTGGCCTCTAAAAAAGGTAACTTAATCACTGCAACTGGTGACAAGATATATGCTAAAGGTGTGCCGCTTATCATCGGACAGCGCTACGGTATCTATCGTGAAGGCGAGTTATATACTGATCCCACGACGAAAAATATTATTGGCTTAGAAGTCACGCAAGTAGCAACGGGTTTAGTCACATCTACCGAAACCAATGGTGTTACTAGCTTGCAGCTTACCGACAGTTATGGCAAAGAAGTACGTGAAGGTGACCGCGTATTTGTTGAATTGAATAACTCTATTCCACCTGTGTTTTATCCAACGCCTGCTAGTACCAGTCGTGGTGGTATGATTGTACGTGTGATGGATTCAATCAGTTCAGCCGCGAAGGGCAGTGTGGTCGCTATTAATCTAGGTAGTACCGAAGGTGCTAAGCCTGGTGATGTCCTGACGGTCTATCAAAAAGGTGCTTTGGTACGTGATATCAAAGATGAAGATACGCCTGTACGTTTGCCAAATGAACAAACTGGTATGGTAATGGTCTTCAATACATTTGATCATATTAGCTATGCTTATGTGCTTAGTTCTGAGCTACCGCTTAATGTCGGTGACCAGTTACTACCGCCTCCTTATTTATAAGGAAGTAACAGGATTGTTGGAAGGCTAACCATTCCAAATCCACCTATAAGAGATAAAGGACTATGACAGCAGTCACTTCTTCTTTAACAGACGATCAGCGCACTGTACTGGCGCTGTGGTACGAAGTGAATGCGTCATTATCTGCTTATCATAAGCTACTTACTTCCTTTGGAAATGCAGAACTTGCTTGGCAAGCCAAAGTAGAAGCATGGCGGCAAGCAGGTATTCATCATACTCATCTCAAACGTCATGAACAGCCAGAGCAAACACTCACCAATATCGATAAAATTCAGCAAGCTCTTATAGAGGGACGCTATGGTCTACTATTTGCTGACGAATCTGACTATCCCGCCCAACTCTTACAAATCTATGATCCACCGCCATTACTATTTTATCGTGGTAATCATGCGCGTCTACATCAAGCACAAATCGCTATCGTCGGTAGCCGAAAACCCACCGCACATGCACAGAAAATCACGTTTGATATTGCTCAATATTTGGCACAGGCAGGCTATATTATTACCAGTGGTCTAGCCATGGGTGTGGATAAACGAGCGCATTTAGGTGCGTTGGCTCAAGCGGACGCTGAATACCAAGGTCGAACAATTGGGGTGATGGGTACGGGTATTGATGTTAATTATCCCAACCATCATGATAAGTTGTTCGCTCAGATTATCGATCAAGGTGGCTGTATTATCAGTGAGCTATTGCCTCATACTCAGCCGCACAAACATACTTTTCCACGTCGCAACCGTTTGGTCGCTGGACTTGGGCTAGCGACTATCGTGACAGAAGCTACTATTCAGAGTGGTTCGCTCATTACTGCACGCCTAACCTCTGAGCAGGGCAAGCAAGTCTTTGCGATTCCAAGTCATATTGACAATAGCAATGCCGAGGGCTGTCATCACTTGATACGTGAAGGTGCCACTTTGATTTATCATCCTCAGCAAGTCTTAGAAGATGTCAGCGGTCAGTTGAACTATGACCGTGGTTCTTATAAAACAACAAGTGTATTGCAATCGAATGACAACTCATCCCAAAAAACGATAGGTGCGGATAGAAGTGAAGTCGCATCTAGCCATGATACTTCGTCACCCTCTAACATCAAAACTCCTCCTAGCGCTATCGTAGTACCTGAGCATTTGACGCCTGTTTATGAGCAGCTTGATTGGCATGGACAGGATTTAGACGCGCTTATCGTAGCAACTGCGCTTGCACCACCGCAATTGATTGGGCAGCTAATGGAACTTGAATTAATGGGTATTATTAGTGTACAGGGCGGACGTTATTTACGCGTCTAACGCTACACTTGCCTAACTTTAAACGTTTCTGTTTGCTAGTCTCTGATTCATTTAACATAGTAAAAAATTGGCAGCTTTTGAAATTTGTTGTCTGAGCCTAACTTTCTCCTGTGTTATGATTAGCGCTTAATCTTTTACTATCTTAAACCATTTCAGCCATGAACCATTTCACACCTTTTATCACCGATTCTATCTCACAAGCAGCTCAGAGCCTCAAAGAAGGGCAGTTGCTCGCGTATCCTACCGAGAGCGTGTGGGGCATTGGTTGTGATGCTTATAATCAACAAGCTGTTCAACGTATTCTAGATATTAAGCAGCGTCCACAAGCCAAAGGTATGATTGTCATTACGGACAGCGCAGAACGTCTGGCTCCTTTGCTATCGTCTTTAACGGATGAACAGCGTGACCCTATTCTAAAGAGTTGGCAGACAGATAGTGGCCATAATAACGATGATAGTTTGCAATATAGGCAAGCACATACATGGTTATTGCCTATTCCTCAGACACTGGCTACAGCTATACCCACTTGGATTACTGGCCAGCATCAGACGATAGCAGTAAGAGTCATTGCTCATCCTATTATTCGTCAGTTGTGCCAGAAATTGGTCAGCGTACACAATCCATTTGGACTGTTGGTCTCTACCAGCTGCAATCCATCAGGACAGCAACCTGCCATGACCTTCGACGATGCTTATGCCTATTTTGGCGAGCACATCAGTTACTTACAAGCTGATACGTTGGGCTATACCTTGCCTAGTCAAATTCGCGATGCAACCACTGGCTTAATCATTCGTTAGAGAGTAGCAGTCATTTAAATATAATGAGTTAAGCGTCATCATACAAATGATAGGTATTGTTTTTATATTTCACTATTGACAGAAATAAAAGAATGGTGCAAGATAAGTTAATAAGCAGAACAATCAAGAAATAAGCCATATCGCAAAAAAATAAGTGAATAGCCATTATGAAACTAAATCCTGTGACCGAAAAATTTATCTTACATTGGGGTGAGATGGGCTCGCAGTGGGGCGTCAATCGCACCATGTCACAGATTCATGCGTTGCTATTCATCATCGGTAAGCCGCTAAATGCTGAAGAAATTACCGAAACACTTGGTGTTGCTCGCTCTAACGTCTCAAACAGTATCAAAGAGTTGCAGCATTGGGGCTTGGTACAAAAGGTCTCCATATTGGGTGATCGTCGTGACCATTTCACGACCAATACCGACGTTTGGGAATTAGCACGCATTATTGTGGTTGAACGACAAAAGCGCGAGTTAGAGCCTACGGTGCAATTCTTACAAGAGCTGATGGACAGTCCTGAATTCGAACACGAAAACAGCGACGTAAAAGCACGCATCCGTGACACCCAAGAGTTCGTTAGTACGCTCACCACTTGGTCTGCTGAGATGCTCAAGCTACCCACAAGCATCCTCAAAAAAGTTCTTAAACTGGGTGCGAGTATTAAAAAAATCCTACGTTGATAGTGATATGTGTTATCTAAAATAAAAAATTTGAGTAACTATTTCTTTTTAGACAGAAATTTATGTAAAAAGTATAAAGGCTAGCCAAGTTTAAGTGATACGAGTTTCGATAAAAATAGCAGCAAGAAACAGCAACGACAAATGGATGTGCAAAATGAATGCAAACAAAATACACGCTGATAAAGAGAAGACCATTAAAAGCGCGATTGCTTCAGTCGAGTGGCAGGATTTGCGCCAACTGACGTGCGCTCAAATTGCTTATAACCTCATTTTGCCTTATCCATTTTTATTGCTGTCTTGGTGGTTCGCCAGCCAGTCTTTGTATGTGTTGGCATGTGGCGCTTCTTATTTATTCTTTGCTGCCGCTTTTCGCCAAGCCCATGATGGCTATCACCGTAGTTTAGGGACAGGTAAGCGCGCGACCACCGCGATATTGCTATTGCTCAGTGTACTATTGATGACCAGTTTGCATAGTATCCGAGCCACCCACATGGAACATCACCGCAATCCATTGGGTGACAGTGATATCGAAGGCCGTTTGGCAAAAGGTTCGTGGTGGCAAGCGCTGCTTGGCGGAATAGCGTATCGATTGGATATTTATCGCCAAGGATTGCGTCTCAGCAGCCGTCGTAATCAACGTATTGCTTGGTTAGAGTTTGGCTTGATTTTCCTTGTTATTATCACTGCGCTGGTATTGATTGTGCTTCCTGTAGCTGTTCCTGCTATTTCAACGTTGGCGCAAGTGTTGATATATCACCTACTGACGATGATGTTGGCCAATGCGAGTGTCGGCATTATCGCCGTGTGGGGCGTGCATCATGATTGTGATGAGACAATCGCCCGAACCGAGCGCAATCCTTTGGTCAATCTCCTAACTTTTAACCTGCTATATCACGTAGAGCATCATCTATTTCCTGCTGTGCCATCCAATCATTTACCTGAGCTTGCTAAGCGTTTAGATGCAGCAGCACCACATCTGACTAAGGCATATGTATTGCCAAATATGGCGACTGTGATGGAATTTATAAATCATTATGCGAGTAAGTTAAAAGATAAAGATCAAAATAGTAATGATAGTGAATGTCCTATTCGTAAGCGTTTTGCTTAGTGTGCTTATTAAATTAGACAGTTGAATAAAAGGATAGTTGTATGCAAATATTATTGACTCAGCCAAGTAATAGTTTGAATATTTACCCTGAGAAAAAAGTGCATAGAACATTCATACTTTTGGGTACTTTATTTCAGCTAATCTTATTTCCATTTATAGCGATTTTATTCACCTCTGATGAAAGCATAGGCTTATTGGTTATCTTGTTTTTTCCAATATATATCATAGGTGGTGGGCTACTTGGGATGAGTATGATGTCTATCATTAGTGCTTGGCACGTCAGTAAAAAGCGATTTATCAAAAAAGGATGGTGGATACAGACTTTCCTAGTTGGCTATATTGTAACAACGGTATTCTATCTTCTTTTTTTAAGTTCTATAGCAGGTATCCCTTATTTGTTAGGGATTGGTCTAACGGGAGGCATAAGTGCTGTGTTAGCAGGCATGTCAGCATTACCTACGTTAGAAGAAAATGTTGAATGCTTGAGCTAATCGACTGAAAAAATAGCTAAAAAACTGTCTCTAAGGATATCGTCATGGGTTCAGATTCTAACAAAGGTCATGAAAATTATTCAAAAGCCAATGTCATAGCATCCTATTTATTCTTTGGTGGAGCCATTGGTGGCAGCTTAATAGGATTAATAATAGCTATGCTGATGGTCTTAGAAGCTGTCTTGCAAAGTGATGTCTTGCAGAATATCGTTAGATCAATAGTGCTAGCTGTATTAGCAGTACCTATCTGTGCATTCTTTGGTTTCATGATAGGTCTGATTCCTGCAACATTGACTGGTTGTTTAGTCGCGAGTTTGAAGCTATACCGCAATTATAAAGGTTTATCGTATTCAGCTATCATCGGTACAATATCGACGGTTATCTGTACTTTACTATTCATGGTTTTTAACGACATCCCTTTTTCAATTACTGCTTGTATCTTTGCTGCCTTGATTGGAAGTTCTAGTGGATATTTCACAGGGTTGTTTGTCTTACCAAAGGCATGATTCACAGAGATAAGTTACATAATTAATCATCAATTCTCCACAGTAATTTCATGGGCTTTGCCAACGCGATATTTATACTAAATTAACGATAACTGTTAATGGAATAAATAGAATGAAAAAGAATAATGAGTTAGGTGCGTACCCTTATTTACAAGTGGTTGTTCTGTTTGCAGGAATAGGTAGCTTGGTTGGTGGGCTGGTAGCTCAGCTGTTCTTGTTGTTTATTTTTAGGAATGCTGATTTTGCTCAAATAGGTTATCAGCCATTATTATATGTTGGATTACTTGGTTTTATCCCTGCTTTATTAACGGGTATGATCGTTGCTAGTCAACAGATATGGCGCGGTGATCATAAGAGTCTACGCATGACATTCTTAGTTGGGTTCGCAACATCCGCATGTTATATGGGCGCAATCGTTTTATATTTAGGCATAAACTCATTGATAGAAGTTGGCGTATTATTCGCATTCATGATTGCTATAGGATTATTTGGTGCCATCAACTCAGCGATTGCCAGCTGCATTGCTTTACCAAAAGTATGTAAAAGTCGTTTTGATATAACGGCTAAAAAAGAAGACGATAACTATAACGGGTTAAGTTTTACTGAAAAATAATACACATTAGGGAGTAGGGCATGAATATTCTAATCAGTGGCGGTTCAGGCTTTTTGGGTAGTGCGTTCAGCAAAGAGATTCAAAGACGTTATCAACAGTCTGATAGAGATCTACACGTTACTTGGCTAACACGTGATGGCAGCCAAGCACATCCCAATAATATTGAAATGATGACTTATGACGAGCTATCAAAAACAGAAAATACTTTTGACGTGATTTTAAATCTAGCTGGTGCTGGTATTGCCGACTCGCGTTGGAGTGATACTCGCAAAGAGCAACTGCTCGTCAGTCGTATTAAACCGACCGAATCCATACTCGCATTTATCGCCCGCACCAGTATCAAACCGAAGCTGCTAGTCAGTGGCTCAGCGATTGGCTGGTATGGTATACAAGGTGATATTCCATTGACTGAAAGCAGTGGTTTTGAGACCGACTTTTCACATCAATTATGTGAGCAATGGGAACAGCTAGCTTTGACAGCAACGGAATATGGCTTACCTGTGGCTATCGTGCGAACCGGTGTGGTGATTCATCCTGAGGGCGGAATGGTTGGTAAGCTTTTGACTCCATTCAAAATGGGTGTCGGTGGTCAGTTGGGTAATGGTCAGCAGATGATGAGTTGGATCAGCCGTGAGGATTGGGTCGGGGCAGCGATATTTATCATTGAGCAGCATCTTGCTAGTAAGGGCGATAGTGATACTAACACTAACACTACACATGATAATGCATTGCAGACTACTAATGATACGCCAGCGTTTGTGTATAACTTAACGTCACCAAACCCAGTAAGTAATCATACTTTTACCAAAACGCTTGGAGCATGGCTGCATCGTCCGACCTTTTTTACTTTACCAAATTTTTTACTCAAGCTGATGTTTGGTGAGATGTCGACACTATTGATAGATGGTCAAAAAGTATTACCACAAGCATTACAGGACGCAGGTTATGAGTTCCAGCAGCCAACGCTAGAGCAAGCGTTAGCAGAGCAGAAGTAAATTTCCGAATGGACTTTAGGAATAATTATGAACAACAGAATAATCAGTTTACTTCTAATATCTACGCTGTCAGGTTTTACCTTATCAGCTTGTGGTAAAAATGATAGCGAGAGTAGTATCGAGGAATCTGTAGTAGAGACCAATAATCTAGCAGACGAAAGGAGTCTTCAAACATCTAAAGCCATTATTATTGAAGATAAAAATGTTAATGAAGTAGGGCAGACTACACTAGGTACTGTTGGTTCAACCAGTCCTATGCAAATTGCTCAGGCAGAATCGTTCTTAAATATATATAGCACAACATGTGCCAAGTATTTACCTAACTTGGATGAATTGCGTGACAAGCTCAAAGACCTACCGCAACTAACGGATGTGCAAGCAAAGCAGTTTTTAAAGGGTCATAGTGGCTCTGCTTGGCCAGTGCCGGATGATCATGGAACCTTTGTTTTAACACTACTAGAAGAAAAAAACATGTGCGCCGTATATGCGAATAAGGCCAATTCACAAGTAGTTGAAAAACAATTTAGCAATATGTTTGCTAGTGCGCCCAGTCCATTAACTTCTAATGAAAGAGATAACAGTAAACAGACAACGATATCAGGAGAAAAAACGACGCTATCGTATGAATGGGTCCAACAAGGAGTGCAAAGAAAAATGCTATTCATGCTGACTACTGATAGCTCTGCCGATGCTGATGTACAAGCCTTATTTACAGCATCTATGATTCAAGAATAAATATAGCTTTAGTTGTTGGACGATTAAGTTTTTTGTAGGTGATGTTTCATGTGAAACTTAATTGATTTGTCTTCTGCAATTCAAGTTTCATGTGAAACAATAGTAGAGGTGTTTATGAGAGGCATTGAGAGTAGAGCTGTAGTGATTGTACCTAGCTCTAGCTATCCAAAAGGTAAAGTAATAGGACTCTATGGATTGCTAGGTGGTGCGATAGGAGGCTTGATTACCTTCTCGTATATAATTGTATTGTCTGTAATTAAAGAAGGTGCTTCGATACAAGATGTTCCAGATTTTATTAAAATGCTAGCAGCTGGTGCAGTTTTTGGTTTTTTTCTGGGTCTATTGCCTGCATTATTAACTGGCTATAGTGCATACAAACTTGAGATCTATTTCGACTCTATAAGAAATGTATTTCCCTTATTTGCAATTGGTTTCATGAGCACGTTTCTATGCATAGTTTGGTTTATGCTAGAGTCGTACTCGACAGACTCTATAATAAATATCATCCTAATTTGCTGTATCGGTGGCGCAAGTGCCATAGCTACAGGTCTTATCGCACTACCTAAACATAAATAAAATTTATCTGAATATTTCACTTTTGACAGAAATAAAATAAATAAGACAAAGTAATTAAATTAAGTGGTTGCGCTAGTAAGACAGCTACTGCTTATCACTAAGTAAGGAGAACATCATGCGTCATCCTTCGTTAGCCAGTATTGAATGGCAAGATTTGCGTCAGCTTAGTCTGAGCGAGACTATTTATAATATTTTTTTATCATTACCTTTTCTATTGCTGTCATGGTGGAGCGCGTGGCAAGGGTGGTGGTTACTTGCACTTGTGGCGACTTTTTTCTTTTTCACTGCCGCGCTTAGACAAGCGCATGATTGTTATCACCGAACATTGGGAGTAGGAGTGCTCGCCACTGAGCTCATGCTATTTTTTCTCAGTATCACGATGCTCTGTAGCACACATGCTATTCGGCACACACATCTTAATCATCATCGAGATCCGCTTGGCGATAGCGATGTCGAGGGTAACTGGGCACGCTTGCCGTGGTATCAGGCAATATTGGGAGGCGGACTTTTCTCGATTGCGATTCAGTGGTTTGGCTTGACGCATGGTAGCCGTCGCAATCGCATTCTGGTTGCCTGTGATATGTTGCTCATTTTCGCAGTGATTGCCATTGCTTTTATTATGATGCATCCAGTTTTGATCTATCACGTATTGGTGATGATATTGGCGAATACGATGGTTGGGTTCTTTGCGGTATGGAGTGTACATCATGGTTGTGATGACGTGGTATATGCCCGTAGTGAGCGCCATCCGCTGATTAATCTACTGACCTTTAACTTGCTCTATCACATCGAGCATCATCTATTTCCAGCGGTGCCGACCAATCACTTACCGATACTAGCTAAGCGCTTAGATGCTGCCGCACCGCAGTGGACGCAGCAGCCAGTTATTCCTTTTTTAGCGCCAGTCAATAAGTATCAAGCAGTACACATGACCGAAAAATCTAATAGTCTTAATACTGAGGTATCACTCATAAAGGAGTCCTAACATGATTATCCAAAACCATATCAACAGTTACAGAGAGCAAGCGAATTTATCTATTACCATGTACTACGACGATGCGTGCGTGATATGCAGCACCGAGGCGCATAATATGAAAAAACGTCAACCGGAGAAGATACGATTAGTTCCTGTAGAGGAGGGGTTAGATGAGCTGGCGGTCGCAGGATTTAGCCGCGAAGATGCGATGACTTATATGTGTATGAAAGACAGCTACGGCAATTGGTACACACATATGGATGCCGTACGGCTGCTCTACAAGACGGGCGGTGTTAAATGGTCACCGTTGTTGTTTTTGCCAGTGATCAAACAACTGGGTAACTTTACTTATCCGTATGTCGCTCGCAATCGCTATCGAATTCCAAACTGGGTGACCAAGATGGTGTATGGCACAGCAGTCCTGCAAGCGTGCGAAAATGGTGTTTGTAAAATAGCGCCAGACAAACGTTAAGGCAGTTCTATCAAAAACAATTAAGACAGTTCTACGGAAAACAGCTTTACGACATGTCATTTGTCGTAATAGCATGTGCTTTTTTATTTGATACCAAAAGAATAATAAGACTGATAACCCCGACGCATAATGACAATAAAGTACCAGTTATTAACGTCATGACAAAACTTGATAAGAAGGGTTGGTGAAAATCCAACCCTAGAAGTTCAACGATATAGATAGCCGCTACCCCTGCCAAAATCTCAGGTGATATAAAAGGGAAAATAGGTGTAACTAGATTCAGAATCTGTAATCCTGCCTTTATATAGATGCCTTTCTTTAATGCTGCTATAAACCGATGGCACTGATTTTTACGTGCCAAATCATCAAGCAACGTATAAAAGACAATAAAGCAGCCAATTCCTGACCCCATGCCAGCTATAGATAACCAAGAATTATCATTTAATGCAACTCCCCATACAAAACCTGCTACTGCACTAATACAAACCCAAAGTGTCCAAAAACCCCAGCGTTTATTCATCTTTTCACCTTTGTCATCTGTACGACTCTTACGATAAATCATACGATTTTATCTTATAAAGCTTTATGTAAAAAATATGGAATATAGTCTAAGTGCCAATAATAAGCTGTTTTTAACGTAAGATAATTTCATTTTTATCTGAGTAGATTTTACTATGTGGCTTTTTATTGGTTTCACGCAACTGCTCTCTATCATGACTTGTCTGTTGCTTTGGTGGTTTATCAAACCAAAACGCCAGAGTGTGAAGGTACATTTGGTACTCAGTGTTTTTATCGTTAATAATGGATTTTTACTTTACGGTCTAAGCGATTTTTGGGGTGAGCGTTTTAACGTTTATCTGGTCAGCGGTATCTTACAGGGCTTTATGTTCTATGCTAGTGTAATAGTTGCTGTCTTAGCACTTATTTTTTATAAGGTTTTGAAGCGGCAGCCGCGCCCTAAATTGTTACGCGTGCTTGCCTTGACTACTTATGCATTTATTGTCAGCTTAGCTGTATTTAATGCCTATTCGCCTGTGGTACACCGTTTGACTGTTACGACAGATAAGCCGCTGAATAAGCCTATGAGCCTAGCCTTAGTATCTGATACTCATTGGGGGAGATGGTTCGGTAATCATCAGATAGATAAGTTGGTAGCTTTAGTGGAGGCACAACACCCTGATGTCGTCGTTATAGCAGGGGATATCATGCATGATACGACGATTGCTTATGACAATACCAATATGCATGAGCATTTATCAAAGCTGAAGGCGCCACTTGGGGTTTATGCTACTTTAGGCAATCATGACTATCGAGGTTACGATGAAGAGATCGCTCAGGCTGTTGAAGCAGCGGGAATTAAAGCGCTTGATAATGAGAGTGTGCTGCTCAATGATTCAGTATGGTTAGTTGGGCGTTCAGATGATGTCGACCAGACTAGGTTGTCAGCGGATGAGTTATTGACTCAAGTTGATACTGATAAGCCTGTGGTGTTTTTAGAGCATCGTCCTTCTATGATGGAAGAGATAAAAGCGTTGCCCGTGGATTTACATCTGTCAGGCCATACTCATGGTGGGCAAATTTTTCCATTAACGATACTGATGAATTGGTTCTCACCGCTAAACTATGGCACCAAAAAAATAGAGAATACGCAGTTTTTGGTGACATCAGGTTATGGTATCGGTTCAGTGCCTTTTAGATTAGGCACACGTTCAGAGATTTGGATGATTACGTTACAGTCAGCAAAGTCATAAGTTCAATTATATAATAAGATAAAACAAAAGAGGAACGCCCATGCGCTACGTATTTTTTGCGGTCATCATTGGTTTGCTGCAACTATTTAGCTTGGGCGCTGCACTAAGCCTACAGTGGTGGTTACAGCCTTGGACAACCTCCGCATTACAAACAGCGGTTATGATAACGGTTTTTATAATCAGTAATGGTTTATTGCTGCTAAGCGTCAGCAAACTGCTGGCAAATAGCTACCGATGGGTGAGTGGTTGGATGTTAGTGATGCATTTTATAATACTCACTGCTGGACTTACCGGTGCGGTATATGGCAGTTATTTGTTAAGCACAATGGTATTTGGTGGCACGACTGGTCTGCTCATTACGCTACAGCCGCAAAGCATCGCTTTTGGCCTTCGCGTATTCGCCTTCGTCTTGTTTATTGGACTGTTCGTTTACGCCTTGCATAGCGCTTATGTGCCAGTGGTAAGGAAGCGCACCATTCATATCAATAAGTCTATGCAGGGACAATTGCGTATTGCGGTGGCCAGTGATTTACATTTGGGTCGCTTGTTTGGTAATCGTGCGATTGACAGGTTAGGTCATCTGCTTGTTGAGCAGTGCGCTGATATGTTGTTGATGCCGGGCGATATTATGGATGATAATACGCATGCCTATGCAGCATATGATATGCAGACCAACCTGACCAAACTTTGCGACCAATTGCCCTTAGGTGTGTATGCCACACTGGGCAACCATGATTTATACGGTCATGAGCGACCGATTAGTGACTCGTTACGCAGCGCTGGCGTGCATTTATTAAATGATGATGTGCTGTGTATTAACCATCAAGATCAACCAGTTTGGTTGATTGGGCGTTTTGATAATCATAAGCGTGAGCGAGTAGCAACCACTGAGCTGTTATCGCAAGTAGATACCACTGTGCCCGTAATACTGCTAGATCATAGACCGAGTGATATTATAGAACATAGCAAGTTGCCTATTGATTTACAGGTGTCAGGTCACACACATGATGGGCAAATATTTCCTGCCAATTTTATTGTGAGAGCCATCAACCGTTTGGGGTACGGTTATGAAGCCATTGGGCTTGGACACTTTGTGGTGTCATCAGGCTATGGCTTTTGGGGCATTCCTTTTCGATTGGGGTCACGCTCTGAGGTATGGCTTATCACTGTTCAGTCAGCAGTCTGACACAGCGTGTGTACCCATTTAGCAAAATCATTGATAATGTGATTGACCTCGTGGTTTAGACCACTATGAATGCTCATCAAATGAATAAAGCCATGCGGTGCGCCCAGTACTGTATGGACTTTAACCGGATATCCTTTAGCTTTTAGCTGCTCGGCATAATCAAGTGCTTCATCGCGCAAAATATCAAGCTCCGCGGCCACGATATAGCTTGGGCACATGTTTGTGCTATCACCACGTGCCACCGAAACAAAGCTATGCTCTGGCGGGATGGTGCTATGCCCCACATAAGCGGCGTCAAACACCTCAGCATCATTATGATCTAAAAACAACCCTTCACCGTACAGTGCCCAACTAGGATGTTCGGCGGTAATGTCGATCACAGGATAAAGGGGCAACTGCGCCAATGGCTGTGGCAAGTGCTGGATGGTTTGCATATCAGTTGCGCCATGTATCTTCAATTGCTGCCACTGTGCCTCGTCAGGTGAAATCACTTGTTGCGCCACTAGTGTTGCAAGGCAACCACCTGCACTGTCTCCCGATAAAACAATGCGAGAGGGTAACGCACCCATCGTATGACAATGCTCTGATAGCCATAGATAAGCGGCTAAACAATCTCTGAGGGCTGTTGGAGCAGTATGTTCAGGCGCCAATCGATAGTCGACACTCGCAACTGCCCAGCCAGTTTGCTGGCAGACGGTATAGCAAAATTCATGATGCGTATCGATATCACCGATACAAAACCCACCGCCATGAATAAATAGCATCACAACTTTATCAGGATTGCTATGTTGCCCTGTCTCATAGCAGCGTATCTGCATGTCTTCGCCATCGGCATTGGCAATCGTTTTGTCTTGCCAATGCACTTGCTGGCCGGTTGTTTTCTTAGTTTGCAGGCTTTTAGCCTGCGGATTTTCAGCTTGCACCCGTGCATTATTCGGTTGCGTCTGCCAAACGTTTGGCGATTGCATAGACACCGCATCTACAGCAAACTTTTTGCGCATCTGCGTGAGCTGAGATACGGTTAACGGGCGCTTCATTTTTCTATTGGCACCGATGATGGCACGCAAATGCCCGTCAGCATGTGGATACTGTGCCATGGTGGGCGCATTTAGAGACCGATTTAAGCGCTCTAACAAAGGGGTAGGTAAGTAGCTCAAGCTTTTTAACGCATAGTGCAAGGCGTGTCTACGGTAGCGTGATACAGGTAACGTTAGCATGGGCATGAGGGTCCTCACAGGGTTAAAGAAGTGGCTAGAATTACTATCAACGGCCAAGTTATATGTCAAAAATATTAGCACTACTGCTTGTTTAATACCATCTAGAGTGCCATTAATAGTTCATGAGTTAGGGCGCTAAAGATGCTTATTAAAGGTAATAGTTAGTAATTCTTTACTCTAAAGTAAAAAATCCTTGGTTTTAGGCTTGAAATTTATGTTCATCACCTTTATCAAGCAGCTAGTAAAGCGCATTAATAAAAACAATGAGCAAAATATTTTAAGTATCTAATAAGGTCGCAGTATGACTGGCGATGAGCCTATCTATTGCGTCCTATATGAGTAGTCATTATTACATTCTAAGGAGCTATCATGAGCGAGCAAAACACCAACCACGAATCTGCTGAGCAAAACATGGCGAATGACAACGTCGGCCACACTGACAGTATTTTAGAAGAAACGATGAAAGAGTTTGATCCACAGAATAACTCAGGTGAAGAGATGACTATCGAAAACGATATCGATCTTGATACTTTTAAAGCACGCATCGCTGAGTTAGAAGGCGAAGTTAAGCAAGCCAAAGAAACCACTGCCCGTGCCAACGCAGAAGCTTACAATGCGCAAAAACGCATGGAGCAAGAAGCGGAAAAGAGCAAAAAATTTGCTCTACAAAAATTCGCTAAAGAGCTATTAGATATTGTTGATAACTTAGAGCGTGCTATGGAAAATGCCGATGCCAATGATCCAGTCGCTGAAGGCGTGCAATTGACGCACAAAGCGCTCTTGGCGCTATTGACCAAAAACGGCGTAGAAGCGGTTGATCCACAAGGCGAAAAGTTCAACGCAGATCTTCATGAAGCCGTCGGTATTGATGCAGACGCTGAAGCTGATACCGTTGGAACCGTACTACAAAAAGGCTATAGCTTGAATGGTCGTCTGTTGCGCCCAGCAATGGTACGTGTCGGTCAATAGTATTTAAGCCAATATTGCTTGAGACAGTGGCGTTTGAAGTCATCGCCTTATTATATAAGCAGTGAACAATCAGTTTTTAATTGTGCTAAACCTCATTATTAGTAAGGGTTTTCACAAAAAGTCACACAAAAGGCAATTTTTGCGTGGCTTTTGACTTGAAAAAATTAATAAGTAAACCGATATATAGCAACAAGTGACCGACTATGGTCTGAACATATAAGTATTTATATTGAAAATAAATTAGGAGCATTTGATTATGGGTAAAGTAATTGGTATTGATTTAGGTACAACGAACTCATGTGTAGCAGTAATGGAAGGTGACAAAGTTAAAGTCATCGAGAATGCTGAAGGCACTCGCACAACACCATCGATCGTCGCTTATAAAGATGACGAAATCCTCGTTGGACAGTCAGCTAAGCGTCAAGCGGTAACGAACCCAAACAACACGTTGTTTGCAATCAAGCGTTTGATCGGTCGTCGTTTTGATGACAAAGTCGTGCAAAAAGACATCGGTATGGTGCCTTACAAAATCGCTAAAGCAGATAACGGTGATGCATGGGTAGAAATCAACGGCAAAAAATTAGCGCCACCACAGGTTTCTGCTGAAATCTTGAAAAAAATGAAAAAAACAGCAGAAGACTATCTTGGTGAAAGCGTAACTGAAGCAGTTGTAACTGTACCTGCTTACTTCAATGACTCACAGCGTCAAGCAACTAAAGATGCGGGTAAAATCGCTGGTCTTGATGTAAAACGTATCATCAACGAGCCAACTGCTGCTGCTCTTGCCTATGGTATGGACAAAAAGCAAGGCGATAGCACTGTTGCTGTATATGACTTGGGTGGTGGTACTTTTGACGTATCAATCATCGAAATCGCTGACGTTGATGGCGAGCAGCAATTTGAAGTACTTGCAACCAACGGTGATACTTTTCTTGGTGGCGAAGACTTTGACTCAGCATTGATTGACTTCTTAGTAGATGAATTCAAAAAAGACCAAGACGTTAACCTAAAAGGTGACTCTCTTGCGATGCAGCGTCTAAAAGAAGCCGCAGAAAAAGCAAAAATCGAGCTATCAAGCGCTCAAAGCACTGAAGTGAACCTGCCTTATATTACTGCCGATAGCAGTGGTCCTAAGCATTTGGTTGTTACTATCAGCCGCTCAAAACTAGAAAGCTTAACGGAAGAACTAGTACAGCGTACTATGGGCCCTTGTAAAATTGCTCTTGAAGATGCTGGCCTAAAAATTGGCGATATCGATGACGTTATCCTAGTTGGTGGTCAGACTCGTATGCCACTAGTACAGCAAAAAGTACAAGAATTCTTCGGTCAAGAGCCACGTAAAGACGTGAACCCTGATGAAGCCGTAGCCGCTGGTGCAGCTATTCAAGGTGCCGTATTGTCTGGTGACAAAACTGACGTATTGCTACTTGATGTGACGCCACTGACACTAGGTATCGAAACGATGGGTGGTGTAATGACGCCAGTTATCGAGAAAAACACGATGATTCCTACCAAGAAATCACAGGTATTCTCAACGGCTGAAGACAACCAGCCAGCAGTAACGATTCAGGTGTATCAAGGTGAGCGTAAAATCGCTAACCAAAACAAGCAGCTTGGTCGTTTTGATTTGACGGACATTCCACCAGCACCACGTGGTCTGCCACAGATCGAAGTAACTTTTGACATCAATGCTGATGGTATCATGAACATCTCAGCAACTGATAAAGGTACTGGTAAAGCACAGAGCATCCAAATTAAAGCGGATTCTGGCTTGTCGGACGAAGAAGTTGAACAAATGGTTCGTGATGCAGAAGCCAATGCTGCTGAAGATGAGAAATTCGCTAACCTAGCGCAAGTTCGTAATGAAGCAGATGGCCGCATTCATGCCGTGCAAAAAGCACTAAAAGAAGCAGCAGATAAAGTGTCTGACGAAGAAAAATCTTCAGTTGAGACTGCTATTACTGAGCTTGAAGCAGCGGCTAAAGAAGATGATCATGATGACATCAAAGCCAAGCTTGAAGCGTTAGATAATGCTTTCCTACCAGTTAGCCAGAAGATTTATGCTGATGCAGGCGCTGGTGCAGAGGGTATGGATCCAAGCCAGTTCCAACAAGGTGCTGACGGTGCAGCAGATAGCAGCCAAGCCGATGATGACGTTGTTGATGCTGAGTTTACTGAAGTAGACGAAGACAAAAAATAATACGGCTACTAACTAGTTAAATTAAAAAACGCATCCTTCGGGATGCGTTTTTTTATGGCTACTATTTTTACTAGCTGTTATTCCTACTAGCTATTGTTTCTACTATAAGTTGCGTGATTAAGGTTTAAAGGCACTCACTATCAGCACTTCATAAGTTAAATGAACAATAGGCTGTCCTTCCTCATCTTGCACTGAGAAGTGTTGCCAATAGTCTGATTCAAATTGCCGTAAACGTGACTTTGTCCACATAAAGGTTTGGGTGCTATTTGATTTTACTTGTGTCTGATTGGTTGATACGCCAGTCAGCTTCATATGTTTTAGAATAGCGTAAGGGGTAGAAAACGGTAAATCAAAGCGCTGAGTTGAGAGTTCGATTTTCTCAAAACCTGCATCAACCAATGCTGATTGCCATTCGTCGATATCTGGATAGTAGAGCCCTTGACCAGTTAGCATCTTAATTTGCAAAAAGTTATTTGGGGTAAAAGTACTAAAGATTAGCTGTCCTCCAGATTGTAGACGCTGTACTGATTGAGTGACAAAAATTAATGGATCATCAAACCACTGCACTGCATTGGCACTGACGATTAAACTATAATTTTTCTTTAAGTCTATGGTTTCAGCATCACCAATGACGATGCCAGCAGTTGGCAATATGGATTGCAATGTAGCAGCTTGCTCACTACATAATTCATTAATGACCCAGTGCTGGCTTTGTATATACTCAGCGAGTAGGCGCGTCATTTGACCTGTACCCGCACCGACTTCTAATACACTGCTTTGTTTAACCTGAGCAATATTAGCAAGTAAGTACTGACAGACTGTCTGCTGAATATTGGCATGTTGGTCATAGTCACCAGCACTCGAAAAATGACGAGCGATGGTTTGCTTTCTAGCACTGAGGTCATCAGGTGTGTCGAGTTTTTTCATAGAGTGTATTACATCCAATTGAGTCAGTTATCAATCGATATAGTCATTCCACTATAAAAATATTACTGCGTTAACCTCGCTTGAAGTATTAAATATACATCTACGTTCGGTTGCCTTGTACTACTTTTAAATTGAATCGACTATAGTGGGACCATTGTCCCTGCTAGAGAGTAGAATTATAACTGTTGTATTAGCCGTTCGCAGTCTTCATTGGTCAGTTTGGCATTCATGACTAAACGAATACGAGCAGTGTTTTCAGGAACAGTGGGTGGTCTAATAGGCAAGGCATAGAACCCTGCTGCTTGTAACTGGTTCGCTTTAGTAAGCGCACGCGCATTATCGCCTAATATATAAGGAATGATAGGAGAGTCATAACTGATATGTTGAGCAGTAGGTGATACACGGTGTTGTGGGTCGATAGCCTGACTAAGTGTGATAGACAATTGCGCTAAATGCATACGTTGATCAGTCAACATCGGCATTTTGGCTAAGATAAAGCGTGTCCAAGCATGATTGATAGGGGGTAATGCCGTACTAAAAATCAGTGGACGCATATGGTTAATCAGCCATTGTTTGACGGCCTCATCACACATGATATAAGCGCCAACTGAAGCGAAGGCTTTCCCAAATGTCCCCACCAAATAATCAATATCGGGCAACGTATTTGTTTCCTCTGCCAGTCCTAAGCCAGTATCACCCAATATCCCAACAGCATGAGCCTCATCGACATACAGCTCAATACGGGCATCTTTGGCTCTTAACTGCACCAACTGAGGTAAGTCAGCACGGTCGCCATCCATACTAAAAATACTCTCAGTGACAATAATAATGCGCTCAACCGTTTCATCTGCTTGCTCAATGAATCTGGCCAAATGCTCGTAATCGTTGTGACGGTAACGACGATAGGTGACCAGTTTGCTTTGGCTCAGACGCAACCCATCGATAATACTCGCATGTACTAGCTTGTCAGCCAAAATAAGTGTTTTGACTGGTAGGGCAGTCAGTGCTGGCAATATACCAAGATTGGCATGATAGCCACTGTTCAATACCAACACTGATTTTGAGGCAGATATGTTCTGCTTGTCGGTAGCATTCTGATACCAGCTTTGCAATTCAGACTCTAATGCTTGCAACTGTATATCATTGCCTGTGAGGAGCCGTGAGGAAGTGGCACTCATTTTAGGGATCTGTGCAGTGGGTAGCTGTTCTATTTGATTAAGAAATTCAGTTCGTAGCTCGATATCACCGCCCAAGCCGAGATAGTCATTACTTGCAATGTTGAGCAAAGCTTTACCCTCGCTCATAACGTACTGCCCCTTATGTTGCAGGTTTGGCAATTGACGATATTGTTGATTTGCTTTGAGGTCTTCGAGCGCTACTTGTAGACGATCAGTGATGAGATTGGTCATTCTTTCTTCCTTAATTTTTGTTATTTGACAGTATTTAAGGCATTTCAATCTTGGTTTTTAGTAGGAAGAGCGTGAAATGAGTAGGGATTATTGCATAAATAGGCTGGTTGTAACAAAAGGTTTCATATCTTGGCCTTTGTAACCCACTCGCTGATGAAAACTTGCAAATCTTAACTCTCATACTATTAAACACTGACAGAGTGTCTGAAATAGTTTGTTACTATTACATTCATCGTAGCAAGCAAGACGATAGGGCTATAAGAGCCAGCATAAATAAATAGATAACTTGTTTGTTTAAATGGATGTTAAGGAGCTAATAATGAAAATTCTACAAAAAACTCTAATCACGCTAGCAGCGGGTTCTTTATTAAGCATGGGCGCACAAGCCGCAACGTCCTATAGCAACGGCTACACTGGTCAACCGTATATCGGTGCCAAAGTCGGTCAGTTTGATTTAGACATTGATAACGCAGATGATCCTACCGCTTATGGTGTCTATGGTGGTTACAACTTCGATTCTACTTTCGGTGTTGAAGCTGAATATGTCGGCTCAGATGATGCTGATTATAGAAACGGTGACCTCGATGCCAAAACTTATGGCGCATACGGTACCGCACGTTATCAGTTCCCAAATACTGGCTTGTACGCCAAAGGTAAGCTAGGTGTGGCTAAGACTGAAGTAGAAGGTGACTATACCAATGGTTTGGTTAAAGTCTCAAACTCTAGCAGTGATACTGGTATTGCTGGTGGTGTAGGTCTTGGCTATTCAGTCAATCCTAATTTTGGTGTCGAAGCTGAATACTCAATGATGGACAGCGATGTAGATGCCAAACTCTTGACCGTCGGTGCTCAATTAAAATTCTAAATATTTTTTCTAACCTTTTTTATTGAAGGCTTATCTGATGGGCTTTTCTCATACAGATAATATATAACCAATCAAAAATGTAATTTTAAGGAAATAAAATGAAAACTCTACAAAAAACTCTAATGGCAGTGGTAGCAGGTTCTTTATTAAGCATGGGTGCACAAGCTGCTGGTTCTTATGGTAATGGCTATACTGGCCAGCCGTATGTTGGTGCTAAAGTCGGTCAATTTGATTTAGATACCAATAACGCTGATGATCCAACGGCTTATGGTGTTTATGCTGGTTATAACTTTGATCCTAACTTTGGTCTTGAAGCTGAATATGTAGGCTCAGATGATGCTGATTACCGTGGTGGTGATATCGATGCCAAATCTTACGGTGCTTATGGTACTTATCGCCATGCATTCGCGGATACCGGTCTATATGCAAAAGGTAAGCTAGGTGTAGCAAGAACTGAAATCGAAGCTACTAACACAGACCTTGGTGGATTTTACGATGGCGAAGATAACGATACTAGCTTAGCTGGTGGTGTAGGTCTTGGTTATTCAGTAACGCCTAACTTCAACGTAGAAGCAGAATACGACATGTTGGGTAGCGATACAGATCTTATGACTGTTGGTGCAAACATCAAGTTCTAAACGTTTGACTAGCTGTACAATGAATAAAAAACGCATCCTTTGGGGTGCGTTTTTTTATTCGTGAAATACAAAACAGTTGTATGCTTTAAGGTTGGAAATTGCTAATATACCGCCGTCAGTTATGGATATGCGATATTTTTACTGACAAAATTCTATCTAAAAGTTAATTGTTAACTGAAATAGCCTTGGAAAATACAATGAGAACAATGCAAAAAACACTATTAACTTTAGTAACTGGTGCTGTGTTAAGTGTAAGTGCACAGGCGGCCGTTAATTATGCAGGTCAGCCATACGCTGGTATAAAAGTGGGTCAGTATAATGCAGAAGATGCTGATGACGAAGCAGTATCGTATGGCGTTTACGGCGGTTACAAATTCACGCCAGAGTTTGGTGTGGAAGCTGAGTATTTAACTACAGGCGATGCCGACGCATTCAATGACAGATTTGAGAAAGCAGAATATAGCGCCGATGTTTATGGCCTATATGCAACATATGATTATGCTTTTCCAAATACAGCAGTATATGCCAAAGGTCGCTTGGGTATTGCAAAAAACGAGATCGATATAGATTACACTGATAAAACTGATTCTTATTATAACGAGAGTTTCAGTGTGTCTGATACAGGTATTGCTGGCAGTTTAGGTCTGGGTTATAACATTACACCTATGGCCTCTATTGAGGCCTTGTATAACGTATATCCTAAAGCTGAAGACATAGATGTTGATAGCATTACTTTAGGTGCTCACTTTAAATTCTAATCAAATAAAGAATAAATAAAAAACGCATCCTTTTGGGTGCGTTTTTTTTGCGTTGTATTTTTATACTTTCTCTCATGTTTATTAAGCTGTGAACATCATAGATTGATGATTTTTAAGAAGTTATGAATACTAAAAGTGTGTTACATTGAAAGTTAGAATATCAAAAATAAGAGGTATTGCAGCGATGGACATACTTTGGATGATTGAACCTTGGCATTGGCTCGTTTTAGGCTTCATATTGCTGATTGTTGAGATGTTTGTGCCCACATTTGCAAGCCTATGGTTTGGTGCTGCTGCTATCATTGTGGCAGCCCTTTCATGGTTATTGCCGATTTCAGTCTTTGTTCAAGTGATTATTTGGTTGGTGTTATCAGCTATATTTCTGTTGGCATGGTTCAAATTCATTAAGCCGTTATCGATAGACCGTACCAAAGCAGGTTTGGGTGGCAGCGTTATCGTTGGTGAAACAGGTATGATAATCGTACAGCCGCAGCCTAATCATGCTGGTACTGTAAGGTTTAGTGTTCCTATTGTTGGTGCGGCTGAATGGATGTGTCGTACGACAGGAGAGCAGGTAGCAGTCGGTGATCGGGTCGTGGTGACAGACATCGTCGGCAACGAGTTGATTGTGAGCAGTATGAAATCGCAGGCAGCGATGAATAATAGTAAACAAATATAATAATAGGGGTGGGTTATGGGAAGCTTTAGTATTGTCATGTTGGTCTTGGTAGCACTGGTAGTGTTTACAGTGTTCAAGGGTGTTCGCATCGTACCGCAAGGCTACAAATGGGTGGTGCAGCGCTTGGGGAAATATAGCCAAACGCTAGAGCCCGGGTTAAATCTGATTATTCCTTTCGTCGATGATGTTGCCTATAAGGTGACGACTAAAGACATCGTGCTTGATATTCCATCACAAGAAGTCATTACTCGAGACAACGTGGTGATTATCGCCAATGCCGTGGCTTATATCAATATCGTGCGCCCTGACAAAGCGGTATATGGTATCGAAGATTATGAGTATGGTATTCGCAATCTAGTGCAGACGTCTTTACGCTCAATCATCGGTGAAATGGATCTAGATAGTGCATTGTCGAGTCGCGACGAAATCAAGATGAAGCTAAAGCATGCTATCTCAGAAGATATCGCTGATTGGGGTATCACGCTGAAGACGGTAGAGATTCAAGATATTAACCCGTCGCAAACCATGCAAGCGTCAATGGAAGAGCAGGCGGCGGCAGAGCGTCTACGCCGTGCCACAGTGACCCGTGCTGATGGTCAAAAGCAGGCAGCTATCCTAGAAGCCGATGGGCGTCTAGAGGCCTCACGCCGTGATGCTGAAGCGCAGGTAGTGCTAGCGAGAGGCTCAGAAGAGTCGATTCGTTTGATTACCAACGCCATGGGCACAGAAGAGATGCCTATTGTTTACTTACTTGGTGAGCAGTATATCAAGGCAATCCGTGAACTGGCTGAATCTGATAACTCAAAAATGGTGGTGTTACCTGCTGATATTTTAAGTACTGTAAAAGGTATGGTGGGTGATAAGTTGAAAGTGTAATAACTATAATTTCAGATAAAAAAAGACCTCTATTGAGGTCTTTTTTGTGCCATAAATTCACCGTTGCTTTTTAACGTTATTTTTTAACATTGCTTCTTAAAGCTGTTTTAAATCACTTTGGAAAAACGATTCTTGTGCTTTTTCTCCAGATATTCATCAAACACCATGGCGACATTACGACCAAGCAGTCGACCTCTTGGTAAAACACGAATACCAGCCGCATCCATATCGATGAGTCTATCGTCTTGCATGGCACCGAGCTGTGCTATTTCATCAATAAAATAGGTAATTGCATCAATACCGAACTTCTGGTTTACGTCTTTAAAATCGACATAGTCATGGCAGAGTAAGTTCATAATCACATATTCACGTAATCGATCTTTAATCGATGTCTTAATGACTTTTACCGCTGGCGTGACAGTAGGATTGATTTTTGCCATGTCAATATTAGCTTGATAGGCTTGTAGATCCGTATCATTCTGTAGGATATAGCGCGTATTGGCATTGGCGATTTGACTGATAGAAGAGACCCCAAATCCTAATAAATCACAGTCACCCATGATGGTGTAACCTTGGAAGTTACGATGTAATTTGCCCTCGCGCTGTGCGACAGCGAGTTCATCATCAGGCTTGGCAAAATGGTCAATACCGATATATTGATAGCCGGCTTCGCTCAACATATTGATAGTATTGCCAAGCATCGTAAGCTTCGCTGCTGGATTTGGTAGGTCTTCATCTTTAATCTGACGTTGCGCTTTAAATCGTTCTGGCAGGTGCGCATAGTTAAACACAGACAGACGATCTGGTGACATCTCTATGATGCGCTGTACCGTTTGGTTAAAGGTATTAGATGTTTGGTGTGGCAGACCATAAATCAGATCAATATTAATAGAGTGAAAGCCTCGTTCGCGCGCCTCGTTGAGGACGTTCTCAATCAATTCTGCGGAATGCACACGATTGACAGCTATTTGTACGGTTTCATCTAAATCTTGCACACCTAAACTGATACGGTTGAAACCAAGACCACGCAATACTTTTAGTGTGTCTTCGCTCAGCTCGCGTGGGTCAATCTCAATAGAGTAATCACCTTCATCTTCGGGCAAAAATTCAAACTGAGTCTGTAAAAACTCCCACAGCTGAACCATCTCTTCGTCACGCAAAAATGTGGGTGTACCACCGCCCAAATGCAGCTGCTTGACCAACGGCTTGCTGCTACCTTCAGGCACCGATAACAAGCGACGCTTGTGCTTAATTTCGGCAATTAAGTACTGTAAATAATCGCCTGAGTCGCTATTCTTTTTAGTGATAATTTTATTGCAAGCACAGTAGTAGCAAAGATGACGACAGAACGGAATATGAAAATATAGAGACAGTGGTGCACGTGCTTCACGGTTCTGCAGGATTCTGGTCTCAAGACTGTCAGCGATTGGCGCGAACTCTAAAGCCGTTGGATAAGAGGTATATCGTGGCCCTGAGCGATTGTATTTATTGATAACAGCTTCATCAAATGCGGGTAGATGTTTGCTCGTAATACTACCGCGCGTACTAGCATAAGGGTTGTCTGGTTGCATGACAGGACGTGTCGTGGTCGGCTGATCTCCTGCACGATTATAAGGCTGCTGGATATGGTTAGCACTGTTAGAATTGTTTTGTTTTGAATGTTCTGTCATGCGGTATTCCTCGTTTTGACCATATACATTGCTAGTATTTATGTAGTTTAACAATAACAATTGAAACCGTTTATTTAAGACCATTTATCTAGCAATATTTATGTCTAAATAGACAGTGGCTAGTATAACAAATCCTTGTTAATAGTGGGGTGAATGGCTAGGTCTTTTAGACAAAACGTATAGGTATTATTAGATAATAACTGGCTCATTAAGTGTTGCATTAAGTATTGGCGCTCATGACTCAAAACATGATATTTGCGTACATATAGGTAATCCTCTATTATCGAGAGAGACTCTTTATCAGGAAACACTTATGTCGTTTGCTCAAGTCTATACCCGTTCAGTCGTCGGTTTGCACGCACCCAAGGTTATTATTGAGGTGCACTTGTCGCAAGGTTTGCCTGCACTCACCATTGTTGGACTACCAGAAGCTGCGGTACGTGAGAGTAAAGACAGAGTACGTTCCGCGATATTGAATTCTGGGTTTCAGTTTCCTAATCGGCGTCTCACTATTAACCTAGCACCTGCGGATTTACCCAAAGATGGTGCAAGATTGGACTTGCCGATTGCTATCGGTATCTTGGCAGCCAGTGATCAGCTTGATCCAGACGTGTTGTCAGGGTTTGAGTTTATCGGTGAATTGGCGCTAAACGGAAACCTGCGGCAAGTGACGGGTAGTCTGGCAGTGGCACGAGCGATCAAAGCGGAAGGGTTGGCGACAACGTCATCGAATAGTAATGAGCGACGACTAGATGAGCAGCAGCCAGTAGCAGAGTTAACATCGGTCAAATTAATCGTGCCAATGGATAATGGGGCAGAGGCCAGCCGTGTCGAGGGAGTGGAGGTATTAGGTGCGCAAAGTCTCAAAGCCGTTTGTGATCATTTACAGTCACTAGCGAATCCAAGTATACCCAATGAGAGTTTGGCAGTCGTCACACCCAGCCCAGCACCGCAGCATGTGGGCTATCAGGTGGACTTGGCTGATGTCAAAGGTCAGCATCATGCAAGGCGTGCACTAGAGATTGCTGCAGCAGGTGGTCACTCGATATTATTCACAGGGCCGCCCGGTTCAGGCAAGACACTAATGGCATCGAGGCTACCGACTATTTTGCCTGACCTCAGTGACGAAGATGCGTTAGAGGTAGCCAGCACATATTCAGTCGCAGACAGCGATTATGACTATGGTACACGGCCGTTCAGACAAGTTCATCATACGATATCAGCCGTGGCACTGGTCGGTGGTGGCTCACGTCCGAAACCTGGTGAGATTACCCTTGCCAATAAAGGCGTATTGTTCCTTGATGAATTGCCAGAGTTTGATCGTACGGTGCTAGAGGTGTTGCGTCAGCCATTGGAAGCTAAGCAGATAACGATTAGCCGTGCCAATTCACAGATGACCTTTCCTGCGAATTTTCAATTGGTCGCGGCGATGAATCCCTGCCCATGTGGTTATGATGGTGATACATCAGGGCGTTGCCGCTGTCGACCCGAGCAAATCAAACGCTATCAAGACAAGCTCTCAGGGCCACTATTAGATCGTATTGATTTGCATATCACCGTGCCTGCTTTGCCCATTGCCGACTTGCAAAATGCTCAAGCAGGTGAGACCTCCGAACAAGTGCGTGTTAGAGTCATTGCCGCTCATAAGCATCAGATGCAGCGACAGCAAAAGGTCAATAATGAGCTGAGCCCTAGCGAGATTGACAAATATATTCAGCTAGGAGATAGTGAGCAGCAGCTATTACAACTCGCTCAGCAGCGCCTAAACTTGTCCGCGCGTGGCTACCATCGAGTATTGCGAGTAGCGCGTACTATCGCAGACCTTTCTGATAGTGTAGATATCACGAGTGTCCATGTATCCGAGGCACTCAGTTATCGTAGCAAGTGACTTTATTCCCACAAGATGAGCCACACATTCCCACAAGATAAGTCTTACAAGGTAAGCCACAAAAGATGCGACTAACCTTGTGGAAATTTTTGAGATTATAATTATTTAAGCAGATAATCTTGCAGCGCCTGAAAGCTATCAAACGCTTCGGTAGGATTTAGCTCACGAATATCTTGCCCGTAGTTATAGCCATAAGATAGCCCAAGCGTGTCCATATTGGCATTTTGTCCGGCTAAGATATCGTTTCTAGAATCACCAATCATAACGGCTTGTTCTGGAGAAATGTTTAATGCTTCACAGACATGCAATAGCGGTGCCGGATCAGGCTTTTTAGTCGAGAGACTATCACCGCCCAGTACTTCACTGAATAAGTCTTGCCAGCCAAAGGATTGTAAGATTTTTGGTACAAAACGAATGGGCTTATTGGTTACTAACGCCAGTGTATAACCTGCGTCCTTTAGTTTCTTTAGTCCGCTATCGACATCTGGGTAAGCGACGGTTTTGCTGCCACTGAGATTTTTATAAGCCTCAAAAAATATTTGCTCTGCGTGATCAGCTTCCTCGACCGTTAACTCATTTTCTAACACTTCTACCTTACCCACTAGCGCGCGCTCGACCAATAATCTTGAACCATTGCCTATCCAGTTGCGTATCGTCTCGATAGGGTAGGTCTCTTTGCCAAGGGTGGTTAGCATGGCATGGGTCGCATCAGCCAAATCTGGTACGCTATCGATCAATGTACCATCGAAATCAAAAATCAAAAGTTGTTTCGTTTTTACAGTCATTATTATTTACCCATGCTATTAAGTGTGTACTTTTTTGAATTGCTGGCTACAGTTTTTATTACCTTAGCATAGCGAGACGTTAAGTCTAAATTTTTGTCACCAGTAACGATAAACGATCATTATAAACAGTCATTATGACCATTGATTATGAATGGCCATTTGTTTACGTGATATTTATGGGTTGTGGACGATACTTTAAGTCTACTCAACCTCTTTATAACGTTCGCGATGCTCTTTTTTCATTCTTAAATAGTCTTCGTTTTCGCGGCACAGATCCCATTTCTGTTTAAATATACGTGCAGATTCGGCCTTGATAGGGTCTTCCTCTTGCCGTGGCAGCTCTTCTCGCCCATGTGCACCGCTTTGGCCTTTTTTATCATCAGGGACGGCTCCCTTATATTTTTTGCCACCTTTATGGTTGGCATAGCGACGGGCACGGGTATAGCCCATTTGAATAAATTTGCGCGCCATATCCGCACCGACAAAGTCATCGTTAGCCAAATAATCTAAGAACATCTGATAAATAGTGTCACTACTCTCGGTCGCAATGTCAGGATCGGCAAAACGCCAGTGTGGTAATATTTCAGATTTGTATGGCTCTACGAGCAGCACTCCTTGCTCACCACGACCAACACGATACAGCTCGGGCTGCACACGCAAGTCTAGATTTTGGTAGTCTAAGTCGTAATCAAATTCTCTCATAACGTTACCTGCTGAGGATATTGATATTTAATACACCCTAGTATACTGAGCCGGACTGTTGAAAAAACAGCCTATAAATGTTGTTCAGCTGTGACTGTCAGCGTTATATTCTGCCTATTATAAAACCGCTTCAATACTATCGCGGGTTGAAGACATTACTTATCAGGAAGCCAATCATCATGAATAAAATAACGACTACGTATTCACGTTTTATGCGGTTAACACAGAACAGCTTTATGATGTCAGCCGTACTGGTAAGCATGCTAATTTCTAGTGCAGCTCATAGCGCTTGGTTTGAGGGTTTGATTCCAAAAGGGGAGACATACACGGTACGCGAGATAGATCGTGATTTGGCATTTGTGATTGATGGGTTTATTTATGATGCTCGTAAATCTTGTTTCTTAGCAGTGGGCGATCGGGTGATATTTTTCGAAGGACGTCATGGTATTGATTACCGTGCGACGATTTATGATTTGGACTCGCGTGAGCGTTGTGAGTTACTATTAAGAAAGCGTTTGTGATAAGTAAAAAAGCGCTTATAGTCATTCCACTATTGAGCATGCTACCTAAATATAAAAATCTAAAAAAAAGCCCCAAACATAAATGCTTGGGGCTTTTTAGAATTCTTAAACGAGATGGTGGCTCGAGGCAGGTTCGAACTGCCGACACACGGATTTTCAATCCGTTGCTCTACCGACTGAGCTATCGAGCCGTCTTCGTTGAGGCGCTATTAAACTAAATATACGCACTGCTGTCAAGCAGTTTTTGCATTATATCTGATAAAAGACGATAAATAGTCAGAAATGGGCAAAATTAAACACTCTAGTTGTCAGTTTAGTCTTTTACCCGCAGTAACTCATACTCGCTCATAATACGGTGAATGTCAGTATCTACAGGCACAAACTCACGTACGCCTTTTTTGACTTCGGCATCATAAACCAGTTTAATAAACTTGGCATCAATGGCTCGGCCACGATTCTGTTCATGTACCGTTAGATACTGCAAACGCTTAGCATTAGTCTGCCCATCATCAAAACAGGCGACAGCAGCAATAGGCTTATCATTGAACATACCGACATAGAGATACTGTCCACGCTTAAATCCTTGCTCAACGAGACTTAACACATCGGCACCACTGGGCTGAGTATCATCGCTGTCATATAAAGCCTGCAGGCGTTCTGCTAGCTCATTTTCGCGTACAGGTTTTTTAATCAGTGGTGCATCCAAACTATTGATGGCGATCGCTTCTAAAGGCATAGCAGTTCCTATAAACAGAGGGTTTCTATGATGTGAGACATCATAATGTCATAGAGTGTGGTGTCGCAAATGGTCATGTTATAGCATTAGCGTGCGTCATGATTGATAATACTGAACGCACTATTTTAGCAGAATGAGGTAAATTTGTGCGTGGTTTACGGCTTGGACATAGCAGTAAATGTTAGGTTTTGCTATGATGAAGACAGACAACGCTTGAGGCGTGTAGACAGTAATATTATTCGTATCATACGTAAACATTGATAGATTTTTTAAATGTTGCGATATTCACTTATTTAAAGACTCGGGCGTGTTTTCGTCCTATCTTATTGACCGCTTTTCACTGATAAAAAACTGATAGAGAGTAGCCATGACAGCCAATGCAACTGAGCAAAACCCATCACAGAACCCGAACCTACATGGTCGTCCAGCACGTATCGCCACGGTTGAGCGTATCACTGCAGAGACGCAAGTGAAGTGTACTGTCAACCTTGATGGTACTGGTCAAGGCACGGTAGACACTGGTGTACCGTTTTTGGATCATATGATTGATCAAATCAAGCGTCACGGTTTATTTGACTTGGATATCAAGTGCACAGGCGATACCTTTATCGATGATCACCATAGCGTCGAAGACACTGGTATTACGCTGGGCCAAGCGTTTAATAAAGCATTGGGCGACAAAAAAGGTATCCGTCGTTATGGACATTTTTATGCGCCACTTGATGAGTCATTGACTCGCGCCGTTGTCGATCTATCAGGGCGTCCTGGTCTACATATGGACATTCCGTTTACCCGCTCGCACGTGGGCGGTTTTGATGTTGATTTGTTCAGTGAGTTTTTCTACGGCTTCGTCAATCACTCATGGATGACCGTGCATTTGGATAATCTCAAAGGCAAAAACAGCCATCACCAAATCGAATCGACATTTAAGGCTTTTGCTCGCGCCCTGCGCATGGCTTGTGAATATGATGAGCGTGCGTTGAACACCTTGCCATCGACCAAAGAGGCTTTCTAAGGTGTATTTAAGGCTCTTCTACGGTGTCAGTCAAGCTTGGCGTACTAGCTGTACAGCCTGCGCTTGACTTCCTTGTAGCAAAACCTTATCTACACCTTGGTAATAGCCAACAATATAAATGTCTAATGATATAAATAGTACAGTAGTCAAAATATTTAAAAATGAGAACCAATCGATGACCAAAATTGCACTATTAGATTATGGTATGGGTAATTTGCATTCCGCCAGTAAAGCATTGTCAGTGGTCGGGGCAGAAGTCTCTATCACCAACGACCCCAAAGTCGTCGCTGCGGCAGACAAGATCGTCTTCCCAGGTGTCGGTGCCATGCGTGACTGTATCGCTGGTATGCATGATGCCGGAATTGACGAAGTCATACGTCATGCAGTATTCAACAAGCCCGTCATGGCCATCTGTGTGGGCATGCAAGCGTTGTTTGAGCAGTCCGCTGAAAATGGTGGTACAGACTGTCTTGGCATCTTAAAGGGCAGTGTAGAGGCGTTTGACCCTACGTGGACAGATCAGCAAGGCGCAACTATCAAAGTGCCACACATGGGCTGGAATACCATCAATGGCATGGACTTTGACCATCCATTGTGGAATGGCATTCAAGACAATGCGCATTTTTACTTTGTGCATAGCTATTACTGCGAGCCTGCCGATAGCGCGCAAGTGGCCGCGGTATGTGACTATGGTCAGCCGTTTTGTGCCAGTGTTATCCAAGATAACTTATTTGCGACCCAGTTCCATCCAGAGAAAAGCCACACCGCTGGCTTGCAGTTGTTAAAAAACTTCGTCAAATGGGATGTATAAATAGACGATAAACGTGAATTGAATGTTTAATTCAGCAGTAAGGTAGATTATCCATTGTATAATCTGCCTTTTTTGTTCTCAGCTATCACTTTTTAAGCGACCACTTTTTAACCATCATTGTTTAGTGATACGCTCAGTTGTTTTCTGCTCGTTTATATTTGGAATATCTCAGTGGATTTTACTGCTTTTAAAATGAATATTATTGAGACAACAGGGCTGGCCAAAGATGCTTTGCACATCTATGTCGGTGTTGGTGTCTATTTGCTGTGTTTGGTACTGCTGCGTCCTATTTTTAAGAAGCAAGGTATCAGGTCATTCATAGCTGTCATTGTCGTAACTAGCATTGCATTGTTGGGTGAGTATTTGGACAATCGAGAGACGATTGAATCGCTAGGCCTAACGGGTTTAAGCCGTGAACAGATTACCGCGAGCATCCGTGACTTAATCAATACCTGCATGCTGTCTTATGTGCTTTATGCGTTAAATAAATGGACCAAGATATTTCATCCAACCAGCAAACCTACCTCGTTGACCAAACGGCATAAAAAAACGGACTATTAATAAGTCCGTTTTTTGATTTTACTATTTGAATTTTGATTCTAGCAGTTAATCTTATTTTTTAGCTTCATCATACAACTCACGCACCACTTCACCAATCGCTGCAATACCATCAGTCAGTGTCTGCTCGTCAGCCGCGATGCTCATACGAATACACTCATGTGCATGCTGATAATCGCTGACATCGACACCAGGGAAGAAGTACTCGCTTGGCACAATGAGCGTACCTTTTTCTTTGAGGCGTTCGTATAGCTCAAGCGTACTAATCGGCAAGTCTTTAAACCACAACCATAAGAAAATCGCGCCTTCAGGCTTATGAATCATCAATGGATAATCGCCCAATGCTTCTTTTAATAGCTTCACGGCAAGGGTCGCCTGCTTTTGATAAAAAGGCTTAATCTCATTATCAGCTAACTGCTTGATACGGTCGTCTTTTACCAATGGCGTGGCAATCGCTGCACCAAAGCGTGTCGGTGCTAGATTCACCACCGCATTCATCGCGCTGACCGCTTTGATCACCTTGCTATCGGCCACGATAATACCGGTACGCATACCGGGCAGGCCAATTTTAGACAGGCTAAAGCACAGAATCGTATTGTTATCCCACGTCAAATGCGCGTCCGAATAGATGATATTCGGGAAGGGCATACCGTAGGCATTATCAATGATAAGCGGGATGTCATAACGTTTGGCAATCTCGGCCAAATGCGCCATTTCGTCATCGGTCAGCACGTTACCAGTCGGATTGGTCGGGCGTGAGCAGCAAATCGCGCCTATACGGCCCTCGATCAGCGCTGGCAAGTTCTCTAATGCATCAAAATCGACACGATATTTAAAGAAGCCTTCCGCGCCTTCATGAGTCACTTCATCGATATGTGGCAATACCGCTGCGAAATGCTGACCTTCGACATGCACGTCGCTATAGCCGATATACTCAGGGGTCAATGGCAGTAGAATGGATTTGTCTATAGATTCGCTCTTCTCATCAAGCTTATTATCACTGAACGCACCGCCAAATAAATTAAACAGGTAGAAAAACGCATTCTGCGAGCCGTTGGTCAGGGCGATGTTTTCTGAGGTGAGGTTCCAATCATAATGACGGTTAAAGAAGCCAACCAAGGCATCGATAAATGCCGAATCACCTTGCGGATTAGAGTAATTCGCCATACTGATGATAGCGCTACTATTTGCTTCACCCGAATCATTGTCATTACCAAGCGCTTTATACGTCTCCAAAAACAGCTCATTCACGGCATCAATTTTGGCAGGGTTACCACCGCCCAGCATGTTGACTGGCTGATCGCTTTTTAGCGCATCACCCAAATCGTCCATCAATTGTGAGATGCCAGTGGGCTGGGTAAATTTTTGACCGAATTTTGAGAATTTCATAAGACTACCATGCTGTTTTGGAGGATGTTGTAAGAAGGAATCTGATTGATAAAAGTTAGGCTAGTATAGCAAATGAGGGCTAGGTAATCGCCCCAATAAATAAGCAAAATACATGGCTGATATTGGTTTGTATAGATACACAGATTATGAAGAAAAAAATGCCTTCTACATGAATAAAAGGCGTTGTGGTTTGAGGTCTTAGAAGTAAGTATTTTTTGGCTAATATTGCTTTGCGCTACAGCTCACTAAGCTACAGCTTCAAGCAGGGCTAAAAAACATAGCTTTGTAGGTTTTTATACTGCTAATATACTTAAGTTTATTATTTTCACAGAAGTTAGCCGCTTTTAAAGACTACAGGATGTATCTATAAATGAGATTTATACAGCAAACAGACAAAAATAAAATAAATACTGATACATATCCAGCCTTCGGTTTATTCAGGACGACTTGGGATGACTATGGGATAAAGTGTGAATTTATTCTTACATATTATTTAAATGAAAATGAAAGTACAGAGATTGGATTGACTAAAATTATATTTAAAGAAAGTCCTTCAAATCACCTATTTCCTGAGTTTGATGGATCAGGCAGCTTATATATTAGTTTAGGGCAAAGGTTAAGTTTTTATAGAAATTTAGCGGAAGTTATTGGTACGGAAAAATCGATAGAAATTCTAGAAAAGCTAAATGATATTGCATGGCAGTCTCAAAAAATTGAGCCTTTTGAAAGTGATTCTAAGTTTAGGAATGCTTTGCTTAGAGAAAACTCTGCTAGAGATACTCTTAGGTTTGGAAAGCAGGTGATCCTAGGAGAGGCTTTTAATAAAAGCTTTTCCTTCAAATATACTACTAAGACTGCGGGTGCTGAGCAACCATTTACTATAAATGTGGATTTTGATGAAACAGATCCTTTACCACATAGAATAGTAGGTATTATCGGACGTAATGCTGTCGGTAAGACCCATCTAATGGGAGATTTAGCTAAAGATTTAGTGCAAGTTAAAAGAGTATCACAAAATACTATTGACCAGAAAGAAGAGAGTTTTTCAGGGAGTAGGCCTATATTTAATCGAGTTATAACAATATCTTATAGTGCTTTTGATAAATTTGTGATACCTAATAATCCTCAGAATAGCTATGTATATTGTGGAATTAGAAATAGTAAAGGAGTTTTATCCAAGAATTCTTTAACTCAAGATTATAAAGATAATATATTAAGAATTCAGAATCTTGATAGAGAGGAGTTTTGGGTTTCTTGTATGTCTCATATATTAGAAAATCATAATGATGATTTTGTTAATAAGCTTAGATTAGAAGTTTACGCCCAGCATGATATTGAAGAAGATACTTTGGCTTTGTTGAGTTCTGGACAGTCCATTTTAGCTCATTTTGTGACAGCACTGGTCGCAAGGATTCAAGAAAACACTCTGGTTCTATTCGATGAACCTGAGACGCATTTACACCCTAATGCTGTAGCACACTTATTCAATGTCTTAAACAGGATATTAATCGAACATCAATCATTTGCAATTATTGCAACGCATTCACCAATCGTTATTCAAGAGATTCCTAAAAAAAGAGTAATCCTTCTATCGAGAGAGGAAAATAATACTTCTGTTATACCAATGCATTTTGAGACCTTTGGTGAAAGTATTTCAGAGTTGACTAGACATGTTTTCGACACTATTTCAATTTCACATCATTACAAAAGAGTACTTCAAAGGTTAGCTAAAAATATGTCTTTTGAGGAAGTTAGTAATTTATTCCCAGATGGTTTAAGCTTTAATGCTAAAGCATATTTATTAGCTCAATATAGTGAGAATAAATGAAAAATTTAATATCCCCACCTCGTACAATACCTTATTTACAGCTTTATAAAAATATAATTAGTGCTAAGAAAGATGTTATAAAAGGTAATCCTAATACTGATAAACGAACTTTAAAATCTTTAGAAACTAAAGTTACAGCACGTTATAGTCTATTCGAGCAAGCTATAAATAATAATAATTTATTTGGTTTTGTTGAAGATACTAGTTTATTAGTACATAAAGAAATATTAATAGGCTGTTATGAAGGTAGAACGAAGAAAGTAAAAGAAGTATTTACTTTGATTGAAAAAAGTCAATCTGCAGGATTTCTTAGGGTCTGTCCTTATTGTGGAATTACTCTACCTAAAACCTACGATCACTACCTTCCTAAAACTTTATTTCCTGAACTATCTGTACATGCTTTAAATTTAATTCCTTGTTGCGGCACATGTAATGGGATAAAAGGTGATGTCTGGAAGAATGAAACACATATAGCATTTTTGCACCTTTACAGTGCTATTATTCCAAATGAAGAGTTCTTAATTGTCGAGTTGTTTACGAAACCTTCAGCTAATTCTATAGGAGCAAGGTTTCAATTACATAAACCAGAAGATATGGATAATGATATATGGAATGTTTTATCTTATCACTATGAAAATTTAAAATTGCTTGAAAGATATAATGAGCTTGCAAATGATGAAGTCACGCGAATATTTACTAGTTGTGTATGCCATTTAAATGATGGTGGGAATAGTATTGCTGGTTTTTTAGTTCCGTTAGGAAAAAGTGAAGAGTCCTTATATGGTTTAAACTATTGGCTTGCTATTTTAATCAAGGCTTTATCATCAAATGTCATTTTTGAAACTTTAGTGGCTGATGCTGTAAATAAAAACCCTTAACTAATTAATAAGGGTTTTTGATAGGCGAAACACTAACTAAAAAGAGCTCTACCTTGACAATACAGAATCAAAAAAAACCCTATTAAGGGGTTTTTTAGTTTAACGCCAAAATCTAATACGGTTAAACCATCGCCCGTACCCTTGCCATAATCCCGCGCCCAATCACCAATCTCACATAAATGATGGCAATGGCAAACAGTAAGGTAACTAATGCAATACCGCCAAGTCCTAAGTTTGCCCACGGCACACTAAAGCGCAGATTGAACCATTGAGTAACCGCCAGCCAAGCACCACCCGTGGCGATAATCACCGCAAATGTCGCCGCACTAATCCCAAGCACACCCAGCTCTAAAATATTGAGCATATACAAGTCACGCTTTTGCATACCCAATAGTCTAAACGAAGCACTCTCTTTCATACGATCTTGTGACGTAGAGAGTAGCGAGCTGATGAGCACCATGATGCCCGTAAGCAAGGCAAGCAAAGTAAAAATATACACCAAGCGGCTCATCTGCGCGACCAACCCTTGGACTTGTTCAGCGATAATCGTACCGTCAATACTGGTCACCGCTGGGAACTCGCGTACCAGCTCACCTTGCAGGTCAGGAATATCATCGGCAGAGACATGCGCCGTCGCAAATTGGATTTGCGGTGCGCTCGCCAGTATCTCAGGCTCAAACAAGAAGTAGAAAAACGGACTAGGGCCACGCTCGAAACGCGAGCGAATACTGGTAATCTCACCAACCAACTCGATACCTTGAATATTAAAGCTGATCTGATCGCCCATGCCGACGTTTAGCATCTCGGCTGCCGTGTCCAAAATAGACAACGGCTGTACTTGCGAAATCGCAGATGCACTCGCATCCTGATTTTCAATGGGCGTATAAAGCGCATCGTCAGTCAGCGACTCAGTAATGAACTCTGTGTCCATGACCGTATCGGAATAACTTAGATTGAACACGCGAGTCGGGTCATCTTCGCCTTCAGGCGCGTCGATATCTTTGGGTTCAACACCATTAGCCGTGCCGATACGTGCTCGAATCACTGGATAATACGTGACAGGTTCTTTAAGAATACTGTCTATCTTATCGTGCTGCTCGGTTTGCACATCTAACAAAAACAGATTTGGCGCATCTTCAGGATATGCATTGATAAACTGCTCATTGATACTATGGTTAATCGACGTGATAAGGGTCAATACCGCAACGGATAATGATAATGTCACAAAGAATAGCGCTGACTGATTGCCTTTACGCGCCAGATTATGAATCGCAATGCGCTGCATCCAGCTGATTTTTTTGCCCGTGGCGATGCGCGCCAGCAACCAGAGCCAACCGCGTGCCAATGCCCAAAATATCGTAATGAATACAATCAATCCGACCAGTATCTGTGCCCCTAACGCTAAAGATTTCACTTCATAAGCAAGGAAGGCATACAGCCCGATGAATAACAAACTATAGCGTAATAATGGGAGTGGTGCCCGCTGTTGCCAAGGCAAGCGTTTTGATGATTTACCAGTACTCTGATTAAGTAATGCCGCAGGTTTCGTGCCATCAAGCGCGCGCAGACTGCGCTGGGTAATCAGTAGTGTCATGACAAGGGCGATAACAATCGTTTTGAAGATACTAATCGGGTTAATGGCCAATCCTAAGTCTGACGGTAAAATAGCCGTCAGATACGGTTGACCAATTTTGAGTAACACAAGACTGAGCGACACGGCAGCGACACAGGCCAAGGCAGCCATGATGAGTAGTAGCCAGTAATAGCTACGCTTAATCGAACGATTGGTCTCACCCAGTGCCATGCGTATGGCATCGTTGGATTGCTGCTTGGTCACAAAGGCAGTAATCACCCCATACATGGCCACCGCAGATAATAAGAGCACGGCGATGACTAGCAGTTTTAAGAACATCAATACATTGTCAGAGATGCGTGAGACAGACGTCTCCTCTGAGGTCGGATCAGACATCTCTATATCAGGGTAATTGACTAACATCTGTGTCAGCTGCTCACGCTGAGTGGCAATGACTTCTGGCGTGCCTGCCATCTCGATTTGGTAACTGACTCGGCTGCGCTGACCGATTAGATCGGTCGATTCTAATGCGTCTTGTTGCATCATCACGCGACCACCAAAACCAAAGGCAGTTAGCGGACGATCCGGTTCTCTAACGAGCTCATCACTGATGGTGAATGTTCCCTCACCAATATTGATACTGTCGCCAATCGACACGTTTAGACTTCTGAGGACCTCAGGCGCGACCACCACATTTGTTGCACTCAGCTGTTCGGACAAGGGTTTGCCTGATGCCAGTTCAACCTCACCGTATAAAGGATAAGCAGCCGTGACGCCTTTGATACGAGCCAATAGAGTTTGGTCTGCTGCGACCAACATGGCGTTGAATTGATAATCATAAACCGTTTGGCTATCAGGTAAAGTCTGGACTTGCGCCAAGACTTCCTCAGGCCAGTCTTGATTACTTTCTAATATCAAATCACCACCGACGAGTGCTAGCTGATTGTCATTGACATAAGTATTCACCGACTGTTGGATCGAGTCCAACGTCAGATAAGTGGCAAGCGATAGCATCAACGTGAGTAAGAATAGCAGCGGATATACCCAGCGTCGCCACCAACTGCGAGACAAAGCCTGTGCGCCTAAGGTTCGGCTGCTAAAAAAACCGCCACTTTTAGCATTAGCAGTTTTATTATTGATAGCAGTATCGTTTTCTGTGATTGTGGCTTTAGTCATAAGTTTTTTACTTAATCGATAGAAGTGTTAAGACGTTTTAGAGGTGTCATCAGGTAACCAAATATAGATAAAGTCGAACAACTCTGCATCTGTCATGTCAGTTAACGAATGAACGAATTTTTTATCTTTAACTTTCTTATATACCGCACTAGCCACTATTTTTCGACAAAGAAGAGATTTACCTTTCACTTGCTGCTCAAACCATTGGCTATCTATTTTGCTAGGTAAGCTATAAAACAAAGAAAAATTTAGCTGTTCACTGAGGCGGTTCAACTGTTCGTATTTGTGAGTATCAAAGTAATATAGATGTCTTAATACATCATTCTGTAGTGTGTTTTGCTGATTGTGTAGTAATTTCAAAAAACAAAGATATTCTTCATCATGTTCCATAAAGTAAACTAAGGGATATAGAAAATAGCAATTTGCTCTACAATATCCCTTGCTTATTGCTTGTAAAGTAAGCTGACTTACCTCGTCTTTGTTTGCATTAATAAAAGGTTTTGAGTAATGCTCTAATATAAAGGAGAGTGCAAAAATAATGGAATAGTCGTCTGAGTTAGCCATCTGTTTTAGATAGTAAAGCGCGTTATCTAGTTTGTAGATCGAAACCAATTTATTAATGGCTTGGCTATAGTCTTCGGTTTCAAAAGTGAAATTGCCAGCAATTAGGTTCTTTGCCAACCTTTCTATTTCGAGAGCTTCCATCGCACTGACCTTATTTAAAAATGAAGCACAAATTCTTATTTAGCTCTCAACCTGTCCATCATGCATGGTGATGACTCGGTCTGCCATCTCAGCTAGTGCAGGGTCATGGGTCACGACGACCAATGCCGAACCAACTTTTTGTCTTAAATCTAACAGTAGCTGCATGACTTGATCAGCGTTTTGCTCATCCAAGTTACCTGTAGGTTCATCAGCGAATACGATTTTTGGATGCGACACCAGTGCGCGCGCGACAGCAGTACGTTGCTGCTCACCGCCTGATAATTGATTGGGCAAGCTATCACGTCTATGACCGAGTCCAACAGCTTCGATTAACTCATCGACTCGTGCAGGGTTTGGCTGCCGTGCAATATCTAGCGGAAAGGCAATATTTTCTGACACGGTCAGCGTTGGCAATAAGTGAAATGACTGAAACACAAAGCCCATGTCACGCTGACGGATAGCCGCTAGGGCATCTTCATCAAGACTGCTTAGCATTTGGCCTGCCAGCTCAACGGTGCCACTATCAGGATAGTCAAGTGCGGCCAGTAATCCCAACAATGTCGATTTACCAGAGCCAGACTTGCCCATGATGACCACAAACTCACCCGCATTGATATGAACGTTCACGTCTTTAATGATCGATAGCGTTTGTTCACCGACTTGTACGGTTTTGTTTAAATGCGCGGCGGACAGTAATGCTTTTGCTGTAGCGGTAGGCGTCGTCACTGTGTCAGCTGAAGGTGATGATGTCATTGCGTGGTCTCAGTTGGCGTGTTGTTTGATGCTAGTTCATTAGGCGTTTTTGATGCTGTCGTATTAGTGCTATTACTGGCTTTTAACTTTTCAATCTCAGGCTTTAAGATAGGCAAGATATTATCTTTGACGATAATCTGATAACCTTCCTTGGTCGGATGAATCGCATCGGCTTGATTCAGCTCAGGGTCACCGCCCACACCTTCTAAAAAGAAAGGTATCAGAGGCACATTCATGTCTTTTGCCACACGAGGGTAGATGTCTGAAAACGCAGAAACATAGTCATTACCTAGATTGTCATAGATCGACATACCACCCAAGATAACGTGACTACCATTGTCTTGTAGAGTCTTAACCGCAGTACGGATATTTTTTTCAATCGTCGCTACATCTAAGCCGCGAATCGCATCATTGGCACCAATTGTCAAAATAGTAATGTCAGGTTTGGTCTGCGCTACCCAGTCTAGACGATTGACTAGGCCAGTACTGGTTTCACCACTCAAGCCTGAGTTGATGACTTTGGCATTGGTATAGCCCAATTCTTTTAAGCTAGCTTCTAATTGCGCAGGATAGTTGGCATCACTATCAACACCAAGACCTTCCGTCAATGAGTCGCCAAGCGCTAAAATGGTCAGCGGCGAATTGATTTGTTGGTCGGCGGATACTGGCGCGTCAGTTGCTACTTGATTGGTATTGGTTTGAGTATTGACGGCTTGAACATCAGTGTTTTGCGAACTGGTATTTTGCGAATCAGTCGCGTCAGTTGGTTCAGCGTCTTTTTGGCAACCACTGATAGCCACGGCGATGGTCAACACTGCCATTGCTGGCAAGCGTCTAGAGAAATGAGGAAATACTTTCATAATAATTATTCTGTCCTATATGCAATCGAACCAGTGTAGCAAAATAAGACGAATACCAATATTATCCGAAGGTTACTTTATCTAATCGTAAGTATTAAAACTTTTTACCATCGACCATAACAGGACGACTGACCAGCCATGCAATGCCAACATTGACGACCATTAGTATCAATATCAATAAAAGTGGTAAATCCCAGCTACCCGTCGCTTCATGTAGCCAACCCGTACCCAACGGACCAAAAAACGCAATCAAATAACCGACGGCTTGTGCCATCCCAGACAGCTCACTTGATTGATTGGTGGTATAAGTCCGTAACGAGAATAGCATCATACTTAAGGTAAAAATCGCTGAGCAACCAATGCCCATCATACCTGACCATAGCCAAGCCAAATTCGGTGATAAGTAACTGACGCCCAATACTCCGATGACATTTAATACCGATGCAAACACCGCTAGCGCTTGAATAGGGCGACCACGGTTGATCAGCCACGTTAGGCTTAAGATAGATATCGGTGCCATAAATTGGAACACCGAAGCCATATGTCCTGCCCGAACAGCTGATAACCCTTTACCAATCCAAATGGAGGGTAAGAAGCTAGCGACGGTATAAAATAGCAATGATTGCAAACCCATAAATATGGCGATTTGCCAAGCAAAAGACAGACGCCATATAGATCTGCTAGATATGTCGGAAGAAGCTGACGTGGGTAGGACGGCTATTTGATGGCTAGATGAGCCTAAACGCAAGCGCAGAAAAATCCAAAGAATAATCGCAAAGATACCCAAAATTGCCCAGCCACCCAGTGCCCATTGCCAGCCTACTTGCTCGGACAAGGGTAATACCACTCCCGAGACAACTCCTGCTGTCGCCGTCATAGTCAGACTAAACAAGCCTGTTATCAACGGAATATGTTTGGGTGTACGCTGTTTGATGATGGGTGCTGCTAAGGTATTAGCAAAACCGATAGCCAACGTCAATAATAACGTACCAACCAAAAACCAATTCCAAGTCGGCACAATACTGCGAATAATCATACCGGCGGTTAATAGCGCAATCATCGCAATAAGTGTGTTTTCTAGACCGAATCGCTTACCGATGGCTGGTGAGATCAGGGCACCAATAGCAAATCCTAGCATCGGCACTGCCCCTAGCCAGCCAATTTGTGTCTCGGAGATATTGAGTGCGTCTTTTACCACTGGCGCAATAGAGCCTAGCGCCACGATAGGCGCTCGCATATTGCTGGCGAGTAGAATCATGGCACACAATATGAGCCAAAACGTAAAACGCGAAGAAGGCAGCTTCAATGGCGAGGCATTATCCGAATGAGGCTGTGATGGCACATCCGGTTGAGAGTGAGAAGAGGTAGGCATAACAGGACGACTATTATTAGAATAAGAAAAAGAATACGTCGTTAAACCGCGCCGAAGAATCGTCGCTTGTAAACAACACCAAAGGAAACGCACCTAGAGGGTGACTAATATGGCAAATCAGAATAGTAAAACAGAGTCGCAAATTAAAAATAGAAATACGTGCAGAGTACAAAATATGAGTCGTGACTTTGAAAAGAGTAGTATGACCTAAGCGATATGCTTTGAGCAGTCTAATAAAAATAGCGCCAGTCCTTTTCAAAGAACTAGCGCTATTATAAGAACAGATGTCAGGCAAATACTACCAGCGTATGGTAACAAACGCGGTGTATATAAGGATTAAGTCTATACCGACTTGCCTAATTGAGCGGCTTTAAGCGCGTTCTCTTGCTGTTCAGCGATGATAGAGTCGCACTTATTAGGATCATCGCCGCAGTATGAGCATTTTTCGTTGCCCATAAGTTTAGCAACACCGCCACAAGACCCTCTCAGTGGTGTCTTTTTTACCATATAACCGATACCCATAAAAACAAAAAATAGGACAAATACAGTAAAGGTAATAGCGAGCATAGGAAGCAATTGACTAAGCATAGTGGGCACCTCAGTTCTCAAAATAGGGTAGTTATCTTTATGATAACGATATATCTTCAACATTATCTACATAATAGTATAGCAAATTTTTGTTTCGCTCGTTTATACCTATCGTGTTAGTTCATGTATTATTAGGGCGTGTTGAGCATTCACAGATAAGCACTGCTGATCGCTAAAACGGTTCCAGACAAGGCGTAAAACGACGGTAATGCTCATGCCTTAACGAGATTTACAACGCAGTATGGGGCAGTTTTAGCATCAGCTCCAATACCAACAGAAGGAGACAGGACTATTTTTTGCCATTTCATTATTAAAATATAGACGCTTAGAATGACTAAACTTACTATTTTTAACGTCGAACTGTCTAAAAAATAGTCTCTGTCAGTGCTATGGTTGAGTGCTCAACACGCCCTAGCATCTAAGACTTTTTATCAGCGCGTAGAGCTTGCATGGCAGGTGTTTCTATCACTTGCCAATCATCGATGCTATCGTCGGTATTGTTTGTTTTTGCCTTGTCAGTCAAGACGACAAACATAGCAGCTAGGTTTTGTTCTTTAGCAGTTTCTAAGGCCTTCTGATAAGGCATCGCAGTGAGTGCGGTGGCCCATGCATCAGCCAGTGCAACTGAGTCAGCGGCCACGGTGACAGAAGGTGCGCCACCAGCGATAGGCTCTCCAGTGGTAGGATCAATCGTATGGCTATAACGTTTACCATCGAATATGACGGAGTTACGATAGTTGCCAGACGTCGCTAAATGCATTTTATTGTGCGTATTGATTGGCTGGCGAATGAGGGATATCGTCTCGCGCTCGCTCACTGTGCTGCCTTCAATAGGCGCATCGATTGCAATTTGCCATGGCTGCTTTTGGTTATTGACACCAGCAGTCGAAATCTCACCGCCAATCTCGACCATATAATTGCGAATCTTATAATCCTCTCTTAATACATCAGCGATGACATCGACGCCATAGCCTTTTGCCACTGCTGAGAAATCAAGTTCGACACCCTCTTTGGTTTTATAGATGGTTTTATCTTTTTGTATGATACTGTCAAAATCTACTAATGCTTTGGCTTGGGCAATCTCTAAGGCCGTCGGTGGGCTTTGTAACCGATCAACGGTCATGGTACTGCCGAAGCCCCATGTTTCTACCAATGGCATTACAGTCGGATCAAATGCCCCACCAGATTGTTCGTAGACGATACGTGAGACGTCAAGCACGCGACTAAAATCTGCATCGATAGTGATGGGTGTCTCTTTGCCTAACTGATTAAATGTAGAAATAGTCGAGTCTGCTTGATAGGTAGACATACTGTCATTGATTTGCTTTAGGCGTTTATCGATTGACGCTTGTATGGTCGCTTCATCGACATTATCGGGCAGCTGATAACTAATGTGATAGCTAGTGCCCATTGTCTCCCCAGCCAGATAATCGTAATCTGGTGTTTGCTGGCAAGCGGTGAGGCTAAGCGCACTGACAAGAGCGATGATGCTGTAGCCTGTACGAGTTGTTTTAGTAGAAAGTATTATCGTTTTCATAAGCTTTTTGCTATAGCAGAGGAGTGAGAGGTGTAAAATAAACTGTGCTTATTTTACACCTCTTGCTACCGATAACGCCAATTGCTTTGAGCGTAAACAACATTTTTGCTAGTAATATTAGACACTAATATCACTATGTATTCATAGCTAATGCTAGAGGGTTGCACCTTGCTTAGGTCACTTTTGACTCACGAATGAGTTTGTACAGTTTGGGCGGAGATATGCGATTGACCTTGGTTGCGAACTTCTCTTTTGGACCAGAAATAACAATATATTCTTCTTCTTTTAATAGCGCTTTGACGGCTTGCTTAGCAAATACTGCAGCAGTCAACCCTTTCTTAGTGGCATAATCCATCGTACCCTGCGTGCTACCATCTCCAGTCAACGCATTGATAGATACATTGGTTTGGATAAACCCTGGGAATATAGTGGCGACTTCTATACCTTGATCATGTAATTCAGCACGCAAACTGTTCGCCCACATATGAATAGCGGCTTTGGCAGCACTGTAAGCACCGCGATACTGAGTACCTAGTAGACCTGCGATACTCGATATCATGACTATTTTACCGCCACCTTGTGCGATCATCTTTGGTAATACCAGTCTGGTCAGACGTGTTTGTGCAAAGTAATCTATTTCCATCAATTGCCGTTCGACGTCTTCTGTGGTGTCCATGATTAATGAGCGTTGACTGATGCCAGCATTATTAATCAGCCAATCAATTTTACCTGCCTGCTGAATAGCGGACTCATACGCTATTTTTGTCTGACTGGTATCACCAATATCGAATGGGATGACAATATGGTTTTTGCTACCTTTACAGTTTTTTCTGACCGCTTCTAGTTTCTCTTGATCACGGCCACTCAGTATAATTCTGGCGCCTCGCTTGGCGAAAGAGATAGCGAGTGCTTGACCAATACCGCTAGAGGCACCAGTAATCCAAATGGTTGATTTTTTAATATTGGTTTTCATAAGATTCCTTTCTTAACATGTGAATAGTTCATGATATAGGATGATAAGTGCTCGCGACTAGTTAAATTTGTAGCCTTACACTACATCCAAAAAATACGATTATCAGAAACAAAAAAAGAGCCTCAATTGAGACTCTTTTTTATAGTATTAACTTAATCGTACTTCCTAACCAGTAGGTTTAACCACCAAAGTCATCAAGCATGATGTTTTCATCTTCAACACCCATGCTATGTAGCATGTCGATGACCGCAGCATTCATCATCGGTGGCCCACACATGTAATATTCACAGTCTTCTGGGTTTGGATGACCTTTCAGATACTCTTCTAATAAGACGTTATGGATAAAGCCGGTGTAGCCTGTCCAGTTGTCTTCAGGAAGTGGATCTGATAGTGCCACATGCCACTCAAAGTTAGAAAAATCTTCTTGAAGTTGATCATAGTCTTCAACGTAGAACATCTCGCGAATAGAGCGTGCACCATACCAAAAGCTGATTTTACGGTCTGTATTCAAACGCTTAAGCTGATCGAAAATGTGCGAGCGCATTGGTGCCATACCTGCACCACCGCCGACGAAGATCATTTCAGCTTCGGTTTTCTTAGCAAAGAACTCACCGTAAGGACCCGATACCGTTACTTTATCGCCAGGTTTTAAGCTAAATGTCCAAGAAGACATCTTACCTGGAGGGATACCGTCTGGACCACGTGGTGGTGGACTTGCGATACGGATGTTGAACTTGATAAGACCTTTTTCTTCAGGATAGTTGGCCATTGAATAAGCACGAATAACTGGCTCATCAACTTTTGACACATAATTAAAGATGCCAAATTTATCCCAATCTTCGCGGTATTCTTCTGCAACATCAAAGTCTTTATAGTGCACTTCATGCGGTGGCGCTTCTAGCTGTACATAACCACCAGCGCGGAAGTTAACTTCTTCGCCTTCAGGAATTTTTAGTACCAGCTCTTTAATGAAAGTGGCAACGTTATCGTTAGAGACAACCTCACACTCCCATTTTTGTACATCAAAAAACTCAGGGTCAATCTCGATTTTCATGTCTTGCTTAACAGCTACCTGACAAGCTAAGCGCATGTGATTGCGGATTTCGCCTTGAGTAAAATAGCCTTCTTCAGTCGGCAAGATCGAACCGCCGCCTTCAATAACGCGGCAACGACACTGCGCACAGGTACCACCGCCACCACATGCTGAAGATAAGAAAATACCTTCGCTCGCAAGTGTTTGCAGTAGTTTACCGCCCGCTGGTGTCACGACGTCATTATCGGAATTATCATTGATATGGATGGTAACATCGCCTGAACTGACCAGTCTTGAGCGCGCCGCCAAAATAATGGCGACAAGGCCCATGATGATCAAGGTAAACATAGCAACGCCACCAATCGCCGTAGCGTAATCCATGGTAGGTATCCTTAATCTATGGAGTAGGGGAGCGAAAGAACGTCATAACGTTTTTCTGAACCCCTACCGAATAAATGAATTAAATAGGTCAAATCGCTAAATAAGTGTTTAAGCTTAGCGGTCTAAATTGACATACCGCCGAAAGACATAAAGCCAAGTGACATCAGACCAACGGTGATAAACGTTATACCAAGACCACGCAGAGGTGCTGGGATATCTGAGTATTTCAGTTTTTCACGGATACCAGCCAATGCGGTAATCGCTAATGCCCAACCAAAACCTGCACCCACACCATAAACGACTGATTCGCCGAAGTTATAGTCACGCTCAACCATAAATAGTACACCACCTAAGATAGCGCAGTTTACAGTGATGAGTGGTAAGAAAACACCAAGGGCGTTGTATAGACTAGGAACGAACTTATCCAAGAACATCTCTAGAATCTGTACGGTAGCGGCAATAAGACCAATATAACTAAGCAAACCTAAGAAGCTTAAATCGATATCAGGGAAACCTGCCCATGCCAGTGCACCATCTTTTAGGATGAACTGGAATAGTAAGTTGTTTAATGGAACCGTAATCGCCATGACGACGACGACGGCAACACCAAGACCAATAGCGGTTGAAACCTTCTTCGATACTGCCAAGAAAGTACACATACCTAGGAAGTAGGCAAGCGCCATATTCTCAATAAAGACTGAGGTTATAAATAAACTAACATAATGTCCCATTAGTGACCGCCTCCATGTGCCATGCCTTTAGACTGCGGCTTCATTACAAATTCAGCTTCTTCAACCTGTTCTGGTTTCCAAATACGGACGATGACAATGAACAAAGCAATGATAAAGAATGCTGACGGTGGCAACAATAATAGGCCGTTTGGTATGTACCAGCCGCCGTCAGTCACTGGTTGTAAGATAGTGATACCGAACCAAGTGCCTGCGCCTAGTAGCTCACGGATAGTGGCAACGAACAGTAGTACCGCAGAGTAACCAAGACCATTACCAATACCATCTAAAAAGCTTGGTACTGGTGGGTTGCTCATGGCAAACGCTTCAGCACGACCCATCACGATACAGTTAGTGATAATCAGACCAACGAAAACTGACAAGCCTTTACTCACATCATAAGCGACAGCTTTTAGTACCTGATCGACCAAGATAACCAATGAAGCAATGATGGTCATCTGCACGATGATACGAATACTTGATGGAATTTGTTTACGAATAATCGAGATAAAGAAGCTCGAAAATGCCGTTACCAGTGTCAATGCTACACACATAACCATGGCGTTGGCCATGCTCGTGGTGACCGCTAGTGCCGAACAGATACCTAAGATCTGTAGGGCAATAGGGTTATTATCAAAGACAGGCGAGGTTAAAATACTTTTAGTGTCAGCCATGTTAAGCCTCCTTGCCGTTTGCTACTGGTAGTTTTGCTGCCAGTTCGGTTTTAGGTTGAGCGGTTTTCTTTGATTGATTTGCTTGTGTTTCTGCAGTATCAACTGTCTGACCACCCTCTTTGCGCAGCATATCTAGATAAGGCTTATAACCTTGCTCGCCTAACCAAAACTGAATCATGTTACTGACACCGCGGCTAGTCAATGTCGCACCACTGATACCATCAACCCAGTTGTCTTTTGGATTACCTGCTTTGGTTACACCAGTGGCAACGTCACCATTCTCATCATAAGATTGGATACCAGTCCACTTGGCACGCCACTCTGGCTCTTCGATACGAGCACCCAAACCTGGGGTTTCTTTATGCTCATAGAAGCTGATACCTTTGATAGTATTCATGTCGCTCTCTAGCGTCAAGAAACCATAGATAGTACCCCATAGTCCGTAACCTTGAATAGGCAGTACGACTACTTCAGGTTGACCAGCATCGTCTTTTTTGACATAGACTTTGGCATATTTAGGCTTACGACCGATACCCGCAGGATCATCGTTACCTAGGTCGTCACTCAATGCTTGATTTTTAGTCGCTTGAGTAGCGTCATAAGCATTACGATCAGGGATACCCGCGTCTGCTAGCGTTGCATCATCGACATAATTGCCTTTACTTAAGTCAATAATTTCGACATCAAAGTCTTTGAATCGTTCGGCAACATCATCTTGTGTGTCAGACTCAGCATCGTACATATCGGCCGCGACTAAGATGTTTTTGTTACGGTCTAAGCGTGCATTTTCGAGTTGTGCAGGCTTTAGGCCAACTGCAACTGCTGAGACCAATACTGAACACACCAAGCATAGCGTTAATGCCACACTGATGGTTTTCGCATTATTACTTTTGGGCTTGGACATAGCGAACCCTCCGAGCTGTTTGGCGTTTGATGTTTGCTTGGGTCACAAAATAATCAAACAATGGCGCAAATAAGTTGGCGAATAGAATGGCCAGCATGATGCCTTCTGGGAAAGCTGGGTTAATGACACGAATCAATACCGTCATAAAACCAATCAAGATACCATAAGCCCAGCGACCTTTATTGGTATGTGCAGCTGAAACTGGATCGGTTGCCATAAATACCGCACCGAAGGCAAAACCACCAATGACTAAGTGCCAATAGAACGGCAAGTTCATCATCATGTTGTCTTTAGAGCCAATCATGTTGAAGATAAGCGAGGTAGCCACAAGACCAACCACACAACCTGTCATGATGCGCCATGAGGCAATACGCGTCCATAGTAGAACAGCGGCACCCATCAAGATTGCTAGTGTTGATACTTCACCAATACTGCCTTGCATATTACCGAAGAATGCATCACTCCACGTAATCGCATTGCCATAGACATCGACGAAATCTTGAGGAGAGACACCAAGTGCAGCAAGACCGAGAGGCGTTGCTCCTGAAAAACCATCAACCGCTGTCCATACAGAGTCACCAGACATATAGGCTGGATAAGCAAAGTATAGGAATGCACGACCCGATAGGGCAGGGTTAAGGAAGTTTTTACCTGTACCACCGAATACTTCTTTGGCTACGACCACACCAAAGATAATACCCAAGGCAACTTGCCATAAGGGAATATCTGGTGGTAGACATAGTGCAAATAGTACCGAGGTCACAAAGAAGCCCTCGTTGACTTCATGCCCGCGCACGACGGCAAAGATAATCTCACAGAGAATACCAACGGCAAATGTCACAAGGTAAATAGGTAGGAACTGCATCGCACCGTAGACAAAACTTGCCCAGACACTGTCTGGATTATAGCCTGCCATACTAGTGATAACAGTACGCCAGCCTTCAGGCTGCAAGCCAAGCTGAGCAACCGCCGTTAGCGCTTGATGACCGATATTGTACATACCCCAAAACATCGCTGGGAAAGTACATAACCATACGGTAATCATAATGCGCTTTAGATCAATCCCGTCACGTACGTGTGATGACGCGTATGTGGTTGAGTCTGGTTGACGCAAAAACGTATCAAACATCTCAAAGATGGCATAGTATTTTTCGTGTTTGCCGCCTTTGGTAAAAGATGGCTCCATACGATCGAACATATTGTGTAAAAATTTCATCGTGGTTAGCCCTCCAGTTCGATGCGCGTTAAGTTATCACGCAAGATATCACCGAATTCATATTTGCCAGGAGATACAAAGGTGCATAGTGCCAAATCTTCTTCATCCAACTCAAGTACGCCTAAATCAACCGCGACCAACATGTCTTCGACAATCAATGCGCGTAGCAGTTGGGTTGGTAGATAATCTTGAGGCATAACTTCTTCATAGACACCAATTGGTACCATCGCTCGCGGTGAGCCATTACTCGTGGTGGTGAAGTTGTACTTTTTGCCACCAAAAAACTGAGAGATATAGATAGGCAGCTTTGAGAAACGGTTTTTACCTGGCGTAAAGAAGTGGAACGCTGGGCGCTCATGACCTTCCGTCAGCACACTGATCTGATTATGAAAACGACCAATATAGGCAATATTGCTAAACACTTTGCGACCAGATAATACCGACCCTGAAATGATACGGTTCTCGCCAGCTGCTAGCTGACCTTTGGTCAAGGCAGTAATATCAGCACCGCGCTCAGTCATAACCAAGTGTGGGTTACTGACAGAAGGGCCTGCTAAGCTAATCAAGCGAGGCGTGTATAGACGGCCGGTAGTAAATAGCTTACCAATAGCAATCACATCTTGATAGCCAATTGTCCAGACGCTCACGCCACGCATAATTGGGTGTAAAAAGTGAATGTGCGTACCTGCCAGACCAGCTGGATGCTTACCAGCAAAGCCATGATACTCAGTGACGTTATTCGCAGCAGTTTTTGCGACTGGTGTCAGCTGGGCATTACCATGATGGCAGACAAACATCTTTGGGCTGAGTGTCGACAACACAGCAAGACCATCATTGAACGCTTGTAGCTGCTCATTGATCAGCAACATTGGATCAAACGCTAGGGGACTGGTATCTATAGCAGTGACAAAGATGGCATGAGGACGGGCACCGATTTCTGGCGTACGGCTAAAGGGGCGCGTGCGAAACGCAGTCCATTCGCCAGAGGCAAGTAATTGGGTTTCGACAACTTCAGAGTCTAGGTCAGCCAGTTGCTGGGAGTCATAGCGCTCGAAGTCTACTTCTTCACCGTTTGGGTCGACCGCAATAACGAGGCTCTCAAACACACGACGGTCACCGCGTTTAATCGCGACAACTTTACCAGCAGCAGGGGCAGTGTAGATAACGCCCGCACGTTTTTTATCTTCAAAAACGGGCTGACCTTTTGCTACGATGTCACCTTCTTTGACATTCATCGTGGGCTTCATACCGATATAATCATAGCCAATAAGGGCTACGTGTGTCGGTTGGTGCTCAGATATCTCGCGGGAGGGTTCGCCGGTGATGGGCAAATCCAAACCTTTTTTGATGGTAATCATAAGCGAAAACTTAGTCCATAGTCTAAAACGATACCAGACTTCCTGTTTGGTATATCGGTAGCATGAAGATATGCATCATTCAATAAATCACTCACTCACCGACTCCTATAATAGGATGGTGATAGAGTTTTCTAAAAATAAAGCACGATCATAACTACTATTAAGAGTATTAACGCTGACCTTAGACTCCTTAACAACACGTTAATGTCTTATTCGAATTACCAAAGTGGCGACTGGCTACCAAGGTGTATATTAAAACCATCCAATTAAAAACCATCGCTAAAGCAGTGAGCTAAAAGTGACAGTTCTTAATATAAACAGCTTTATCATACGTTTCATTGAAAATTAAAATTCTTAATACCAGTATTGTAGACCCTACTTATGAGTTCAGTATCCTAGAAAAGATACTTAATTGAATAAGTATGTAGCCAAATAACGATCTATTGAGATAGATGATAAACTGGTAAAAAGACAAACTGGCTAAGCAATTAACAAGCAGCGTTCACTTATCGTATAATATTGCTATAAAGCCAATAATAGCTATTTTAGTGTCGTTGACCAGTGATAAAGACAATATGAAAACGTTAGGAAAGGTATTTAATTAGAGTGTGTAATACTGCAGGGTAATCTGTTTCGATCGACCAGTTGAGATTTCTAATATAACCTTTCTTAGCAAGAAGTCAGCCAATATCATGTAAATGTATTTAGCTCTTACTCGATTCATCCTGACCGCTAATCTTTTTTTAGTCGTGATTGACCTAATAAAAATATAACGTATGGTTACTATCACATAGAAACAAATAAAATTTACCTAGGATTATACGCTAAATTGACCTAAAATTGCCAGTCAGGAATTCAATTTACCTAATGTTTTCAATGGCTGCAATTATAAAAACTTATAGTTATCACTTTTAGTTTTATTGTCATGAATACAGTTTTGAGCAATATTTTTTATCATTATTTAGCGTGTGTTGAGAAATCAATACACCATAATATTCAAAGTTTAGTTTTTCAAATTTATTCAATATTTTGTTTTATAAGGAATGCGATATGTGTGCTGTGCCTGTCATTATCCCGGCGATTGATTTAAAAGATGGTAAATGTGTACGCTTAAAACAAGGCCGTATGGAAGATGATACGGTATTCTCTGATGATCCAGTGGCGATGGCAGCACGCTGGGTAGAGGAAGGTGCACGCCGACTGCATTTGGTCGATTTGAATGGTGCCTTTGATGGTGTTCCTGTTCATAGACAAGTAGTCAATGATATTACCAAAGCTTATCCGAATTTGCCTATTCAACTGGGCGGCGGTGTGCGTAATATGAACACCATTGAACAATATATCACTGCAGGTTTAACTTATATTATTATCGGTACAAAAGCAGTTGAAAACCCTGAGTTTGTCGCAGAAGCTTGCCGCGAATTTCCGGGTCATATCATTGTAGGTATTGATGCAAAAGATGGCATGGTCGCAACCCATGGTTGGGCGAATGTTACTGATACCAAAGCAACTGAGCTTGCCAAGCGTTTTGCTGATGTAGGTGTCTCTTCAATTGTCTATACCGATATTGCCCGTGATGGCATGATGCAAGGCGTCAATGTCGAGCAAACGGTTAACTTGGCTCGTGAAGGCGGTTTACCAGTGATTGCGTCAGGTGGCGTGACCGATATGAAAGATATTGAGCTATTGAAGCCTTATGGTGACTGTATCGAGGGCATCATTACTGGCCGTGCTATTTATGAAGGTACGCTAAGTTTAAGTGAAGCGCAGATTTATCTAGATCGTAAATAAGACACAATGTAGTAGTGAAACTTAGCAATAAAAATCAGTAAAGCTAGCAAAGGATGCTTATGGCAACTCGTTTAGACCTTCCAAGGATACGCAGTTGTCCAAGAGCGTGGTGTCAGATATGGTTGCTATTAAGCCTCCTTTGTTCTCTTCCGGTTTATGCTCTTGTTGAAGAAACCACTGATATAACCAAAGTATCAGAAATAGCGCGTGCAGAAAGCGTTGTATCAAATGATATTGCGGAACCAGAAGCTGACATTGTTGAGCTTCCTACGCAGTCATCTGAACCTGAGCCAACTCCATCGCCGGTAATCGTCAGCGAAAGTACCAATAACGCCCAAATTGAAACCACACCGACCCCGCAAAAGGACAATGACATTCGTCAACGTATCAAAGGTATTTTTTCTGAAATTGATGGTTTGCAAGCTGTCAATGTTAGTGTCGCCCAAGGTGTTGTTACCTTAACGGGAGAGACGCCAAACGAGAAGAAAGCACAGCAGGCCATTAATTTGACCAATCGTTTGACAGATGTGGTCACCGTTTCGGATCAGATTGATCGTACCCTAGATGTACAAGATAACGTTACTACTGTCTATCAAGGTCTCAAGGTACAAGCCAAAAATTTAGTCAAAGCCTTACCACTATTACTGGTCGGTATCATTCTGTTTATATTGGTGAGCTGGTTTGGTAGCTGGCTGTCTAATCGCAAAAGAATGTGGCAACGGTTGACACCCAATCCATTTGTCGCTGAGCTGCTGTCACAAACCGTCAAAGTCATCTTCATTATATTTGGCCTGATCCTAGCGCTCAGCTTAATAGGAGCAGAGACCATCTTAAGCACATTGCTTGGTGGTGCTGGCGTCATTGGTATTGCGGTTGGTTTTGCGGTCAAAGATACGATTGAAAATTATATCGCATCGTTAATGCTCAGTATTCGCCAACCATTTCGTGCACGTGATCATATTGTGATTAATGGGCAAGAGGGTATAGTGGTGCGCTTGACCTCACGCGCAACGATATTGATGACACTAGATGGCAATCAGTTACGGATTCCTAATTCTGAAGTCTTCAAAGGTACTATCCTCAATTACACCAAAAATCCTGAACGTCGATTCACCTTTGAGTTGGGTGTCGATGCTAATGATGATCCATTAGCTGCCATCAAAGTTGGGTTGGACGCAATACATTGTTTAGCGTTCGTTTTGGATGAGCCAAAAGCAATTGCTGTCATTAGTAATGTTGGTGACTCTAATATCGTCTTAGAGTTTCAAGTTTGGGTAGATCAATCAGAGACGGACTTTTCAAAAGCACGCAGTATTGCCATTCGTGAGACCAAGCATGCATTAGAGGATGAGGGTTTCAGCCTACCTGAACCTATTTATCGATTACGTTTTAATCGTGATTTGGAAAAAGCCTTTGAGCATATGCAAAGCAGTCATGTAAACAATACATCTAACGTGACGGTTACACCGACCGTGTCTGAGACTACTACGAATGGTAATAGCAGCATCACTGACAATAAGGATAAAAAACAAGCAAAAGCGCGTGCCAAGCTTATATTACAAGATGACAATGCGGATGAGGTTCTCAGTGCGCGTTCTGATGACAAACTAATGAAAAAGGTTGAGCAAGAGATTGCAGAACGTTCAGATGAGACTGATTTATTAAACAATAATAGCCCGCAAGAGTAATATATAGACCAGTTTAAAAATAGGCACAGAAAATGCAACGAAACGTATATCTAATAATTATTTAAATACGAGACATTTCCTATGCAAATGAAACATCTGATTATATTCGCGCTAGTTGGCATGGTAGCCTTACTTGGTTTTAACCTTATTAATGGTAGTCAACGTGACAAAAATAGAGAAGCGCTCGTCAGTAGCGTAACCTCTGAGCATAGTGATATCAGCGCAGAAATACCTGAGACTCACATCGAAGCAAGCAGCTCTGATGCTATCACTAGCAAGCCATTGGGTGAGCAGCCTAAAGCCATCCTTGATAGTGCCACGACTCAAATAGATCAAGCTCAACAAGCAGAACAGAAAAATTTAGAAGAGATGGACAACACTGCACAGTAGCCAGCCTGCATTAGGCAAGTACAACGCATATCATATAAATAGTGAGACATAAAAAAAGGCCAACGATGACGTTAGCCTTTTTTTATTTCGAGCGTCTAACCAAAACTAGCCTTTCTTATTAGCGCCTTTACTACGACTGCTACTTCTCTTGGCTGGGCTCTTTTTAGCGGGTGCTTTTTTTGTCTGATTCATTTCACTAGATTGCAGTTTGGCTTTTAAATCAAAGTCAATTTGCAATAGATCCATGTTCACGCCAGCAACTTTGACCTTGACCGAATCACCAAGTCCAAACAAAGTGCCTTTGTCTTTACCAATCAGTTGTTGCTGCTGCTCATCATAGACAAAGAAATCATCGCCGACATTTGAGATATGGACCAAACCATCAATATATAAGTCGGTCAATGTCACAAATAGACCGAAGCTAGTAACGGTAGTCACCACACCTTCGAACTCTTCGCCAACATGGTCTTTCATGTAATGACATTTTAGCCAAGACTCTACATAGCGAGAGGCTTTTTCTGCACGGCGTTCTGTATCTGACGTTTGCGTACCAGCACCTTCAAGAGAAAAGTCCATGGCAGGCTGTTGGCTATTGGTCACTTTTGCTTTAATCCCGCGATGCAACATTAAGTCAGGATAGCGACGAATAGGTGAGGTAAAGTGGCTATATTCGTCATACGCTAGACCAAAGTGACCTATATTGTCAGGTGCATAGTTAGCTTGCATCATCGAACGCAATAGCATGCTATGGATACTAATCGCATCGGGTCTGTCTTTAGTCGCTTCAATAATGCGCTGATAATCCGCTTGCGTTGGATTTTCTTCTGGGAACGATAGGCCAAAGTTCTTTGCGTATTCATGAATACGCATTGATTTTTCACCGTCAGGCTTATCATGGTTACGATACAAGACTGGCAGTTCATGCTTTAGCGCAAAGTTCGCTGCACAGGTGTTGGCCAGTAGCATACATTCTTCAATAAGCTTCTGAGAATCACCACGAGTACGTGGCAGAATAGCCTCGATGCCGCCTTTTTCGTTGAACTTGATATACGTTTCAACCGTTTCAAATTCCATCGCATGACGTTCTTCACGTTTTTTCAGTAGTAATTCATACAACTGATATAACGTGTCGACAGATTTTTTAACGTCTTTATTACCTGTTAATGATTCAGGCAAGCGTTTATCAGTCGGATTTACTAGATAATCATTTACTTGATTGTAGGTTAAGCGTGCTTGTGAGTGCATGACCGCAGGATAAAACTCATACCCAGTAACCTTGCCGGCGCGTGATATCTTAATATCAGCAACCATACATAGACGATCAAGATTAGGATTCAATGAACACAGACCGTTAGAGAGTACTTCAGGCAACATCGGAATCACTCGATGCGGAAAGTATACTGAGGTACCACGTTCGTAAGCATCTTGGTCAAGTGCTGAATTTGGTGTTACGTAATAGCTCACGTCAGCAATCGCTACTAAAACGCGATAGTTACCACCAGATCGTTTTTCAGCAAATACGGCATCATCAAAGTCACGTGCGTCTTCACCATCGATCGTGACGAGTGGTAAATGACGTAAGTCTGTGCGACCTTTTATGTCTTTTTCAGTCGGCTCTTGATAGCTATCAGCTTGCTTAAGTGCAGCTTCGTTGAAGTCTGAAGGAATGTCATAATTGAGTAGTGTGGTTTCAATAATCAGTTCACGATCATTGTCATCAGACAGCAGTTCCGTGATTTTACCAGTGGCAAACTCATGCTGGTTTGGCCAATCGATGATATCGACTTTGACAGGAGAGCCTTGTTTGGCATTAAACGCTTGTACGTTGTCTTCAGTGACCGTAATCGGCTGATGGTTGTTTGGACTGCCAAGCTCGACACAGTAGCCGTCATCATCACGAGCCAGTGTACCAATGAAGTTGTTTTGGCGACGTTCAATGACATCGACAATACGCCCTTCGGTACGGCCACGATTGTCTGTTGAAGTACCGACCGCTTCGACAGTGTCGCCATTGAATACCCAACGCATTTGTTTTTCATGCAAAAACAAATCTGGCATATCACTCAAAAGCACAAAACCAAAACCTTTAGGATGCGCAGACACTGTACCAGTGACGACATCTTGCTGAGTCACTGTGCGATAGCGATAAGGACGACCGTCGCGGTTTACTTGTCCATCACGCGCCATTGCTTTTAGGCGATTGCCCAAAGCATCAAACTGGTCAGGATCATCAATATTAAAGGCTTTTGCCAATTGCTGATGAGTGACTTCACCATGCTCAGTAATCGTGCTAAGTATTAGCTCACGACTAGGGATGGGATTGTCATATCTTTTTGCCTCGCTTGAGGCGTTTGGATCATTCCAACTCATAAATTACCGTATCTATTTTTAAAATTATTAATAGGGGCTATCTTAACACGAACAACGTGGCAATATCTTGCGTCAATTGTCTTATGTGTGTTCAGTAGCAAGGAGTCGTTACCTTCAATTGGTAACAACTATTGTGATAAATCAAATATCAACATCGACCTTACTTGATTTATTGGCTATCTTTTTGCTGTCAATTTCTTTCGATACTTCTAGCACAGTTGTTTGATTAGACTTATCGAGGTACTTTTGTGCTTTATCTACTTCAGTAGTCAAGGTGTTGACCGTTTGCTTCATGTTCTCTAACGCTTCGATCTTATAATTGCTAATCATATCCATCGTATCATAGACGTTATTAAAAGCGTTTTGCAGCTTATCAAGCTCGATACTACTGCTAGTGGCTTGCTCATGGATTTCACCTGACTGACGCTTTAGCATCGCCGAGGTTGATTCAATCAAGCTACTGGTGGTTTTATTCAACGCAGTGATTTGATCAAGTACCAGTTTTTGATTGGTCATTGCTTGAGCGACAACGACAGCTGTACGTAATGCTGACACAGTCGTTGTTGTAGCACGATCTACGCCTTTGATTAGCTCTAAATTATTACGACGAATGGTATCAAGCGCCAAATAACCTTGTACATTGACAGCCAATTGGGTCAAGAAATCTGTATTTTTTTGACGCACATAGAACAGCATTTCTTCTTTGATAATGCGAGCTTTTTCAGGGTCAGTTGCTTCTATTGCATAGATTTTGTGTTCCAACTGCTCGTCAATTTTTTTGCCGACATAGACATACTGACGAATAGACTGCATCAGCTCCCACATATTGACTTTTTCTTGCTCAATCATCGCATTGTCTTTTAGCAGCTCGTCTTTACCATTATAAAGACTGGTCACCACTGCATTGATATGTGATTGTGCTGATTCGTACTGGCGAAAGTAGTCTTGCACTTTGTTACCAAAAGGTATGAGGCCGAATAGTTTGCGTGAGCTGGTCAGCTCTTTTTTACTTGGATCTAAATCTTCTACGATACCGCGCAATTCAGTCAATGACTTGGCAATAGGGGAGTTGTCAAACAAGCTGTCATTGAGACTCTTTGCTGGTAAGTCCAACATGCGATTAGAAACCTGTGCGGATTCTCGGATTTCTTTCGTACCTAAATTATGAATAGACTGTACGTTCTGTCGAAACTCGTCGCTGTGCACAGAGTTAGTAATAACGTGGTCCACAAAAGCATCGACTTTGGCATCGAGCTCTGGAATCTGGCTTTCATCCAACTTGACCATCTGATCTGCTTCACTTTTCTGTATTTCTTTCACAGGTTCAGGCGGCGTCAAAGAAATACTTGGAGTTGTTGCGTTTTCTGGTGGAGTCAATTCTTGCATGAAGTTTCCTATAATATCTGAAATGGACAGTATTTTTGGTCAATAGCTACAAAAGACGGTAATCGTAAAACACGTTAACAGTAAATGGATGTTTTTATACACTCGATTGTACTTAATTCAAATGATATAAATGTGGTACAGCAGACCTTTAGATTAACTGGTAATGAAAAGGTTGAGAAGATAGATTTTGTAAAGTAGCGTCGACTTATTATATTAAAAAATGGCTATTTACAGGCCTAAATATTAAAAAACCATCAATATCCCGCAGCATATTGATGGTTAAGATTACAAGTATCTACATCGACTAACAGCCACAACTAAAATGATCTGAAAAACAGATTATTTTTTCTTAGTTGGCCCAAGCAGCATACCCATTTGACGACCTTCCATCTTAGGGTACTGCTCGACGTTTGAGATATCAGCGGTATCTTCAATAATACGATCAAGTTGTTTGCGACCGATATCTTGGTGCGCCATTTCACGTCCGCGGAAACGGATGCTAATTTTAACTTTGTCTTGATCTTCCAAGAAGCTAACGATTTTTCTCAGTTTAACCTGATAATCGGCTTCTTCGGTACTTGGACGTAGCTTCATCTCTTTGAGCTGAGTCTGTTTTTGGTTTTTCTTAGCTTCTTTTGCCTTTTGCTTTTGATCATAGAGGAAATGCTTATAATCCATGATTTTGCATACTGGCGGTTTAGCTTCAGGAACTAATTCAACCAAATCTAGACTGTCTTCACGTGCCGCTTTCATCGCGGTGTCGATATCGACCACGCCCATTTGTTCGCCGTCTTCTTTAACCAGACGGACTTCTTTGGCACTGATATCTTCGTTGATGTTCAAACGGTTCGACTGTTTAATAGGTATTACTCCTCATCTGTTTTTGGGGTCTGTCGGCCTTTCTCAGCGACAGCGGTCTGTACTAATGTAATAAATTCTGAAACACTCATCACGCCAAGGTTTTCACCTTCACGCGTACGGACGTTGACACTGCCCGATTCGACTTCTTTATCCCCTAATACTAGCATATAGGGAATACGTTCTAATGTTTTCTCTCGTATCTTAAATCCAATCTTTTCGTTACGCAAGTCACTAATAGCTCGCAAACCTGCATTTTTTAGTTCACTGACGACGTTTTCACAAGCTTCGCCTTGTTTATCGGTGATATTCATAACAACTACCTGCTGTGGTGCTAGCCATACTGGCATCCAACCCGCATAGTTTTCAATCAATATACCGATGAAACGCTCAAATGAACCTAATATAGCACGGTGCAACATAACAGGTACTTCGCGCTCATTTTGCTCATTGACGAATTCAGCATCTAAACGCTCAGGCATGTTTGGATCAACCTGAATGGTACCGCACTGCCATACACGTCCTAATGAGTCTTTTAGACTGAATTCAATCTTCGGACCATAGAATGCACCTTCACCTGGTAAATAATCCCAGTCAAGGCCTGAGCTATCAAGTGCATCTGACAGTGCTTTTTCTGCAAAATCCCATGACTCATCACTACCAACCCTTTTTTCAGGACGAGTTGAGAGCTTCATAATAATGCTATCGAAACCAAAATCTTCATAGACGGCAAGCGTTAGCTTAATGAAGTCAGCCACTTCTTGTTGAATTTGCGCTTGAGTACAGAAGATATGCGCGTCATCTTGGGTAAAGCCACGAACACGCATCAAACCATGTAATGAACCTGATGGCTCGTTACGATGACAAGAACCAAATTCTGCCATACGCAAAGGTAGGTCACGGTAAGACTTTAGGCCTTGGTTAAACACTTGCACATGGCAAGGGCAGTTCATAGGTTTTACGGCATAATCACGGTTTTCACTAGAGGTCGTAAACATATTGGTGGCATAGTTACCCCAATGTCCAGAACGCTCCCACAAACTACGATCAACGATTTGTGGGGTTTTGATTTCTTCATAGCCATTATCATGTTGCACTTTACGCATATATTGCTCAAGCACTTGATAAATTGTCCAACCATTTGCATGCCAGAACACCATACCAGGTGCTTGCTCTTGCATATGAAACAGATTTAACGCTTTACCAATTTTGCGATGGTCACGTTTTTCTGCTTCTTCAATACGTTGAATATAGGCTTTTAGCTGTTTCTTATCCGCCCACGCAGTACCATAAATACGTTGTAGCTGCTCGTTTTTCGCATCACCGCGCCAATAGGCACCAGACATTTTAGTCAGTTTAAATACTTTTAGGAATCGTGTGTTTGGCACGTGTGGGCCACGGCACATATCCACATATTCTTGATGATGATACAGACCAAAGGCTTCTTCACCTGGCATATCATTGATTAACTTAAGCTTATAATCTTCGTTACGTGACTCAAATATCTCAATGGCTTCTGCACGTGGTGTCATCTTTTTAACGACGTCATAATCTTGCTTGATCAGCTGCATCATGCGCTTTTCAATAGCTTCCATATGCTCAGGGGTAAAAGGCGTCTCACTATAGATGTCATAATAAAAGCCGTCTTCGATTACTGGACCGATAACCATCTTCACATCAGGGTACAGTTGCTTGACCGCGTGACCTAACAAATGCGCACATGAGTGGCGAATGATATCGATACCGTCGTCGTCTTTTGGCGTCACGATTTCGACTTTAGCATCAGCAATGATAGGATCATGCGCATCTACCAACTGCCCATCTACACGTCCAGCAACTGTTGCTTTCGCCAGTCCTGTGCCTATACTTTGCGCCACTTCCATGACCGTAGTATTGCCTTCGAAGTTTTTTACGCTACCATCGGGTAAAGTAATCGCTACCATAATCTATTCACCTTTTTGGGTCCGTTGGCAGTGATGATTGCAACCATCAATCATATAACCGTGAGACCACGTCAATTATATCTAACTACTATGATATGTTGTAAGAGATAAGCACAACTTAATAGCACTGTCTTTTACCTTATATAGCATGATGATTAAGCGCCACTTAACAGGCTATAATCAACATTATATGAGGTAAAACGAACTACCTTCTCATAAGATGAATAAGGATGGCTATTAAGCAATGTCATAAAATCAACTATTATAGCAAAAACCGCCTATTAACACTAGATAGTAAGGGGTCAGGTCTGCTTCTATATATAGGTGCACTTTGTACCAATATCAATACTGATGAATATAGGTAGCGTTAAATACCGTATCAATGGCTCTAATGAGTCCGTAGTGAGAGGTTAGATAGTGGAGATGAGCCTTCTAGTCAACAAAAAACAGCCGTAAAAAGACTTTTTTAGAATATCGTTTAAGTATCTTAATTCCTAACCCATTGAAAATCATCAGTTATTAAAAAGGCTATCAAACTAATCAAAAAACCTTTAGCAAAGCAGTTGACACAGCTCTTAAACTCTATATAATACGCCCCTCAACAGGGGAAACTGGCAGTAATTAGGAGATAATTACTTAATTAAAACCCAG